>NZ_CANLUG010000006.1:0-306479 GCF_947494225.1 uncultured Psychroserpens sp.
TTAACAGCACCAACAGCCACAGATAACTGTGGAGGCACAGTAACTGTAAGTCATAATGCAACACTTCCAATTTCAGGCGAAGGGACAACAACGATAGTGACATGGACTTATGATGATGGTAATGGAAATACAAGCACGCAAGATCAAAATGTGATTATAGATGATACAACTGGACCAGTTGCTCCTAGTTTGCCAACGATTACTGGTGAATGTAGTGCGACCGTTTCTGTACCAACAACAACAGATGGTTGTTCGGGAACTATTACAGGAACCACAAGTAATCCTTTAGTATATAACTCGCAAGGCTCTTTTGCAATCACATGGAATTTTGATGATGGCAATGGTAATGCAATTGATGTGGTTCAAAATGTAGTCATCAATGATACTACAGATCCAGTGCCTGTTTGTCAGGATTTAACTGTTCAATTAGATAATATAACTGGAACCGCTACGATTACGGGAGCGCAAATTGATGACGGATCAACAGATAACTGTGGTACAGTTAATTTCACATTATCTCAAAGTGTATTTGATTGTACAGATATAGGAACTAATGTCATTGTACTTACTGTTGATGACGGAAATGGGAATTCTGCTATTTGTACATCTACAGTGACTGTGGTTAGTCCAACAATAACAGGAGGGACTGTATTAGGTTACTTAAATAATACAGAAACTATAGCTGACGCCGATAATTTGGTAGAAGTAACGGCATGTCCAGATGAACCACAAAATGCAACGTTTAATTTGTCAGGTCACACAGGAAATGTGGCGTATTGGCAAGCATCAACTAATGGTGGTCTTATTTGGACTAACATCGCAAATACAACAACATCTTACTACTTCGCTGATATATTGGAGACAACATTGATAAGAGCCGTTGTGCAGATAGGATCTTGTCAGGCGACATCTTCTATAGTTAGAGTCGTTGTGATACCACCAGACATTCCGCCAACAATTATTGGTCCAGATACATTTGATACGTGTTTAGGAGCAGATATTACGGTTGTAGCCCAAAGCTCATTTGCTACTAATCCAGAATTAAATGATGGTGGTGAATTTAACCAAGCTAATTTACCAGGTTGGTTAGTTGATGGAAATGACGGTGTCTCTGGGTGGAGTGCTTCAGGCAGTAATACATCACCGACCCCTTGGAGAGGTATTAGTAATGGTAATGCGAATAATTCTAGTAATATTACTGAAGGCGTAAGGTATAAAAATCAAGGAGGAGGTAAGTTTGCCATAACTTATGGTGATTTTAACGGAGCCGATCCGTCACCACCTGTAACAACACTTGAGACTGCCGTATTTAATACGTTAGGTTTGTCTTCTGCTAGTATTGATTTTCAATCGGCATATTACCTACAGTCTGGTGCCGTTGGAATGGTTGAGTTATCAGTTGATGGAGGCGCAACATATCCAATAAGTTTAATGAGCTTTAGTGGGCCTGGTGATTCAGGTGGATTTGTGAATTTAGGAGGAGGAGCTAATAATGTACCAACGATTGACCTTCAAGATGCAGGTAATGCTGTGTCTCTTGATTTAACAAACTATATAGGACTAACTAACCTTAGAGTAAAGTTCACATTCACATCAACAGTTGGTAGTTCATGGGCTATTGACGGCATTACGATTCCTCAAGCTCCAGTTGATGAAGTTATTGAATGGGAAGATGGTACAGGAACTGTAGTAACAACAGGAGCAACAACAACGATTACACCTGTGACACCTGGAATTCAGACTTATGGTGTAACTTCTCTAATAAATGGATGTAGAGCAATAGGTTCAGAAGGAACCGAATTTATTGATGTTAATGCATCTCTGGCTTATGCTGGGGAGGATATTACCCAGATTATAGGAGAGTGTGGAGAAGACATCAACTTAAACGCTTATGATAACAACTTGACCGCAGCTCAAAATGTTTCCAATGGTGTGTCTAATCCAGCCGTGTTTACAACAGGAACTTATCCTGGAACGGGAGAAGCTGGCGTATGGTCTGCAACACAAACATCAGGTTGTGGTGGGAACTATACTTTCTCTGATGTTGGTAGTCCAACTTCTAAATTTTCGGCAGACCCAGGAACATATCAATTAACATGGACCGTTCCTACTATTGGCTGTTCAGATAGTATCGAAGTAATTATTCAGAGTTGCCCAACGATAGATTTCGACGGAACTAATGATTATATTACGTTCAAGGATAATTATAATCTAACAAATCAGTTTAGTATTGAAACTTGGATTAAGCCTGAATCTGTTACAGGAACACAAACGTTGTTTTCTAAACGTGATGCCAATAACTTATCTACGGGATATGATTTAAGGTTAGTAGGAACGACAGTACAGTTTAATTGGAATGGTGCTGGTTCAATTCAATCTTCTTATCCAATATCAACAAATAGATGGTATCATATAGCGGTTACTAATAATAGTGGTAGTTATAGATTATATATTGATGGTGTCGAAGTAAGTACACCAGTGGCAGGTTCTGCCCCTTCAACAAATACAATGAATAGTTTAGCAGGCGCAATGGATCAAGCTAATAACGCTCCAAATCGACCAGTGAATTATTTTAACGGATGGATGGATGAGCTCCGTATTTGGAATACAGCGTTGACAACAGCTCAAATTCGTCAGATGATGAATCAGGAGATTCAAGATAATACTGCAGTAAGAGGGACAGTAGTTCCTTTAGATATTGCTGGTTTATCTTGGGCAGATTTAGACGGATATTATAGAATGGATGTGAATTGTGGTACTCTAGTGGCTAATAAAGGGATTAGAGGGCTATTAAGAAATATGACTTCTGCACAACAAGAAACCGCTCCTTTACCATATACGTCTAGAGTAGATGGTCAAAATTGGGCTACAGATAATACATGGACAAACTTTAATGTTTGGGATGCACCTAACAGTTTAGGTATTGATAATGCCACACCAATTGATTGGAATATTGTTGAAATATCTCATGATATCAATTCTGGAAATAAAGATATTACTGTTTTAGGGTTGATTTCAGATACACCAAATAAAGTTCTTGATATTAAGGATCCTGGGTCAGCTCAGGATGAAACAAACGACGGACAGTCATTGCGAGTTACACATTACCTGAAGTTAGATGGAGATATTGACCTATTTGGTGAGTCTCAATTACTACAAGATGAAGGCAGTATTTTGGATGTTACTAGTGCTGGTAAGTTAGAACGAGATCAACAGGGTACAGCCAATCTATATAATTATAATTATTGGAGTTCTCCTGTAAGTACATTAAGCATTGCATCAAACAATAATCCATTTAATGTAAATGGTATTTTAAGGGATGGATCGAATTCAAATAGTCCTCAAACCTTACAATGGACTGGAGCTCATGACGCTAATGGAACAACAACACCTATTACCTTGAGTAGTTACTGGTTGTTTGCTTATGAAAATTATCCTTTCGATAGTTATGCGTCATGGAGAGGTTTAAGCGAGACCGACAATATTGCTACAGGTTTAAGTTTTACAATGAAAGGGAGTGGTGTAGGAAACCCTGTAAGCGCTGTTCAAAATTATGTGTTTATAGGAAAACCAAATAATGGAACAATTACAACGCCCATAACTATTGGTAATCAAGCCTTAATTGGAAACCCATATCCATCGGCAATAGATGCCAATGCTTTTATTCTTGATAACATTCCTGGAGGAAATCCAGGTACATCTCAAAGTACAGATGGAACTTTGTATTTCTGGGAGCACTACACATCAAACTTTACTCATATTTTAGAAGACTATGAAGGTGGTTATGCCACATATAATTTAACTGGTGGAAATCCAGCAGTATCGCCACCATTAGTAAGCGGGAATGGAACACCAACCAAATTACCTGGACGATACGTACCAGTATCACAAGGGTTCTTTGTTACAGCGAGTAATGTTGGTGGTAATATTCAATTTAAAAATAGTCAGCGTACGTTTGTAAGAGAAACATCGGCAAGCTCAACGTTTATAAGATCCAGTAATCCAAATTTGTATTCAACAGATGAAGATCCTAATACAGATATTAAACGTGTACGTCTAGAATTTAAAACAACTGAAGGTGCCAAACGACCATTATTACTTGGTTTTGTTCCAAATAATCTTGCTACAGATGGTATAGATTATGCCTATGATGCAGAAAATTCTGATTCGGTATTTCCTAATGATATGTTCTTTAGAATTCAGGAAGGAGATTTTACAACTCAAGGTGTTGGTGATTTTGATGATACCAAGGAATATCCTTTGGTGGTCTATGTTGATACTCCTGGATTATATGAAATATCCCTTATAGGTTTAGAAAACTTCGAAGACGCTATTAACGTCTATATCTATGATGCTCTCTTAGATGACTATGCTGATATAAGCAGTAATACTTTTCAGATCGCTCTAGATGCAAATACCTATGAGAATCGATTTTATGTAACATTTTCTTCGGAAACAGCCTTATCTATTCCAGAGGAAGACTTAAACAAACATCTCATTGCATTCTTTAATACTACTCAAGAAATTTATGTGAATATGGCTAACATTTCAGATGTTAAGACTATAAAACTTATAAACTTATTAGGCCAGGAAGTTCAAAATTGGGATAACACATCGACATTCGTGATTGATGGAGCCATTAGAATTCCGGTGAAGAATATAGCTGAAGGTTCATATATCATCAAAGTAAACACTAATGATGGTATTTATAACACTAAAGTTATTATTAAAGAATGATATAAATTCTTACAAATATAAATCCATTAAATGCATTTCATCGAATATTTATGCATTTAATGGATTTTTTTATATTTAATTACTACATTGGCGCTTAACTAAAACTAAATTTTCATTAAAGCCCTAATGTAATGAAAACGATTGCCTACATCTGTTTAGCAGTGCTGTTATGCACTACTTTAGAACCAGTACATGCTACTGCAAATCATAATGCACCCACTGTAAATTCTGAAATTCAACGTGTTCGAATTGATATTACAACACCACTAGGTTATACCCGACACTTACTTTTAGGGTTTACCCCTGATAATGCGGCGACAGATGGTTTTGACTTTGGCTATGATGCTCAAAACATAGATAATTATAATAACGATTGCAATTGGCTTATCAACGATAATCGTTACGTTATTCAAGGCGTTGGCTCGTTTCATGAAAGTAAAACATATCCCTTAGGTTTATTTTTGACAGATTCTGGCGATGTTGAGTTTTCTCTGTTAGGATTAGAAAATTTTGATGATACTATAAATGTTTACATTTATGATGCTATGGATGATTCGGTGACTTCAATTTCCGATAGTAATTTGGTAGAAACCATTGCGCAAGGAAATCACTTAAATCGTTTTTTTATTGCATTTACAAATGATGTCAACTTAATGAGTTTTGCTAATAGTCAGTTATCGGTAAATGACTTCAATCAACAAACTACTGAAATTAGCTACATTTCATCTACTAAAGAGTTACGAATAAAAACCACTAATGCTTTAGAAATTCAAGACATCAGACTGTTTAGTATTTTAGGAAAAAAAGTGAAACATTGGAAAAACTTGAAATCGGATTCATCTGGAATGCTTAAGATCCCAGTATCTAATATTTCCGAAGGCACTTATCTTGTAAGCGTTAAAACGAAGGCTGGATTGTCTAATAAACGTCTTATTATCTCCCATTGATTAAAACTATAATGCATCCATAATTCTTTGGTCTTCTTTTTGTAAATTTAGTGTTCACAAATTAAAAGCTATGTCAAAGAAAAAACTAGGGATACATACCATTTGTACACATGTTGGCGAAATTAAAGATGAGCAATTTAAAGGTGCTATCTCTCCAATTTATATGTCTACATCTTATGAGTTTGATAATGTGGACATAAAGCGTTATCCACGTTATTTTAATACACCAAATCAAGAACATTTATCAAAAAAGATTGCAGCTTTGGAGCGCGCAGAATCTGCCATGATTTTTGGAAGCGGAATGGCAGCTATTAGTCATATGTTTTTAGCATTTCTTCAAAAAGGCGATCATCTTGTTGTGCAAAACACCCTGTATGGCGGGACGAGTAATTTTATTCGTGAAGAGTTTCATAAATATGGTATAGAATATACATTTACTAATAGTCATAAAGAAGCCGATTTTATTGCTGCGATAAGGCCTAATACAAAGGTGATTCATATTGAAACACCATCAAATCCTTTATTAACAATTACAGATATTAAAGCCATTGCCAGTTTGGCAAAATCAAAAGGGATTATTACTACTATTGATAATACCTTTGCGAGCCCTGTAAATCAAAACCCGTTAGACTTAGGGATTGATATAGTAATGCACTCGGCAACCAAATATTTAGGTGGTCATAGTGATATTCTGGCTGGAGCAGTAGCAGGTTCTAAAGACCATATTGATCGGATCTGGAATGTCTCTAAAAACTTGGGAGGAAGCCTAAGTGATATGACAGTTTGGCTCTTAGAACGAAGCATGAAAACATTAGCACTTCGGGTGAAGTCACAAACAAAGAATGCCAAGAAATTGGCTAAATTTTTAAATAAGCATTCAGATGTTACCAAGGTTTACTATCCTGGTTTAAAAAGCCACCCAGAACATGAACTTGCCAAATCGCAGATGCATGATTTTGGAGCAATGATTTCTTTTGAATTAGCCAATGGTATAGATGCTATGGCATTTCAAAAACAACTGCATTTAATTAAATCATCTATGAGTTTAGCAGGAGTAGAGAGCACCATGTTATTACCATCAGAAACGTCTCATGCTTTACTAACGCAAGAACAACGTGATGCTGTAGGTATAAGTGATCGACTCATACGTTTTTCGGTAGGTATAGAAAATTATAAGGACCTTAAAAAAGATATCGAACAAGCTATTACTAAAACTAAAGTCGCCGCATTTGCATAAACATAATAAACATTCAAAAGGCTATGATTTTGAAGTCTTAGTAGCTAATTCTCCAGAATTAGAAACATTTGTATTCACAAATTCGCATGGGAAATCAACCATAGATTTTGCTAATCCTAAGGCCGTTAAATCTTTAAATACAGCATTATTAACATTGTATTACGGCGTGTCGTATTGGGAATTTCCCGATGATCATTTATGTCCGCCAATTCCTGGACGCGTAGAGTATATTCATCTTTTAAATGATCTCTTGGTAGCCTCTGGGTTACGTGAGGATGTCACTGTTTTAGATATAGGAACAGGAGCAACATGTATATATCCACTCTTAGGACAAGCCGAGTACGGATGGCGTTTTATTGCTACGGAAATAGATAAAGGAGCTTATAAAAATGCTCAAAAAATTATAAATAAGAATGGGTTGGATGAGGTTATTACATTGCGATTTCAGAATAATCCACAGTGGATTTTAAATGACGAGATTTTACCTTCTGAACGCGTTGCCGCTAGTATGTGTAATCCGCCGTTTTATAAAAATGAAACAGAAGCATTAGAAGAAACCAAACGGAAATTGAAAGGTCTTGGGAAAAATACCGATACTATAGTTAGAAACTTTAGCGGAACAGCTCAAGAATTATGGTATCCAGGTGGAGAGAAGGCATTTTTACATAATTATTTGTACCAAAGTTCTCAATTAAAAAAGAATTGCTTTTGGTATACGAGTTTAGTGTCTAAAAAAGACCATGTTAAATCCATGGAGACATCGCTTAAAAAATTAGGAGCTACAAAAATTAAAAAATTAGAACTGTCACTTGGAAATAAAATAAGTAGAGTCATGGCGTGGACATTTTTATCGGATAAAGAACAACGCGATTGGAACTCATAAATTATGACAGAATTTGTAATTTGCATATTATTAAATTAAATAGATGAAATTAGATATATTGGCATTTGGCGCTCATCCTGATGATGTAGAATTGGGTTGTGGTGGAACAGTTGCGAAAGAAGTTGCTAACGGCAAAAAGGTTGGAATTATTGATTTAACACGTGGTGAGTTAGGAACGCGAGGTACGGCAGAAACTCGAGATCAAGAAGCAAGTGATGCTGCACATATTTTAGGTGTCACCGTTAGAGAAAATTTGGGTTTTGCTGATGGTTTTTTTATAAACGACAAAGAGCATCAATTGGAGGTTATTAAAATGCTTCGGAAATACCAGCCAGATATAGTATTATGTAATGCCTTTGACGACAGACACATTGATCATGGTAGAGGAAGTAAGTTGGTAAGTGATGCTTGTTTTTTAAGTGGTTTAATTAAAATAGAAACAACACTTGATGGTGTGAATCAAGATAAATGGCGGCCTAAACAGGTGTATCATTACATTCAATGGAAGAATTTAGAACCCGATTTGGCCGTAGATATATCTGGACATATTGATGTAAAAATGGCTTCTGTCTTAGCTTATAAAACACAGTTTTATGACCCAAAGAGCGATGAACCACAAACACCTATTTCGAGTAAAAACTTCACAGATAGTATTAAATATAGAGCTAGAGACCTTGGGAGACTCATTGGAACAGATTATGCCGAAGGATTTAATGTAGAAAGACATATTGCTGTAGATAGTTTGTTTGATTTGAAGTAATAATTTAAAAAAAGTCTTTGTAGAAACTACGAAATAATTTACATTTGCAGTCCAATTTAAATGGTGGCTCGGTTTCAGCTAATTTGAGCATTCCTTTTGGGAACTTTTAAAAGTTTAAATAAAATAAAAATGGTGGTTGTAGCTCAGCTGGTTAGAGCGTCGGTTTGTGGTACCGAAAGTCGCCGGTTCGAACCCGGTCTTCCACCCAAAATTACAAAGCCTTTCACTTGTGAAAGGCTTTTTTTGTAGTATTATTTTTCATTAGCGCTCACTGGCATCTTCTAAATCTTCTTGTGGGTTTTTTACAAAAGGATATATAAATTGTTTGCCATAACCTTTTGGGTAGTGAACATCGCCTAAGCCTGTGCTTTCTGGCCAATCTTTACCTTTATCATAATAAGTGCCGAAAATCATATCTATAAACGGAAAATGAATTGCGAAATTTTTGTCATACGCTTTGGGATCGTCAGAGTGATGCCAATGATGAAATTGTGGTGTCACAAATATGTATTTTAAGAATCCAAAGTTAATTCTTGTATTGGCATGAGCTAAAACAGCTTGAAAGGAGACAATAACGATATATGTAAAAAAGACAGAACTATCGAAGCCACATACATATATTGGAATGAATGACATTGCTCTAACCACTACTAAATCGAAAAAATGAGTTCTAGAACCAGCGAGCCAATCTAAGTTTTTGGTAGAATGGTGTACCGCATGAAAGCGCCAGAGATAAGGTATTTTATGAAAGAAATAATGTGCTGTATATTGGAATAGATCTGACACCAATAACGCTACAAATAATTGTGGTAAAAAAGGTATGGATTGAATGGTGTTTTGAAAACCTTCCAAACCAATATTCCTAAACATTGTTGTTGCTGGATATTGTACAATGACACCAATAATTTGTATGAATAAATGACTTACGATAAAGTAGACAAGATCAGTTCTCCACTCGCTATGAAATTTGGACTGTTCTGTACGTTTTGGTAAAAAGAGTTCTATGGGAACAAATACAATGGCAGAAACTAAGACATCAATAAGTAACCAATCTAGACCTATGGTGAACGTTTTGTCTTGAATACCTGTGCCTTCTGGTAATGCCGATCCTAGTAAAATTGTTGCGGCAATGATAATTGTGGAAATAAAACCGTAACGTTTTTTCTTGCTTAAAATGAAACTCGTAAAGGCAAAAATGAATGAAAGTATTAGAACTACAAGAATAGACCATTTTACAATTTGTGGGTTGTAAATGTCTCTAAAATCTTTGGTAGTAAATACATCTGGAAAATAGGCGCAAATAACAAAGCCTAAGGACACAATGGCCAAAAAAATAGAAAGATATCCGCTAATTTTCCCTTCACCAATTTTAAGTCTTTTGTTCTCACTCATAATATGTGTATTATATAAAGAAAGGTTCAAGATAATTAAAAATTTGTCTTGAACCTTTCGATTGCGTTAGCGATTGAGGTATTTGTTGAAGCTCCTCGCAGAGAGCGACTACCGAAAGCGCGACCCTAAGACGTTATAACGAAGTAGGGTAACGCCCACCTCGTTATTTGGTTTCGGCTTTATCGACTATAAGTCGGCCTTCGCGATTAGCAACCTCCCAAGCTGTATAAAATACTAATCGTGTTCTATTTTCTAGTAAGTCATATTCAATTTTGTCTGCTGTGTCTGATGGTCTATGATAGTCATCGTGAGTTCCATTAAAATAGAAAATAACTGGAATATTATTTTTTGCAAAGTTGTAATGATCACTTCTGTAATAAAAACGATTTGGATCATTATCATCGTTGTAGGTGTAATCTAACTCTATGTTTGTGTATTTTTTATTGGCCTCTTCTGATAGGTTATGCAGTTCGGTACTTAATTTATCACTTCCAATGAGATAAACATAGTTCCTGTCGCCTTTACGTTTTGGATCTACACGACCAATCATGTCAATATTTAAATCGGCTACCGTATTTTCTAATGGAAAAATAGGATCGTTATCTGTATAATGTCTAGACCCTAGAAGCCCTTTTTCTTCTCCAGTAACATGCAAAAATAGAATTGAACGTTTTGGTCCATTACCATCGTTGGCCGCTTTTTTAAATGCTTCGGCAATTTCTAAAAGTGCTATTGTTCCAGAGCCGTCATCATCTGCGCCATTATAGACTTGCCCATCTTTTACACCTTCATGATCTAAATGTGCGGAAATCACTAAAATTTCATCAGGTTTTTCTGTACCCTTAATGAGTGCTACAACATTTTCTGATGATACTTTATCTGACTGGCTCTTAATGTCTAGTTTTACAGAAGTTGGCGCTTTTTTAGATGTTTTATCTTCATTGATTTTTGGAAATAATTTAAAAGCCAGATTTTGGTTTATCATTATAAATGGGGCAGAAGGTGCATTCGATTTTAATGATATTCTACCAGCTTCACCAGACTGTGCAACGGCACGATAATAATTGTTGTACCTCTCGAAAAGTGCTGCATCTAAGTAAAATATAGCTTTAGCACCTTTTTCTCTTGCTGTACTACGTTTTGAAGATATTGAAGACCTACCAGAACTCCATTTTGTTTCTTCGGCTGTTCCTGTAGTCACGTAGTTTCCATTGGCATCCTTGGGTTCGCCAGATTTTGCCAATACAATTTTACCTTTTACATCAACACCTGTGTAGTCTGAGTAGTTTTCTGAGTCGATACCATATCCAACATATACTATGTTTGAAGCATCGATAGTTTGTGATTCAGAGGCACTAGTGACTATAAAATCTGTAAACTGCTCGAAGCTAGTTCCATTGACTTTTAATGTGGCTTCAGGTGATTTTCGTCTTTGAAGCGGAACCTCTTGGAAGTAGTCGTCTCCAGATAATGGAGAAGAAATTCCCATTTTCATATATTGTTCTTTGAGGTAGTTTACGGCTTTTTTCTGACCTGGTTCTCCAGTCTCGCGACCTTCAAATTCATCGGAAGCGTAAGTATAAAGCATTTCTTTTAATTCATCTGAAGTAATGCTGTTTCCGTATTCTGTTGGGTCAACTGGGGCCTTAGCATTTGCTTGCTTTGTTGCGTTTTGATTTGAACTACCGCAGCCTACAAGGAGTAAGGCGATAGCTAAAGTTTTTAGTGACGTCTTCATTATTTAAGTGTTACTTAGTTTTGTAGCACTAATATTACGAAATTTCTAGGTGACTTCTAGTATGGTAGCGTGGTCTTTAAATAAAATTTAACAGCTTAGATTACATCTTTGTCTACAACAATTCTGTTTTCAGAATTTGCTAAGTACCAGGCTGTGGCAAATATTAGCTTGGTTCTTTTTTCTAAAAGAGAATAGTTGATTTTGTCTGGTGTGTCTGTTGGTTCATGATAATCTTCATGTTCACCGTTAAAATAGAAAATTACAGGAACACCTTTTTGAGCAAAATTATAGTGGTCTGATCGGTAATAATAACGATTAGGATCGTTGTCGCTATTAAGTCTATAATCCAACTCTAAGTTTGTGAATTCATTATTGGCTTCTTCTGAAATATAATGCAGTTCGGTACTTAAACGATCTGCTCCTATAATGTAGAGATAGTTCTCATTATCGATGTGAGCATCGTCTACACGTCCAATCATATCTATATTTAGGTTGGCTACTGTATTTGCCATTGAAAATACAGGGTATTGCGTGTAATATCGAGAGCCATTAAGACCTACTTCTTCACCAGTCAAATGCAAAAAAACAACACTACGTTTAGGTCTGTGTCCTTCCATAGCTGCTTTTTTGAATGCTTGCGCCATTTCTAAAACCGCTGCAGTGCCAGAACCATTGTCGTCTGCACCATTAAAAATTTCAGTGTCATTGTACCCTTCATGGTCAGAATGTGCCGATATAATAATAACTTCATCGGGATATGTACTACCTTCTATAAACGCAATAACATTTTGGGAATCTTTTATATCTCCTGAAAAATAAGATTCAGGAATCCGTTGATAATACTTTGAACCTAAAGGCGATTTAATCTCTTCACGGATATAATAATCTTTAATAAATTTTGAGGCTTTGTGATGTCCTGGTTCGCCAGCTCTTCGTCCTTGGAAATCATCGGATGAAAATGCATAAACATGTTCTTTTAGTTCATCTTCCGTAATGGTATTTAGGTAGGTTTGAACTGTTTCGGAATCGTCAAAGTAGATACTTTCTTTAAGTTGCTCTATCTTTTCTGTATGTCTAAGTGTTGCGCATGAACCAACAAGGGTAAGGGACAATGCAACAAGATGAACTTTCATTTGCGGACTAATAAATGGCTGATTATGATTCAAATAAAATAAAAAAAAAGGTAATATCGAAAGTATTACCTCATTTTATTTATTCGTTATCTATCTCGTCTAAATCTAGACCCTCGAGTTCATCAATGGATTCTTCTTCGAGTTGATCTTCTTTTTGTTCTAATTGTTCTGTGTTTCCAACTTCAGATTCGGTAAACACTGCTTTGTATGTTGTTAGAGCCAGAGCAATAATTGTCATTAAAAATACAAGTTGAATAGCTCTTTTACCTGTTTGCTGCCCTTTTGATGTGACTAAGGCCAGAATACCAAATATAAGAGCCAATATTGAAGGGATGTACGCAATTTTAAATAAAGGTGTCACCGCTAACACTAGTGCTAGAATTGCTGCTATATATCCTAAAATTATAAGTAGCTTTTTCATGATATTAATGTTTTAGTCCTGTTGCGCTTTTTATTTTTAATTCACCATTTCCAACGGCAATTTTGAATTTTGCATAAACAGGTATTTTATTGGCATCTGCCGTTAACCAAAGTAGGTTGTCATTATTACCTTTAAGAACATTGCTATTGTTAATTGAAATAGACAATTTGTAGCATTCTTTTTTACCAATGGCAGTATTAATAGTTTCTTTGCTTAAATACTTTATGCTTACAACAGACTCTTTGTTGTCAAATAATACCGTAAAACTCTGGCTATCACCAATACTTGCTTTATGAATATCTAAATTTCTGATATGATATAACGTAGTAACTAGATCTCGAGTAGAGCCTCCTATTTTTACCGATTTCTTTTCTTCCCACTCGGTACCATCACGTCTGGTTTTTCGTTTTAAACTTGCTACAGTTCTTGTTTTATGGTTAAACTTATATTTCATGAATTTCTTGTAACCACCTTCATAAATATCTCTATTATATAGAAAAGGGGTTAATGTCTTGGGACTTACATAGCTTTCATATAAATCACGAATCTTAAAGAAACTATCCCAATTACTGTAAGTTACCGCTGTGCACTTTAATTTTAGTAAGGTCGATTTTGATGTTTTGACTTCGCTAGTTTGCATTGTAACTTCGGCCAATTCATTGAGTATGCCATTCATATTATACGATGCGCTATAGGTTAGCTTTTCACCAGCAGCAATAGTTTTATTTTGAGCTAAAGAAAAAAATGAACTCAAAATAATAAGTGTAGATATCAAAAATTTCATTGTAATACGTTTAGTTGTAATAACGATTATACTAACATTTATTATGCCGAAAATACAATCCTTTATTATTTCTAACTAATATTTTTTCGAAGTTTTGACTTTGAATCTTTGTATAGCAGATGATATTTATCATGATTTTTTAGTCTTATGCTTTGTAATTTAGAGTAAGATCAAAATCATTGTATTATGAAAAATATATTGTTACCAACAGATTTCTCGGAAAACGCATTAAACGCTATTCATTACGCGATGTCATTTTATCAATATGAACCCTGTAAGTTCTATTTGCTGAATGTTCAAAAGGTGTCATCATTTGTAACAGACGATTTGATGGCGATGCGACCTTCCGATACATTATTTAACTCTTTAATAGATGCCTCTATGAAAAGACTGGAAATCTTAATTACGGAATTAGAAGAGCAATATGCAAATGTGCTACATGAATTTGAACCCAAAGTAGATTACGATAACTTTATTGATGCCATACAACAGGTAGTTAATAAGAATCAAATTGATATGATTGTTATGGGAACAAGAGGCGCTTCTATTATAGGTAAGAAACTGTTTGGGTCACATACAGTAAGTGTATTTCAGCGATGTTCGTGCCCTGTACTAGCCATTCCTAACGATTATAACTATAGAACTATAAAGACCGTTGCATTTACGTCTAACTACTATACGGCTTATAATTCTGAAGACTTATTACCTCTAATCAATTTGGTAGAGCATCATAATTACGACGTTCATATTATTCATGTTAAAGAAGCCGAACGCCTCAGTGAATATCAGGAGAATAACAGAGCATTCTTAGACTCGTGCTTTTCAAATGTGAATCATTCATTTATTATGCTTGAAGAAGAGCGTTTGTTTGATGCCGTTACTAATTATATGACAGCTAATAATATTGATTTATTGGCAATGATGAGTCGAAAACATTCGTTTTTAGAGCGGCTGTTTATAACACATCCAGCAGAAAGTTTTGCTTTTAATTTGAAGGTTCCTTTACTAGTGATGGAAAATACGGGAGACTTTTATTTAAAGTAAGCGATTGGAAAAACTAAAAGTTCGTAACTCAGAATCCTTTAATATTAGTATTTGCACAACCATTGCATCTTTAAATTTTTATCTTTGCCTTAATGAAATTTGTAACAATCATATTGTCATTATTAATATTATCGCTTTCGGCAAAACCTTGTTCTGATGGTCAAAATAGTGAAGATCTGCACCAAGAAGATATAAGTGTTAATCATAACCATCAAGAAGATAGTGATGATTCTTGTCCTGCAACTTGTATTTGTAATTGTTGTGGTACGGCAATTACTTACGAACCTTTGGCAACTTACAACCTCATTGATTATTATAAAATTTCTACCAAAATAGCATCTTCATATCAGTCTATATATAGATTTGATTTTCATTCGAATATTTGGCAACCACCACAAGTAATCAGCTAAAACAACGCGATTTTAAATCAATTAATTAGTTAATTACAATTATATTTCAATGAATAAATACACATTGAGCATAACGCTCATTATATTACTTTGCCTATCATTAAAGGCACAAACATCAGATATACAAATAAAAATTATCGCAGAAACTGAGAATGAACCGTTAATAGGTGCTACAGTTTACTTTGAAGCATTAGAAAAAGGGGCTGTTACCAATTTTGATGGTATCGCTGAGTTTACCGAAATACCAAACGGTCAGCATCAAATAATAATCTCCTTTTTAGGATTTGAAACCATAGAAACTACAATCCAAGTCCCGAGTACTTCAGCATTAGTATTTAAACTAAAAGAAGGGGGTAATCAATTAGACGCGGTGGTACTACAATCTACAAGAAGTACGAGAACAGTTAGAAAAATACCAACGCGTATTGAGTTTATAGGTACAGAAGAATTAAGCGAAAAGGCCATAATGAATCCTACCAATATCTCCATGGTACTTCGTGAAAGCACAGGAATACAAATGCAACAAACATCTTTAAGTAGCGGAAGTACTAACATTCGTATTCAAGGTTTAGATGGTAGATATACCCAGCTATTAAGGGATGGATTCCCTCTATATGGGGGTTTTTCAAGCGGTTTAAGTATTTTGCAAATTCCTCCTTTAGATTTAAAACAATTTGAAATTATTAAGGGAAGCTCTTCAACACTTTATGGCGGTGGAGCTATAGCAGGCTTAGTAAATATGGTATCTAAAACACCAGACGAGGAACCTGAATTAGATATTATGCTTACTCAAACCCAAGCGCTGGGAAGTACCGCTAATATATTTTACAGTAAACGAAATGAGACATTTGGTTTTTCGCTTTACGGTTCTGGTCACTACCAAAAAGCATATGATCCCGAAGATGATGAATTTAGTAACCTTCCTAAAACGACATCCATTTCATTTAACCCTAAGTTGTTTTATTATCCATCGGAAAAAACAACGATTTGGCTTGGATTAAACGGGACATACGATGATAGAGTAGGCGGTGATATTAGCAAAATTGAGAATGGTGAAGAAGGGATACATCAATATACCGAAGAAAACAACTCAAAACGATTAAGTAGTCAGTTTGTGTATCAAACACAGTTAGATGAGTTGCGTTCATTACAATTTAAAAATAGTGTCTCTTTTTTCGATAGAAATTTATCAGTTCCAAATTTCAGCTTTGATGGTAAGCAAACGAATACATTTACTGAAATTACTTATAACAAGACATCGGAAAAAACCGATTGGATATTCGGAGCTAATCTATATACCTCGAATTTTGATGAAAATGACAATGCGACCCTTCAGCGCGATCAAAAAGATGTCACCTTTGGTGCTTTTGCAAATAATATTTATGACATTTCAGAACATTGGATTTTAGAAACAGGATTGAGGGCCGATTATAATTACGATTTTGGCTTCTTTCCTCTTCCCAGAGTGTCATTGCTTTATAAAAATGATAACGGGTTTTCAAGTCGAATCGGTGGTGGTTTAGGTTACAAAATCCCTGATATTTTCACTGAAGAAGCCGAATATATTAATTTTGAAAATGTGCTCGCCATTGATAAATCTAAAGTTGACGCAGAGCGTTCTTATGGTGTTAATTTCGATTTGAATTATCAAACACGTTTGTCTGATGCTATTGGTTTTTCTGTAAATCAATTATTCTATGTCACAGCAATAAAGGATGGATTGCTTTTAAATTCAACAGAAAACGGTTTATTTCAATTTGAAAATGCACCTGATGAAATCTTTAGTAAAGGAGCAGAAACCAATATTAAATTTACTTATAAAGATTTTAGATGGTTTTTAAACTATGCATTTATTGATACCAAACTAAATTATTTACCAGGTAACCCACAAAAGCCATTAACAGCAAAACACAATGCAGGTAGTGTATTAATGTACGAATCTGATAAGTGGCGCATCGGTTACGAAACCTATTACACAGGAAAGCAATTTCTTTCAAATGGTACTGAAACAACAGATTTTCTAACAATGGGTTTACTATTAATGCGTAACTTTAAATTGGGTAGCGTATTTGTGAATTTCGAAAACTTTACAGACAGAAGACAAAGTAGGTTTTCGCCTCTGGTTTTACCACCACACGAAAACCCTGTTTTTCCTGAAATATATGCTCCTACAGATGGTTTTATATTTAGTGTCGGACTCATAATTAAACCATTTGGAAACGAAGATCACGACTAGTTATGGAAACAATTGAACAAGTACTAGAATCTAAAAATATTCGCGTAACGGCAATGCGTTTATTGATTTATAAGTTCCTTGCAGAAAAGCAAGTAGCCGCAACTTTAAGTGATATAGAGAAAGCTTTTGAGAAAGCAGATAGAACAACACTCTATAGAACAGTTAAAACCTTTGTAGAGAAAGCTATAGTACATCAAATAGACGATGGTACAGGAATAACAAAATACGCATTGTGTGAACAGGACTGTAGCTGCGAAATTGAAACCGATTTGCATTTGCATTTTCATTGTAATAATTGCAACGAAACGATTTGTTTAACAGACCATAAAATACCTAAAATTAAAGTGCCAGATGGTTTTATTTCTGAACAAATAAACTTGGTCGTAAAAGGTTTATGCGATAAATGCAGTGCATAAAAATGCACTTCTATTGCATGGGTTTTTTGAGCACCTTTGTTGTTATTAATATGAGTTACTAATGAAAAAAAAGAAGGTCAATTTACGGGATTTAAAACAAAACTCGAAAGCGGGACATAGCCACGATGATGGACATAATCACGGAGGTTCTTCCAGTGATTTTAAAACCTATATTCCTGCTATTGTAAGTTTCATTATGCTTGTCGCTGGTATAGCATTAGACTATTTTAATGTTACTTTTTTTAAGGACTGGATACGGATAATTTGGTACTGTATAGCGTACTTACCTGTGGGCTTTCCCGTTGTAAAAGAAGGCTGGAAGAGCATAAAAAAAGGTGATGTGTTTACAGAGTTCTTTTTGATGTCTATTGCTACTATTGGAGCGTTTATTATTGGTGAATACCCTGAAGGTGTTGCAGTAATGCTCTTTTACGCAGTTGGTGAGTTATTTCAAAATGCAGCTGTCAATAGAGCTAAAGGAAATATTAAAGCCTTGCTGGATGTTCGTCCAAAAGAAGCAAACGTTTATCGTAATGGTGCTTACACAAACGTTTCACCAGAGGATGTCAGCATTGGCGAGAAGATTCAAATTAGGGTTGGCGAAAAAGTGCCTTTAGATGGTGAGCTATTATCTGAAAAAGGATCATTGAATACAGCGGCTTTAACAGGGGAGAGCAAACCTAATTCAGTTTTAAAAGAAGACAAGGTTTATGCAGGTAGTATTAACTTAGACAGTGTAATAGAAGTCGAGGTGACTAACAATTTTGAAGACAGTTCTATTGCTCGAATATTAGATTTAGTTCAAAACGCTACAGCGCGTAAATCGAAAACGGAATTGTTCATTAGGAAGTTTGCTCGAATCTATACGCCTATTGTTGTGTTTTTAGCTATTGGAGTTACCTTTCTTCCTTATGTCTTTGTAGATGATTATGTCTTTAGAGACTGGCTGTATAGAGCCTTAATTTTCTTAGTAATTTCCTGCCCTTGTGCTTTAGTGATTTCTATTCCACTCGGGTATTTTGGTGGACTAGGAGCGGCTTCAAAAAATGGGATATTATTTAAAGGGGCTTCTTTTTTAGATGCAATGACCAAAATTAACACCTTGGTAATGGATAAAACAGGAACAGTTACCAAAGGTGTTTTCAAAATAAAGGAAATCAAGATTATAGGTTGGGAAGAACACGAATTCATGAAATACCTAACAGCCATGGAAGAACAGTCTACCCATCCTATTGCAAAGGCTATCATGGAGTATAAAGGCAATGGAAGTAATTATAAGGCAGAAGACGTTTCTGAAATTGCAGGAAAAGGTCTAAAAGGAACGGTAAACGATAAAACTGTTTTAATAGGAAATAAAAGTTTAATGATAGCCAATAATATTGAGGTGCCAAATGAAACCGAATCTATTGTGGAGTCTATTGTGTTGGTCGCCATTAACAATGCCTTTGTGGGTTATGTTGTTATTGCCGATGAATTGAAGGAGGATGCCAAAGACACAATCACAGCATTACATGAAGTGGGCATAAAAGACATAATGATGCTTTCTGGAGATAAGAATTCGATAACACAGCAAGTGGCTAAATCGTTGCATATAAAAAATGCTAAGGGTGGTTTGTTGCCAGAGGAAAAACTAAATGAAGTAGAAATTCTAAAACAAAACCCTGAAAATAAAATTGCATTTATTGGTGATGGTATTAATGATGCGCCTGTTTTAGCCGCAAGTGATGTGGGTATTGCTATGGGCGGCTTAGGTAGCGATGTTGCTATCGAAACGGCAGATGTTATTATTCAAACCGATCAACCATCAAAGGTGGTTAGAGCTATTAAAATAGGCAGATCTACTCGAAAAATTGTATGGCAAAATATCATATTAGCTTTCGGAGTTAAAGCTATTGTTTTAATATTAGGAGCAGGCGGCTTAGCTACGATGTGGGAAGCCGTTTTTGCAGATGTAGGTGTGGCCTTATTAGCCATTCTAAATGCAGTAAGATTACAAAGAATGAGTTGGGATTGATGAATGTTTAAGTTTCTGTTAAACAAAAATGACATTAATTAAAATTTAATACCTTTGTAGTCGTTATGAAGCATATATCTCATAAAATAATGTCTTTTATAATGGCTTTTGTAGTGTTATTCTCTACTATGTCATTTACTGTAAACATGCATTATTGTGGAGATACTTTAGTGGAAACGGCTATTTTCCAAAAAGCTAAAGGTTGCGGTATGGAAATGGACAAACCATCAACAGAAGGTTGTTCTATTACGAAGAAAAACTGTTGTGATGATGAACAATTAGCATTTGAAGGTCAAGACGAATTACAATTACAAGTTGACAAAATTGCGTTTGAGCAACAAGTATTCATAGCTTCATTTGTTTACACCTATATTAACCTTTTTGAAGGTTTAGATAACAATGTGTCTTCTTACGAAGAATACAAACCACCACTCGTCGTCAGGCAAATCTTCAAGATCGACGAGACGTATTTAATTTGATTTTTAAACAATAGACTGTGTTGTCCTATGGCTTTATGTCATAAGGATAATTTGTTGTATTCGGTGTTTTCAGAACACCAATGTCTAACTGTTTAATAATCAAAATATATGCTTAATAAAGCAATTAAATTTCTTATTGAGAATAAACTCGTTGCAGTACTTCTACTCGCCCTTTTCATAGGATGGGGAACAGTAAATGCACCTTTCAATTGGGATACAGGATTTTTACCAAGTAATCCTGTCGCTGTAGATGCTATTCCAGATATAGGTGAAAACCAACAAATTGTATTTACCAAATGGGATGGTCGTTCACCTCAAGATATAGAAGACCAAATTACCTATCCATTAACAACATCCTTGTTAGGTATTCCTGGTGTAAAAACCATTCGTAGTTCGTCTATGTTTGGCTTTTCAAGTATCTATATCATTTTTGAAGAGGACATAGAATTTTATTGGAGTAGAAGTCGTATTCTCGAAAAACTAAACTCATTACCCAGTGGTTTATTACCTGATGGTGTTAATCCTGCGTTGGGTCCTGATGCAACAGGGTTAGGACAAATATTTTGGTACACGCTTGAAGGACGTGATGAAAACGGAAACGTTACTGGTGGTTGGGATTTACAAGAATTACGTAGTATTCAAGATTACTATGTAAAATATGCGCTATCCTCTGCGAGTGGCGTATCAGAAGTAGCATCTATTGGTGGTTATGTTCAAGAATACCAAGTAGATGTTAATCCAGAATTGATGCGTCAATACAATATAGGTTTGCATCATATTGTAAAAGCAGTTAAGGAAAGTAATAAAGACATTGGTGCACAAACTATTGAAATCAATAATGCAGAATATTTAGTTCGTGGCTTGGGTTATGTGAAATCTATCGCAGATATTGAAAATGCTGTCGTTACTTCCGAAGATTATACAGCAATACGAATTAAAGATATTGGAAAAGTTTCTTTAGGCCCTGCAACAAGACGTGGCTTATTAGATAAAGAAGGTGCAGAAGTTGTAGGTGGTGTTTTAGTAGCGCGTTATGGTGCAAACCCAATGGAAGTTATTAATAATGTAAAAGAGAAAATTAACGAATTAAGTGCAGGATTGCCTTCAAAAGTATTGGCAGATGGAAGAACATCACAAGTCACAATAGTACCATTTTATGATAGAACAGAATTAATTCAAGAAACACTTGGCACACTCAATGAAGCCTTAACTTTAGAAATTCTAATTACCATTTTGGTTATTATCATTATGGTGTTTAATCTTCGGGCATCGGTACTTATATCTGGACTGCTACCAGTTGCGGTTTTAATGGTTTTTATAGCTATGAAGTTCTTTGGTGTAGATGCAAACATTGTCGCATTATCTGGTATTGCAATTGCTATTGGTACAATGGTCGATGTTGGTGTCATTCTTTCAGAAAACATTATAAGACATTTAGATGAAGATGATGGAACACAATCCATTAATACAGTAGTTTATAATGCCACAGCAGAAGTATCTGGCGCAATCGTAACCGCAGTAATGACAACAATAATTAGTTTCATTCCTGTATTTACTATGATTGGTGCAGAAGGAAAATTATTTAGACCATTGGCATTTACAAAAACCTTTGCGTTAACTGCATCAATTATTGTCGCTTTATTTTTAATTCCACCGTTTGCTGCTTATTTATTCAGAAAGAAAAGCATTAAAAACACTTTTAAAACTATTTTAAATGGTGTTTTAATAGCTTCAGGAATCGTAGCAATAGTCTTTGGGTATTGGTTAGGATTGATTTTGATAGCTTTTGGAATTACAGCACTTCTAAATCTTCAAAATAAAATATCAGACAAACAAGCTAATCTTGTCAATATCATTATTTCAGCATCAGCAATCATATTTCTGTTAGCCGAATATTGGCGACCATTAGGCGTTGATAAAAGCATCTTTTGGAATCTCATTTTTGTAAGTGTAATTTGCTTTGGTTTATTAGGCCTTTTTACATTATTCATCAAATATTACACACATATTTTAAGGTGGTGTTTAGATCATAAATTGTTGTTTCTATCTGTTCCAACAGCTATTGTAATTGCAGGGTTTTTCATCATGAAGAACACAGGCAAAGAGTTTATGCCATCCTTAAATGAAGGCTCATTTCTACTAATGCCAACCTCAATGCCTCATTCTGGTGTGGAAGAAAACAAACGGGTTTTACAACAATTAGATATGGCTGTCGCCAGTATTCCAGAAATTGAAACAGTTGTTGGTAAAGCAGGTAGAACAGAATCAGCGTTAGACCCAGCACCTCTATCAATGTATGAGAACATCATTCAGTATAAATCAGAATATATGCTGAATGCAGATGGAGAACGACAACGCTATAAAGTAAATAAGGATGGTTTGTTTGAATTGAAAGATGGTCGCTTTATTTCTAATCCTAATAATTCCGAAAATGTTGCTTATAGCACAGTTAAAAGGTCTCAACTAATCGAAGATGAGGATGGTGAATACTATCGTAATTGGCGACCAGAAATTGAATCACCAGACGATATTTGGAATGAAATTGTAAGAGTTACCAAATTGCCAGGTGTTACGTCAGCACCAAAACTACAACCCATTGAAACAAGATTGGTAATGCTTCAAACAGGAATGCGAGCACCTATGGGAATTAAGGTAAAAGGTCAAGACTTAAAGCAAATTGAAGCCTTTGGTGTTCAATTGGAAGATATACTCAAACAAGCTGAAGGTGTTAAAAAAGAAGCTGTTTTTGCAGACCGTATTGTAGGTAAACCCTATTTGTTAATTGATATTGATAGAGAGAAAATTGCACGTTATGGTATTTCTGTACATGATGTTCAAGAGGTATTAAAAGTCGCAGTAGGTGGTATGGTATTAACCCAAACGGTCGAAGGTCGTGAGCGATATGGTGTTCGTGTGCGATACCCAAGAGAATTAAGAGCAAATCCAACAGACTTACAACAGATTTATGTGCCAGTTGAAAAAGGCAGCCCTGTTCCGTTAAGCGAATTGGCAACCATTCGTTATGAGCAAGGTCCACAGGTCATTAAAAGTGAAGACACCTTTTTAGTAGGTTATGTGTTGTTTGATAAATTGGATGGTTTTGCAGAAGTAAGCGTTGTTGAAAATGCACAAGCACTGATTCAAGAAAAGATAGATTCTGGTGAATTAATAGTTCCAAAAGGTATCAACTACGAATTCACAGGAACGTATGAAAATCAGTTACGAGCAGAAAAAACGCTTTCTGTTGTAGTGCCATTAGCATTGGCAATTATCTTTTTAATACTGTATTTCCAATTCCGTTCTGTGGCAACCTCATTAATGGTGTTTACAGGTATCGCAGTAGCGTTTGCAGGTGGGTTCATAATGATATGGCTCTATGGCCAAGATTGGTTTTTAAACTTCAATTTCTTGGGCGAAAATATGCGAGACTTATTTCAGATGCATCCCATTAATTTAAGTGTAGCGGTTTGGGTTGGGTTTATTGCACTCTTTGGCATTGCAACAGATGATGGTGTAGTAATGGCAACCTATTTAACGCAAACTTTTGATAGAAATATACCAGAGAACAAAAAGGAAATTAGAGCATCCATAGTAGAAGCAGGAGAAAAACGAATCAGACCCTGTTTAATGACAACTGCGACTACAATTTTGGCATTGTTACCAGTACTAACCTCAACAGGACGAGGAAGCGATATTATGATTCCAATGGCAATACCAAGTTTTGGTGGAATGCTCATAGCCTTAATAACCTTATTTGTAGTTCCAGTATTATACAGCTGGAAATCCGAAGTTCAACTTAAAAGAGTAACAAAATGAAACACATAAAAATGAATATAAGAACGGTCTTTGTTCTTTGTCCTTTATGCTTTGTTCTTTCTGTGCAAAGTCAAGAGTTAGAAACGCTTATTGATGTTGCATTAAATAACAATCCAGAAATTCAAAAATTTGAGTTGCAATACAAAAGAGCTTCCGAAAAGGTAAACGAAGTCAATACCATTCCTAATACCGCATTTGGTGTAGGTTACTTTGTGAGCGAACCAGAAACACGAACAGGAGCGCAACGATTTAAAGTATCGGCTAAACAAATGTTACCGTGGTTTGGTACAATTACTTCACGAGAAAACTATATCAGTTCATTAGCTGATGCAAAATATGAAGACATTGTTATTGCAAAGCGAAAATTGATGGCTTCTGTATCACAATCCTATTATAATTTATACGCCAACAAAGCGAAACAGGAGGTTTTAAACGAGAATATTAATCTTTTGGAAACCTACGAAACGTTGGCTTTAACATCGCTTGAAGTTGGAAAAGCATCAGCTGTAGATGTGTTGCGATTACAAATGCGTCAAAATGAAATGCAACAATTAAAAGATGTTTTAAGTCAACAGTTTTTAGCAGAACAAACGAATCTTAATAATCTTTTGAATAGAGAAAATAATGTTGCTGTTACTGTGGTAGATAGTTTAATGATGCCTTCGGAAGACTTTGAAATCATTACTGAAAATTTAGCATTACATCCTGAATTGTTGAAGTATGATAAACTATATCAATCCATAGAACAATCAGAATTATTAAACCAAAAAGAAAGCAGTCCAATGATTGGTTTTGGTTTGGACTATATCAATGTTTCCGAAAGACCAGATATGAATTTCTCGGATAACGGAAAAGATATTGTGATGCCTATGGTTTCGGTGTCAATCCCGATTTTTAATAAAAAATATAAATCTCAAACCAAGCAAAATGAGTTGCAACAGCAGGAAATTACAGTTCAAAAACAGGAACGATTAAATATGCTGGAAACGCTTTTAAGTAAAGCGATCAATGAACGTATTTCAGCAAGAATAAGTTATACCACGCAAACCAAGAACTTAAAACAAGCCAAAGATGCAGAGGACATCTTAATCAAAAGCTACGAAACAGGAACGATTGATTTTAATGATGTTTTGGATATTCAAGAACTACAATTAAAGTTTCAAATGAACCAAATAGAGTCAGTCAGAACTTATTATGTGCAATCAGCGATTATTAATTATTTAACACAGCAATAATGAAACATACCTATAATATAACAGGAATGACCTGCAATAACTGTAAGGCTTCCGTAGAAAAATATTTAAGAGAAATAGACCAAGTATCAGAGGTGTCTGTTAATCTTGAAAAAGGTGAAGCAGAAGTGAAAATGAATACCCATGTTTCAACTGAAATATTACAAAATGCATTACCAAAAAAGTATACCTTATCTGAAAAGAAAGAGAAAAATGTGTTTGCGTCTTCAAGTATGTCGGCAATGCCAATGGAAGAAGAAAAAAGTAAGCTGCAACAATTAAAACCTCTTTTGCTTATTATTTTTTATATCGCTTCAGCGTGTATTTTACTTCACTATAAAAATTGGTCTTGGAGCAACTTTATGCTTGACTTTATGGGCTTATTTTACATTGTATTTAGTTTCTTTAAGATGTTGGACTTAAAAGGGTTTCCTGATTCTTTCAGAATGTATGACCCATTAGCAAAACGTGTTCCTGTTTATGGTTGGTTTTATCCATTTATTGAAACAACTTTAGGATTAATGTTTTTAATGCGATTTGAAGTTAATCTTGCTTTAATCATCACACTAGTTGTATTAGGCATTACAACCGTTGGAGTTACAAAAACACTATTAGATAAGAAGTCAATCAGATGTGCTTGTTTAGGTACTGCTTTAAAGTTACCTATGACAGAAGCTACTTTTATTGAGAATGCCATAATGATTGTAATGGCAATATTAATGTTATTAAATATCCTTTAAGAATGAAAAAAATACTACAAATATCCGTGATAATTACACTTCTTTTCGCCTGTAAAAACGAATCCAAAAAAAAGATAAAAGATGAGCATCAACACCACAAAGTTGAAAAGAAAGAAACACCAAAGAAGAAACCATTAAGCCCACATACATCTACAATGGCAATGATTGGAGATGCACATATTCATATAGACTATTCATCGCCAGGAGTTAGAGGACGAATCATCTTTGGTGGATTAGTTGGTTATGATAATGTCTGGCAGGCTGGAGCACATATGGCAACGTGGATTGAAACCAATAAAGATTTAATTATAAATGGTGAGGTGCTTCCAAAAGGAAAATATGGGTTTTTCACGATTCCTTCAAAAGAGGATTGGACTATAATGATTAATAAAAACTGGAATCAACACGGTAAAGACGATTATAATGTAAATGATGATGTGATACGATTTAAAGTGACACCAAGTATTTCAGACAAAATTACAGAGCATTTAGAATATAAAGTAAATAAGATTAGTGAAACAGAGGGAAGTATTTCTCTTGCTTGGGAAAAGGTGACAATTAGCTTTCCATTCAAAATAAATCAATAAAATGGTAAACAGGCATACAGCATTAAAAATTAGAAAAACCCATAGATATTTAGGCTTGTTTTTGGGTATTCAATTTTTGTTTTGGACAATTAGTGGATTGTATTTCAGTTGGACAAATATCGATGATATTCACGGCGACCATTTCAAGAGTTTAGATTATCAACCACAAGCTTTCAATAATTTAATTAGTCCATCACAACTCAATGTTACTAATGGCATCAATACTATTGAATTGAGAGACATTAACAATACACCTTACTATTGGGTAAATAAAAAACAATTATACAGTGCTATTGATGGAAGTCCAAAGAATAGCATCACAAAAGATGAAGCACTTTATATAGCAAAAAACTATATGAAAAGCGATTTGGTAGTTGAAAATGTAGAGCAAATTAATGAGACTGGAAAGCACCACGAGTATAGAGAAAAGTTATTGCCAGCTTATGTGATTTCTTATAAATCTGACGAAGCATTAAGAGCTTATGTGTCCGTAAAAGATGGAAAATTTCAAACTGTAAGACATCGTAGTTGGCGTTGGTTCGATTTTTTATGGATGACGCACACAATGGATTATGAAGGTAGAGATAACTTTAATACATTAGTTTTAAGAGCATTCTCGTTGTTAGGCTTAATAACGGTTTTGAGTGGCTTTTTACTATGGTACACATCGTCACCATCAATCAGAAAAATATTAAAAAAGAAGAAAAAATAATTAGTGATGAAAAAATATATCATTTATATAGGAATATTAGCTGTAGGGCTACTTTTAGGGTGGATACTTTTTGGTAACTCATCAAATAAAGAAACAGAGCACAATCATACGGAAACAATAGAAACCAATCAAATGTGGACCTGCTCAATGCATCCACAAATCATGCAACCAGAACCAGGTGATTGTCCCATCTGTGGAATGGACTTAATTCCCGCCGAAAGTAGCGCAGATGGTTTATTAGCAGACCAATTCAGGTTAACAGAAAATGCGATGGCATTGGCCAATATTCAAACAACTGTTGTTGGCAAAGGAAATGTTGGTGACAACACGATTAAATTATCGGGTAAAATTGCTGAAAATGAAGAAGCAAACGCAGTACAAGTCAGTTACTTCTCGGGTAGAATAGAAAGATTGAATGTCAGTTTTACAGGCGAAGAAGTTCGTAAAGGTCAATTATTAGCAACCATTTACTCGCCAGAATTGTATGCAGCACAACAAGAGTTAATTACAGCAGCATCTTTAAAGGAATCGCAGCCCGCATTATACAAAGCGGTTCGCAATAAATTGAAATTATGGAAGCTCTCTGACAATCAAATCAATCAGATTGAAGAAACAAAAAAAGTGAAAGAAAACCTTCCAGTATATGCAACCGTTTCAGGTACAGTTACGGAAAAATTAGTAGAACAAGGCGACTACATCAAACAAGGTCAACCATTGCTTAAAATTGCAAATCTTAATACAGTTTGGGCAAACTTTGATGTCTATGAAAATCAAATTAATTTATTTAAAAAGGAACAAGAAGTTTTAGTGACTACAAACGCTTATGCTAATAAGGAGTTTAAAGGGGAAGTAGATTTTATTGACCCAATTTTAAATACCAAAACAAGAACGGTAACCTTACGTGTGGTACTTATTAATAAAAGCGATGTATTTAAACCAGGAATGTTTGTAACAGCAAATATTGAGCGAGTTGCAAGTAGTAATAATGAGGTAATAACAATTCCAGCATCTGCTGTACTTTGGACAGGTGAGCGTTCTGTTGTCTATTTAAAAACCAATCCAGACCAAACTATTTTTGAAATGCGTGAAGTTGTTTTAGGCAACCAAATTGGTAATGAATATGAAGTTTTAGAAGGATTGTTTGTTGGCAATGAAATCGTAACTAATGGAACATTTACGGTTGATGCAGCAGCTCAATTACAAGGCAAAAAATCAATGATGAATAGGGAAGGTGATAAAGCAATGACAGGTCACGAAGGACATTTAGGAGTGGATAATAATGCATCAGAAAAAGAAAGTGACCATACTAATATGAACGAAAGATTGACAGTGTCAGAGAAATTTCAAGAACAATTAAAAGTTGTTTACAATGATTATATCAATTTAAAAGATGCTTTAGTTAAAGAAGATTCAAAAAACACTTCAGTTAATGCAACAAGTTTTTTAAACAATTTAAGTAAAGTGGATATGAAATTATTATCAGAGAATAATGCTCATATACATTGGATGTCATTAGTAAAAGAAATACAATCTTCGGCAACATCTATTTCTAAAACGTCAGATATAAAAGAACAAAGGGATCATTTCAAACATCTATCATCACACCTAGTAAATGCTGTGCAACTTTTCGGTGTTAAGGAAAAAGTGTATGTAGAATATTGTCCAATGGCAGATAATAATAACGGTGCATATTGGCTAAGCAAAGAGGAAAAAGTGTTAAATCCATACTTTGGAAAAGCTATGTTGAATTGTGGCAGTGTAAAAGAAGTTATTGAGTAAATACGATTAAAATTAGCGAGTTAACAAACAAATAAATATCATGAAAACAATAAATTTATTATGGGGATTTATAAGAGGGAAAGCAAGATTGTTATATAAATTATTATTGACCAATTCTTCAGTAGCCAGAAGGTTGCTTAGAAAAGATAATGTTGCAGGTAGTAGTAGTTTATACTGCTATAGAATTTGGATGAAACATCTAAAGAATTGGTCTAGACTTAGCAACGAAACACCAAAATTTGTTGTAGAAATTGGACCAGGAGATTCTTTAGGTGTAGGGTTAGCAGCATTAATATCTGGCTCACATAAGTATTATGCATTAGAGAAAACTCAATTTTGGAATATAGAAACTAACATTAGGGTTTTTGATGAATTGGTGATTTTTTTTAAAAATAGAGATAAGACTCAGGCAATTCAGATAAATGAAGACGAAAACAACGATTTGATGCAAATGGATTTTCCTTCGAATATTCTAACCGAAGAATATTTGTCAGAGTGTTTAACAGAGGAAAGACTTAATGCGATTCGCATGGAATTATTAGACCCTGAAAACTTGAACAATATATATATTCATTCTATAATCCCTTGGAATAGTAGAGATATTATTGAAAACAATACAATAGATTATATTTTTTCTCATACTGTTTTGCAGCATTTGCACGATTTACCTTATGATTACAAAACTATGAACCTGTGGTTAAAAAGTGGTGGTTGTATGTCGCATACCATTGATTTGACATGTTTGAATAGAACTAAATTATGGAATGGACATTGGACACTCAGTAAATTGGAATGGAAAATAATTACTGGTGGAGTGAACTTAATAAATCGAGAACCCTTGTCCACGCATTTACAGCTATTAGAAGCAAATGATTTTGAAATCAAATACCAAAAATCAGTTCTAAGTGACAATATGCTTAAGGTAGAAGATTTGTCTGATGAATTTAAACATTTAGATATCAAAGATTTAACTACAAGTGGATATTACTATTTTGCTCAGTTGAGAAACAAATAAGAGTAATTAATCGTGTATGAATGATGTAACACTTACCTATGAAGAATTAAACTCAATATATTAATTAAATTTTAAAACAATGAAGAAAGTAATTTTAAGTGTAGCTATAGTAGCAGCATTAGGTTTAACAAGTTGTAAAAACGATACCAAAAAAGAAACTGAATCATCAATTACTGAAATGTCCAAAGAAATGGCAATGACAGACCTATCTTTTGGCGTAAGAGGTAACTGTGGAATGTGTAAAAGTACCATTGAAAAAGCTGCAAACGGTGTAAATGGTGTTGCAAGTGCTAATTGGGATGTTGATAAAAAGAAAATTGATGTCTCTTTTGATGATACCAAAACAGATGCAATGTCAATTCATAAGGCAATAGCGGCATCAGGCTATGATACAGAAAAAGTTGTTGGTGATTTAGAAGCTTATGATGGTTTACCAGGTTGTTGTAAATATGATCACGAAATGGCAATGAACCAAACTGGTGATGAGAAAGATAATGACCATTCTAATCATGACCATTAATCTTTAGTGACTATTGATTAAATCGATTGTATTGTCAACAATACTGTCAACTCAAAAAGCAAAACCCTTGTAAATTTTACATTTACAAGGGTTTTCGCGGAGAAAGAGGGATTCGAACCCCCGGAGGTGTGACCCTCAACAGTTTTCAAGACTGCCGCATTCGACCACTCTGCCATTTCTCCTGAGTGCCTCATTGGGTATTTCCCAAATGCGAGTGCAAATATAGAACCCTTTTTTATTTCTTTCAAATAAAAAATGCCTTTTTTTAAAGTTATTAATGTAACTATTGATATATTTTATTGAACAAAGGCTGTTTAATGATTCTTCTCGTCTTATTTTTGCAGTAAATATTAAAACGAAATGACAACCATAGATAAATTAAAATGGCGTTATGCCACAAAGAAGTTTGATGCAACGAAGCAGCTTACTGAAGAGAAACTTAATATTCTCAAAGAAGCTTTTAATTTAACAGCCACATCGTATGGTTTACAGACCATTAGTTTGCTTGTGGTTGAAGATAAGGCGATTAGAGCAGATTTGGTGGCTCATGCTTATAATCAAAAGCAGGTTGTTGATGCTTCTCATTTATTAGTGATTTGTATTCAGGATAATATTACAGCAGAGGATGTAGATGAGCATTTTGACAATGTGAAGTCTATAAGATCAACTCCAGAAACCATTTTGGAGCCTTATCGTAAAGATTTAAAACACATGATAACTGGAATGACCTTAGAAGAACGTCAGGAATGGTCATCAAAACAAGCGTATATAGCGTTAGGGAATCTTATGACGGTTTGCGCGATGGAGAACATAGATTCTTGTCCAATGGAAGGTTTTAGTCCAATAGAATATGACAAAGTTTTAAACTTGAAAGAGCGAAACCTTAAATCTGTTTTACTTTTACCAGTAGGTTATAGGGCTAATGATGATAGCTTCGCAGTTTTTAAAAAAGTTAGGAAACAAGTTGATAAAGCTGTTATAGAAATGTAATTAAAACCTTTCAATGTGTTTTTGATTATGTTATATTTGTTTCAACCTTAATTGCGATTGGAGTCGCATGTATTAAAAATTGCTATGAAAAAAATACTATTTATCTTACTATTCGCTTTCACAGTTCAAGTGTTTGCTCAGGATCAATCTAATTGGATTACGGATAATACCGTTGCTTTAAAACAAGCAGAAACTCAAAACAAACCTATTTTAGTTTTTGTAACTAATAATCAAAAGACAGAGGCTTCCGAAGAATTGAAGACTAACTTTTTTAATGCTGATACCTTCAAAAAATTTGCTGCAAAGTCTATTTTGCTGAAATTAGATGTTTCAGATAAAAATTCTACAAATGCACGTTTAGGGATTCATTATACGAAACAGTATGGAGCACCAGGAGTGGCATTAATTAATAGCAAAGGAAAAGCGATTATAGATCCACTTGCCTCAAACTTTTCTACAGAAAAAGTGATGAAGTTTTTAGCCTTGTGGAACGAAACTTTATAATTAGCTAATGCCTGGATTTGAATTATTTGGTGACCTCGAGCGCAAAGAGGTCAATGACGTGTTAGATAATGGTGTGCTTATGCGCTATGGTTTTGATGGTATGCGAAATGGTCATTGGAAAGCCAAAGCACTAGAGGCCGAACTCACAAAAACTTTTGAAACTAAGCATGTTCAGTTAGTATCTAGCGGAACTGCAGCAGTTTCTGTCGCTCTTGCATCTGCTGGAGTTGGAGCAGGAGATGAGGTTATTATGCCAACATTTACATTTGTTGCGAGCTTTGAAGCTATAATGATGCTTGGCGCTATTCCTGTCTTAGTCGATATAGACGATACGCTTGCTATAGATCCAAAAGCAGTTGAAGCTGCCATTACACCAAAAACAAAAGCCGTTATGATGGTGCAAATGTGTGGTAGTATGGGCGATTTAAATACAGTCCAATCTATCTGCGAAAAGCACGATCTTATCTTTGTAGAAGATGCTTGTCAGGCTATTGGCGGAACTTATGATGGTAAACCTTTAGGAAGTATTGGAGACCTAGGTTGTTTTTCGTTCGATTTTGTAAAAACAATTACCTGCGGAGAAGGCGGAGCTGTGATCACTAATAATTCAGATTATTATCTCAATGCAGATCATTACAGTGACCATGGGCATGATCATGAAGGAAATGATCGCGGCGCAGAGACACATCCTTTTTTAGGCTATAACTTTAGAATTTCAGAATTGAATGCAGCCGTTGGTTTGGCACAGGTAAAACGCTTACCTGAATTTATAGGTATTCAAAAAAAACATTATACCATTATTCGTAATGCTATATCCCAAATTCCTGAGGTGACGTTTAGAACCGTTCCGGCTGGAGGAGAGGAAAGTTATGCGTTTTTAAATTTCTTTCTACCAGATTTAGAGATCGCAAGGAAAGTATCCAAAGGGTTTAAGGATAATGGCATTGATGTATGTTTCCATTATTATGATAACAACTGGCATTATATCAGAAAATGGGAGCATCTTAAAAATAAAAAGTCACTATTTCCTTTATCTGCGGAAATAAAGCAAGGCCTTGAAAACTTAAAGCACCAAACATTTGAGCAGTCTGATTATTTTATAGGTCGAAATATCTCATGTTTGATAAAAATGTCTTGGACAGAAAATGAAGTCGCTAAACGAGCAGAAAACATGGTGTCTATAATTAAGGACGCACTCAAGTCATAGTTACTGGCGAATTACATTTTTATCTTATTTAACATATTCATAGGGCTTTGTAGTGCTTTTGTATAGGTTAAATATTAGTCTGCGGTAACAACATTTTATAAATTTCGGAAAATCTTAATTTATGAAGTTTTATTACCTTATTTGCTGTTCGCTTTTATGTATGTCTCAGTTGGCGTTTTCGCAACAATTACCTCTTGATTTTTCAGATTCAAATGATAATTTTATAGCTTTCGGTAACAGTGGTTATGCTTTTAGTGTAAATCCGCAAGATGGTAATGATGCCGTTGGGCAATTTTTTAATGATGGTTCAGAACTTTCTCAAGGATTCTATTTGGACTTAGTTCAACCTATAAATTTGGATACGAATCAATCCATTACCTTATCCTTTTATTCGTTTGATCCTAACCAACATAACATCCTCTTAAAATTAGAAAATGGCATGCAACCAGATGTTCAGGTTAAAGAGATCTTTGGTGTGCCATCGCCATCAAACTGGATAACTGTTACGTTCGATTTTTCGAATGCGCAATACAGCTCAGATGGTACAGCGGTTAATGCAACAGGTTCTTATAATAGACTAACACTATTCATTGATGAAGGTACGTTAACACCAGGAACTTATTTAATAGATGATATTGATGATGGTACCGAACCAGGAGATCCTAATGCTTTGGATGTTATTTATGAAGACTTAGTTTGGGCAGATGAATTTGATATTGATGGAGCAATAGACGCTAGTAAATGGTTTCATCAAACACAACTGCCAGCAGGAGGGAGTTGGTTTAACGGAGAAGAGCAGCATTATACGAACCGAATAGAAAATTCATTTGTAAGTAATGGGTTTTTAAATATTGTAGCGATTAAAGAAAATTTCTCCGATCAAGGCGAAACAAAAGCCTATACTTCTGCACGACTTAATTCTAAATTTGCCTTTACTTACGGACGTATTGATGTTAGAGCAAAATTACCCTTAGGTGATGGAACTTGGCCTGCAATATGGACACTTGGAAAGAATATCAATGAAGATGGAGCCTATTGGGATAATCAATATGGTAATGTGACCTGGCCAGCATGTGGCGAAATTGATATTATGGAGCATGGTTTAGGCGCTGTAAATCATGTGTCGAGCGCATTACATACACCTTGTGCTGGATGTTTTGGTAATACGATGAATACAAACTCTATGGCCATTAGTGATGTTGCAAATAATTTTCATCTTTATTCTGTGAATTGGTCGCCAAACCAAATCACATTTTTAATTGATAATGTAGCCTACTATACTTACAATCCAGCTATAAAAGATGATACGACTTGGCCTTTTTATGAAGACCAATACATGTTATTAAATATTGCTATGGGAGGTATTGCAGGAAGTATTGATCCAAATTTCACTCAAAGCAGTATGGTTATTGATTATGTTAGAGTCTATCAGAATAATTTGAGCGTTAGCGACGCATTAGCTCAAGAATTCGTTGTGTCTCCAAATCCTGCCTCAGATTATATTAACATCACTTCAAATACCAAAATAGATGCGGTTGAAATGTATGATGCTCTAGGGAAATTAATTTTTAAGAAAAAGGGAGACATAAAACAGTGTCCTATTTCCCACGTTGAATCCGGAGTATATATATTAAAAATTTATGCAGGAAAGCGTATGACTTCAAAAAAGATAATTGTCAATTAATACGACACATAATCCACAATTTCCAACCCATAACCAATCATTCCAACACGTTTAGTTTGTTGTGTATTTGAAATAAGTTTAAGTTTATGGATATTTAAATCATGCAATATTTGTGCGCCAATGCCAAAGTCTTTAGCATCCATTTCTATTCTTGGAGCTTTAACAATTTTACCGTCAACCTGTGTGTCTTTTAAGATGCTGAGACGTTTTAAAAGATTCATAGACTGCGATTGCTGGTTGATAAAAATAATAGCACCTTTACCTTCAGTATTAATCACTTTAAACATGTCGTCTAACTTCTCATCTGCGTTGTTGGTCAATGTTCCTAGAATGTCATTGTTAACTAGCGTTGCATTTACTCGCGTAAGCACTGGATCATCTTTTGTCCAAGTTCCTTTTGTTAAAGCAATATGAATTTGATCGTTAGTAGTTTGTTGGTAAGCTCGTAATCTAAACTTGCCAAAACGTGTTTCAATATTAAAGTCTTCTTTTTTAACAATGAGAGAATCATGTTCCATACGATAGGCTACTAAATCCTCGATAGAAATTAATTTTAAATCGAATTTCTTGGCAACATCTATTAATTGAGGAAGTCTTGCCATCGTACCATCTTCATTTAAAATTTCAACTAAAATACCTGCAGGTTGAAATCCCGCAAGACGAGCTAAATCAACAGCGGCTTCGGTATGCCCAGTACGTCTTAATACGCCTCCGTTTTTAGCTTTCAAAGGAAAAATATGCCCTGGTCTACCTAAATCATGTGGTTTAGTGGTATCATCTACTAAAGCCTTTATGGTTTTTGCTCTATCCTGAACAGAAATACCAGTTGTACAGCCATGACCAATAAGATCAACCGATACAGTAAACTGCGTATGATGTAATACTGTATTATTTTGTACCATCATTGTGAGATCCAATTTTTCACAACGATCTTCTGTTAAAGGCGCACAAATTAGCCCACGACCATGCATTGCCATAAAGTTGATCATTTCAGGCGTTACGGCTTCCGCGGCAGCTATAAAATCTCCCTCATTTTCTCTGTTTTCGTCATCAACAACAATAATCACCTTTCCTTTCTTAATATCTTGGATAGCTTCTTCAATGGTGTTTAATTGAATGTTTGTTGTACGTTGTGCAGTATTGGTAGTCATTATATTCTGTTTATGAAATGCAAAGATATGGCTTATTTTTTCTATGCTGAAAAGTCTTTGGCGATTTTATTCCGTCTTAAAACATAGACATAAGGATATGCTATGAAACTAATTATCGTCCACTGCATATTTTGAGAATTATCTAAGTGATGCCCTTCATGGTATAGCCTATTAAAACTTAGGCTTGAAGCAATGGCGTAGATTATAAATAAAAGTGTCGAAATCATGAATAACTCTAACGCAGCTGTAGTTACAGCAGACAAATCACTTGATTTAAATCCGAAATAGGTTAGAAGTAAAACCAGTGCAACACAGAAGAAAATTAAAGCAAATCGCGAATATGTATCATAGTCCTTGCGTTTAGATATACTGTGTTGGTGGCTATTAGCCACATTATGTTTAGAGGTGTTTGTGCTTTCTTTTACCGTATTGACTTTAAGGTCTTCATTTATTTTTTTCTTCTGAAGAAAGTAAAAAAGTGTATATAATGGTAAACCTAAAAATAAGAACATTACAGCGTTCGAAATACTCTTTTTGCCAAGCTGTTTGTTTAGGTTAGAATAGTCTATAAACGATTTTATTAAAGCAAACAAATAAAATATTCCAACGATAATACCTGTAACAAGAATTGCCTGCCCTATAACAGGATATCCGTTATTTCTTAGTATGGCTCCAGGGAGCGTTAGAACAAGTGCAATTAAATAAAGAACAAATGCAAGTTTAGAGTTTTCCTCATAAGAATATTTAAGTCTTAAAGATTCTTCATAACTGTGATCGGTTAGGTTGCCACCAAATTTTAATTCTTGTTCTGTAATACCTCTAGAGTTTAAAATTTCTAGTGATGAGTTTTTATATTCAATACCATAGTCATATTGACGATAATGCTTTACAACGTCTATAAGTTTTTTATCATCAAGGGCGCTTAATGTTGTATACGCCTCAGAACCAGTATCTAAAAGAGCGGTATTATAGGTAAGTGTTTTTCGCTTAATACCAAAGAGTTTCTTTAACTGTTCTAGAATGCCTTCAGATTCAAATAACGGTCTGTCTTTTGTTGCTCTATTGGTGAGATATATGCTTAAAGGGAACATAATTGCAGTAGATAACCAAGTAGCCAATACAGGATTTAATGAATCATCTAATGAACTATTACGTGCAAAAATTCCGATAAAGTGATAGGTTAAAAACAACAAAATAGCAACAACTAAAGGTAAACCAATACCGCCTTTTCTAATTAAAGCGCCTAACGGGGCTCCAACGAAAAACAAAATGATACAGGCTAATCCAAGAACATATTTCTCATGAAGTGATTGTACATGCTTATTACGCCACTTGGTATTTATTAAGAAATTTTGCTTGTTGGTATCTATAATTTGCTTGGTACTATTAATGGTGTTTTTCGATAAATTGAGTATTTGATTTTTGGTCTTATCACTAAACAAACTTAAAATATCTCCACTAAAAATAGAATCTTTTTTAGGTGACATATTGTTGTTTAATGTAGGTATTGATGTTCTGTTATAGAGCGCATTTGCGAAGTTTTTTCGCGTTTCGTCTCTTTTGTCATAAAGGCTATCAATGGTATGGTTTAGTTCGGCAACGTCAAGCATGTTATATCTACTTTCGTAGCTCTTGTCATTAATATCAACATCATTTAAGCCTTCTAAATCTACATTTATTGTATACTCTTCAAAATAACTTTTTGCGTGAGGTCTTTTTTGAGATTGCCTTGGATTCCTTGTGAAAATCTCTTCGTAATAATTTCCATTATATAGAACCAGTTGTAAAATATTTGAACCTTCACTGCTTCTAAGCTCTCCGCTTTCAGAAACGATAACGGTTTTGTTTTTTCCGTTTTTATTTTTCTTATGTATAACGACATTTGTTAAAAACTGGTCGTTATCACCACTTTTATCCTGAACTTTGATATTATAATTTCCGATGTCATTAAACTGTCCTTTAGTAATGGCTAACGCTGGTTTTACCTGAGCGATGTTCTTTCTAAGATTATATACTCTATAATTGGCCCATGGAATAACATTATTAGAGAAAATAAAGGTTGTAACACCTAGAAGCACTATAAAGATGCTTAAACTTCGCATAGCACGCTGCAAGGAGATGCCAGTAGATTTCATAGCCGCAAACTCATAATTTTCTGCAAACTGCCCAAAAACCATTATAGATACCAATAAAATGGTAAGTGGTAAAATTAACGGAATAAGCGTTGGCGTAATGTAGAGTAGGAGCTTAAGAATAATAAAAGTGTCAAGATCCTTACCTGCTAAATCTCCAATATATAACCAGATAGCCTGTAAAACAAAAATGAACATGAGTATAATAAACACGCTCAAAAATGTCTTTAGGTATGTCGTTAGTATATACCTATCTAGTATTTTCATAAGTGGATGGTTAACCTAATCTAGCTTATTGATATAATAATCTTTGTACTTGGTTTTGTCAAAAGTAAATAAGGTTTTCGAAATCGGTTCGTTCGTTTTAAAAGAATTAACAGTTAAAGTGGTTTTTGTTCCATTTTTCCCAATTTCAATAAGTCTGTAAATATGCTTTGTTTTAGCATCGATACCTAAGAATACATCTTTTATTTCAGAATTAGTATCAATAGGATTTAGTTTTACAAACTGTATTTTTCTTCCGTTCACGTCTTGAATTATATCCATGGCGTAGGTATATCCGTCTTTATAAAAAGACATCATCTTACTTGGTGTTATAGTGTTTTCGTCTTCTGAATTATCTGAAGAAATCGTTACTTCTTCATCTTCTGGACTTATAGTATATAAATTTTTGCCATCAAATAAACGTGTTACACCAAGTATGTTTAACAAGTACTTTTCGCCTTGCATAGCAACATCACCTCGCGTTTCTTGTTTGATGTTTTCACTCGTGTTTTCTAAAACGTATTTAAAATCAATTGAAATATTCTCGTATGTATTTACTTTGTTGTAGACTTCATTGAGTAAGGCTTCTGCTTTTTTTGAATCTTGGGAAAATCCAAAAGCTCCAATTAAAAATGCTAATACTACAATTATCTGTTTCATGGTCTCTATTATTTTTTTTCGCTTTCGCGGAATATTATATTTAAGTTTCGTTTGATAATAATTCGTCTAGGGCCACTAAATCAGGAACTAAAACCTGTCTGGCTTTGCTTCCTTCAAAACCACCAACAATTCCGGCAGCTTCAAGTTGGTCTATTAATCGTCCAGCTCTATTATAACCTAATTTTAGTTTTCGTTGTAATAAAGAGGCAGAACCTTGTTGTGCTGTTACAATAATTTCGGCCGCTTCTCTAAACAACTTATCTCTATCCTCAATGTTATTATCAAGACTTGTGCCACTTTCTTCACCAACGTATTCAGGAAGTAAATGGGCTTCAGGATAAGCCTTTTGACCACCAATAAATTCGGTTACTCTTTCAACTTCGGGTGTGTCAACAAAAGCACATTGTATTCTTGTAATATCATTTCCAGAAGTGTATAACATATCACCACGACCAATTAATTGATCTGCGCCAGAACCATCTAAAATAGTACGTGAGTCAATTTTTGATGTTACTCTAAAAGCAATACGCGCTGGGAAATTAGCTTTAATAATACCAGTAATAACATTTACAGAAGGACGTTGGGTTGCTATAATTAAATGAATCCCAATAGCACGTGCAAGTTGCGCCAAGCGAGCAATTGGTGTTTCTACTTCTTTTCCAGCTGTCATAATTAAATCTGCAAACTCATCAACAACTAATACTATATATGGTAAGAATTGATGACCATCATTTGGATTCAATTTACGAGCTTTAAACTTCGTATTATATTCTTTGATGTTACGACACATTGCATTTTTAAGCATCTCGTAACGGTTGTCCATTTCAATACAAAGCGAATTTAAGGTGTTAATAACCTTTGTATTATCTGTAATAATCGCATCTTCACTGTCTGGTAATTTAGCCAAATAGTGACGTTCAATTTTGTTAAATAATGTAAGTTCTACTTTTTTAGGATCTACTAAAACAAATTTTACTTCGGCAGGATGTTTTTTATAAAGCAAGGATGTTAGAACTGCGTTTAAACCAACCGACTTACCTTGCCCTGTGGCACCAGCCATTAGCATATGTGGCATTCTGGCTAAATCTACAACAAAGGTTTCGTTGCTAATTGTTTTTCCAAAAGCGATAGGCAATTCCATTTCAGATTTTTGAAATTTTTGAGAAGCAATCACAGAACGCATCGATACGATCGTTGCATTTTTATTTGGAACTTCTATTCCAATGGTTCCTTTTCCAGGTATAGGAGCAATAATTCTAATTCCTAATGCCGAAAGAGATAACGCAATGTCATCTTCCAAGTTCTTGATTTTTGAAATCCGAACACCAGCTTCAGGAACAATTTCATATAATGTTACTGTAGGTCCAATCGTGGCCTTAATACTTGCAATACCAATTTTATAGTTGCTAAGTGTTTCTACAATACGGTTTTTGTTTTCTTCTAACTCGTCTTGATTGATAGTAATCCCTTCGGTATCGTATTTTTTTAATAAGTCTAATGGAGGAAACTGAAACTTGCTGAGTTCTAATGTTGGATCGAACTGACCAAAATCCTCAACGAGTTTATCTGAAAGATTGTCGGTTTCAGATACTTCCTCTTCAACAGCTTCTATTTGAATGTCGAGTTCAGACTCTTGTTTAATGGCCGCCTTAGTTTCAACTTTTAATTGAGGTTCAAGTTCTTTCTTTAAATCAGATTCTGGTTTTACAGCTTCTTCCTTTGGTTTAGACTCTTCGATATTGAGTTCAAAGGCAGATTTAATATCTTCAGCTTCAGCAGATAAGTCATTGTCTACTGTGAAATTATGGTCTTCATCTACGGTATTAATTTCATTTTTAATATCACTCTTTGCACGTTTAAATAGTTTCACAAACGATTCGCCATTAACGCCAAACCGAATGGCTAAATACGAGATAAGAACAAAAACGAGTAGTAAAACAGTACCTATTTTGCCTATGTAATCTTGAAAAAAAGAATTCATTTCAAAACCAATTGTACCACCTAGAGAATCATATTTATGTGAGAAAAAACCAAAAAAGATAGACAGCCAAATAACAATGAGTGTTCCCCATATCCAATGACGTCGTAAGCGTGCTTTATTAATATCTAAGGTGATATAAATACCCGATAAAAAAAACAGTCCAGAAAATATAAATGAAGCGATACCAAACCCTTTATTAATAAATAAATCGCTTGCCCATGCCCCAAGTTTATTTAACCAATTTTTTGCTTCAACATTGCGGGAGGTAATTTCTGTAAGTGTACTTTGATCTGCTTTTCCAGTGAAGAAAAAAGACAAAAAAGCAATAAACATTAAAACCCCAAGAATAATTAATAAGCTACCAAAAATCAATTTCTGCTGACTTGATAATTTAAAGTTTGGTTTTTTTAATTTAGGTACGGTCTTAGTTTTTCTTTTAGTCTTGGTTTTTTTCTTGGCCATTAAAGGGTAATTAATATAAAACAAAAATACAAATAACTAACGTTAATCCTAGAGAGATGTTTTAAATTTGACGCAACCTTTTATAGATTTTTGCATCTAGTAAGTATATCGATCAAATTATGAGAAAATTTATAGTTGTTATTTTATCGTTTGTTTTAGTTAGTTCTTGCTCAGATGATGACCAGTGCTCACCAGTAGTTCTTGATATTACTAGCCTAGAAAATGAATATGGGTGTATTAATACACCATATCAAATGGATATTGATTTAACAGAAGAGTTCATTATTATTAGGTCTCAAGAGGTTTTTGACGACTTAGTTACTGGAAACTGCATGCCTCAAATTGATTTTACAGCTTATGATTTACTTATTGGTAAAAAGGGGCTTACAAATGGATTTGACAGTATTGTTTATGATGGTCTTGTGAAGAATTGTGAAAACGGACAACTCTCTTTAGCCGTAACGTTCACTTTAAATGCAACGGCTGAAGCTCCAAATGTTACTTATCATGCATTAGTACCTAAGTTAGGTGTCAATGATATTATTAATGTCAGTCTTGTAACGATAAATTAGAAAATTTTCGGGATATAAATGACTAAAGCGGCAATAGCAGCCGAAACAGCAGCTATAAATACAGCTCCTGCTGCAATGTCCTTAATTTTTCCAATAGTTTCATGCCTGTCTGGATGAATAAAGTCGGCTATATATTCGATAGCAGTGTTAATACCTTCAAGACTCATAACTAATCCTATAAAGGCAATTTGAAAGAGCCATTCGGTTTTTGAAATGTCATAGTAGAATCCAGCGATAGTAACAGCGATAGCGCAAAAAACTTGGATTTTTATACTTGCTTCGGTACGAACTAAATACACAGCACCTTTAAAGGCATATCCAACACTTTTAACTCTATTTACTAAAAAGGATTCTTTTTTCGACATTACTTTAAAGATTCTAAAGCGGCCTCATAGTTTGGCTCATCGGCAATTTCTGGAACTTGCTCTGTATAGATTATTTTTCCTTCAGAATTAACAACAATAACACATCTTGATAATAAGGAAGCAAACGCTCCATCTGTAAAATCTAATCCATAAGATTTTCCAAAATCACCAGTTCTAAAATCTGATAAACTCACTACATTATCTAAGCCCTCGGCACCGCAAAAACGAGCCATAGCAAAAGGTAAATCTTTAGAAACACAAAGTACTTTAGTGTTTTCTAGATTGCTAGCCTCTTTATTAAAGGCTCTAATAGATTGAGCACAAGTACCTGTATCTACGCTTGGGAAAATATTTAGCACCAGATTATGATTCGCATAATCGCTCAAGGATTTTGAAGATAAATCTGTTGCTGTTAATTTAAAATCTGGAGCTAATGATCCAATTGCAGGTAAAGTTCCCGATGTATGTACTGTATTTCCGCCTAATGTAACTGTAGCCATAATGTTGTTGTTTTTGAATGTTAAAATTAAGGATTATTTAAGTCCTAAAGGCAAGGTTGTAATAATATTTTACAATAGTTTAACAGAACATATAGCCTCTAAAAAATCGTTTAAAACGATCCAACAATTCCAATTTGATTAGGACTAAATCTAAGATTCCATGAAATTTGTTTCTTTTTCTTTGGGTAATCATAGGCCTCTTCGTTGTATAAAAATTTGTCGATACAATCTACAACTATAATACTAACAGCTGCACTAAAGACGATATCGGTTACCCAGTGTGCGTTATCTAACATTCTCGAAATTGGAGGAATAGATCCAATGGTGTAAATACCTGCTTTTACCCAAGGGTTATCAAATTGTTTTGCAATGGCATGAGCCATAGTAATTGATAAAATCGTGTGACCAGAAGGGAATGATCGAAACTCTGCGTCATTTGCATAGGGTCTAAATTCTAGGTGATCTTCACCAGAACTTGGTCGCGCTCTACCAAAGGCATTTTTGCTAAACGTTTGGATAAGCCCAGTTGTAATAGATGATGAAATGATTAGAACACTGGTTTTTCTTACTTTTTCATTTTTGGTAAGTAGACCAAATCCGTATAGCCCTGCATTAGCCATAAAATAGTTTTGCGGACTGCCGAAGTACCATCCGAAGTCTCTAATAACCTTAGGGAAGTCTTCTCTTTGGTTTTGAAAAAAATCACGTGTTGGGTTATCGGCAAGTGTTAAGGTCGCTGTACCAGCAACAAGAATACCTAATTTGGCAAAGTCTTTGCCTTTCCAATGAAGTGGTCTCGTTAAAGAATGTCCAACACCTTTTAATGTATATCTAAAGTCGTGTTTGGCCAATTGCCAAACGGTTAAAGAGTCTTGATGTTGAGGATTATCTAAAGATTGCGCCGTTGTTAATTGAACGCTCATTAGTGTTATTATTCCGAAAATTAAAACTCTTATTTTCAATAGATTTTATCTTAATTCTGCTCCAAGTTGCTTTTCAAAGTTGGCTTGTAGCTTATTCATAATTTTATCAATTTGTTTGTCTGTTAGCGTTTTGTTTTCATCTTGAATCATAAAACTAACAGCATAACTTTTCTTTCCTTTTGGAAGATTTTTACCTTGATATACATCAAACAAATCTACATCTTTAAGCAGATGTTTTTCGGTTTGCATGGCAATTTTATCAATCTCTTCAAATGTAATATGATCATCTAAAAGTAAAGCAAAATCGCGACGTACTTCAGGATATTTTGGGATACTTTTAAATTTAATTGAATTATGCTTAGACATATCCAACACATTATCCCAATTAAAATCAGCGAACAATACTTCCTGAGAAATACCAAAATGCTTTAATATCTTTTTATTGACGATACCAAACTCTACTAATTTTATTTTTCCTAAAGATAAACTAATACCTTCACTAAACACATCATTTTTTATTGGAGACACCTTAAATCTAGAAATCCCTAAACGTTGGAGTGTGCTATTTATAATACCTTTCATATAGAAAAAGTCACTTTTCTGTACTGGTGTATTCCAACGTAAACTATTCTTGTTTCCAGTTAAGAAAACAGATAAATGCTTGTGTTCTTGGCAACCATCGCTATAATTGTGGTATGTTTTACCAAACTCAAAAAGTTTTAGATTATCTCGCTTTCTGTTAATATTATGACTTACAGCTTCTAGGCCAGAGAACAATAAACTTTGACGCATAACACTTAAGTCGTTACTAAGTGGATTAAGCATTTCTACGTTATGATCTTCATTTAATTGAGCACTAAGCTCTACATATTGTGGCGTAGTTAATGAATTTGATAGAATTTCGAAAAACCCTTGTGCGGCTAATTGATTTCCAATAACATTTTGAAGTTTATAATCTTCAAATTTAGAAGTGTTAGAAATAGAAGCGTTTAATTTTTCAGTAGTATTAATATTGTTGTATCCGTATACCCGTAATACTTCTTCAATAACATCGGCTTCACGCTGTACATCATTTCTATAGGCAGGAACCGTAAGTCCAAGACCCGCTTCTGTAACATTATTAACTTTAATGTCAAGAGACGTCAAAATGCTTTTTATAGTTTCTCTAGGAATTTCTTCACCTATTAATTTCTTAGCATTATCAAAACTTAGACGTACCTGAAAATCCTCAATCTTTTTTGGGTAAAAATCAAGTACATCGCTAGAAATTTCACCACCTGCAATATCTACTATAAGTAAGGCTGCGCGCTTTAAGGCATAATCGGTAATGTTTGGATCGATTCCACGTTCAAATCTAAAAGAAGCATCTGTGTTTAAACCATGGCGCTTAGCTGTTTTTCTAATGCTCACAGGATTAAAATAGGCGCTTTCCAAGAAAATACTTGTAGTACCTTCGGTAACTCCAGAATGAGACCCGCCAAATACGCCTGCGATACACATAGGCTTTTCGGCATCACAAATCATCAAATCTTCAGCGTTTAATTCGCGCTCTATGTCGTCGAGAGTTGTGAATTTTGTGCCTTCTGGAAGTGTTTTAACAACGACTTTGTTTCCTGAAATTTTGGCGGCATCAAAGGCATGAAGCGGTTGTCCCAATTCATGCAACACATAATTTGTTATATCTACGATGTTGTTTTTTGGTGTTATACCAATAGCTTTTAACCTGTGTTGTATCCAATTTGGTGAATCTTCAACTTTAAGTCCTGTAATTGTTAATCCGCAATAGCGAGGTGCTAAATCGTAATCTTCAATGTCGATATCAATTTTTAATGTACGACTATCAACATGAAATGAACTTACAGACGGTGTTATTAATTCGGTATTAATATCCTTTTGAAGTAAACCTGCCTTTAAATCTCTGGCTGTTCCAAAATGACTCATGGCGTCAGCTCTATTTGGTGTTAATCCAATTTCAAAAACCTGATCATTTTCAATATCAAAGATATCGGCTGCTAAAGTACCTACTTTAATTTTCTCGTCTAAAACCATGATTCCGTCATGTGATTTTCCAAGACCTAATTCGTCTTCTGCGCAAATCATTCCATGACTTTCCTCACCTCTTATTTTACCTTTCTTTATTTTCCAAGCCTCACCTTCTTCTGTATATAGAGTTGTTCCAATGGTGGCAACGGGTACTTTTTGTCCTGCCGCTACGTTGGGGGCACCACATACAATCTGAAGAGGAGCATCGGTTCCAATATTAACGGTTGTTACTTTTAATCGATCTGCATTTGGGTGTTGTTCGCAGGTTAATACTTCACCTATAACAATACCCTCTAAGCCTCCTTTTACAGATTGGTAGCTTTCTATACCTTCAATTTCTAATCCTAAATCGGTAAGTAATTCACCCGTTTCTTCTGCCGACCAGTCCGTTTTTAAAAATTGTTTTAACCAGTTATATGATATCTTCATTATCTTATTTTATCAATGGCCAAAGATAATAATACTAATAATTTCAACGCTTCGATTTACATAAAAATTAAACGAATCCTTGTTTTTTTTACTGAAATATAACTTTTATCAAAGTCTTAACGATTGTCAATCAATATTTCCATCATCTTTGTAAGAATTATATCTTTGTTAAGACTACATTATTTTAAATCGAAAATCGGCATGAGAAAATTACTTATTGTACCTGTTCTATTACTTTGTTTCGCTTGTAACATGGATCGATCAGAAGCTCTTAAAGAAGGTGTTTGGAGAGCAGAATTAAAACTAACAGATACAGAAGTATTACCATTTAATTTTGAAGTGACGTCTCGAGACGCTCTTAAAATTTTTAATGGTGACGAAGTTATCCTGGTCACAGATGTTAATTATTCTAACGATACTATTGTTTTTAAAACTCCCGTTTTTGAAGGTTATATACAAGCTGTAGCAAAAGATAGCAGCTTGGAGGGGTTTTATATTAAAGAAAGTTTAGATCGTGTGGTGCCATTTTCTGCTAAATATGGTTTAAAAAATCGTTTCGATTTAAATACAGAAAAGACAATAGTAAATGTCTCTGGAAATTGGGAAACCGTATTTAGCCCAGATTCTGAGGACGATGCCTATATTGCAAAAGGTATTTTTAAACAAGAAGGTACTAAAGTCACAGGAACTTTCAGAACAACTACTGGCGACTATAGATATTTAGAAGGCGTTATGGATGGTACAACGATGAAGTTATCTACATTTGATGGAGCACATGCTTTTTTGTTTACTGCAGAAGTTAACGATAGTACCATGAACGGTATGTTTTATTCTGGAAATCATTGGAAAGAGCCCTTTGTTGCAAAACGAAATGATCTTTATGAATTACCTGATGCTAATGATCTGACTTATTTAAATGAAGGTTATGACGCCTTAGAATTTACATTTCCTGATGCTGAAGGCGAACAAATATCGTTATCAGATGATCGTTTTAAGAATAAAGTAGTGGTTGTTCAAATTATGGGAACCTGGTGTCCTAATTGCTTAGACGAAAGTAAATACTACACTGAATTTTATGATAATAATGCTGAAAAGGATATTGAATTTGTTGCTTTAGCATTTGAATACGCTAAAACCAAAGAAAAGGCCTTTGAGAGTATAAAACGTTTAAAAGATGATATTGGGATTAGCTACCCAATTCTATTGGCGCAATACGGAACTTCAAGTAAGTCTAAAGCACAAGAAAAATTGCCAATGCTCAATCATGTGTTATCATATCCTACGTCGATATTCATTGACAAAAAAGGGAAAGTACGTAAGATACATACAGGGTTTAATGGACCGGCGACAGGCTATAAATTTATCGAATTCAAAACAGAGTTTTCCGAATTTATAGATGAGTTGTTAGAGGAGTAATAGAGGTGTATTTTGTTTTAATTTTTTAATAATCCATTAATTTTTCGTTTTAAGCGATTTATGATATTGAAACTTAGCACATCGCTTACATACTCCAGTCGACCTTCTTTACTAAGAATAACATTATAAGGGTAATGCGGGATTCTAAATTGTCTCGCTAAGGAGCCTCCGCTGGGGATAATATTAAAATCAAAAGTAGTATTTTTTAAAAACTTATCCAGCGACTTTTTGTTGTCTAAAGCGATAGCAAAAAATAAAACATCTTTATCTTTAAATTGGGCTTTCAATGTGTTTAAATCAGGAATTTCGGCAACACAGGGTTTACAATTGATAAACCAAAAATTCATGACCACCACTTTTCCTTTCATACTGTCTAAAGTATAGGTGTTACCATTAATGTCTTTTAGATTAAGTTCTGGGAGTAACTTGCCTTCTAAACCTTTTCTGGTAACTTTGTCCTTTTTCTTTTTAATCTTATAGTCTGTCTCAAACTGAGCCATTTCTTCCTTAGTGTAAGTTTTTTTTTGTTTGTTTTGACTAAAGCTAATATTGATGGTTAAGCCTATGATGAGTACAATAAATAACTGATGTTTTGTCATAAATTATCCGTGTATGGTTTCTGAAGTACCGTAACTCTTAATAAGCTCACCTTCAAAAGCTACAAGTTCCTTCCATCGTTTATTAACGTCAATATCCTGACCATATTTTCTAGCGTAGGTAATAAAAGTAGTGTAATGTCCAGCTTCACTTACCATGAGATCGTAATAGAATTTTGCAAGTTCTTTATCTTTTATTCGTTGAGATAGCAATTTAAAACGTTCGCAACTTCTGGCTTCAATCATCGCTGAAAATAACAGTCTATCTACCATGCTTTGAAGACGATTTCCGCCTTTATTCATAAACTTATAAAGTTGATTAACGTAATGATCTTTTCGTTCTCGGCCTAGGGTATAACCACGCTTTTTAATGATGTCATGAACCATTTGAAAGTGCTCTAATTCCTCTTTAGCCAATTCTAATAAATCGGTCACGAGGTCTTCATATTGGGGGTTATGTGTAATAATCGTAATAGCGTTTGTACAGGCTTTTTGTTCGCACCAAGCATGATCTGTTAAGATTTCTTCTATGTTGTTCTCGGCTATTGTTGTCCAACGTGGATCTGTTTCCAATTTAAGATGTAGCATGCTTTACTTTTTTAGTAAAGATACTGTTTAATATGTTTCCCAATTCTTATTTTCAATATTGTAAACCCAAAAATCTGTCAAAGGTTTGTTGGTAGAATTCCATCCACCAAACAGGATGATTTTTTTCAGGGCATCATGATATATTAACCCCGGTTTTCCTGCTCTTGCTAGTGTTTCGTTTGTAGAGTCTAAAATCCAATTCCTGCCATTCCAAATTTGTGTATCTCCATAATAACCATTGTTATAACCTCCAAATAAAATAACTTTTTCAATGGTGTGATTATAGACCAAGGCGTGATGATCTCTAGCTAGTTCCTTGGTATTAGATTTTAATGTCCAACCCGTTTTATCTAACTCCCAAGTGTCTCCATAAACATGTTTTTCATTTTCAGTGCGGTTAAACCCTCCAAATAAAACTATTTTGTTTTGCGATGCGTCATATGCGGTTTTATGTTGAAGTCGAGGAGGGGGATCTGTTTTGAAATTTAATTGTGTCCACATATTGTGTTTCAAAACCCATGTGTCATTTAAAGACGCTTTTTCAATATGAGATCCGCCAAAAATGTAAATACCATGATCCGTAGAATGATAGGTCATGCTATGCGACTGTCTTTTCGGAGGGCCTTTGATTTTTAACTGTGTCCATTTTTTATTTTTCCATTCCCAAGTATCGTTAAGTAATTCTTGGTTGTCATTTTTTCCTCCAAAGAGAATCAAACTTTGATTTTCACTATTGTAAACCATCGTATGGCCACTTCGAGGTTCTGGAGAGGTTGGTGTTTCTATTTGATTCCAATTCTTACCATCATAAGCCCAGAGATCATTGAGTCTTTTTTTATGTGTAGAGCAGTAGCCTCCAAAAAGGTAAATAATATTATCTGTTTTATGATAAGCAATTACAGGTTGATTTCTAGGACAAGGAGTGTCTTTAAGAGTCTTTTCCGTTGTAAATAAAAATGTACTCAGTATTATAATTAAAGCGATTAGTTTTGTATTCATAACGCTGTTTTACAATTGTGTAACTATTTAATTTATGGTTTGTAATAAGGCTTCAGGAAAGTTAATACAATTTTCCAAGTTTCACTAACATCTTCTTTTACGCGATCACTGACCAACATAGATGAACCATGAACACCGTTTATAGCAATATAAGTTTGATGGTTATGTGCTTTTGCTAATTTAAGCTGGTCAATTGAACTTTGCCTTTCCATTTCTCTTTGAGGTCTTAGTAATAAGAGCGGTATTGATATGTTTTTCAAATACGGATTGGGGTGGCAGTTTTTTACTGCATTACCTGTTGATGGAGAAAATGCCAATATCGCCGAAATGTCATTAGAGCGGTTGCTGGCAAGTTGTATGCCTAGAGCAGCACTGTAACTACTTCCCCATAAAATTTTATGTCCGATATATTGGTTTTTTATTAAGTAGTCTAATGCGCCTTCTATATCTGGGTAAGCCTCACAATAGTCAAAATCATTCTTTTTTAAGTTGTCGACAGTTCTGTTATGACCGCCATAATATGATGCACCTCCAACTCTTTGATCTATGGCTAAAACATTAAATCCTTCATTAAGTAATTTAGGAATTATGGTTTGATACTCTCCTTTAGCATTAGAACCTCCTTGATGTGTTAAAATTATTGTAGACCATGCTTTGTTTGTTGTGTACATGTCACCATAAACTGTGATGCTGTCTTTTGTGTCAAAGGTTATTTCTGAATGTACTATTTTGTGATAAACCCTCTGATGAGTTAAGGCCCATTGTTTACCATAATCTGTTGAGAGATATGAAGAGAATTCAAAATTATTAGAGCTATTTAGAGTAAGTATATATTTAGATTGTACTTTTCTAATGTCTTTGTTTCTGTACCAATATGTTGTCATTGCGTCGTTTCGTATGGTGCCTTCCAAGTTGGAAAAAGAACCATGCTCTGAATCTAATGCTATCATTTGAACACGTGTAGAGTCTTGACCGGTAATGACAACTTCACGTGCATAGGGATTGTTTCTATATGTACCTCTGTAGGATTCTTTAATTCCACAACCTTCGATAGAATTTGTAATAATCGCTGTACCATGATTGTCTTCATAGTTTCCAGGCGAGGTACGGTCTTTGGTGGTGACAAACCACGTGCCTGTTGTTGATTTTAAGAAATCGTAATTTTTGTTTTTACACGTGAATTGTGGTTGCTGAGAAATGGCAAAGTGAAACCATAATATTATGGCTGCTTGAAAGATGATTTTTATAGTATTTGGCTTCATAGTTTTTAAAGTTTTAGCTTCCATATTTTTACGTTATTTTCAGGGTGGTCGCCTGCGGTAACTAAAATGCCTTTTGCATATGATATACTGCTCACCCAAGATTGATGACCTTGAAAAGAAGAGATTAATTCTCCAGAATGTTTCCAAACTTTAATTAATTTATCTGCACCGCAACTAATAAAGATATTGTCATTTTCAATAAATATTATGGCACTTACCATATCGCTATGAGCGTTTAAGATACGAATCTTGTTACCGTTTAAATCAAATATTGATATTTTCCCGTCCCTATGACCTGCAAGAATTCTATTCTTTTTAATTGAAATTGCAGCCGTTCTTATCCCTTCTCTATGACCTATTATTGTCTTTATGAGTTTTCCATTATAGTCCCATAGTTTTAAGGAGCCGTCCCAACTAGAGGTTAAAATTCTCTTTTCTTGAGGAATAAATTCAATCGAATTCACTTGTTCTTTATGATCATCAAGAGTGAATTTAAGAGAACCATCTCTATACCATACTTTGGCAGTTTTATCTCTGCTTGCTGTGCCAATGAAAGGACCATTTTGAGTAATATTTATAACGCCATTTGTATGACCGTTAAACCTGGATAAGATATTTCCATTCATATCCCATAAAATGGCTTTATTATCATAAGCACCTGTAAGGATTGTTTTTGTACTGTCATAATAATGAACCGATGACACCGAACTTTCATGACCTGTTAATTTCAAAATTCTTTTCCCTTCAATGGTCCAAACTGTAGCTGTAGAATCTTTTCCAGCCACAAATACTTGCAGAGCGTCATGAGATATTTTAGCCTTATATGGCGTGTTGCCAAAATCAATAGTATGTATGAGTTCCTGACTAAATGTTTTTGATGCTACTAAAAGTGAGAATAGAATTAAAAGATGTTTAGTTTTCATTTTGTGAGTTTCAAATATTTAGAATAAATGACATCTAAAATGAAAGATTAAAAGCCACAATTTTTGAATTGGTGATAAAAAGACATGTTTTTAACGTTTGTATAACACTAGCGTTATGCCGTTAATAGCATGCTGTTTTTGTATTCGGTAGGCGTCATTCCGGTATGTCTTTTAAAAACACGAGTAAACGTGTTTTTGGTGTTGAAACCAACTTCCATAGCAATGCCTAAAAAGTTGAGGTGATCAAAATTTTCATTTTTCATCATGCTTTTTGCTGCTTTGATGCGATAAGAATTTACTAAAAATGTCAAACTGCAGTTAAATTCACTATTTATAATATGTGAAAGATACTTCGAATTTAATTCGAGTTTTTTACAGAAAAATTTAGAATCTAAATGGTCATATTTAAAAGCTTCTTCTTGTTCTAATAAATAAATGATTTCATTCTTAATATGATTGATTTTTTCATTGTTAAGTATGGGTTTGTTGTTTGAATTGGAATTTACGCTTGTAAATTTAGATTCTTTAATAGACCAAAAACCAACAAAATGAATAAGTGTTGAAAATACCAGAAATGTACTTAAAAAGACATTAGAGTGATGATACCAAGTGAAGGATAATATAATAAGTGTTATAAAATAACATACTGAAATAGATGAAAAGAGCCATACATAATGTTTTATCCATTTGTGACTATTGTTTTTGTGTGTTCTTTTATCAACATGACCCAATTTGTCATATACTAATAGTGTAGATTTATAGCTGTAAAAAAGTAAGAGCACCCCAAAACACCAATAGTAAAGACCTTTATATGGGAAGTAATGATGGCCTTCTATGTAGATTGCATACTTCTCAACACCTGATTTCAAATAAAACGGTAAAATTAGTAATAGACTGCCAATTGCAGGTAAAAAATGCAAGTAGTTTGCGGTGTTCCATTTGTTGTTTTTATGAACTTCATATTTAATAAAAAAGTAAAATAATGGACCAATTAAAAAGAGAAGCGGTATTAACGAGCCAATAAGGTGAGGCAATGCCTTAATACTAAATTGTTCAATGAGGTACTGATTAAAAAGAAATCCAGAGATGATAATAAGTAGCGCTCCAAGACATGTGTTCTTATCTAGTTTTTTTGAACTATTTAGAAACAAAATAGTGGCCAGCATAAGACCGTTAAAAGCTCCTAAAAGAAAAAGTGTTGAATACAAAGTCATGAGATAAATATATTTCAAGCATTTAGTTATTCTTAGTTTTTATAAAAAATTTAACGAAAGAAATAGGTAAATGTCTCTTAGAATTTTGGATGACTGCTCACTGTTGATTTGAGATTACAATTAATTGTGTCTCGTATTATAAAAATATGTTAATTAACATTAACGCTTATCACTTTAACAAGATTGTAACACAGCTAGACTTCTTTTGTTTTTAACTTCAATTCGAATTTATAACTAATCAAATCATGAAAAACAAAACAATTACTAAATTATTTATGTGTTTAATGCTTTTTATAAGCGCAGATACATTTGCTCAATTAAACACACCAAGGGGCAGTCAACAAGCTACAGTTGCACAGCGCGTAGGTGTGTCTGACGTTTCTATTACGTATTCAAGACCTAGTGTTAAAGGCCGTGAACTTTGGGGTAAGCTCGTACCTTATGGTATGAATAATCTTGGATTTGGAACTGCAACGGCGGCGCCTTGGAGAGCAGGAGCCAATGAGAACACTACTATTACCTTTTCACATGATGCGGAGGTTGAAGGAAAGTCGATTAAAGCAGGAACTTATGGCCTGCATCTAGAGGTTAAACCCGATAATACAGCGACTTTGATTTTATCTAATGATACTGATGCTTGGGGAAGCTATTTCTATGATAAAAATAACGACGCTTTACGCGCAGATATTACTACCACTTCTGTGCCTCATCATGAGCTATTAACGTTTGCGTTCAATGATGTAAAGGCAAATTCTGCCACAGCGTCTTTGGCATGGGGAGAAAAAGCATTCCCTTTTAACGTGTCTTTTGATGTCACTAATATTGTATTAGACGATTTCCGACAAAAATCTAAAGGTCAAGCAGGATTCCAAAGACAAAACTGGGAGCAGGCGGCTAATTTCGCACTTAATAATGGTGGAGATTATAACGAGGCTTTAGGATGGATTAACAAAGCCATTTCTGGACAATTTTTTAGCCAGAAAACATTTAATAATGTTGCTATTAAAGCGCAATTGCTTAATAAATTAGGAAAAACAGCAGAGTTTGAAGCTGCTTTAGATGAAGCCGCAGCGATAGCTAATTCCAATCAGTTAAATAGAATGGGATATCAAATGCTTAGCTTGAAAGACAATGATAGAGCCATGAAATACTTTAAAAAGGCCGTAGAGATAGATCCGGAAAATCCGAATGTGTATGATAGTTTAGGAGAGGCTTATAAAACGATAGGTGATAAGAAAAAAGCAATCAAGAATTTCAAAAAAGCATTGTCTATGAATCCTTCAGCTAATGTGAAAGCAAATTCTGAAAAGCATCTAAAAGAATTAGGTGCATTATAAAGATTTCATCAATCAATCAAATCAATAAAAAACATGAATTCATGTTTTCAAGCTCAACTTTTTTAAAGAAGTTGAGCTTTTTTTAACTGAAATTTAACGAGACCAGTTCTTAATACGTTTAAGTTTGTTTTAAAAGTTTGACTATTGTACTTTAAAAAATATATACCGAGTCCATTATTTTCAAGGTTTGTTGATTGTTATTTTACAATGAACATGAATCTTCTAGAAACATCCATTCAAGATCTTGTAATTCCAGATGGTACTTTTGGTCTTATTTTTATTGAAAGCGATGATGCTTTAGGAAGAAGTTTAAGTACATCGACTACAAGTTTGCCATTAAAGCATGCTTCAATATTCGGACAAAAAACTCATGCCGTAAATTATGAGTTAAACTCTGTGAATTCAAAAGTATTTGGACTTAAGATAAAGCCTTGTGGAATATCGCTTTTTACAAAGGATATACGTGTATTGCAAAACACGTTTGCGAATATAGATACCTTAAGCGATACAGATTTATTAGATGTGGAGCACAAGATACTCGAAGCTCAGACTGTATTTGATAAGATTAAACTTATAGAGCAGTATATGTATAAAAAACTTAAAGTATTAGAGTTCAATACAAATTTTGAATTAATGGAGGCTATTGTTAGTTTTATCCATGAAAGAAAGGGGAATTTAAGATTTGATCAATTAACAACTCATTTTGGTTTGAACTACAAGAAAATGGAACGCTTGTTTCTTAAATACCTCGGATTAACACCAAAGCAATACCTTAGAATCATAAGATTTAATGCCAGTATTTCATCTACAATGACTTATGCTTCTGAGAACTTAACTCAAATGGCTTATCGCAATGGTTTCTTTGATCAATCTCACTTTATAAAAGAGTTTAAACAGTTTACATCATTAACGCCGAAACAGTTTTTTAATAAAGACCGTAGCCTTTCTGAAGGCGAGTATTTAAATATTATCAATGATCGCTGGTAAAGTTTCTGATGTCTAAAAATTACAATTCTTTTGCTTTTTAATGATTTATGTTTGGTTTTTAAACTAAACTGTATGAAAAATCATGTAACGTTACTTACTATATTGTTATTAGCTGCAATGTCATGTAATGCTCAAATTGAAGCCCCAGAATCTTTAATTACAGATGAAAATGTTGAAAAACATATTAAGGTTCTAGCTTCAGATGCATTCTTAGGAAGGAAGCCAGGAACAATTGGCGAAGAAAAAACAATACATTATATAAAGTCTCAATTGGAAGAATTCAAGGTGCTTCCAGCGAATAAGGGTAGCTATTTTCAAGAATTCAAAATTCAAAAAGTAAAATCTTCTAATTGCAGTAATATGACTATTAATTTCGAAAATGAAACTAGCGATTATAGTTTTCAAAAGGACTTTTATGCCAAAACGACTTACAAATTAGATGAAACTATTGATGTAAAAGGGGTAGAGATGGTGTATGCAGGCTTTGGTATTGTAGCGCCTCAATTTGGTTGGGATGATTATAAAGATATTGATGTAAAAGGTAAGGTTGTTGTCGTTTTGTTTAGTGATCCTGGATATCATTCAAAAGATCCAAAACTTTTTAAAGGGGAAAATCCAACGTATTATGCAGGTGTAAAGTATAAGAAAAAGGAGGCCGCAAAACGCGGAGCAATTGGTCTTGTAATGATTCATGATGACGCCATCGATTGGGAGGCAGTAAAGGATGATTCTGATGCTCCAAATTTTATAGAGGGTCAACCACAGTTGGCTTCAGATAATTTGAAATTCTCTGGTTTGATTTCTAAACGACTAGCTAATGATCTATTTAAAAACTCGGACTATTATTCTAACTATATTGAAAAAGCCCTATCTAAAGCATTTTCTCCATATCCTTTGAAAGCTAAGGTTTCTTTATCGTTAAGTGCAACATATGAGGATGTAATGCGCACTAAGAATGTTGTAGGAATGATAAAAGGAGCAAAGCGACCTGATGAATATGTATTGTATACAGCACATTGGGATCATGTTGGTTTTAGGGCTGGACATATAGGAAACGATTCGATTTTTAATGGTGCCATTGATAATGCTTCTGGTACAGCAATGCAACTTGAAGTGGCAAGGGCGTTTTCAAAATTAGAGAAGAAACCAGAGCGTACTATTTTGTTTTTGTTTACTTCAGCAGAGGAAATGGGATTATTTGGAGCAGAGCATTATGCTAATAACCCATTGTACCCTTTAAACAAAACAGCATGTGTTATTAATGCCGATGCCAGTTTTGCGGTAGATAAAATGCGTATGGTTATTAATGTTATCGAAAGTCATACAGAAATGGATACCATAGTTAATATGGCTGCATCTAAACTTGGAAGGGAAATTGTTCAAACGAAAGGGGAGAAGCTGCCTGGTAACGTTTTTCAGAGATCTGATCATTATCCATTTGTAAAAAAAGGAGTGCCAGCCGTATGGAATGTTGGAAATTTTGACCCATTAAGTGGTGATAAAAAAGAGGAAGAGAAAATAATGACTTTTGTGACAACGCATTATCATAAGGTCACAGATGAATTTTACGACGGATTTAACTGTGCTAATATAACTTTTGACGCTCAGCTTAATTTTTTAACAGGATTAGAATTAGCAAATTCAACTGCTTGGCCTAACTGGAATGAAGGATCAGAATACAAAATCGTTAGGGATAAAAGCATGTCTAACAATTAATAACTTGTTTAGACCTGACAATTACATGTTAAGAAATATAATTCCAAATGTTCTTGTATTTACTGAGTTCGCGATAGGTTTTAAGGATAGTTGTATGCTCTGGCAAGCCTAAAGAAGGGTCTTGGTTAAGGATCTGTTTAGCATAAAAACGAGCGCTTTGTAAAATATCTTTGTCTTTAATGATGTTGGCTATTTTTAAATTTAAAACACCGCTTTGTTGTGTTCCCATAATGTCTCCTGGGCCGCGAAGTTTAAGATCAACCTCTGCGATTTCAAATCCGTCACTAGTGCGCGTCATGGTTTCTAACCGTGTTTTACTGTCCTCACTTAATTTGTGACTTGTCATTAAAATGCAATAGCTCTTTTCTGCACCACGACCAACACGACCTCTTAACTGATGAAGCTGCGCTAAACCAAAACGTTCGGCGCTTTCAATAATCATAACTGAGGCATTAGGAACGTTAACACCAACTTCTATAACTGTAGTTGCGACCATAATTTGGGTTTCTCCCTTAACAAAGCGTTGCATTTCATAATCTTTGTCGACAGGTTTCATTTTTCCGTGAACTATGGATATTTGATAGTTGGGCTGCGGAAACTCTCTAACAATACTTTCATAACCGTCCATTAGATCTTTATAATCTAAAGCAGAGCTTTCTTGGATCAATGGATATACAACATAAATTTGTCGTCCTTTTTCAATTTCATCACGCATAAATCGCATAACTTTAAGGCGATTTTTATCATAGCGATGAACAGTTTTTATGGCTTGTCTTCCAGGCGGTAATTCATCAATAATTGAGATGTCTAAATCGCCATAAACAGACATCGCTAAAGTCCTTGGAATTGGTGTTGCAGTCATTACTAAAATGTGTGGAGGAGAGGTGTTTTTTTTCCATAATTTCGAACGCTGTGCAACTCCAAATCGATGCTGTTCGTCAATAATTGCGAGCCCTAAATTTTTAAATTTTACCTTATCTTCGAGCAATGCGTGCGTGCCAATTAGAATCTGTAAATCGCCATTTTCGAGTGATTCGTGAATTTTCCTCCTGTCTGAAGTATTAGTTGAGCCAGTTAACAGTTTAATGCTGATATTCAATTCTTTAGATAAGTCAAGTAATCCTTGATAGTGTTGGACTGACAAAATTTCAGTCGGAGCCATTAAGCAGGCTTGAAAACCGTTGTCAAGCGCCATTAACATTGACATGAAGGCGACTATCGTTTTTCCAGAACCTACATCTCCTTGCAATAATCTGTTCATTTGTGCATTGCTACCTAAATCATGTCTAATTTCTTTTAAAACACGTTTTTGCGCATTGGTTAAATCGAAGGGTAAATTGTTTTTGTAAAAGCTGTTAAAATAATCTCCAACAGATTTAAATGGAAAGCCTTTTATTTTTGATTTATGAATAAGATTTTTTAAAATTAACTGCAACTGAATATAGAATAGTTCTTCAAATTTTAGCCTGAATTCTGACCGCGATAATAGCTTTTGACTTTTAGGGAAATGTACATTAAAAAGAGCATCACTTTTGGGTAATAATTTAAGCTCAGAAATAAGGTGGTCTGAAAGTGTTTCAGAGAAGCGTCCTTTAGTTTCTAAAAACAAACTTTGCATGATTTTCGTCAGTACACGATTTGTGATTCCTTTGTTCGCTAATTTTTCTGTTGATGGATAAACGGCTTGCATTGAAGAGCGAAGACTTTTTTTGTGATCACTTAGCAATTCTAATTCGGGATGTGGCATGTTATAGACGCCATTGAACCAATTAATCTTTCCGAAGATAACATAGGGCGTATTGAGTTTTATACTGTCTCTAATCCATTTTTGCCCACGAAACCATACAAGATCAATTTTTCCCGTATCATCCTGAAATGTGCCAATCAGGCGTTTTCCTCGCTTTTGCGCAACTTCTTTGAACCCTGTAATTTTTCCAACAATTTGAACATCAGCACTATTGCGCTGTAATTCGCTGATTTTATGATATTTAGTGCGATCTAAATAGCGATTAGGGAAAAGGTTGATTAAATCTTGATACGTATGAATTCCAAGTTCGCTGCGAAGTAAATCAGCACGATTGGGGCCAACACCTTTAAGATAATCTATTGGAGTTTGTAAATTAACGCTCATCTAGTCAAAATTATCACTTTTTTCTAATGTATTATTATCAATTTTGCTTTTTTGGAGTTATTATAATCTATACATTGTAGAAAAAAATATTTTAAAGATATGAAAGCCGTTTATTTAAAAAAGAGCCTTGCCTTATTTGCAGTGCTAATTATTGTTTTATTTGTTGTTAATTGTAGTAGTGAAGACGGTTCTGATGGAGGGACAACATCGTCAAATATTGTGATTACAGGTTCTATTGGGGCTTTTGGAGAAGTGAATGTGTTGGCGCATTCTGCCTCACAGAGCATAGAAGTAAGCGGAGATAATTTAAGTGCTAATGTGGCGATTTCTTCTACGGCTAATTTTGAAATCTCTTTAGATGATTCTAGTTTTTCAAACCAGTTGACCATTAGTAAGGATGTAGCGAATGCAGGAAATCAAACACTTTTTGTGCGATTTTCGCCTTCTGCTAGTGCATTGGGCCCTGTTTCGGGAGAGTTGTCTTTGCAGAGTAATTCGGCGACAACAAGAACAATAAGTCTCACAGGTGTTGGTTTGAGTACTGCTCCAATAATTAATATTAATGTTTCTAGTTTCAATTTTCAGGACACACCTATAGCTCAGCAATCTGCCGCTTCAGCTCTTTTTGTTGATGGCAATAATCTTAGTGCTGCAATTAATTTGAGTGTTTCTGAAGGCTTTGAGATATCGCTTGATGGTACGAGTTTTTCCGATGTTCAGCAAATAGCATCAGGAACTGTAAATAACCAAACGACGGTGTTTGTGCGTTTTGCACCTACAGAGTTAGGAGACGCTATGGGAGTTTTGAGTTTGGAGAGTGAAGGTGCAGAAACGGCTGAAGTAGCGTTGTCTGGTACAGGGATTCCTATTGTTCATAATTATCTCACATTCGACAAAGAGCGTTTGGCTTTTGGTGGTGGATTTAATCAGTCGGCTACGCAAACCTTTAGTCTTCATGATGATGTGTCCAATATTGAGACGATAAAAATGTATGTGAAATTAACATGTCCAACTGGAGGTTGCGACGAATGGGACGTGTATGCTAATGTTAAAATAAAGGATGATGCATCTGGCGAGTTGTATGAATTGGGACGTTACATCACGCCTTATTGGAATGATAATAGTCAGTTAGATAGAGGGTTTGAGTTTGATGTCACCGATTTTAAATCGCTGTTGTCTGGATCAGCAGAATTAAGAATTAGAACAGAGTGCTGGAACGCTAGAGGTTATGAGGTAACTGTCGATTTTGATTTCATCGAAGGGACGCCAGATTATCCATATTATGCGATTTCTAGAGTTATTGCTTATGATGATTGGTCTAGCTCTGGTGTGCCTTATGGCACTGCACATAGTATGGATTTGGATAAAACGATATCGATACCAGCAAATGCTGAAAGTACCCACTTAAGAACTGTTATTTCTGGTTGGGGGCAAGCGTCTCCGGCAATTGGAGGAAGAACTTGTGCCGAATGGTGTTTTAGAACTCATGATGTTAGGATTAATGGCGTGAATACGTTTCAGCATGATATGGGGCCTTTAGATTGCGCATCTAACCCTGTTAATAATCAAGAGCCAGGAAATTGGCAGCCAGATCGTGCTGGTTGGTGTCCAGGTATGGTGGTGCCTTATAGAATTGACGATTTTGCAACTAATATGGCTGGAAATACTTTTGGCTTTGAGTATGCTTATGAAGGCGGTTGGACGAATGATGGTCAAAACGGAAACGCTTTTTATGCAACCTCTACTTTTGTTGTTGTTAAAAGTAATACGCCAATTACTAAACCTGTAGTGACCGATTAAACTGGTCTCGTTTTTGCTATATAATACGCATGAGAAAAATAATTCAATGTTTGTTTTTGGTTGCCTTCGGAAATATGTTTGCCCAGCAAACTGAGTATGTGGATTTTAAAACTGTCAAGGTTAATTTGTATAGTGTCAATCATGATTTAGATGAGTTTGGCGGTGAGGCAAATTATAGGTTCGAGATACTTAAGGATGTAGATTCAATTTATCTTGATGCTAGGAATTTTCAACAGCATGCCGTTGCATTGGATGGTAAAACGCGACTACATGAATATGACGGAGAACATATAATTGTCAAAAATAAATTTAAAGCCAATACGGTCTATGAGTTGCAAATTAATTGGGTTGCTCATAAACCTAAAAAAGCGATATATGCCTTGGGTGACCAAATTTGGACTCAAGGTCAAGGAAAATATACAAGTAATTGGTTGCCTAGTATTGATGATGTTAACGATAAAGTTGAATTTGATATCACAATAACATTTGAGAATGATTATGAAGTTTTGGCTAATGGAATGTTAGTAAAAAAAGAGGTTGGAGATGTTTCAACCAAATGGCAATACGATATGAAAAACCCAATGTCAAGTTATCTCGTGGCTTTGGTGATTGGTAAATATGATAAAAAAACAGAGACTTCAAAAAGTGGTATACCTCTAGAATACTATTATTATCCTGAAGATTCGCTTAAAGTTGAACCTACTTATCGCTATACGAAGCAAATGTTCGATTTTTTAGAGGAAGAAATAGGTGTAGCTTATCCTTGGCAAAATTACAAACAAGTTCCTGTAAAGGATTTCTTGTATTCTGGTATGGAAAACACAGGGCTTACTATTTTTTCAGATAGTTTTGTAGTAGATTCTACAGCGTTTAATGATAAAAATTACATTACTGTTAATGCACATGAATTAGCGCATCAATGGTTTGGTGATTATGTTACAGCAAAATCTGGAGAGCATCATTGGTTGCAGGAAGGATTTGCAACATACTATGCTTTGTTGGCAGAACGAGATGTTTTTGGGGACAAGCATTATTATTGGCAGTTATTTGAAAATGCTCAAGAGTTAATTGCACAAGAAACAGCAGGACAAAGTACATCACTGTTAGATCCGAAATCTAGCAGTACAACGTTTTATAAGAAAGGAGCTTGGGCTTTGCATGTGTTGCGAGAGCAAGTTGGTGATGAGGTCTTTAGGGTTGCTGTAAAAGCCTATTTGGAAAAGCATCAATTTGCTAATGTTGAGACTTCAGATTTTATTTCTGAAATAGAAAAAGCTAGTGGTTTAGATCTGTCAGAATTTGTTAAAGTATGGCTTGAAGATAAGACGCTTCCAGAAGATGCTATGGTTAAAAGCCTAAATCAGTCTCCATTTATGCAAGAATATTTTATGGTTGACTGTGAGGCTTATACATCAAAATGCAAAGCATATCTAACATCTTATATTTCGGATAAAGCGAAAGTAAAAGTGATTAGTCAAATTCCAGATAAAATAGAACTTAGTGCTTTTCAAAATGATTTAGAAGTGCGTCAGGCCATTGCTAGGCACGTCGATAAGATTCCTCTAGATTTTAAAGAAGCCTACGAATCACTTTTGGATGATAAGTCTTATATTACTGTTGAAAATGCAATGTATCATTTATGGGCTAATTTTCCTGAGGATCGTGTAAAATACTTACAGAAAACCAAAGAGATTAAGGGGTTTAATGATCTTAATGTAAGATTGCTTTGGTTGGCGTTGCATTTAAATACGCTTGAGTACCAACCCGAAAACAAACAAGAGGTCTTAAATGAACTGATATCATATAGTTTACCTGGACAACATTTTGAGTTGCGTTTAAACGCCTTTAATTATTTAAAACTACTTGGAGGTTTTGAAAGAAAATCTATAGAAAGTCTTTTAGAGGCTAGTAAACATCATAATTGGAGATTTTCAAAATATGCTAAAAACATGATTGCGGAGCTTGAGGCAAGTGAGCGTTATAAATCGTTAATTAATACAATAAAAACAAACTAATTTGAGAGCATTGGTTATATCTGGAGGAGGAAGCAAAGGAGCGTTTGCTGGAGGAGTTGCTCAATATCTAATGGAAGGCGAGGGTAGAGATTATGATATGTTTTTGGGAACATCTACAGGAAGTTTATTGGTGCCACATTTAGCGGTGAATGACATTGGGAAGTTGTATGATATTTTTACTAACGTTCAGCAGCATGATATTTTTAGTATTAGTCCGTTTGTCCAAAGGAAAAAAGGAGATCGAGAATTTGTTTCGATAGACTTTATAAACTCGCTATGGCAGTTTATACGAATGAAACGTACGTTTGGAGAGAGTAAAGCCTTAAAGCGAAATATAAAGCAAAACTTTACAAGGGCAGAGTTTGATAAAATTATAAGCACCAAGGAGGATGTCGTGGTTACGGTTTCTAATTTATCAATGAATAGAGTGGAGTATAAATCTATAAAGGAGTATACTTATGAAGAGTTTTGTAATTGGATTTGGATTTCCTGTAACTACATACCGTTTATGTCATTGGCTAAAGTTAATGGTTATGAGTATGCAGATGGTGGCTTGGGCTGTGTAGTTCCTATAAGGGAGGCTATTTTACGAGGGGCAACAGAGGTTGATGCTATTGTTTTAGAATCTGAAACTATGGAGCGAACGAAAGTGTTAGGGAAAAATCCATTTTCCTTAATGCTTAATTTATTTGGACATCTTTTGGATCAGGTTGAAAAAAATGATGTTGTTATAGGGAAGCTTGCTGCAAAAAATAAAAATGTAAAGCTCAATCTATATTATACGCCGACGAGTTTAACTGAAAACTCTTTAATTTTTAGTAAACGTCTCATGGTGAAATGGTGGGCTCAAGGCTATGACTATGCTAAAGAAAAGCATAGTCAAGATAAGTCTTAAGGATTTGATCTTTACCAGAGATTAGATACTTCTTCTTTGATAAAAGATAAGGCAGCGTCGCTAGGAGCTCTTTTGTCAATCATATCAGTTAATAGCACTTCACGCAACTTATCTGCCGAATTTACTTTGTCTGACAAGGCCACTTTTCTTATCATTTGAATTGTTGCGTTTTTGGCAGTGGAAGTAATGCTCCAACACTGATCAGTGACATAGACTTGTTGTGCTAAATTATGATCAAATTCCTGTTCAATATTTGCTATAAGTAAAGATTCATAATCTTCTTTTGATGAGGATGTTGGGTTGACTCTAACAAGAAGTTTTGCAGGTTTGATCCTCTCTAAGAACAATGACAGACGTTCGTAGGCTTGAAGACGCATAGGTAATGCATCTTTTTGTAAATCTTTTTGAATTAAATAGTCTCGTCGTCTACTTTCATTTTCCACATGTTCTCTAAAAAATAAATAGGCAACTGCTCCTGTGATTAAAGACGGGATAATGAACATTAATAGATTGACTAGTTGTTGTTCCATAATTGATTTAATTTCGTTTTAATTGTAAACTTAATTGTTTTTAAATTATTGTTTTAACATTTTCCGCCTAAATACATACAATCTTTCAAATCTTGCATGGATGTATAAGGTACTTTAGTTTTATTATACATGTATGTACTGGACAATTCTTTTGATAAGTTATGATCATCTACATTGACTTCAACATCGTCCATTGTAAATTCGCAAGGATGTTCATATCCAGCGGCATGAGTAATCTCTATAAGCTCTTTTCTGAATGTCTTAAAATATTGGGCTAACCGCACCGATTTCAATGTAGGGTCGATTCCATTTTGTAACCATTTGCTTTGTGTCGCTATACCACTTGGACATTTATTTGTATGACAAATTTGCGCCTGAATACAACCAATGCTCATCATAGCTTCACGTGCAACGTTTATGCAATCGGCTCCCATAGCAAATGCCATAGCGGCCTTTGCAGGAAAACCTAACTTACCACTTCCAATAAACACAATACGTTCTGAAAGTCCTTTTCTTTGAAATAATTTATATAAATCTCCAAACCCATAGACCCAAGGTAGTGAAACGTGATCGGCGAAACTTGGAGGGGCCGCACCTGTGCCTCCTTCGCCACCATCAACTGTTATAAAATCAGGTCCTTTGCCCGTTTTTAGCATAATATCTGCTAGTTCTTTCCATTGGTCTAATTTCCCTATAGCTGCTTTTATTCCAACTGGTAAACCTGTTTCTTCGGCAATAGCTTCAATAAAATCAACCAATTCGGGAACTGTAGAAAATGCTTTGTGATTTGGTGGAGATAATACTGTTTTACCTTCCTCAACGCCTCTAATTTCGGCTATCTCTCTTGTGATTTTAGATCCTGGTAATACACCTCCTTTGCCTGGTTTAGCGCCTTGTGATAATTTTACCTCTATGGCGCGTACGAAAGGATTGTCCTCAACCAGTTTTTTCATTTTTTCCATTGAGAATCCTCCATCATCTGCACGAACACCAAAATAACCTGTTCCAAAATGAAATACGACATCGCCACCATTACTATGGTAAGGGGATAATCCACCTTCGCCTGTATTGTGATAGGCATGAGCTATTTTCACTCCTTTGTTCAAAGACTCCACAGCCTTAGCAGATAGTGAACCAAAACTCATGGCAGAAACATTAATCACAGATGCAGGTCGATAGGGTCGTTTACGCTTGTTGAATGCTCCCATAACTTTTGCACACGGCAAAAACGATTTATCGATGGTGTTTGGATGCTCTGCTCCAATTTTAAAAGGAAACATGGCATTATTTACGAAAATATGTTGATGTGCATAGATATCTCTATCGGTTCCAAAACCTTCATAATTATTTTCATTCTTAGAAGATGCATAAACCCAGCCACGTTCTATACGATTAAAAGGTAATTCTTCTCTATTATTAGCCACAAAGTATTGGCGAATTTCTGGACCAATACTTTCAAACCAGTATCGGATGTGTCCAATAACAGGAAAGTTATGTTGTATTGTATGCTTTTTTTGGAATACATCACGAATGGCTATGAATATAATTATAATTAGAATCCACATCCACCACGATATATTTGAAATAAAATTTAGAAAGGTATCCATTGTATTTAATTAAAGGGTAAAGATATTTATTTTAGTCTAAATAGGTGTCTAAAATATTGATGTCGATTATATTTTTACCAACATAACTTGTTGTATGTTCTGTGGTCTTTATATCCTGAAATATGAGTTTACCAAAATCCTTCATTTGTATAAGAGCATGGTCACTTTCATGCTGTGAATCCACAACATATATGTTGAAAAATCGCAAGCGATCTGCTTTACTAGAGTGTTTGTAAATTCCGTTAAAGGCTGAGAGCCCGCCATAATCGCTTACATTTAGAAATTTTCCTCTGTAAAAAATAAGAGAATCTCTAGGTGCAACGAATGTTGTTATTTTACTTCGAGGCCTCAAAAGTGTGCAGTGATTATAATTGTTTTTTCTAAACACAATTAATGATTTGTCTCTATCTAAGTTTTCTATAGTGAGTTTGTGTTGGGACGGAGAGTTCACTTCAGGAAATGGTTTATAAAAAGGGAAAAATATAGAATGCGTAAGTTCACTATTGATGTCATATGGATATTTGTAGGCTTTCAATATGAGTTGACCCTCAATATTTTTTAATACGCCGTTAGCGTCTCTTGTAATATGCGGCCCATATAGCGTATTAAACGAAGTATAAAAATTATTAACATCTTTTAGAGAGTATGGCTCAACGCGTTCTTTTTCATTAAAATGATTAAAGACCGTTGCACCAATTACAGCTACCAATAAAACGGCAATAGTTAGCAATACCTGTGTGCCCCATTCATTTGGCGTTTTTTTGTCAAGAATAACACGGGAAATATGATTATTTATGTGGGATTCTACAAAGTGATTAATGGCCTCATTATCAAGTTTAGCATTATGAATAGCAACCAAACTCTTGTGGTAATGACTTGCTATTTTAGTTCTTGAATGCACGTGCTTTAATTGCTTAACCAGAACTTCAAGGTATTCCTTTGTAATATCGAGCCCATTATTAGAGACGCTATATGCAATTAAAGCACCAAATCCGCTGGATTGAGTATACTTTATGGGTTTTACGTGTTGCTTTGTTTTTAAGAGATGAATTGTTGTTGCTATCTTATGTCGGAGTATATTTTGACATTGAAATTTAATACCTTCTGAAAAGAGCCAATCATTTTTAATTTTATCTAAAACATAAAAAAATTGGTTAGTGTTAATGGCATTTTTTAGTTTCGGAATTAAAATTGCATTGAGATAAGGATTTATAAATGTTCTAAAAGCGGTATTATCTATATTTACCGACGCTACAATATCTTGGTCTATTGTTAGTGTTTGAGACTCTAAAAGTTTGCCATTTGATAAAAACGACTTCAGCCTTGGGTGTTTCTCAATGATATAAATAAACTTTCGCTTTTCCGAATCTCTGAGTGTCGCAATAATACTGTGGTTTTCGTCAGTTTTAAAATGCGCATCATCGAGCATCGTTTGGGACTTAACAATTTTTTCAAACTTGATAATTTTGGCTTCATCGATGTCCAGCAAATCTTCAGCTGAAATTTTCAGCTTGTCTACAATAGATTGGTACATAAATTAAAGAGATATTGCCTTTATTGGTTTAAATAGTCTATGGCTAAATTAGTCATGGTTTTTACACCTAATAAAAGGCCTTTGTCATCTATTTTAAAATCTGGTGTATGGTGAGGAAATGCTTCTGTATTTCCAGGAGTCATGCCGCCTAAGAAGAAATAAAAACCAGGGATGATTTCTTGAAAATAGGAGAAATCTTCACCTCCAGTTGTCGCTTTTCTTAATACAACATTTTCGGTACCTGCAACATTTTGAAGTGTAGGTAACATTTGGTCTACAAGTTTAGGATCATTAAAAGTGATTGACGTATTATTTTGGAATGTGATTGTGGCTTCTCCGCCATAGGCCTTCGCTATAGTTTCTACCATTTCTTTCATTCGTCTTTCAATATGAGCTCTCATTTTCGGGTCTAATGTTCTAACTGTACCAATCATTTCGGCACTTTCTGGAATAATGTTAAAGCGAGTACCTGCCGTAATTTTTCCAACAGTTATAACGGCTGCTTCATTGGTAAGTTTAGATTCTCTACTAATGATTGTTTGCAGACCGTCAATAATTTTTGCAGATATAAGAATGGGGTCAACGCCAGACCAAGGTTGAGAACCATGGGTTTGTTTCCCTTTTACGGTAATAACAAAACGTTCAACTGATGCCATGATACCGCCAGCCTTATATTTTATAGTGCCTACTGGTGTTTCAGAATTAATGTGCAATCCAAAAATAGCGTCCACCTTTGGGTTGTCTAAAACGCCCTCTTTAATCATTAATTTTGCGCCACCTTCTTCACCAGGAGGAGGACCTTCTTCGGCTGGTTGAAATATAAACTTAACAGTTCCTTTAATTTTGTCTTTATGTTTTGATAAAATTTCAGCCACACCCATGAGTATCGAAATATGAGTATCATGACCACAAGCATGCATGACGCCGGTTTTTGTTCCTAAGAATTCGGTTTGTACTTCGCTTTTATAAGGCAAATCATTGCGTTCTGTTACTGGTAGGGCATCGATATCTGCTCTTAAAGCGACTACTTTTCCTGGCTGGTCTCCTTTCAGGATACCAACTACACCTGTCTTTGCAACACCTGTTTGAACTTCAATTCCCAAGGATGTAAGATGTGCTGCAATTTTTTCTGCCGTTTTAAATTCTCTATTTGATAATTCTGGATTTTGATGAAAATGATGACGCCATTCAATGACCTTAGATTCGATATCTATAAAATCTTTTTCTAATTGATCTTGAGAAAAAGCCACTAAGTTTCCGAAGAAAATACATAAAACAAATAAGGAACGCATATTGAAAAGGTTAAAGATTATGCTTAAAGATATTCAAAAAATAGTTAAGTAAATTTTTGATTCAAATTGTTTATAATTATTTACAAAAACGTTTACTAAAAACATACAGTTTGGTTAATTTCACGACTTAAAAGTTTTTAGAATTGGAGAAGTATTTAAGTCAGTTAAACGATGCACAATTAGCGCCTACTTTGCAAAAAGATGGACCAATGATTGTTATTGCTGGAGCAGGTTCTGGTAAAACTCGTGTGCTGACATATCGCATTGTGTATTTAATGCATCAAGGTGTAGATCCTTTTAATATTTTGTCATTAACATTTACCAATAAAGCGGCTCGTGAGATGAAAGGGAGAATTGCTGATATCGTTGGTGCAAGTGAAGCTAAAAACTTATGGATGGGTACGTTTCACTCTGTCTTTGCGAAAATATTGAGGTTCGAAGCGGATCGCTTGGGATTCCCAAGCAATTTTACCATCTATGACACACAAGATTCTGACCGACTTATATCTTCAATAATTAAAGAAATGGGGTTAGACAAAGATGTCTATAAATACAAGCAAGTTAGATCCCGAATTTCGTCTTATAAAAACAGTTTAATTACGGTTAAAGCATATTTTCAAAACCCAGAACTTATTGAAGCCGATACAGCAGCCAGACGACCACGATTAGGTGATATTTATAAGAATTATGTTGACCGATGTTTTAAGGCAGGCGCCATGGATTTTGATGATTTGTTGCTTAAAACCAATGAGTTACTAACGCGTTTTCCAGATGTGTTAGCTAAATATCAAGATCGATTTAGATATATTTTGGTAGATGAGTATCAGGATACCAATCATTCGCAATATTTAATTGTGAGAGCTTTGTCTGACCGTTTTCAGAATATATGTGTTGTAGGTGATGATGCACAAAGTATTTATGCGTTTCGAGGAGCTAATATCAATAACATATTGAATTTTCAACGCGATTATGACGATGTAAAAGTATTTAGGTTAGAACAAAATTATCGTTCGACCAAGAATATTGTTAATGCCGCCAATTCGATTATAGATAAAAATAAAACCAAATTAGATAAAATTGTTTGGACGGCTAATGAAGAAGGGGCTAAAATAAAGGTTAATCGCTTAATGACTGATGGAGATGAAGGTCGTTTTGTAGCCAGTTCTATTTTTGAAAATAAAATGCAAAATCAGCTTAAGGATAGTGATTTTGCTGTATTGTATAGAACAAATGCACAGTCGCGTTCTATTGAAGACGCTTTAAGGAAACGTGATATTCCTTATCGAATTTATGGAGGGCTATCATTCTATCAGAGAAAAGAAATTAAGGATGTTCTATCATATTTGAGGTTAGTTATTAATCCGGCAGATGAAGAGGCTTTAAAGCGTGTTATTAATTTTCCTAAGCGAAGTATAGGGCAAACTACAATAGATAAGCTGGTGGTTGCGGCGAATGGTTACAATCGTTCTATATTCGAGGTAATGAAACACATTGATAAAACTGAAGTCAATGTCAATGCTGGAACAAGAACGAAACTTAAAGATTTCGTGACCATGATAGAGAGTTTTCAGGTGATGAATCAAACGGCAAATGCTTTTGAATTAGCAGAACATATTACTAAAACGACTGGTATTATAAAAGCATTTAATAAAGAAGGTACGCCTGAAGATATTGCTAGACTCGAAAATATTGAAGAACTATTAAATGGTATTAAAGATTTTGTTGAAGGACAGGTTGAGATAGCAGATGCTACAGGAAATATTGCAGAGTTTTTGGAAGATGTCGCATTGGCAACCGATTTAGATAATGATAAAGGTGATGACGATCGTGTGGCTTTAATGACAATACATTTAGCCAAAGGTCTTGAATTTCCATATGTGTATATCGTAGGAATGGAGGAAGATTTATTTCCAAGTGCTATGAGTATGAACACGAGAAGTGAACTAGAGGAGGAGCGGCGTTTATTTTACGTGGCTTTAACTAGAGCCGAAAAACAAGCCTATTTAACCTATACGCTGTCACGTTATCGTTGGGGAAAATTGATTGATGCAGAACCTAGTCGTTTTATTGAAGAGATTGACGACCAATATTTAGATATTATAACGCCAGTTCATGAGCCAAGACAAAACCCGATGTTAAGTGCTGATATTTTTGGAGATGTTGAGCCTAATCGTATTCGGTTTAAAAAACCTATAAAACGCAAATCTGACGCAAAACCTGCAAAGTTTGTTGCACCTAAAAACCTAAAGCGCGTCTCTAAAAGTTCGCCATCAGATAATACCAATCTCTTTGATGGTAAACTTACCGTTGGAAATATTGTAGAGCATGCGCGTTTTGGGAAAGGTAAAGTGCTTAAGATAGAAGGCAAAGGTGCAGATGTCAAAGCAGAAATCAACTTCGAAGTAGGAGGTATTAAAAAACTACTACTACGGTTTGCAAAGTTAGACGTATTAGGATAATTACTTGACCATAAAAACAGAATTGATGTTTCCTTTGCCATCATATTCTTTTACTGGATTTTCGGGATCTAGAATCCATTTTCCATCAATAATAAATTTATAGTAATGCTTACCAGCTGGTAAAGGTAGACGATATCTCCAATAGCCATTTTCGGTATGCTCCATTCTAACAGCACTTTCGTTCCAGTCATTAAACGATCCTGATAGAATAACACGTTCTGCATTAGGATGTCCTTTAAGTAGAAAGGTTACATATTTTCCAACGTTAATGAGAGAATTAAATTGACCAAACTCGTTCAATGCTTTTGAGGGATTTGAAGGGTCTTCCATCCAGTTGCCATCAACAATAAATTTATATTCATATTCGCCTGGTTTAATCTCCAACTTAAGCTCCCAACCGTCTTTAGTTTTATACATTTTAAATTCATGCTCATCCCATCTATTAAATGATCCAGCAACTATAACTTTACGGGCATCTTCATAACCTCGAAGTCTAAATCTAACATTCCCCTTTTCATCGGGAATTGCGGCTTTGGTAGACATTCTTAGATTATATACATTAAGGTGAGTTCCTTTTTTCTTTGCGAGCTCAACGTTAGCATCAAACTCAGAAGGTTCTGCCCAATATTTATTATTGACAACAAATTTAAATTCCCAAGTAAATTCATCTCTAAAATTATTGATATGCTTTCTCAATTCATAGGTTGTGTTATTAACCTTCTCCATTTTCCAACCATATTTCGACCAATTATTAAACTCTCCAGCAACAACAACATTATCTATTGTTAAATCTTCAAATTTAATCTTGATATCAGAATCATCTTCGGAAAATTTCTCATAATCAAATTTGTTGAATGTAAACACCACATAATTCCCGTCAAAGCGATAACCTTTATCTTCACCTTGAGCAAAAGACAGTGTTGATGCCATTGCAAGAAGGAATATAATGATATGTTGTTTTAGGGTTTTCATTGCTTATTTATAGGGAATTTTATAAAGTAAAGTTTCTCTTTTTTATAGTTTATAATTGTACGCTGTTGTCTAAAAAACTCATAGCCGAGAACACCATCTAAGGAGGTGCCGAAAGCCTCATTCATTTGATTGAGATTGGTTAACATGGTTTCCATTGGAGCAAAGAATATGTTATCAGACAGTTTTACACGATACAACTTTCCTGCCAGAACTTCAATTTTTCGTCCACTCGCTCCAACCAACATTAATCGTTTTGAAGGATAGAAATATTTTAAGACCTTTTTGCTCGTTCTTTTATTAAGCTGATTGTACTCTGCACCTGTGTCTAAACCAAATTTTAATTTTTGATCATTTACATAGGCCTCTATGACAATAGTATGCTTTTTTAGTTTGAAATCAATGGTATCAACAATTTTTTCTAGATACGCTCTTTGATCTAGCTTTTGTCCTTTAGAATCTACTCGAGAAAGGGTAATTTGATTAAGATACATATCAACAAAAACTTCATAGTCTTTTAAAATATCAAAACCTATAATACCTAAAAGATGAATTTTTTTGCTGCGTTCAATATGCGATAAATCTATAACATCCGAGTTCGTATCCTCAACAATTAAATCTTTAATGATAAATTCTCTTAAGCGTTTTTCTAATGGGTTGTCTATAACATCAATAACGCCAGATGTTTCTTTCTTTTTATTGTAAAATGGCTGTCTTGTTTTAAAGTGAACTTTATTAAGAATTAATGTTTCAGATCCAGTATCTATTATGAAATTCCCTTTACGATCTAAAAGCTCGGCTTCAATTACTATGAGATTATCTATAAGTTTAAACGGTATCCTAGTTGTATGCTCGCTTAAAATTTCGGCCCTAGGAAATGTAATTACCCGAGGTTTATCCTCTGCAAATAACCGAAAAGAGGTAGTTAATATTACTATGAGAATTAGACCGTTTCGCATATCATATAGACGCTTATTTTTTCTTATTGTTACAGCTCATTATTCTAAATGAGTTTGAGTAAACGCTTTAAGTTTGGTCCATGTGTCCAATAGCTCTAAGCCAATCCAGCCATGACCAGCATTAGGATATAGAGTAAACTGATGGGTAACACCTAAACTGGCTAGTTTGGCTTCCATGTCTACACCTTGACTTGTAGGAATAAGAGGGTCTTGACCACCATAAAACAAAATGGTTGGAGGTGCGTCTGCAGTAACTTGATGATACGGACTTACCTCTTCAAGAAATGTGTTGGTGGTATCAATACCAAATGTATCAATTAACTCCTGCAATACCGGATTTTGATTGTTGAGATAAGCTGGATCTGTGAAATTTGTTGGCCCAACAATGCTCGCTACCATTTTGACATCACTATTAGTATCAAAGGCATAACTCCAAAGCATCGATAAATGTGCACCTGCACTTGTGCCTAAGAAACCAATATCATCTGAAATAACGTAATCATTTTGATTGGTTTTTAGCATATTCACTATGGTTGTAATATCCTCAATTTGCATTGGATATGGTGCATTGTTTTCATCTGCCAATCGATAATTAATGTTCACAATAGCAATGTTTGGTAAATCTTGAAGCATTAAATCCTTTAGCGGATTCATATCTTCTTTATCGCCAGAGGTCCACCCACCGCCATGAACTAATATCATCACCTTAGTGTTTAAGGTTCTATTTGCAGGTAAATATAAATCAAAAACTTGATCGCTATCGCTTCCGTAAGAAACATTTAATTCTTGACGGAAAGTTAATGGCGTTTCATCTGCTGGACTCTCAGAATTGCTGTCATCTGAGCATGAGATGAGACTAATGGATACAAAAATGAGTAGTAAAGCGTATTTAATAGTCTTCATAATGAAATATTTAATTACTTTGTAAACGCATTTGTAAGATACATATTATGGCTGAATTACTAAGAATTTATGAGGATAATCCCAACCCTAAGGAGGTTATGAAGGTTATTGATGTTCTTAAACGTGGCGGATTAATTATTTACCCAACCGATACGGTTTATGGTCTAGGTTGCGATATTACAAATATAAAGGCTTTAGAAAAAATAGCTCGAATTAAAGGAGTTAAACTTGAAAAATCTAATTTTTCTTTTATTTGTGAGGATTTGAGTAACCTCAGTGATTATGTTAAACAAATAGATACGACCACATTTAAAATTTTAAAGCGAGCTCTTCCTGGTCCTTATACATTTATTCTGCCTGGATCTAAGAGTTTACCAAACCCTTTTAAGAAGAGGAAAACTGTTGGTATTCGTGTGCCAGACAATGCTATCGCGTTGGAAATTGTAAAACAACTAGGTAATCCAATTGTATCTACTTCTATTAGAGATGAGGATTATGTGATTGAGTATACAACAGATCCTGAATTAATTCTTGAGAAGTGGGATAATCTTGTTGATATCGTTATTGATGGAGGTTATGGTGGTAATGAAGCATCTACAGTAATCGACTTGTCTGAAGACCAACCAGTAGTACTAAGAGAAGGGAAAGGGGATTTAGAAATCTTTTAGACGTATGACAATAAAAAAGCCCAATCATTAAAGATTGAGCTTTTTTAAAAATATGTTTTACTTGACTACTCTTCAGCAGATAAGTTTTTCATTTCTTCTTCAATCATTTCATAAAACTGATCGATTTTCGGCAATACAACAACACGTGTACGTCTGTTTTTTGCTCTGTTTTCAGAAGTGTCATTGTCTGCTAAAGGCACATAACTACTACGTCCAGCGGCAATTAACTGACTAGGATTAACGCCTAATTCTTGTAATACACGAATAATAGATGTAGAACGTTTAACACTTAAATCCCAGTTGTCTACAAGAACACCTTTACTATAAGTACGGCTATCTGTGTGACCTTCAATCATGGCTTCAAAATCAGGTTTACTTTGAATTACTTTAGCTACTTTGGCCAGTACATCTTTTGCTTTACTCGTTACATTGTAACTTCCACTTTTGAATAATAGTTTATCAGCAATAGAAATAAATACAACACCTTTTTCAACGTTAACTTCAATATCTGGATCGTTAATACCAACAGCTTTTTTCAAACTAGTAACGATAGCTAATGTTACACTATCTTTTTTAGTTAATGCATCTTGTAAACGTGATATTTTTAAATCCTTTTCTTTTAGACTTTCTAACGACTTTTCTAAGTTTTCCGCACCTTTCTGAGTTAATGTCGTCAAGTTTCCTTTAGTATCAATTAAATCTTGATTAGCCTTTCTTAAATCGGCTAATTGCTCTTTCATCGCTTCAACACGTGCCATAGAAGCTGCCTTGTCTGACAAACAACTATTTAATTTAACAGTAGCCGTGTTTAATAAATCTTGGGTCTCTTTTTGTTTTGCCTCGAGCGCCATAAATTCTTTCTTGGACACACACGACGTTAAAATTAACATCCCAGCAACACTTAATAGCATTATTTTTTTCATAATAAAGTTTAATAATTAGTTGTTATTCAACGTACCAAAATTATAGAAAAGAATACACGCATTGACAGTATTTAACTATATTTTTAACAGTTTTATGAACAATTAGTAACGATAACGTTGTCGTGCAAAGTATGACCACACGATAGAGGTCGTTTCATAATACTTTTTTTTCTTTGGAAGTTGTTTGCGCTCTTTTAAAAGCCTAGGTAAATGCTTGTAAAAACTAAAATGTGCTTTTATTATAGCTAAGGTATGACTCAATTTGAATTGAAATATAAATTTTAAACCAGCAATACCATCTAGAGTTAGTCTACTAAGTAGTATTCCAGGAAGAAATCCTTGTGCATTTTTTGTTAGTGTAAATAGACTATTTCTAAAATTGAGATAGGTTTTTCTTGGATTTGCTGCATTTAAGGTAGCGCCTCCAACATGAAAAACTGTCGAATCGCCAACATATATGGTTTGATATCCAGCATTAAAGGCTCTCCAACATAAGTCAATTTCTTCAAAATGGGCAAAGTAGCTTTCGTCAAATCCGTGGAGCGTTTCAAAGGTTGATTTTCTTATAAATAAGCATGCTCCAGATGCCCAAAAAATAGGTGTTCTATCATTATATTGACCTTGATCCTCTTCAATGCTATCAAAAATACGTCCTCTACAATAAGCGTAACCATACTTATCAATAAAACCTCCAGCTGCGCCTGCGTATTCAAAATATGTTTTCCTTTTGAAGTCTAAAATTTTAGGTTGAATAATGGCAGTTTCTGGGTTACTTTCAAATTCAGAAATAATTGGAGCGAGCCAATTAGCCGTAACTTCAATGTCACTGTTAAGCAAACAAAATAGTGATTCGTTCACATGTTGTAAAGCGTCGTTATAGCCCTTAGCGTAACCCCCATTTGTTGCATTTTTGATAAGTTTTACCTGTTTAAAATGTTGGGACACGTAGGCAATAGAATTATCTGTAGATGCATTGTCTGCTACGTATATCACGGCGTTTTCAGAATACTTAATCACTGAAGGCAAAAACTGCTCGAGCAGTTGCTTTCCGTTCCAATTTAGTATGACAACAGCTATTTTCATTTGTATTCAGGGATATCTTTCAAGAAATCATAACGTTCACCCTCAATATCCATCACACAATAATAATGATTAATTCCATTAGTAACCATCAAATAACTTGCATTTAAAACTAAATTATAACGGGCTATTTGGTCAAAGGTGGTTTGGTCGATCTTAATTTTATGTGATTTACATTCTACAATGAGGTGAATGCGGCCATCTGGATTAAAAATAACGATATCGTAGCGTTTTGTTAATCCGTTAACTTTGAGCTCTTTTTCAACATTGATAAGGGATTTTGGGTATTTTTTATACTGAATTAAGTACTGAACGCAGTGTTGACGCACCCATTCTTCGGGTTGTAAAATGATAAATTTTTTACGAATCTCATCGAAAATAGAAACTTTATTTTCGTTATTTTTGAAACGGAATGAAAACTTCGGAAAATTGAGTTCTTGCATCAAGACGTAAAGAGATTTTTCTCAAAGTTACTCTACTAAAATTGAAAACCAAAGCCCAATTAGTTTTTTTGGAATTTGTAATTAAAATTTGAAATTTTTCAAGATTTGGATGACGTAAAGCAAATAGTTGCTGATATTAAAAACGGAAACATTAAGCCCATTTATTTTTTAATGGGAGAGGAACCTTATTACATTGATGCTATTTCAGATTTTATTGAAAAAAATGTACTTGCCGAAGAAGAGAAAGGTTTTAACCAAATGGTATTGTATGGTCGTGATGTTTCTGTAGATGATATCATTAGTAATGCGAAACGCTATCCAATGATGGCAGAACGTCAAGTGGTTATTGTTAAAGAAGCTCAAGATTTATCAAGAACTATAGAAAAACTGTCCAATTATGCTGAAAATCCACAACCTTCGACGGTTTTGGTGATGAATTACAAGTATAAAAAGATAGATAAACGTAAGGCTTTATATAAAACCATTAAAAAATCGGGTGTTGTTTTTGAAAGCAAAAAACTCTATGAAAATCAGGTAGCAGATTGGATTCGTCGTGTGTTGTCTGGACAAAAATATACTATTTCTCCTAAGGCATCTCAAATGCTTGTTGAGTTTTTAGGCACTGATCTCAGTAAAATTAACAACGAGTTAGAAAAGCTAAAGATTGTACTACCAGAAGGCACTCAAATTTCTGCCGAACATATTGAGGAGAACATTGGTATAAGTAAGGATTATAATAATTTCGAATTACGCAAAGCTATAGGCGAACGTGATAGTGTAAAAGCCTTTAAGATTATCAATTATTTTGCTGATAACCCGAAGGATAACCCAATGGTAGTTACAGTGTCCTTGTTGTTTAATTTCTTTTCTCAACTTTTACATTTTCATGGGTTACATGATAAGAACCCAAGAAATGTAGCTTCAGCCTTAAAAATCAATCCTTATTTTGTAAATGAATACGTCTCTGCGGCGCGCCATTACCCAATGCGAAAAGTAAGTAAAGTAGTGTCTACCTTAAGAGAGTTCGACGTTAGAGGAAAAGGTGTAAATTCTAATGCTGTACCTCAAGGGGATCTACTTAAAGAACTGTTGGTTAGAATATTTAATTAGCCCAATAATTATTTGCTTTAGCTATAGTAGCAAATTCCATAGCCACTGTTTGTCCAATGGCAATTAGCATAGCTGCATCGTTAGCGTATACAGGACGTAACTGTTCTCTTATTTTGGCATCTGGTTGTGTAATTTTAATACTAAGTCTAGCCATCTTTATGGCCAACGCTCTACCTTCTTCAGGCGTATTGGTGATGAGCGAATTTCCAGGTATTAATTGTGTTTGATTTGACATAATGTTCTTTTATTTAGGTTCCAAAATTAACGAGTTGCCTAATTAAAAACTGTAACATTAGTCACTTTACAGGACTTTTATTTTTCTACCTATTTGAACAACACTATTAGCTGTTCTTAGTTTTTTTAATACTCTAGAAATAACTTCTCTCGAGGTCCCTAAGTCGTTGGCTATGGTTTTATGTGAGATACTTAAAATATTCGATTTTTCCATTTTACACTTTTGTCTGAGGTAATCTAACAAACGTTGGTCTAAATTATAACAAGTAATCTGTTTTGTAGTTTGTAGCAAGTCGTTATAATGTCTTTGATAATCAGATAGTATTAAATTTCCAAAAGATGGATAGGTGTTTAGCCACTGTTTTACCTTAGCTATCGGCAACATTAGTAACTCACTATTGGTTTCGGCTATCGCCGAAAATTCGGCAGGCTGATTATTAAATGTGTGAGCAAAACTATAGATGCACGATTCGCCAGATGAGATATAATATAGTAAAAACTCAAATGCATCTTCATGGCTATATACTTTCACATTTCCTTTAAGTACTATAGGCAAAAATTTAATGTATTTGCCTTGCTCCACAATATGTTCGTTAACATCGAAATATGCTACAGTTGAGTGTTTTTCAATATCTTCGAGTAGCTCTTTTTCAAGAACGGGAAAGCACTCGGCTAAAAAGGAAGTTTTCATAATCTATATAAACACAGTTAAGTTCTAAGTTGAGGCCCATACTTGATTACAATTTAATCTTAACTGTTTTGTCTATTATTTTCATCATTTCTTTAGATTCTGTAGATGCAGTGCCATCGTCATTTTTGGTGTCTTGAAATGATATGAAATGTGTTTTTCCATCATTGGTGTTTAATTCGTAGATGTCATAACTTAGAAGCGTACCAATTAAGCTAATATCTATACGCTTACCTTTAAGCCTAAGTTTGCCCAGCTGCGTATTTTTATCAGATACTTTACAATTATCTTCACCAAAACGCTGTACCATGGCTTCAATAAAAAGATTAAGAGCGATATTTTCTTCATATTCAAAATACATGAATATAAAATCATTACCATCTAATGTCCAGTTTCTATAGCCTAAATCTTTTTCAAATTCATAGGCATAATGTTTTGGGTAATCAAAGGTTAGAGCACCAAAATCAAATGATAGATAGTCCGATGTTTTTGCAGTAATCGTTTTTCCGTCAACCTTGATGGATCCACCATCTTCCACTTGATATTTTTCTCCATTGACTTCAATATCAATTTTGATTGAAGGCGCCTTACTGTCTTGAGCAGTGATACATAGGCTAAAAGCCAATATGCATAAGATGGTAAGTGTGTTTTTGTACATAAGATTTTAAGTTTTAGAGTGTATTATTATGACTTAAGCAATATACTAAATATGCGAGAATTTTGAATGAAGAAAGAAAAGGATTGTACTATGGCTTTTGGTGACACTCATTCACACTCATACCTTTATGTTCAAATATCAATTCTTCAATAGTTATTAAACCGCTATCTTCTTTAAATTTTAAGCCTTTAACTTTTTTAGGAAACGCTTTTGGAATTGTCCATTCTAAGCAAGATTTAAGTTCTGGATCATCAACCTGAATTTTGAGTGTAGCCTTATTTTCCTCTTTTAGGATTTTGTCAATTATCTCCTTTTCAGTTTCAGAAAACGTGTATTTAAAAGTGCCTCCTTTTATGTAAATATAGAGGTAAGGTGTTAAGCCAAGAAGCCTTTTTTTATGAAACTCATTGTCTGCGCCATTTCTATATTCTAAATGACTATCTTCAAATTTTAAGCCTGATACTTCTTCGCCATAAAAATCTAAATCAGAAAAATCAATTCTAATTCTTGGTAAGGTAATAGGACTTCTGGAGGGTTGTGACGGATTCATATGTTCTTTAAAAAAGTTTAACGTCTTATATTATAATTGTTTAGAGTTAGTTTTGCAAGAGAAATAAGTTTTTTAATTATCTCAATGCTAAGTTTGAGAGAAACGTTTGTATTCAAAAGATGACTTAGCAACTCGACATTTATTTTTCAAAAAACTGAATGCGATTTCCGTCTGGGTCTTTAACAATGACCATTCTTTTTCCAGATGTTTTATTGGTTACAACCGTACCATGAAACGCTACTTTTTTTAATTTTAAGTGCTTTATCCAAGCATCGAAATTGTTCATAGAAAAACCAATTTTAAAAAAACCTTCAATACGTGTTTTCGAAGTATAGTTGGGAATAGCATCTTCAACAGCTTGGGCTTTGTCGAGTTCAATGAGTTCAATTAAAATATTTCCGAGCTTTAAGTTGGCTTGTTTAAAACCTGCGTCTGGAGATTCCTGCGTATTTAATATTTCTAGCCCGATAACGTCTGTATACCAAGCTAGTGATACGTCCATGTCATTTACGATTAAGGCAGAAAAGTAGGCTTCAAGAACAGGTGTTTTATCATCTTGAGCAAGACTTAATGCTGGGAGAATACTAATAGCTAAGGTTATAATCAATAGCTTTATAGGTTTGATTCCTAATGCATTTTTGAAGTGTTTTGAATTTATCATTTTATAATGTTTCAATGTCATCAACCATAACGCTATAGTCATACTGAAGGTCTTCATGGAGGTTAAGTATTTTTTTCTTGATCGCAACCATATTGCGTTCATAAATGTTACAAAGCGTTGTGTTTCGTTTTATGGAAGGACGCATCGTTTTTAATTTTTTGCAAACGTAAAGCAGGAGTTCTACTTCGGTTTCTTTATTAAGTGAATATCTAATGTATTTTTTTGTATTTCGTAAAATTTTACGAACACTTTTCTTGATATAAAAGTAGCTGTTGGTGTTTATGAGTTCAAACTGTTCGTCTATTTCAGCTTTAACGGTTTCAATATAACCTTCTTCACTATCAGATTCAAAGAGTAAATAGGTGAGGAGTTCTTTGTTTTCTTTTTTGAAACGTGATAAACGAAGACACAATTCTGCTAATTCCTCGTTGGATTTATATTTAAGTTCTTTTCTTATGGTGACAACGGAAACAGCTTTCATGAATTAATATTTGTCGCATTTGTTTGATAGGTCAAGATACTAAAAAAAGGCTACCATTTTGGTAGCCTTTTTTTAGTTTATCTAATACATACAACTATTTACAAGTTGCATATTCATTAATAATTGTTTTAAGGTTTTCCAGATTACTCAAGTCAAACTCGTTGTTATTTAAATCTTCTGAAAGTGATTTACAATTGGATATAAATTTAGCCAAAGCTGCAGAGATTTTCTCATTTTTACGTTCATCAATCATAAAACCGACCTTTTTGTCGGTAAATTTTAAAACATAAGTATTTGGTTCTCCAGGTTTTGACAGTACCATGTGGCCATTAGAATCGTAGATGATTTCATAGAAATATGAGTTGTCAAAACCTAAACTACCTGCATTAGATAATTTCTTAAGGGCATTTCCTTTGGTTTTCATTCCCATAAAGCACTTCTCTACACCATCATCGCTAGCACAAAATTTAATATTATTTCTGGCAGCAAATTTCTTAGTACGTGGTCTACCTTTATCATTTTTGTATTTAACGCTTACAAATTTTCCAAATTTATCTACGGAATTCATGTCGTATAGGTCACTTTCTTGCTGAGTAGGATCTAGTTGAAGTTTTTCAAAAATCACATAAACCGTTCCAGTATATTTTTTTCCATCATCATCAATTACTGTTCCTGGAACACCATATAGGTTAACGCTATTTTCTTTAGCAACTTTTACTTTTTCTTTATGTAAACGTGCTTTATAGGCTTTAGCCTCACGACCAAGTTTATAGTCTCTTCCCAAGAGTTCCTCAACAAATATTTGTCCGAATGATCTCGAAAAACGTCCAGTCATCATAGTTCTTGAGCCATAATCAAACTCAAACTCTTCATCCGTAAATGTTTTAGCTTTTACGGTTGTACACGTTGAACACCCTTTTGCTGTTCCAACGGTAATGCCATCTAAGTCAATTACGCTGTAAGTATTGTTTCCATAAGACACACGTCCCATGATTTTCGAACCTGTTGAACCTCCAAAAACAATGGTTCCATCGTCTTTTACAAAAGCGTTATATCGTCCAATTTTGGCTTTGCGTTCGGCTTGATCTGCCTTTGCTGAGACCACATTTTTCATGTATTTATCGCTAAGAACTTCACGCTCCTGTGCAAAAAAATCGTCTACTTGTGCCATGTCAATTCCGTTTGAAGTAATCAAGCCGTATTTGGCACTAAGGAGCTTAATAATGAGTTTGGTAGAGCTAAAAGAAGTCATTAAAACCTCATAAGGAATTTCGGTTTTTTGCCCACTGGCAGAAGTTAATTCTAGCCATTGAAATCCTTCTGTATTAGAGGCAGATAATCCTTTAAAAACAACATCAAAGGCCTTCTCTCCAGAAAGTGTTGAAAATAAATAATTGTCGCGTAGTTCTGTATTTACTTTAGCGACTTCTTTGCCATCAAAAGTGACAACCCCTTTTTTGACTTTAATTTTTTGAGCATAAGTTACCATAGGGATGACCATTAAGGCCATTAGGATAATTTTTTTCATAATAGAATTCATTGATTTTAAGTAGTGTCTTCTGAAGTGTTCAGAAGATACAGCAGACGAAAATACAATAATTACGCCACAATGATATAGTAATGAGTTTTTTACAAAATCTATTATAAGTTATAATGCTTTCTAATAGTTCTTCTAACCTTAAATAATCTATAGATTCCTATGAACAATAGAATGGCAGACACAATTATTAATATAACGCCATATGACCTTAAGTCTGAAAAAAACTTAAGTTTTAGAATAGTAACTCCAGTTCCCAAAAAAACGAGGAATGTTCTAAAGTAGGCTAGAAAAGTACGTTCGTTGGCGAGTTTGGTACGTTCTATAGCTAACCAATCGCGCGTGACAAGTGTTTTGTTTTCTTCCATTATTTTCTTAATCCGTCTAAAGCGTGTTTACCAGAACCTGCTAAAAATAAAACCAGAAATGCTACCATGTAAAGTATAGCAAGTTCTTTAGTTGCTAAATCATCTTTACCATGAACGATAAAGGCGGCTATCAGCATGGTTAGCGCAGCTGGTATGGCTGCCAATTTTGTTTTATAACCTACAATAATTAGAATAGGCGCAATAACTTCACCAATAAGACATAAAATTAAGGATATTGTAGATCCCAAATGTAATGGATCTGGAAAACCAGAGGGATCAGAGAGCATTTTCAATTTTGGAATACCATGAGTTAGCATAAATCCACCAAAACCTAGTCTTAACAATAGTAAAGCTAAATCTGTATAATTTTTTTTCATAGTTATAATGGTTTGGTTAATTACCTTTTAATAGATTGACACTTACAGTAGCCAGTTCATTGTTTGGGAATTTTGAAGCATAATTTTCATCAGGATATAAACCAGCCTCTTTAGCAACTCGATTGAATACATCAACTTCAAGAATATATTGGTCGCTATAACCATGCGTTGCATCATATGCTGTTGCTGCAGTTTTTCCAATATGACTTGCTACAAGATCAGGTTTTACTGTATGTAATTCAATCATTAATAAACCGAAACGTTCCACATAAGGTTTCCATTTATTGAGATGCTCTAATAACGAATCTTCAACCAAGTTATTAGGTATTCTTTGGCCTGAAGTAGCATAGGCTCCTGTTGAATTGCTTACACGACTTGTTGTATGTTTTGGTGCTTCCCAAATACGATTATGATCCAAGAATGTCCTAACATTAAGTAAGTCTCTAAGTTCAATGTTATAATCTTCTTTTAAATCTTTAGCTAATATATCAGGTCTTCCAATATCGCCCCAAATTACCTTTGCCCAGATATCGGCTTTTATCAAGTTAGCACGAGTTACTTTTAAAGCGGCCTGATTAAAATCTGCACCAACTAAAAGTAATGGGTGCTCATCCAGCATTTTTCCTCTTAATGTTTGATATTCTATAACATCAAATATATGCTGAATAAATGCTCCATTGCCACAGCCCATATCCAAAATACCCTTCGGTTGTTCATCAATTGGTTTATTAAAAAGTTTAATAATGACGCTATCAATAACTTTAAAATAGGTAGAGTGTGCTCCGCCGCTTCCCCAAACATTCATTTCGCGATGAACGTGTTTTTCGGTATCATCTGGAGATTCGGTTTTCAAGATGTTTGCATTTCCGAAGATAAGATCATCCAAATGGATAAATGTTGGTAAATATGAAACAGTAACACCATAAGCACTAGCTCGTTTTGCAAAGAATAAACCTTCGTCTGTAAATTGGTAGGTGTTCTTTTTTTTATTGAACCATCCTAAGTGCGCAAAAAAATCGAGTATTTTTTTAAAACTTTCGGGGTCTTTATGGTATTCTTCGGCAGTAAATGATGCTTCCATAAAATATTTATGAAATAGTCCATTAACACCTAAGAGTACAATAATTGGACCTACAATGCAGCCTTCAATGTGCTTTAAAATTTGATGTTCTACTGAAGTTTCACTGGGACTATTAATTCCGAATTGACGCTCGAACGACTGAAATACTTTTTCTAAGGCGCTAAAGGCATCTGGTCCTATACGTTCTTCCGGGAATCTAACAGAGTAGTGAAGTAAATTAACGGCCTCTTCATATAATGGAACATATTTAAAAGCCTGTTCACTTAGATCGTTTGTTTCAAAAAAGACTTCATTTTTTTCAATGCTTAAATGTTGTGTTAACCAACCTTGTGAGGCTAAAATCCGTAGAGCCACGTTTAGATATCCTTCGTTCGCATTAAATGCTGATGTGAGCGTGCTAAGTTGCACTTTTTTATGTTGAATGATATAATCTAGAACACCTTTTTTATAGAGTGCAAATGCCGAAGTTGCAGTTGCAATACCATCAAGATGTCTGAAAATTGTACCTCTTAGTTGTTCTTTATTTTGTTTTGAAAGCATAGGTTAGTCTCTTTCGTATAAATATAAAAAATCCATTACGAGTGCAATGAATTTTAAACATGTTTTTCCTAGAGTTTCAAACTGTTTTTAGGACCATAATAGAATTTAAGGACTCAGAGGCTCTATTAGCATCAATCATTAAACGGATTACTCCATTTGTTGTTAGTGTAAATGTCACTACCTGCCAATGTTTGAATGAATGCAATTACGGCATCACGTTCATCTTGAGTTAAGTTCAGTTGTTGGCCTATTCCGTTAGGTCTTAATCTAGGATCTAGGTTGTTATTTCCTGCCAAATTAATGTTATCGTAATGATTAAGAACAGTAACTAGGTTACTACTTACTCCAATATGCATAAATTGTCCGTTTGCTGTGCCGTTAGATTTTACCACATCTCTCAAACTAGGAGAACGTGTTACTAATACATCTGCACTAGAATTATCGGCAGAACCAATTACGCCATTGTTAAGTGAGTTTGGGTCAATGCTAAACTCTGGAGCTTGGTGGCATCCTGCACAACCAATACCGCCATCAATTCTTTGGCTCTGATTATTAAAAACTGGAGCTTGTAGAAACAACTGTTTACCTAAATTTTCTTGTTGCGTGTAATTGGGAAATGGAGTTCCATTATTATTAACCAAAGATCTGCCTTCATCAAACCTGCTATCAAATGATTGAATACTTCGAATGAATTGTGCTAGAGCCAGTTGGATTTTATCTTCTGATATTGTCGTATCACCAAAGGCCAAATTGAATAGGGCAGGGTAGTAATTGGTGTTTTCTAGTCTGCTAATAAGATCACCAAAATTTAAGTCTCCATTTTCACCACTAAAACCCATTTCTACATGATCTTGAATTGGCATTGTTGATTGCACTTCTAAAGTTTCTGCGCGCTCATCCCAAAAGAATCGGGTTTCATCCGAAAATCGGGCATTTACCAAACGCATAGAATGCCTTCCTGTGACCCCATTTACACCATTACTCACTTGTAGATTATCACTAAATGCAAATTCTTGTTTATGGCAACTAGCACAAGAGACTGTATTATTTGAAGATAGTTGTTTATCATAAAATAATACGCGACCTAGAGTTGCAGCTTCATCTGTAATATTAGAACCGAAAGTGGTATTGTCTTTTGTGATATAAGACGGAATAACTTGGTTGCTGTAGTTTGGTAAATTTTCAAAATCTATGGATAAGATATCCGAAAAATTTAAAACGTCGTTTTCTGTAATGGATACCAAATTATCATCATTGCTACATGACAATAGGCATAAGCAAATTATAAGTAGGAGTACTGTTCGCATAAATTAGTTTTTACATTAGACCTTTTTTAGATGAAAAGGTTTAATCAAGACTCTAATTTATGACCCTATATTATCGCAATTCAGGAAAATCAGTTGGATTTACTTCATGCATCACTCCATAAACGGCTTCAAAAATATCTTCTGCTGAAGGTTTTGAGAAATAGTCCCCATCAGTACCATATGCAGGACGATGTGATTGTGCTGCTAATGTTTTTGGTTGACTATCTAAATATTGAAAAGCATTTTGAGTATTTACGATTTCGTTCAAGATATAGGCAGAAGCTCCTCCAGGAACGTCCTCGTCGATGACCATTAAACGATTTGTTTTAGCAACGCTTTTTACAATGTCGTGATTAATATCAAATGGCAACAATGATTGTATATCAATAACTTCGGCGTCTATACCAACTTCCAATAGTTCTTTTGCAGTTTGCTCAACAATTCTTAGGGTAGAACCATACGATACTAATGTAATATCTGTTCCTTCTTTAATCGTTTCTACTACACCAATTGGCGTTTTGAATTCACCTATGTTAGATGGCATTTTTTCTTTTAAACGGTACCCATTCAAACACTCGATGATTAGTGCTGGTTCGTCACATCCTAAAAGCGTGTTATAAAAACCTGCAGCTTTTGTCATGTTTCGTGGTACTAGGACATGAATTCCTCTAACCAGGTTAATAATACCTCCCAATTGAGAACCAGAATGCCAAATTCCTTCTAATCTATGGCCTCGAGTTCTAACAATTAGCGGTGCTTTTTGTTTTCCTTTTGTTCTATATTGTAAAGTTGCTAAGTCATCACTCATAATTTGGAGAGCGTACAGAATATAGTCTAGATATTGAATTTCGGCAATTGGTCTTAATCCTCTCATAGCCATTCCTATACCTTGTCCAAGTATGGTGGCTTCTCTAATTCCAGCATCTGCCACTCGCAATTCGCCATATTTCTCTTGTAAACCTTCAAGACCCTGATTAACATCACCAATATTTCCAGAATCTTCTCCAAAGATTAAGGCTTCAGGATAAGTATTGAAAATGGCATCGAAATTATCTCTCAAGATTAAGCGCGCATCAACTAACTCTGAATCGTCCGAATAGGTTGGTTCGATTTCCGAAGCATTTAAAACAGATTTTTTGGATTCACTATATAAGTGTGAACTATATTTTGGTTGTACAGTTTCGATATAAGCATTGATCCAATTTTGAAGCGCCACTTTTTCAGTAGATGTTTCACCAACAAGATAACGTAATGTTTTTCTAGCTGCAGAAAGAATGTCTTTTCTACCTGGCTCGCTTATGTCCTTTAAATCGTTTATGATTTTTGAAATAAACACTTTGTTAGCACTAGACTCTGCAACAGAAGTAATTAATGTAATCGCTTGTGATTGTTCATCTAAAATTGGTTCGAGATAAGCATTCCAAGCGGCTTTTTTTCCATCTCTAACTTGTTTCTTAATGGTTTTATCTAAGGCGTCTAATTCGTCTTCAGTTGCAATATTGTTGCTTATCATCCACTGGCGCATTTGAACGATACAATCGTATTGCCTTTCCCATTCTAAGCGTTCTTTGCTTTTATAACGTTCGTGAGATCCTGATGTTGAATGGCCTTGAGGTTGAGTGAGTTCTACTACATGAATCATGACTGGTACATGTTCTTCTCGAGCAATTTTCTCGGCTTGTTGGTAGGTGTCGATTAAAGCAGAATAGTCCCAGCCGTTTACTTTGAGAATTTCATAACCTTTATTGTCTTTATCTCTTTGAAGACCTTTTAAGATTTCTGAGATATTTTCTTTAGTTGTTTGATGTTTAGCATGAACAGAAATACCATATTCATCATCCCAAATGCTAATCACCATTGGTACCTGTAAAACGCCGGCTGCATTAATTGTTTCAAAAAACAATCCTTCGCTAGTACTTGCATTACCAATAGTTCCCCATGCTATTTCATTTCCTTCTTTTGAAAATTTTGTAGTGTCAATACCATCTACGTTTCTATAAATTTTTGAAGCTTGTGCTAAACCTAAGAGTCTTGGCATTTGACCAGCAGTTGGAGAGATATCTGCGCTCGAATTTTTTTGCTCAGTTAAATTTTTCCATTCACCATTGTCATCAAGACTATGAGTTCCAAAGTGACCTCCCATTTGTCGTCCCGCACTCATTGGATCGGCTTCAATAGAAGTATGCGCGTATAACCCTGCAAAAAATTGTTGGATATTAAGTTTGTCTATAGCCATCATAAAGGTTTGATCGCGATAGTATCCCGAACGAAAATCCCCATTTTTAAATACTTTGGCCCATGCTAATTGCGGTATTTCTTTACCATCTCCGAAGATTCCAAATTTTGCCTTACCCGTAAGTACTTCACGACGACCTAACAAACTACATTCTCTACTTGTAGTTGCGATTTTATAATCGTTTAAGACTTCATTTTTGAAGTCTTCAAAAGTCATATCGGTAGTAGCTTTCGTTTTTGTAGACATAGTTGTGAATTATTTTTGCGAGATGCGTGTTTTCTTCTGAAGACAGCATTGCAAATTTAGCTATTTTTTGCTTATGTTACAACATTGGATATTGTTATATTATTAAAGATTTGTCAAAAAAATGATGCTTTTTTTATAATATTTTTAAAAAAGCTCAAAAAAAGACATTATAGCTAAGAATATGTTAATACCATTTTCTTCTAAAAAGACCCAATAAAGCTTGAGGGTCTACTGTAAATTTGATTCTAATTTTCTGATCGTAATTAGGTTGTCCAATTTCCCAACCTAAATTAGAATAGATAGGAAAGTATAATTCAAAATAATCGGTAACGAGGTCTAGTTTGATTCCGGAGTCATATACGAAAGCAGGACTAACGCCTTTGTTTTTAACCAAACCAACATCACCATAGGCTTCTATATATTTCCAAATGGTTGTACTTACATTAGCAGTAGTCATCCATTGATTGGCAAAAGGCGTTTCTAATTTAGATTTAAAACCACCTTCTGCAATAATAATTTGCTGACTGAAAATTCCAGAGGCTTCAGACCTACCTAAATAATTATAATCAAAGAGATAATCTGTTGGTCTGTCTAGAGCAAAGCTAAAATAGTCTGAGTTCGTATCGGTTCTGTTGTATAAAAATGTTCCAGCAAATAACCGTACGTTAAATTGCCTATTTGACTCTGATAACTTCCTGTATTCGTAATTTAGAGATACCTTTCCAAATTTCTTTGCAAACTGAACGTCGTAGTACCATTTGTTGAAATTTACCAGTCCTGGATTTGAGCTAATGTATCTTATATTAAATACGCTATAATCAGGTTCTAATAGATCATCAATGATAGCATTCTCACCAACGTCTCGAGAAATGCTGAGGTATCTTAAATTTAAAAATTTTGATTTATCAGACCTAAAATCGTCGTTATCCCTAAAGAATAAGGTTAAACTAGGCGTTAAAATCGTTACAAACGAATCTTCGGCAAAAGAGTTGTATTTGGCAAATATGCCATAAGTAATATTATATAAGTCTGTATCTTCTAAAAAGTGAGTGTAAAAAATATTACTACTACCAGTTATCGATTTTGATTTTGTAGCATAAACAGGAGATAATTTATAATTCAATTTTTTTCTGAGTACCGTTTTGTTGTAAAATTTGGCGCCTAATGTTAGTCCGTCATAAATATTCCTAAACTCTACTTGAGGCATGATAAAGACTTGGTTGTAATTTGGGTCTTCTACGTCTTTGATAAGCCTAAACTGAAAAGGTTTGTTGTTAAAAAAGAAACCTTTTAATGATTTGTAATTATCTCTTAAATTAAACTCGGGAATTGTATTATCATAGTTGAGAACCAACTTGTTAGTGCTATCTCGAGGAATGGTTAAGGTTTTTAGGCCGCCAACATTTTCAATCCAGGATTTAGAAAGGACAGAATCATTATTCAGTGCGAATAAAGATATAGGCATTGTGTTTTTCCTCTTATTTTTAATAGTAAGTGTTATAGAATCTTGGGTCTTTTCGACATCTTTTATTTTAAAATCAATTTTTGTTCTTGAGTCAACATAATCTTTAAAAAACCAATTGATTTCTTTTGGAGTTTTAGATGTGATGAGGTTTTGGAAATACTCTGAATTCGTAATTTTTAACTGATTGGTCTTTAAATATTCTGAAATACTTTGTTCCATGATATCCTCGTTAATGAAATCATCTAAATAGCGTAAACCAATACCCGCTTTATATTTTCCAGCAATGTTGGCGTTAAATTTCAATAAGGAGTCTTTGGATGTCGTAAGTGGTTGGTCACGATTAGTTCTGGCCATTTGCATAAAAAATAGTTTGAACTGGTCGTTATAATCCAAATCTGAGGCATGGAAAGAACGTATGCCCCAAATGTTTGCTAATGTTCCCAACAATTTTGTGTCAGGATAGTACGTTTCGACATATTTCATCAAGAAATAAATTTGAATACCATCACGCAGCCAATAATCCTTTCTTGGGTTTATTAATAAGGTATTCTCTAAATAATTATTTAAAGCAGTTTTTAAAAGTTTTAGTTCATACTGAAAGTTATCTGGAAAAGGTCTGATAAAATCTGGAAGCTGATTTAATCCGTATAATGGATCTTTTTTGTAATCCCCTTTGGTTATTAATAAACGTTCATGCGGATACTTCCCTAAGTGTTCAGTAATAAAGCGTGTAACCTTATCTGTAATCAATGCCTTTTCTTCGGAAGGGACACCTTCATTAGATAAATTAGAGAAAATAGTGAAATCATCAGTTTGTACAAATTTGAAATCTGAAAACTTTGTTAGTATCAACTGGGTATTTACTCTATTTTTTCCGTAGAGATAAAACGTTTGATGATCTTTAGTTTGTTTAATATCAATAGTGTTGAGTTCGGAAATGAGTTGATAGTTCAAAGGGAACTCAATTTGAAACGTTAAATCTGCAGCAGGAATATATAAATCGTCAAGGTTTTTGTTGCTATAGTATTGCCATTGCCCATCGTAAACAGCCGGAGTGATGTACCAATATTTAAGGTTAAAGTCTTTTTCTGGAGTAATACCGTAACCTGTAAAACTATCATCGGGTAAGACAACATTATAACTCAGGGTAATATCATACGATTGATTAGGTAGTATAGGGGTTTTAAGGTTTACCTTTAAAATATCTGGATGTGCTTTAAGTGATGAAAATGTTAAGGTTTGATTGGCGTTATCTTCTAATTTAGTAATTAGTGTAAAGCCACGTTGTTCACTTTTTGCAAAATGAAATTTATCATTAAATTCTTCGGTAAAACGTTTGGCTAAAGGTGTTGTTTTGGTTGAATAAGCATTATTCCAATTGTTTAAATAAATAGATCTTAACGTATCATTGCTTTCATTGTGATATACAATACGCTGATCAATTTTTATGGTTTTAGTGTATACATCTATAGCAGCCTTCAGGTCGATTTTGTTTTGACCAGTAGCAAGCGTACTCCATAAAAGAAGACCAATAAATAAAACCCGATTTAGTTTCAATGCGCGACTATAAATTTTAAAGGTTCAAACTGAAATTTAGAGCTTGTTATATAATATATGCCAGCAGCAAGCTGCGAAGCGTCTATTTGTATTAACGTATTATCAACGTTAATGGTTTTTACGGCCTGTCCTAAGCTATTAAATATCGATAATGATATTTGGTACTGCAAGCTCGCTTTGATTTTAAGTTTTAGAGTTTCATCAACAACGTTTGTGCCAACAATAGAGATGGTATCTTCAACCAAATTATCACTAACACTTAGCGATTGATTGGTTTGGAGTTCTAATGTAACGGGAAGATGATCACTAAAATTGTATAAGGCATCTCTAATGTTAAATGAAAAGTCTGTGCCAGAACAATCAGAAGAGTTAATTTCTTGGTTATAGCATGTTGGATTTTCATTGTTTCCATAAACATCATAAGTCCCATCTACATATGATAATTCTGGGTTGCTGCTCATTATTGAAGAGGTCATTATAAAATCAAATCGATCATCAAAACCACCAGTAGAACCGCCTAAGCCTGTTTGAGTTCTTGTAGACTGTGTCATAACATCAATATAATTAGAGTTATTATGCCAACTCCCAATGCGATTTGCAGGGTCAATAAATTTTATAGTATTATTATTGGCTGTATCAATAATCTCTTGAAATGCAGGCTCTGAACTGGTATATACGTTAAAATCTCCAGCTAACACAACATTACTATTTGCTGGAAATGAATTGAGATAAGTTGTCAAATCATTTACCATTTGCAAACGTAAATTTTGATTATCAACACCTTGAGAGGCCTTCAAGTGGCACACGATAACATCTAATATGACAGGGTTAGAATCTTGATTTATCGAGTTGAGTTTTAGCCTATAATGGTTGAAATCTCTAAAAATAGTAGTAACTGCATTCTGACTTTCCAAAATGAATTTTGAGCTATCGTAATAAAGCAACTGTTGTAAGTCATTTTGATTACTTCCAGTGTCGTCTGAGGTATTAAGTTCAAAAGTTGCACTTTGGTAATCTGAATTTATAAATTGCAATGAACTTAAAATAGTGTTCGCTCCGTTTAAATTATTCAATTCACAAACCATAAATATGTCGGGCCTATAATCGTCGAGTACCAATTCTAGGTATTGTAAACGATTAGGAACTGCATTTCCAAGCGGAAAATTTAATACGTTATAAAACATAAGTTTAAAGTTTTCCTGCGCATTAAGTGATTGAAACATTAAGGCACACGAAAAAACAGTAAGACATAATTTCTTAATCATAGCGGTAATCTTGAAATTTTGTAGTTGTCTATTTAGAAATTAGGACTCAGGCCATACTCTTTATAGAATTTATCGAGTATGCTAATCACTTCATCTCCTGTATCTACAACATGAATTAAATCTAAATCTTTAGCACTAATATTATTATGTGCCTCAAGTAAGGTTTGTTTAACCCAATCCATTAAGCCGTTCCAAAACTCGGTACCGACAAGGATAATTGGGAATTTTTCAATTTTATTTGTTTGAATTAAGGTAATCGCTTCAAAAAGTTCATCAAGTGTTCCAAAGCCTCCTGGCATAACAACAAAGCCTTGTGAGTATTTGACAAACATTACTTTTCTCACAAAGAAATAATCAAAATCTAAACTCTTATCATTATCAATGTATGGATTGTCATGTTGTTCAAAAGGTAATTCTATGTTTAACCCAACCGACGTTCCGCCAGCAATATGAGCCCCTTTGTTACCAGCTTCCATGATACCTGGTCCACCACCAGTAATAACACCATAGCCATGTTCTACTATTTTTGAGGCAACTTCTTCTGCTAATTTATAATACTTATGATCTGGCTTTGTTCTAGCCGAACCAAAAATAGAGACACATGGTCCAATTTTACTAAGTTTTTCGTAACCATTTACGAATTCACCCATGATTTTAAAAATTGCCCAAGAGTCATTTGTTTTAATCTCATTCCAACCTTTGTGATGTTGTTCTTTTCTCATATATATACTTTGTCTTTATTTTTAAACTTAAGTCAACCTGCTAATTTAGTTCTTTTTTAAGAAACTTCGCAGTGTAACTCTTTTTATCTTTTATAATTTCTTCGGGTGTTCCTTTAGCGACTACATTTCCACCGCCTTGACCACCTTCATAACCAATATCAATAATATGATCTGCCATTTTAATGACGTCTAGATTGTGTTCAATAATTAAAATCGTATTGCCCTTATCTACCAATTTATTGAGCACAAGCATTAAAACGCGTATATCTTCAAAATGCAAACCTGTTGTTGGTTCGTCGAGTATGTAAAAGGTATTACCTGTGTCACGTTTGCTTAATTCTGTAGCTAATTTAATACGTTGCGCTTCTCCACCAGAAAGTGTTGTGCTTTGTTGACCAAGTGTAATGTAACCTAATCCGACGTCTTTTATCGTTTTGAGTTTTTTATAAATTTTCGGAATGTGTTCAAAAAAATCTACAGCCTCGGAAATGGTCATATTCAAAACATCACTTATTGATTTTCCCTTATAGCGAATTTCTAAGGTTTCTCTGTTAAAACGTTTTCCTTGACATGTCTCGCATTCAACATAGACATCTGGAAGGAAATTCATTTCGATAACACGTAGTCCACCACCTTGGCAGGTTTCACAACGACCTCCTTTAACATTAAAGCTGAAACGTCCTGGTTTATAACCACGTATCATGGCTTCAGGGATTTTGGCAAATAAACTTCGTATTTCACTAAATGTTCCTGTGTAAGTAGCAGGATTACTGCGAGGTGTACGACCAATAGGAGATTGGTTGATATCTATAACCTTATCACAATGTTCCAATCCTTTAATGCTCTTATAAGGCATAGGTTTTCTAACACCATTAAAATAATAGGCGTTCATAATAGGGTAGAGGGTCTCATTAATAAGTGTTGATTTGCCACTTCCTGAAACTCCAGTAACTCCAATCATTTTTCCTAAAGGAAATTTCACCGAAACGTTTTTAAGATTATTTCCTGTACAACCTTTTAGCTCTATAGTTTTACCATTGCCTTTTCGACGTTTCTTAGGAACAGGAATCTCTTTGGTTCCATTGAGGTAATCTGCTGTTAACGTGTTATGTGTTAATAATTCCTTCGGGCCGCCAATACTTATAATTTCACCGCCATATTTTCCTGCTTTAGGCCCAATATCAATGACATAATCTGCGCGTTCTATCATATCCTTGTCATGTTCAACAACGATGACTGAGTTTCCAATATCTCTAAGTGCTACCAGTGAATTGATGAGTTTTTCATTATCGCGTTGGTGTAATCCAATACTAGGCTCATCCAAAATATAAAGTACGCCCACCAATTGCGACCCAATTTGGGTTGCTAATCTAATACGCTGAGCTTCACCACCAGATAACGATTTTGAACTTCTATTAAGTGATAAATAGTTTAAACCAACGTCTAATAAAAATTGCAATCGCGCTTTAATTTCTTTAATTATTTCTTCTGCAATCTTGAATTGTTTATCCGTTAAATTTTCATGTATGGTATTAAACCAATCTGCTAAATCAACAATATCTTTATGCGCTAATTCGGCAATATTCAAATTGTTAACTTTAAAATATAAGGATTCTTTTCTCAAACGTGACCCCTCGCAAGTTGGACATTTTACTTTGTCCATATAATCTTTTGCCCAACGTTTTAAAGACGTTGTTTCGGCATTTTTATATTGACTTTCGATAAAATTGGCAACACCTTCAAAATCTATTTTGTATTCACGAGTAACGCCCAAGGTTTTACTTTCAACTGAGAATTTATCGTTGCCACCATACAAAATCATTTGTTTGGCTTCTTCAGGAATGTCTTTAAAGGCATCACTTAGATTAAAATTGAAGCGTTGAGCGATGGTTTCGAACTGTTTAAATATCCAGCTGTTTTTTTGTGGTCCATGCGGAGCTAAAGCACCTGCTTTAATAGATATGGCCTCGTCTGGTACAATTTTATTCTCATTAACTTGGTACAAAGTACCTATACCATTACAGGTGGCACATGCGCCCTTTGGAGAGTTAAAAGAGAAATTATTTGGCTCCGGATTCGGGTAGGAAACACCAGAGGACGGACACATTAAATTTCTACTAAAATAGCGCGTTTCATTAGTGTCATGGTCAAGAACCATAAGCACATCATCACCATGATACATGGCTGTGTTTATTGTTTCGGTAAGGCGCTTGTCATTGTCGTCAGTATCATCAATTTTTAGACGATCAATAACAATTTCGATATCGTGTGTTTTGTAACGATCTAGTTTCATTCCTTTAACAAGATCCCGAATTTCGCCATCTGTTCTAACCTTGACAAACCCTTGCTTTGCAATCTGTTCGAAAAGTTCACGATAATGACCTTTACGAGAACGCACAATAGGAGATAATACGTTAATGCGTTTTCCTTTGTAACTATCTTTAATAAGTTCCTTGATTTGTTCGTCACTATAACTCACCATTTTTTCTCCAGTATTGTAGCTATAGGCATCGCTAGCTCTAGCATAGAGCAAACGCAGGAAATCGTAAATTTCGGTGATGGTTCCCACAGTAGAACGTGGAGATTTACTTGTTGTTTTTTGCTCAATGGCAATAACAGGCGAAAGGCCGTCAATCTTATCAACATCTGGACGTTCTAACCCTCCTAAAAACTGACGTGCATAAGCTGAGAAGGTTTCAATATAACGACGTTGACCTTCGGCATAAATAGTATCAAATGCGAGCGATGATTTTCCACTACCAGATAGACCAGTAATCACGACCAATTGCTCACGAGGAATTGTAACATCAATGTTTTTTAGGTTATGTACTCTGGCTCCTTTTACCTCAATAGCGTCGTCAAATTTGGTCATAAATGATATTGAAATTGTTTGTTTAAATAGCAAAGTTGCAAAGGTACTGATTTTAGGCTTAAAAAGTAAGCCTGAGTCATTTAGGGTTTTGTTAAAAGTTTGTTCTAAATTTTAGACACTTTATGGTTAAAAATTTGTGCTTTTTATTACCTTGGTTTCTGTAATTTTCAATAGAAAACTAGTATGGGATTATTCGATTTTTTCAATAAAAAAAACAGCAAAAACACACCAAATAACAAGACAGAACATACTTCTGAAAATGAATTATTTAAACCGTTAGAACCTTATTATGCTTATTTGATGTGTTATACAGGAATGCAACAGCAGGGTAATTATGCTCCAATTTCAGCATATGAAAAGCCTAATGGAGAGCTTGTTGGTTTCTTATATGTTTTTGATGAGAGTGGTGCTTATTCACTTAATTCGGACGTTGTTGTAGAACTCATGAAAGAACGTTTTGAAAAAGAATTAGCGACAGGTCAAATTAAATCGTATGCTATTTTATATCACTCTGAGTTTGATTCAGAAAATAAAAGTCATGATGTGGCACTTCAAGACGACGAATTTAAATCTATTTCAATTGCCTATGGTTTTAATCAGCTTGAAAAGGGGCATATTGCTATGCCTTATACTTTTGATGAAGAAGGCATTAATTACCACGGATTATTTGGATATTCTCACGAAGAAAATAATGCTGTTTTTAAAACACAACTCGAAGAGAAGGATTATTTCCAGGATAGAGCGACTATGGAAATCCCAGCGGTTACTAATGATATCGGACTTACAATAACTAAATCTAACACACATGGTTTAAATAGTACTTGGAGCGGAATTTTTGGTTTTGACAGGTTTAATAATAAAGACGGAAGTCAAATACTAAAAGAGTATTTTGCCTTGGCGATGGCTGGAGTAGGTGATGATGACAATTCTGGGATTGTGACCTCTAATGTGAGTTTTGATGATGTGGATTTTAAAGGCGTATTAAAAGCAGGAGACCCTATAACATTAATGCCTGTGATTAAAACTCAATATGTTGTTGATGTTGAACATCGTGATATTCAAGAATGGGAAAATGTCGACAATTTAGAAGCTATTGTTTCGGGTAAGGCGAGAGATACCTTTGGGATTTGGTATTATGCAACCGATTATGCTGAACATAGAAGTAGGTATCTTAACGAGAAGAACTTAAATATTCATATTAGCGGTATTGCATTCGTATTAGATATTCATACTAATGATAAGTCTGGTGAAGTGTCATATAGCGATGAGTTTACAGGATATTTTCCTAGTAAAGACATGCCAAATTTTGGGTGCTTTGATTTTATAGGAGACGTTGAAGATTTTAGAGAGACCAGTCTATTAGATGATCATAGTTTAAAAGCTTACATCATGACTGTTAGGCTAATCACCAATGACGAGATTAAAGACTTTTTTACTATTGATATGTACGTTACTCCAGAAAACATGAGATTCGAAACCTTAACAAAAGGAATGAAAGTCACAGGAATGTTTCAGATGCAAGGATGTATTTCAGATTCTTAAATAATTTATCTAGTTAAATACAATTGGTTGTGACGATTTTGTACAAGAGTCGTCTACCTTTTGCATAGGATTGTTTAGGAACGTTCGAGCCATTTGAAAGAAGCAACTATTCATAGGACAGTGGCCATCTGATGGGAAAACGACATGGCTAGAGTTTTTTAATGATTTAGCGGCTTTATCGGCGTTTGAAGGCGGTGTTATTGGGTCCCACGCTCCACTTACCAGTAATGTTGGAATATCTGAAACCACAGGAAGCATTTTGGTATTTGAATTTCGTTTTGAAGGCCAAAGCTCTAAAACCTCTGGGTCTGAAGCAAAAAGGCTAATACCATTGGCTAGACTTGGATGTTTCTTTTCGTCTTTAGCAATGAATTTTTGATTTTTAAACGCCCCTTCGTCTTTTACATTTACAGACCAATATGTCGCAACATTGATAACACCTAAACGTGATGCAAAGGCTTGAACTGACCTGATAATTGATGAGGTGTCGTTGGTTTTAAATGCTGTAATAAATGATGGGACTTGCCCAATTGTTTGTCTGTCATACAACAGTTGTTGGGTGAGTAACAAGAAATCTTGTTTATTCAAAATAAGTTCGTCCCCATTAATCATAAACGATTGTCCTTTGTCGTCTAATTGCTTACAAACAGTTTCAAATGTTTCTTTTAAATTTGGGTATTTGCTGGCACAATTACTATCATTTGCACAAGTATCAAAGAGTTTTTGTAGCGACCTATTTAAATTGGTATATATGTACTGGTAGAGTCTTATTTCAGGAGGAAACAGGCCAGACAGAATAGATGATCTAATACTTTTAGGATATAACTCCATGTATTTTAATCCTAACCGCGTTCCGTATGAACCGCCAAATAAATTAACTTGTTTATAGCCTAAATGCTGTCTTAAAGCCTCTAAATCTTTTGCGCTTTGAGTTGTGCCAAACGCCATTTTGAAGTTTGGATCCTTTAGAGATTTCATGCAGTCCGAACTCACGCTTAGCAGAGTTTCATCTTCTTTGTCTAAGCTGATATCAGCAGACATAACTTCTAAAAAGGTCGTACTTAAGTTAGGGCAAATTTCATCTGAAAACCCAATACCACGTTGATCGTACATAATAAAGTCGCGATCAGGATCAAGTGCTAATCCGCTGAAAACGTTTGCATACGGTAAAACACTACCACCTGGACCACCTTGAATAAAAACTAAAGGATCGTCTTTACGGTTTTCAGATGTTGATGCAATAACGATATAAGCTATTTTTGTCGTCCCATCCTTTTTGTTGTCCCAATTATTAGGAACATCAACATAGCCACAGCGATCATGATTTACGTTAATTTGTTGCTCGAAAGAACAGACGTGTTGCTCTTGAGATTGACAGTTAAAAATAATAAGGCCAAATACAGAAAAGAAGAGATGTTTTAATTTCATTTGAGATAGAATTTCAATTAATAAAGGTCATAAGTAGATTTTAGAGACAACCTTATAAAATTAGTAAATCTTATGCTTTATTAGTATCATTGTTATACAAAAATTAACAGGAAAAAATTAGAATACAAATGCAATTATTAGGAATAGGGTCAAGAATCAACCATAATGAGTACGGAAAAGGAGTTGTAACCAATGTGACATCAAAACACTACTGGGTAACCTTTATTGATAACGGATTAGAGACTATTGATATCGACAGTGATTTTGAGGTGATAGAGTTGTGCGAAGATGATGTGGATACGATTAGTTTTGCTGAAGTAGAAAGTAGTCTTGTTCATATATTAAAACGTTGGAGTGATGTTTCTGAGGTGGTACCTATAGCAGATAAATGGAGAGGAGGAAAGCTCGTAATGGAACCAGGAGATACAAGTTTGCAAGGAAAGGAACTGCCTATCAATCAGTTTTTTCATAAGATTACTATGGTTCGTGATCGCTTACGTGTTATGGAACAAAAAATTAACTCTAGTAAAAATCTAGATGAGCAAGAAAAGATTGACTTGCAACAATATATTACTCGTAGTTATGGGAGTTTAACCACATTTAATGTTTTGTTTAAACTGAAATCGCAACAGTTTGTAGGGCAGAAAAGTAAATGATTTAGCTCTCACTTTTTTTAAAATATGCCTTTCTAATCAAAATAATATAAATAATACATGGTATCAGTAAACAGATAATTACTGAGGACGTTATGTAATTACTTCCTATGCCATCAAAACGCCTCAGAAAATTTGCGGAGACTTCGAATAGTGTATTGGAGAATTCTTGAAAATCTTTAGTGAAGATTAGAACAACTGTTGTAATTAAAGCGAAGCCTATTTTAAAATAATGCTTCCCTCTTATTCTATCGATAAGGAATACCCAAGAAAATGGGATAACAATAAACCAAACTATGATGTTAATCTCTTTATAACTAAAGCCTGTTAATCGAGATAGAAACATGAGAAATCTATAGGTAAGATCAAAGATTTCTTTCATTCTTAATTTATTAAATGAATTGGTTCAATATTAGCAGGTGGTGGCGGTGGTGGCGGAAAATCGGTGATGAAATATTTACGAAAATCTATAAACAATGACAACGAATCGTTTTGCTCTTTATTAATTTGATTAAATGTTTTGAGCAGGTCAATAAGTACAGCTTTTGTCTGCGTTATTGGAGTTAAAGAATCTTGGCTAATTTGTACAACTACAACATTCTTACTTGTTGAGAATTTCGGGTCTTTGCCTTTATTGGTGGCTTGAATATGGAGATACTTATATAGGCTATCTAGAGGTTTATCATTAATTGTTGCATGTCTTAAGGTCTCATTTTTAATTTGAAGAATATTTCTGTATTTGTGGCATATAACTACGTTACAGTTATAATTAGCCATTACTTTAAAGTTGTAGGCCTCATTTTTAAAATTAAGTATGGTTTCTTTTTCGTTTTTACAGTTCGCTGAAAGACGGTCAATAAGTCCATTGAAATTGTCTAAAGAATCCAAGCTGACGTCTAATTTTGATGTTTCTTCTTCAATAAAGTTTTTATAAGGATAATAATAAGTTGTTTTGACTTCAGGAGTTGTTTTAATATCATCAATTTCTAGACCTATAACTAATAGTTTATGAAACGTAGGAAGTTGGGCTTCAGTTTGTGTTGTTGTCCAATTAGACCACGACGCTTTGAGTCCGTTAATAGGTAAAATGTCTACCCACATTTGATAACTTTTAGGTTTTCCGTTATCGTCAAAATGCCATAAATAAGAATCTCCTGGTGTAGAACCTCCATTAGTATAAGTCACTAAAAGTGCATCTTTACCGTTATTTGTTTTTACCAATCTACGCTCTACACCTTCGTCAAACACTTTGTAAGGCGCTACCAGCCAGAATGTATCATTATTAAATAAATCTTCGGCTTTGTGAATAAACTCATGTAGATCCTCACCATAATAAGGTTCTTCGGAAACAAAAACTTCAGAATTATCATGATTGGCTAAATCTAGATTCACCTTTATATTTTTCCAATACACTTCGCATCTGTTTTCAGTTTTATACCATTTGAAATGATGACGCTTTTTAAAAGTAAACTCTATATAATCTGTAGCTTGGTAAGCCTCGTAATTAAGTGCGTTAAGCATTCTAACGGCAAGTTGATCTGCAGCTTTTCCTTGCGCGCCTGTTGGCAAATCTTCATCATATTTCAGATACATAAAAGCAAAGAATAGGAGTGTAGGTAATGTAAAGAAAATGATAACACCTCCAATAATTTTAAAGATTTTTTTAGGTTTAGGCACTTTGAAATTGTTTTTACAAATGTATTGAATAATGAATCTTAATTCTAATTAGGTTTTGAATACAAATTCAGGTTAACACCTCAATCTAATTTTTCTTTAATCCCTTTGGCCAACATCATAGCTGATGGTTTATGGCGTCTAAACCACAGTTCGGGTTCTATAAGTTCTAACTCTGAAAGCGCAATACGTCCTTGATTATCCTCAAAGATATCAACACGAGCATAAATAGGTTGTTCTAAACACGCTCTCACACAAGCCTCTGCAAAGGCAATTTCTTCTGAAGAAGCGGTATAATCTTCAATACTGCCACCAAAATCGTCTTGTACTCTAAAGTCTCCATCTTTTGCTTTTTTCAAGATGGCATGTGTAAATGTGCCATTAAAAACCATCATCGAGACTTCTCCTTTAGATACAATGTTGTATTGAAAAGGTTGTAACATCATAGCCTCGTTTTTAATGAGTTCTTGAAAGAGGCTTTCATGCTCGGCTAAGTTAGCCCGATTTAACTTGTAAGTATGTCTAGCTGCACCAGAAACACAAGGCTTTAGAACAGTTTCTTTCCAGTTAAAAATATCGTGAAGTTGGGTCAAGGAGACTTGAGCACCTTGCTCTATAAAATGACTTTCGGCAATATGGATACCGTTATTTTGTAGATCGAGCAAGTAATGTTTATCAATGTTCCAACGGATAATCGCTTCCGAATTTAAAAGTGTTGTTTGTTTTGTAACCTTTTCTAGCCATACTGAAAACTCATCAAAACGGTCAAAATAATCCCAAGTTGTACGAAATAGGACTGCCTTAGTTGTAGACCAGTCAAAAAACATATCATCCCAAGCAAGACGTAAGGTTTTTAAGCCAAGTTGCTCTAGGGCATGATACACCAAACGGTCTTCATAGTAGACATTATGTTTGTAAGTATCGGTTTTAGAATCGTTAAGGTAGCGATTATCTGTTAGGATAACCACATCATATAATGTATTCAAATTAGTTATCGTTTTTATATCCTTTAGGACGTTTAGACCTTATAGGAGCCTTAGGTTCTGGCATTAATTCAAATTCGTTGTTTTTTAGTAATCTCATGGCCTCCTGAACGGCACGTTCTAATTGTGGGTCTTTGCCTTGAAGAACTAATTTAGGGTCTTGAATAACTTCAATATCAGGAGCAATTCCTTCACCTTCAACAGCCCAGTTTCCATTGATATCATAAAAGCCACCACGAGGAGCAACCATACGACCTCCATCAATAAAACGTGGTGTGTCCCAAGTTCCTACGAGACCACCCCAAGTTCGAGTACCAACCAGCGGACCAATATTTGCCATTTTGAACATATAAGGTAAGAGGTCACCACCAGACCCTGCACGTTCATTAATAATCATCACTTTTGGACCCCAAATTCCTGCCATTGGAGTTGTCCATGGTCTATTACTTTCGGTTTTACTATTGAAATATCCAAAAAGTTGACGATTCATAATATCTATCATATAATCTGCTGCCGATCCACCACCATTATTACGCTCATCAATTATGGCTCCTTTTTTATCTTGCTGTGAGAAGTAATAACGGTTAAACGATGTAAAACCTCCACCGCCAGTATTAGGCACATAGACATATGCCAATTTTCCGTTTGAAAGCTCATCTACTTTACGACGGTTGTTTTCAACCCAATCTACATATCTTAAATTTCGTTCGCTTCTAACAGGTTTAATAAGATAAGTTTGAGCGCCATCCATAGAAGGTTTGCTGTTAATAGTGATATTAATTTCGCGACCAGCCGTTTGTTCTAATAGCTGATACGGATTTACAGTTGCAGATGTTTTAACTCCGTTAATTTCGAGAATATAATCTCCTTCATTAATATTTATACCAGGTTGAGCTAAAGGACCTTGAGTTCCAGGGTTCCAACGTTCGCCAGAATAGATTTTTGTAATTTGATAGTTGTCATTTACAGCCTTAATATCTGCACCTAATAAGCCAACAGGAACTACAGCTACATTTGGCAAATCTCCACCAGAGACATAAGAATGCCCAACGGCCACCTCACCACTCATAATATCTACAACGTAATTTAAATCAGTTCTATGTCTAACGTGTTCTATCCATGGCGCATACCATTTATAGACATCATCCCATGGTGCGCCATGGACATTATCTACATAAAGAAAATCTCGCATAAAGCGCCATCCCTCTTTAAATATTTGCTTGTATTCATCTTTTGGATTGACCTTTATTTTTAGGTTTGTATCTATTTTGTCTTTTGAAAAATTAGGTTTGCCTTTAGTACCAGAAATGGCCCATTGTCCAGCTTTATTAAGTAGTATTGAATTTCGATCTTCGGAAACAACCAATTGTTGGATGCCATCGGCAAAATCATCGGCTTTATCTTTTTCAGTATCAAAACTGTGAATTTTGACACCATTGCCACCATCTATGGCTTCGGCAACAAAAACAAATCCTTTAGGTGCTTTTGCTAAAGCTACATAGTTTCCGTTAGGAAGGTTAAGGGCTACTGCTCGATCAAACAGGCTGTTGGTGTCTATAGTAACTGAAATTCCTGAGTTAGCACTGTCTTTTTTATTCTCATTAGATTCATCATCTGTATTATCGTTCTTTTTAGTAACAGTTTCTTCGTCTGTTTTAATATGGTTTGGCGCTTTATCTGAAGCACTTAAAACAACAGCATATAAACTACGTGTGGTTTCTGGATCGTAAGAACTCATATCTAACCATCCGGTTGCTAATCCATAATTTGTACTTGCGAGAGTATATAGGTACTTTCCAGAAGCATCCCAAACAGGGCTGATAGCATCTGCAATTGGATCGGTAATTGGAATGACTTTTTTAGTGTCTATGTTGTAGGCGTAAATAGATTTGAAATTACTTTCATTTTGTTTCGCATAGGCAATCCATTTACTATCAGGTGACCAAACGGGGTTCATAGATCGGTTAGGATGCGCATAACCTTCAGTATCTGCTTTTACAACTTTTTTTGATTCTAAGTTGATCACCCAGATGTTGAAATCGGTGTCAGTGTAAGCAATATACTTACCATCTGGAGACCAGTCTGGTTGGAAATAAAATGTGCTATTTGGGAGTTTTATAACGGATTGGTTTTGACCATCTTGATCTGCAATTGTCATTTGGTATTCTCCAGTTTTATCTGAGAACCATACAATTTTATCACCTTTTGGCGACCAAATAGGAGCGCGATCTGCTACTCCAGACGAATTGGTTAAGTTGCGCCATGTTCCATTTTCTTTAGGGATTGTAAAAATATCACCTCTATGTTCAAAAACTGCCCGTTTCCCATTAGGGGAGATATTAGGGTTAGACAATTGTCTGCCAGTTACATTTTCCCATCTTGGACGAGAGAAATTTAAATCGGCTTTTACATCGATGTTAAGGGTTTTGGTATTTCCTGATACAGGGTCTAGTAAGTGTAATCTACCACCTTGCTCATAAACAATTTTATCTGCACTTGCATCGAGGCTCTTAACATCAAACTTTTTATGAAACGTTAATTGTTTTTCAGTTTTAGTTGCAGGATCAAAAGACCATATATTGCTAGTATAATCACGCTCAGATAAATAATACACCATATTGTTTATCCAAACAGGGTATAAGTGACGTTCTTTATCTAATTGAGGCGTTGTAGTAAGTTCTTTTGTTTTTAGGTTAACAATCCAAATGGGCATGGCTTGACCACCACGATAGTTCCGCCATTCCGGATCCCATGATGTTATTGGCGTATAAGCAATGTGTTTACCATCTGGAGCTATTTCTCCAAAAGCTGCTCTAGGAATATCGACTGCTTTTGGAAGTCCGCCTTTAGTAGAAACAGTAAAAAACTTATTAGTTTGAGTAGGACGGCCTTCACGACTAGATCGAAATAGAACCTCTCCATCTGGTGTCCAACCTTCAACAAAATCGCCAGCAGAATGATAGGTAAGACGTTTAGGTTCCCCGCCTTCGCTTGGGATTATAAATACATCAAAATTCCCATCATATTGAGCAGAAAAAGCAACCCACTTTCCATCATTTGAAAAATGCGGGCTCAATTCATAGCCATCATCACTAGTGAGTCTAATGGCTGTGCCACCATTTACAGATGCTTTCCAAAGATCGTTGGCATAAATGAAGACAACGTCGTCATTGTGTAAGGTTGGTTGACGTAATAACTTGGTTTGGGCAGATGCAGTAATAGTGCATACACCTAAAAAGGTGAGTAGTAATCGTTTCATGTTGTGGTTGATTTTAAGATGTTAACTTAAGCACCTAAAGATACGAAAATGAGAAGAGGGTTAGGGAGTGGAAGTGTTAAAAAAGACGAGTGTATTATGTATTATAGATGTATCTCATTTTTTAATGCAAGTCTAAATCCGAAAACAGCCAAATCGGCCTGCATAAAATCCAAATCATGAGCTCTTTTAAAGCCTAAGTTTTCGTACATTTTCCAAGCTAATTTCATGGCGTTTGTTGTATGAATTATCATGGTTTGGCTATTGCTACGTTTTGCTTTGTCAATGCAGTAGAGGGTTAGTGCTTTTCCTAATCCTAAGCCTCTAGATTTTGGGTCTACACCTAACAATCGGAATCCACAGGCATTTTTTTCTTGTGTAGCCGTGCCTCCAGAGCCATAATCTTTCATATCATGATAATAAACTACTGCACCTCCAATGTCATGCTGCTTAGACACAGCAACTAATAATTCTATATTAGGGTTTTTAGTTAATTCTCCAACCTTTCTAAGCATATCGTAATAATGAGGCTGTTCCTTAATTTTTGGAAAGCCATTTAGTTGAGAATATACCGCGACCAGAAGTTTTCCAACTCTCGCAAATTCTTCTTTTTTTGCATTTCTAATTTTATAATTGAAATTATATTCAGGAACCATGTTTTCCAAGAATTAACGCTTTAGTTCATTATTATACTCTAATCGAAACTGAAAAAGAAAAAGAGTACTGCCGCCCATTCTTTTTTTACACCTTTTGCATATCCAATAGTAGAATAACTGCTATTTTGAACAGTCCCGTCGTCTTTGATGTAGCCAATTGTAGAATAACTGTTGTTCTGAACTGTCCCATCCTTTTTTACATAGCCTACTATAGAATAACTATTGTTTTGAATGGTTCCATTACTTTTAATGTAGCCAATGGTAGCATAACTACTATTTTGGATTGTCCCATTTTTTTTAATGTAGCCTATGGTTGAATAACTACTATTTTGGATTGTGCCATCACTTTTTATATACCCAGTTGTGCCGTAACTACTGTTTTGAATTGTTTGAGCCTCAAGTGTGCTACATGTAAATATTAAAAAAGATAAAATAAATATGGTTTTCATTGTTTTAAAAGATCGTGTTATGTATGTCTATGTGATTTAGAACCAAGTTAATAAAAAAGGAAAGATTTAAGGGCTTTTGCTAGACTTTTGTAATTGTTTTGAATTCATGACTAGGAAATTTTTAATAGCTTGCTTATAAGAATTTCCTCCTTTTTGACTCAAATCAAAATGACCACCATTTTTTACGGCAATAAACTTTTTGTTGGTCGATTTTAAATTTTCAAATAATAATTTTCCATATTCAAATTTTATGTTTTCATCATGGTCTCCATGTGCAATTAACATGGGCTGTTCAATATGTTTGACCGATGATATTGGCGACACCTGATCTGGCTTAAACTGTCCGAGTTCACCTGCTTCATTTAAGGCAATGTTGCATAAAAAACTTAAACCAATACCATATGTCTTTGCTTTTTGATAATCATAAACAATATCATTAAGAGTTGTGAATGTACTTTCTACGATTCCAAATTCAATACGAGAATCATGTTCAAGAGCTTGAATGGCAATGGCGCCACCCATTGAATTTCCCCATATACCAATTGGAATTGAGTCATTTTTGTTTTTTATGTAGCTAACAATACTTGAAATATCTTCTTTTTCCTTATACCCATAAGTACAAAATTGACCTTCGCTTTTTCCATGAGCTCTGCTATCCATTATTATGGATTCTATACCCATTTCAGTGAGGTTTTTTGATAGATCTAAAAAGTGCTCTTTACAACCTCCAATGCCATGTACGAAAATCACTATTGATTTTGGTGATATAGAGTCTGTTTTTATCCAATACCCTTTTAGTTTGATCGAATCCTTTGTTAATATATCCAATTCTGAATAATTTAATTTTAAATCAGAAGGAGTGATGTCTAAAGAGATTTTAGGTGGTTGAATAATGGCATATGGTAAAACATACTTTGAAATTAAGACACTCCCTATTCCAAGAATGATAAGTACAATTAATAATGTATATATGATTTTTTTCTTCATTTTTATGAATAAATTACAACGAAATGCGGCTTATAATGTTTCTTAAATGAAGAAATCTATAAATTGCTTTTGAAGCTGAATTATTGGTTTAATAGATTTGGTCCAGTCAGAAAACTGTAAGGAATATTTTGTTGTTACATTAAATATGTCCTCATTATTAGCGCCTATAATCGATGGTTCGAACACTGTGCTTTCTGAAATTTGACTCAAGGTTTTAAAGGCACTACTTTGTTTAAAAAAAGAACTTACAAGAGCACTTTTAGTGTCTAGTTTTATCCTGTCAATTTTAGTTGTAAAAAGACTTATGAAGTGACTTCTAACGGAGATTTCAAATTCTAAGTTTTCCATTTTCTTAGGGAAATTGGACACGACGATACCATAAAATTCGGTTCCCGTTTTATTTACAAAATGTATGGTGCAACCTTTATAAGGGATATACATTTTATAAATTAAATGCGGACTCCTAGAGCCATCAGAATAGGAAACAACGTCTTCAATTATCTCGAGATCTGCGTTTTCTTCTTGTGCTATGTTCTTAAAAATTGTATTCAACATATAAATACTCTGGAGGTTTCATATTGATTAATATCGTTATAACATTAAAATCCTATAGCTGTATCATCCCCGCGACTATCCGCACCTCCTTCTAAGGTTCCGTTATCTAAAACAAGAATAGCGTCTACCTTCCCAATTACGGGAGTGCGCTCTTCGTTTATTGTATAGCCTTTTGCTTTGAGTTGTTCTAGAAGTTTAGGATCAAAACGGTTAGGTTCCATTCTAATTTCTTCGGGTAACCACTGGTGATGAAAACGCGGAGCATTAACAGCATCGTGCATTGTCATTCCAAATTCATGAACGTTTAGTATAGTTTGAAATACAGACGTAATTATAGTAGATCCTCCAGGCGTTCCAACAACCATATATAGTTCACCATCTTTTTCTACAATAGTTGGTGTCATAGCACTGAGCATACGTTTTTGAGGCGCAATGGCATTGGCCTTTCCGCCAAGAAGTCCATAAACATTAGGTACACCTGGTTTACTGCTAAAATCATCCATTTCATTATTTAGAAAAAAACCTAAGTTATCGATATAGAGCTTTGAGCCATACGCACCATTAAGTGTTGTTGTTACTGCAATGGCATTTCCAAATTGATCAACAATAGAGTAATGTGTAGTTTCTTCATGTTCCTGATATGGTATGGTTTCTCTAATTTCCATTGTATAATTTGGTAACGTGCCATAAGTAATACTATTTGAAGGTGTGCTTTTTTCAAAAGAGAAATTAGTCATACGGTTTTTTAGATAGTTATCTTCCAAAAGTTGGTCTATAGGAATGTTGACAAAGTCTGGATCACCTAAATAATAGCTACGATCTGCATACGCCTGCTTTTCGGCTTCAACCATTACTTGAATTGCCTCTAAGCTGTTTTGATCATACTGACTCACATCATAAGGTTCGGCCATTTTCATAATTTGCGCGAGGCAAAGTCCGCCACTTGAAGGAGGAGACATGGAAATGATATTTAAATTATCATACGTAAATTGAATAGGATCGCGCCATTGTGCTTCATAAAGCGCTAAATCTTCAGCTGTGATAATTCCTCCTTTTTGATTAAGAAACCGAACGATTTGGTCAGCAGTTTCTCCTTTGTAAAACTCATCTCTGCCATTTTTTGAGATACGTCTCAGGGTTTCAGCTAATGCAACATTTTTGAAGATAGTATGTGCCGAAACGTTTTTATTAATTGGTGTTTGTTTGCCATTAACAGCCGTAATTATACTGTCATATTTGATAAAGCGTTTATGCTGTTTTTGGGTAACTGTAAATCCATTTTCGGCCAATGCAATTACTGGCTTTAGAAGTGTTTCTATAGGTAGGCTTCCAAATTTTTCATGTGCTGCAAAAATACCAGCTATGGTTCCTGGAACGCCAACAGCATAGGCACCAACAGTACTTTTATCGGGAATGACATTTCCGAGAGAATCCAAATACATATCCCTACTTGCTGCCAATGGTGCTTTTTCGCGATAGTCGAGGGCGCCTATCTCACCATTGTTAAGTCGATATATCATAAAACCGCCTCCGCCAAGATTTCCAGCGTAAGGGTAAGTTACTGCTAAAGCCATTTCGGTCGCAAACATAGCGTCAAAAGCATTACCACCTTGTTCTAGAATATCACTTCCAATTTTAGAGGCTTCGGCTCTGGCCGATACAACCATAGCTTTTTGGGTTATTAATCCTTGTGTTGGTGTAACATCTTGATTGCAGGATAAAACAATGATAGATGCAATTACGATAACTAGTTTAATTCTCATGTGATAACTGTTTTTCAATATCCTCTAATGTGTTTTTAGCAAATAGACGTAGCTCTTCAAAAAAGGAAGTGAACTCACGTTCAAATTCGCTATAAAAAGCCTTTAGCTCTTCGGTGGCTGTATTCATGCCCGATTTGTTTTGTGTTCTTCGGTTCATACCATCCAATACTTTTTGGATACCATCAATTGTAGCATAACTTAATAACCAATTGCCAGCAATCATATGCGGCATCATTTTTTGAATACGAGCTGGTAGTATTTCGAAATGAGTTCCCATGAGATCATAGAAGTTTTCGACATAATTGTCTAAGGGAATGTTAGAATATGTGCTCCAATTTTTGGCTAAAAAATGATCATATAGAATATCTACAATCACGCCACTGTAATGTCCGTAATTTTTATGAAGACGCTTAGTACTTTGTCTTACTGTTGGATGCGCATCTGTAAAGGTGTCAATTTGCCGGTGTAATAGAATTCCTTTTTGAATTTCGATTGGAAATTTTTTATAACGTTTTCCACGAATACCATCTGCAATAAAGTTACCAATGGTGATTAAATCATCGTTGTTAGATAGATAAATATGGGCTAGAAAATTCATTCAATAAATATATGTATTTTTGAGTTCTAAATGTTTATTCTTGGACAGATTACCTAATTTAGATCCCTTACGTTTTATCTTGGCGTCGTTGGTGATGATTTTTCACATTCCGCATCTGAGTAGAAATCAAGGACTCCCATATTTTTCTGAAGCAGCCATATTTAATCGTGGTACTGAGGCCGTTTATATGTTTTTCGTTTTGAGTGGTTTTTTGATTATTAGATTGATTTATCGATATAAACAGCGTGATGCATTTTCGATTAAGAAATTTTACATAAGACGGATGCTAAGGATATTTCCTTTGTATTATCTCATTGTTATTTTTGGGTTTCTGTTTTACTGGATGATTTTACCTGCTTTGAATATTCCTTTTGAGAATAACTACAACCTGAAAGATGGCGTGTTGTTAACCACTTTTTTCTTACCAAATGTCTTTGGAAAATTGTATGAACCAGGTGGGATTTTAGAAGTACTTTGGTCTATTGGAATTGAGGAGCAGTTTTATTTAATGATTGCTCCATTACTGTTCTTTTTAAGAAAAACACGACTATTGATTGCTCTGGTAATACTAACGATTGGTTATTTCGTTATATTTCATTTAGATATTTTTTACGTATTAGTTAAATTCAAGTTTGTTTACTTTTTTCTGTTCTCTGGTGGTGTCGTAGCTATTTTGGAAGAAAAGAATAGGTTAGAATTTTTAAAGCGCTTTATGGTTATTCCAATGCTAGTAATTGGCTCAACAATACTCTATTTTACAACCAATATATTTCAGTTTGACGAACGTTGGGTCACAAATTTAGTGACCATGGTCTTATTCTGTTTATTCGTGCATACTTTAGCACATAATAACCTTGGAGTTATTATTAAAAGTAAATTCTTAAACCATTTAGGGCATATATCATATGGGATATATATGTTTCATGTGATAGCAATGAATTTTGTGGTGTTTTTTATATTGAAAGTTGAAGAGCACAAAATTTTTAATGATACAATAACAATAGTTTTAATTAATATATTGACTTTTGCATTAACGATACTTTTTGCGCATTTGTCCTACAAGTATTTTGAAACCTATTTTTTAAAACTGAAAACAAAATTTAGATAATGACACTTATAAAATCAATCTCTGGAATACGTGGTACTATTGGCGGAAATGTTGGTGATAACCTGACGCCAATTGATGCTGTGAAATTTGCTTCTGCATATGGCACATGGATTAAACAACAAAGGAATAAAGAAAATTATCGTGTTGTAGTTGGTAGAGATGCTCGCATTTCTGGAGAGATGATTCAAAACTTAGTAATGAATACTTTGGTAGGACTTGGTATACACGTGATTGATCTAGGTTTATCTACAACACCAACAGTTGAGGTTGCCGTACCTATGGAGCATGCCGATGGTGGTATAATTTTAACGGCCAGTCATAACCCGAAGCAATGGAACGCTCTTAAACTTTTAGATGCTAAAGGAGAGTTTTTAAATGGAGTAGAAGGTGCTAAAATTTTAGAATTAGCTGAACATAACGATATGTCTTTTGCTGATGTTGATAATTTGGGTAAAATAACTACTAATGATGCTTACATTGATATGCACATCGACGAAGTGTTAGCTATGGATTTAGTGAATAAAGAAGCCATTGAAAAATCTAACTTTAAAGTGGTTGTAGATGGAGTAAATTCAACTGGAGGTATTGCTATTCCTTTGCTATTAGAGCGCTTAGGGGTACACCCAATAAAATTGTATTGTGAGCCTAATGGCCATTTTCCTCATAATCCAGAGCCTTTAAAAGAACACTTAACAGACTTATCTGAAGCCGTTGTAAAAGAAAATGCTGACTTCGGGATTGTGGTAGATCCAGATGTTGATCGCTTGGCATTTATGGATGAGAAAGGGGACATGTTTGGTGAAGAATATACCTTAGTGGCTTGTGCAGATTATGTACTAAGTAAGACACCTGGAAATACTGTGAGTAATATGAGCTCAACTAGGGCACTTCGTGATATTACAGAAAAACATGGCGGATCTTATGAAGCTAGTGCTGTTGGCGAAGTAAATGTTGTAAGTCTAATGAAGAAAAATAATGCAATTATTGGTGGAGAAGGAAATGGAGGTATTATTTATCCTGAATTACATTATGGTAGAGATGCACTTGTTGGAGTTGCTCTATTTTTGAGTTTATTAGCTGAAGGAAACATGACTGTTAGTGAACTAAGGGCGTCATACCCAAATTACTTTATGAGTAAGAAAAAAATTCAATTAACTCCAGAATTAGACGTTGATGGTTTGCTAAACGCTATGGAAAGTAAATACCGTCATGAAAATTTGACAACCATTGACGGCGTGAAAATTGACTTCAGTGATTCTTGGGTACATTTAAGAAAAAGTAATACAGAGCCGATTATTAGAATATATACGGAAGCGCCTAGTCAGCAAGATGCTGATGATTTAGCTGATCGTATTATAAATGAAATTAAGGCAATAGCAAATATTTAGTATCTTTAACCAAAGTTTTTTAATATGATTTCTACGGAAGTTACACAGGAGAAACCTTCAAGATTGGAGCAGTATTTTAATCAATTCAGACAGCATATTATAGGTGTAGATCAAGAATTTGAATCGCCTTTTGGAATGCAGAAGATTATTTACACAGATTGGACGGCTTCAGGACGTCTATATCGACCAATAGAGGAAAAACTGTGTAATGAGTTTGGACCATTTGTGGCCAATACACATACCGAAACAACAGTTTCCGGTACTGCAATGACCAAAGCGTATCACGAGGCCAAAAATATTATAAAAAGCCATGTGAATTGTAATGATGATGACGTTCTTATTGTTTCAGGTAATGGGATGACTGGAGTGGTAAACAAATTTCAACGTATTCTGGGATTAAAAGTACCTGAAAATTTAAGAAAATATACTTCCGTTCCAGATGAAATTCGACCAGTGGTTTTTGTTACTCATATGGAACATCACTCGAATCAAACGTCTTGGTTAGAAACGATTGCCAAAGTAGAGGTTATTCCTCCAGATGAACAGGGACTATTCTGTTTGAAAAACTTAGAAATACTGTTAGATAAGTATAAGGAATGCACGTTAAAGATTGCTTCTGTAATTGGCGGTTCTAATGTAACAGGCATACAAACGCCTTATCATGATATTGCCGAGTTAATGCATAAACATGGTGGCGTGTGTTTCGTAGATTTTGCATGTTCAGCACCTTATGTTGATATTGATATGCATCCCGAAAATGAACTTCGAAATTTAGATGCAATTTTCTTTTCACCTCACAAGTTTTTGGGAGGACCAGGAACATCAGGTGTTTTAATTTTCAATAAGAAATTATATAAAAATATGATTCCCGATTGCCCAGGAGGAGGTACAGTGAGTTGGACTAATCCTTGGGGAGAGCATAAGTATATTGACAATATTGAAGATCGCGAAGATGGTGGTACACCAGGTTTTTTGCAAACCATAAAAACGGCTTTGGCGATCAAGTTAAAAGAACAAATGGGTGTTGAAAATATTCTAGAACGCGAGCATGAATTAGTTAGTAAAGTGTTTAGTGAGTTATCTCCCGAAGAAAACTTACACATTCTTGCAGCGCAACATGAAGATCGCTTAGGAGTGATTTCATTTTATATAGATGACCTACATTATAATTTAGGCGTAAAACTCTTAAATGATCGTTTTGGAATTCAAACCAGAGGCGGATGCAGCTGTGCAGGAACCTATGGCCATTTTTTACTTCATGTAGATCAACAAACTAGTAACGAGTTGACTAACGAAATCTCTATTGGTGATTTAGTCCGTAAGCCGGGTTGGATTCGCATGTCTATTCACCCTACGACTACCAATGAAGAAATGAATTTTGTTTGCGAGAGTATTAAATCTTTAGCTAGACATCATAAAGATTGGTCAGAAGATTATGAATATCAAGGGCAAACCAATGAATTTATTCACAAGTCTGTCGCTTCTGAAAAATCTACAGATAACAACGTAATTAATGCTTGGTTTAAACTGTAGCCTTTTGTTTTAGCTATACACTTGTACAATTTGCTGTTAAAAAACCAAATAACACCTATACATTACCACAACATTCCTGGTTTTTTGATGACATCATCTTTTATATTGACACCTTTATTTGCATTTATGATATTCAAAAGGCTTGTTTTTTAGGGATTTCTTAAAATACTATGTTTTTTTTTGAATTGTATATTTTTTGTATAGGCTTATTTTGTTGAATTGTCAATTACCTCTTGTAAGTTTACGTCATAACAATCAATTATATGACAACAAAACTATTTTCCTTAGTATTTTTACTGTTCTCAGCTTTGGCATTTGGCCAAAATGTAACAGTAAAAGGTACAGTTGTAGATCAAGCAACCGGACAACCAATACCAGGAGTTAATATTCTGGTCAAAGACACTTCCAAAGGCGCATCAACAGATTTCGATGGGAATTTTACAATTCCAGATGTATCTATTAATGCTACCTTAGTATTTACCTATTTAGGATATAAGAATCAGGAAGTTGTTGTAGTTAATGCTAATCCCTTAGTTATTTCTTTAGTTGAAGATGCAGAATCATTAAATGAAGTTGTAGTTATAGGTTATGGGACACAGAAAAAGAAAGAAACAACAGGAGCTGTGTCTGTTGTTAGTGCAGAAACCATTGAAAAACTCAAACCAACAAGAGTAGAACAGGCCTTACAAGGACAAGTAGCCGGAGTGAATGTTTCATCAAACTCTGGATCACCTGGTGCGGCATCAACAATTAGTATAAGGGGTATTTCCACTAATGGAGATTCTAGACCATTAATATTAGTTGATGGTAATGTTATAGAAGATTTAAGCACAATCAACCCGAGTGATATTGAAAGCGTTAATGTTCTTAAGGATGCTACTGCTGGTATATATGGTGTTAGAGCCGCTAATGGTGTGATTCTTATTACCACGAAGACAGGAAGAAAGGAAATGCCATTAACCGTTGAATATAGTGCTTATGGTGGTGTACAAGAAACCACGCGAAGAATACCCGTATTAAACGCTACGGAATATGCACTTTTGGTTAATGAAGCATTTGTAGCTGGTGGTCAGGATCCTCAATTTACAGATATTTCTAATCTAGGAATTGGAACAGATTGGCAAGATGAAGTTTTTGAGAGTGCTCCTATATTTAATAATTCTATCACGATTAAAGGCGGAAAAGAAAAGTCGACTTATGCATTCGGGTCTTCATTTTTGTCTCAAGATGGTATTGTTGGTGGCGATAAATCAAACTTTACACGTTTTACGAAAAGAGGAAATTATAGTGTGGACTTTCTTGAGAATTTTAAGTTTAATGCAGGCTTGATATATACGCATACTAATAAAAGAAATTTAAGTGAATCAGCCCTTGGGTCAATATTGTTCAATGCATTGAATATGGATCCTACAAGGGGTGTAAGGGATGCTTCAGGAGCTTTTTCAATAGCTGAAGGATTAGGGAATGAGGTTATTAACCCTATAGCGCAATTGGACGGAACATATGATAGAACTCAAATTAATAAGTTGAGTGGTAATGCAAGTTTATCCTATAACTTTTTAGAGCATTTTACAGTTCAAACTAATATTCAAGCAAATTATGCAGAGGTCAAAGGAAAAGTATTTAGACCTATTGCAAACTTTGGTAGTGGTAAAGTATTTAATATTGATAGAAGTGAAGTCGTAGAAACCTCAAATATATTTAGGGACTATACTTTTGATGCGTTTCTAACTTATGAACGCAATTTTGACGATACGCACGACCTTAAAGTTCTATTGGGAACTTCAATCTTTCAGACTACAGGAATATTTACAGGAAATAGAGGTTTTGATATTCCAGGAAACAGTATTGAAAACGCAAATATATCACAGGCACAAGAAGTGCAAAGTATAAACCAAGAACTCGGGTTCGATCCAAGATTTGATTCTAGGTTGTTATCATATTTTGCAAGAGTACAATATGGTTATAAAGGTAAATATCTATTTTCAGGTGTTATTCGTCGAGATGGTTCGACAAAATTTGGACCAGAAAATAGATTTGGTTATTTCCCATCTGGATCTGTTGGGTGGATTATTTCAGATGAAGACTTTTTAAGTGATAGCAGTGTTATCGATTTTCTAAAATTAAGAGCATCGTATGGTATACTGGGTAACGATAGAATTGCAGATTTTGGTTTTGTATCGCTGTTGGATGGAGAAGGAACTTATGTTTTTAATGATGGTATTATTTCTGGAGCGGCTTTAGGACCAGTTGCAAACCCAGAAATTAGATGGGAAAAGCAAAAAACATTTGATATTGGTATTGATTTAAGATTTTTAGATAATAAATTCGATGTGACTGCAGATTACTTCAAGCGTAACACTGAAGATTTATTAGTTACTCCTCAGGTATCAGGAATTTTAGGTGTGGGTGCTCCCGGAGCTGCACCTCCAGTAGTTAATGGAGGAGAAGTAGAGAACTCAGGATTTGAATTAGCCATTGGCTATACCAATAGAGTCTCTGATGATTTCAAATTTAGTGTGAGATATAATGTGACAACCATTAATAATGAAGTACTTTCTGTAAATACAGAGGGAGGATTTATCGTAGGAGGTGTATTTGGAGTTGGTCAAGATCCACCATCTCGAATGGAAGCAGGTTTTCCTATCGGATATTTTCGAGGGTTTAAAACAGACGGAATATACCAGACACAAGCAGAAGTTGATGCATCAACAACAATCAATGATCAAGTTCGTCCAGGTGATTTAAGATTTGTAGATATCAATAACGATGGTGTTATTGATGATAATGATAAAACTTATATTGGTGACCCAATACCAGATGCAACGATGGGACTTAACGTATCGATAGATTTCAAAAGTTTCGATTTTTCCGCTTATGCTTTTGCTTCAATAGGAAATGAGATTGTAAGAAACTATGAGCGTAATCAACCTTTGACAAATAGAAGTGTAACGTTTTTGGATCGTTGGACAGGACCTGGAACAAGTAATACCGATCCTCGTGTAACTACTGGCCCAACATCTAATGGATTGTTTTCAGACTATTTTGTTGAAGACGGATCTTTTGTTCGCTTACAAAATGTACAGTTAGGTTATACGTTTGATAAACTACTTGAAAATTCAAAATTAGACAACCTACGCGTTTATGTTTCTGCAAGTAATCTGTTTACATTAACAGAGTATAGAGGTTATGACCCAACAGCTTCAACAGGAGCACCAATTGGAGGAGGAATAGATCAAGGATTTTATCCTAGCCCAAGAACATATTTACTAGGAGTTAACTTAAAATTTTAAAACACTATGAAACAGATAAAAATAAAAAGCATAGTAGTCTTAGCATTAATATTGTTCTCTTCTTGTGGAGATGACTTTATCGATGTTGATCCCCAAAATGCTAGTTCTGATACATTTTTCAATACAGAAGATGATTATCAATCGGCATTAATTGCAGCATATGACCCTTTACATTCAACTTATTTAAATGTAATGCTAGGAGAAATTGCTTCAGATAATACATTGGCTGGTGGCGAAAGTGCAACCGATGTACCAGGTATTCAAGAAATAGATGATATGATCCACACACCAACCAACCAGCAACTAAGAGATATTTGGAGTTGGATGTATGGTGGTATTAATAGAACGAACTTCATTATGGAATTTCAAGATAAAATTGATTTTCCGAATAAAAATTCAGTCCTAGCTCAAACTAGATTTTTAAGAGCGTATTACTATTTTGAATTGGTAAAATGGTTTGGTGATGTTCCTTTTGCTGTAGATGTAAGAATAAACTTTGGAGATCAATTTGGAATAGAGAGAACACCAAAAACTGAAATATATGCACAGATGGAGGCCGATTTAATTTTTGCTGCTGATAATTTAACATATACAGCTTCAGAAACTGGCAGAGTCACAAAAGGTGCGGCGCAGGCATTACTTGGAAAAGTATATCTGTACCAAGATAAATTTGCTGAAGCAGCAACGGTATTAGGCGACTTAATTGCCAGTGGACCTTATGATTTGCTAGCAGATTATTCAACAATGTTTGAAAATGATAATGAAAATAATATAGAATCTGTTTTTGAAGTACAATACTCAGATGCAGAAGGAGCAGGGTTTGGTTGCTTACAATGTAGCGAAGGAAATGTTGCTGTTGGATTTAATGGTATTCGAAACTATAACGGACCAGTATTTGAATCGGGATTCAGTTTTAATGTCCCAGTTCAAGAGGTTGTAGATGCCTTTGAAGATGGTGACCTTCGTAAGGATGTGGCTATTCTTGATATTGATGCCTGGGCTGCTGATACAGGAGCCACCTTTGCAACTGGTTTTGAACACACAGGATATTTTAATAGAAAGTATATATCACGTCAAGGCGATTTAAATACAGGTGATGCTAACCTTACTAATCCAAATAACTATAGAGCTATTAGGTTTGCTGATGTCTTATTGATGGCTGCAGAAGCCTTAAATCGTGGTGGTATTAATGATATGCAAGCACAACAGCATCTAAATAGAGTTCGTAATAGAGCTGGATTGGCCGATGTTGGATTTACAGGAACTAATTTAACAGATGCTATTTATAACGAACGTCGTGTAGAATTAGTTGGCGAAGGACATCGTTTCTTTGACTTGGTTAGAACTGGAAGGGCTGCTATGGAAATTGATGGATTTCAGGCAGGAAAACATGAATTATTTCCAATTCCTTTAATCGAAATACAACTTGCAGGTGATACATGGGATCAAAATCCTGGATACTAAAAAAAAATGATATTATGAAAACAATAAAATACATACTCGGTCTTTTTGTAGCGGTAGGTTTGTTCACTGGCTGCCAAAATGATGACGACAATTTAGATGCTCTGAATGATATAACAGCACCATCTGAGGTGTCTGCAGTATTTAATATATCTCAGGATAATACAGGAACAGTTATTATTACGCCTAATGCAGTTGGCGCCGTAAATTATAATATTACGCTTGGCGACGGGACAGCAGAGGCTGTATCTGTGGCTCAAGGAGAAAACACAACACATATTTATGAAGAAGGTACTTATACAGTAACGATTGAGGCGGTTAGTATTAACGGATTAACTACAGAAGCAACGCAACAATTGGTCGTATCCTTTCGCGCACCAGAAAATTTGGTCATAACTGCTGAAGTTGACGCTTCCAACCCATTTCAAGTAAATGTGTCTGCTGTAGCAGATTATGCTGCATCTTTTGAAGTTTATTTCGATACATCCAATGTAGACGAAGAAGCAACACCACTAGCTTTAGATGGTACAGTGAGCTTTGAATATGATTTAGTTGGTGATTACACAATTAGAGTGGTTGCACTTAGTGGAGGGGTTGAATCATCTGAAGATACAGTAATGGTAACAATAACAACTCCAACGGAATTACCAATAGATTTTGAAATTTTTGATTCTACAGTATTCTTCGGATTTGGAGGGGCTTCTGGTGAAGTTATTGATAATCCGGATACCAATGGAAATGAGTCGGCCAAAGTTGCTCAAATAATTAAAGGGGCTCCAGAGGTGTGGGCAGGTAACGTAATTGAATTGTCAGCTCCTATCGATTTTAGTACTAAGAAAGTTATGAAGTTTGATGTTTGGTCACCAAGACCAGGTGGAACATTTACTTTGAAATTAGAAAACCTTACAGATCCAAATATTTTTATTGAGGTTGGAGTTCCGTTAGTTGGAAATAGTCAATGGGAAGAAGTTTCAATTGATCTTAGTGAATTTGCCAATTTAGAAACAGATTCATTTCAAAAAATAGTTTGGTTCTTTGATCTCGGAACTGCTGGTGATGGTAGCGCAGATTGGACATTTTACTTAGACAATATTAGACAAGATTTTGCAGGTGTTGTTGTATCACAAATTGTGGAAGATTTTGAAGGTGTAGTTCCAACATTTACAGTATTTGGAAATATTGCTGATACACAAGTTGTTACAAACCCAGACATGTCTGGAATCAATACGAGTGCTAATGTTGCACAATTAACAAAAACAGCAGGCTCTGAAGTATGGGCAGGAACATTTTTTGAATTAGATGCGCCATTAGATTTGGCATCTTTCGGACAAATGAATGTGAAAACATGGTCTCCTACAGCTGGAATTACAGTGAAGTTTAAACTAGAAAATGCAGATGCCAGCATAACTTACGAAGGCGATGTTGTTACTACTGTTGCCAATGAATGGGAAAACCTGCTATATGATTTTACAGCAGCGCCTATGGCAGATTATATAAGGTTAGTCATATTCTTTGATTTTGGTAATCCTGGTGATGATTCGTTGTACTATTATGACGATATAGAACTGGTAGGAACGCAACAAGATTTTTCTTTCCAAGATTTTGAGGGAACGGCACCAACATTTACAGTATTCGGAAATATCGCAGATACACAGGTTGTAGCTAATCCAGATATGTCTGGAATCAATACCACTGCTAATGTTGCTCAATTAACAAAGACGGCTGGCTCTGAAGTATGGGCAGGTACATTTTTTGAAACCGATCCTTTAGATTTAAATACATATAATCAAATTAGTGTGAAGACCTGGTCTCCAACAAGTGGAATTACAATTAAATTGAAACTTGAAAATGCAGATGCGAGTATCACACATGAGAAAGATATTACAAACACTGTTGCTAATGGTTGGGAAGAATTAGTATATGATTTTTCAGATGCTCCTGCAGCAGATTATGTTAGAGTAGTCATATTCTTTGATTTCGGAAACAATGGAGATGATTCGGTGTACTATTTTGATGAATACACACTTACCAATTAATTTGAAACATAACTTTATTATGAAACATTTAAAATATTTAATAATCTTTTCTTTTGTATTGGGATCGTTTTATACGTGCCAAGATGAAGACCAAGAAATAGGTAACTTAATAGCACCATCAAACATTCAAATAGAAGTTGATAAAGTAGGTGCTGATGTTAACAATCCAAATGGAGATGGTAGCGGAACTGTTAATTTCACGGCAACGGCAGATAATGCAATTACATTTCATTATGTCATTCAAAACCAAACAAAACTAGCGGTAGGAGGAAGTGTGTCTCATGATTTTACATTACTTGGAGAGAACTCATATACTGTAACTGTAATTGCTTATGGCACAGGAGGCTTGTCTACAAGTAAGAGTATTTTAGTTGACGTGTTGTCTCTTTATGAACCGCCTGAAGATTTATTAGAAATGCTATATGGATCTGGATCTAGAGTATGGCGTATAAAATCTGATGCTCCTGGTCATTTTGGATTAGGTCCTGCAGGTGGCGATCCCTTTAGTTTCTTTGCAGCTCCTCCAGAATCTAAAGCTGGAGTAGGGATGTATGATGACCGCTATATTTTCAATGAAGATGGAACATTTACGCATATAACAGATGGTACAAATGATGATCCTGTAGAAGATACAAGCGGAACAGTGTTTGGACGCGAAGTACTAATTGATGAGTTAGGAGGAACTGGTGGTGAAGCTGATGGTGCCGATATTATAAATTTAGAATATAGCGATTATGCTGAACAATGGTCTTTATCTGCTCCAGGAGGCGTTGAAACGATAAGTTTATCGGGATTAGCTTTTATGGGATATTACATTGGAGGTGATCATAAATATATCATCTTAGATAGATCAGCAAATCAAATGACCATAAAGTCTACCGACGGAAATGGAGAGTTTGATTGGGGATTTATACTAACAGCTGAATAGAATTTTATTACAAATATTGTTTGATAGATTGGTTTAAAAAGACTAATAATCTTTGTGTTATTGGTCTTTTTATTTTGGGGCTATAAGCATGAGGTAATTTATCTAATCTTTGATTTTTGGCTTATAATCCTCAGGAGATTTGTCTTTGTGTTTCCAGCGTTTATGTGTCCACAAATAATATTGAGGAGCTTCATAGATCTGTTGCTCAACAAGTTTTAAAAATTGGTCTGTAATCTCATAATCTTTATAATCTCTAGGATGCTCAGCCAAAGTCTTAAATGTAGTCTCATAATGACCTCGTTTTAGACGTTTCACTTTAAAAAACACAACAGACATATCTAAGCGTTTAGCCAACATTTCGGCGCCAGTATGAACAGGAACTCTAATATTCATAAACTCAGTCCAATGAAATGCTTTTTGAGGTTTCGGACTTTGATCAGAAACGAACCCGTTAATTGTGCAAATACCATCGTTTTTTAATCTAAGAAGTTCTGGTATAATCTCTTTGGTCGTAATTAAATGACTGTTGTACTTCGCTCTAATACGCTTTACTAATCTGTCAAAATATTTATTCTGTATACGCTTGTAAACAGCGTTTCCTCTTGATTTAACATAGGTTTGAAGAATAAAAATCCATTCCCAGCTGCCATAATGCGCGCACATAAGAACAATGCTTCTATCTTGATTTTCTAAACCTTGCATCAACTCCACATTGGAGAAGGTGAATCGCTTTTTCATCTCTGCTTCTGAAATCGTTAAAGATTTGATAGCTTCAACAATCATATCACATAAATGATGATAGAATTTTTTTGTGATAGTATTGATTTCTTTTGCATCCTTTTCAGGAAAAACGAGCCTTAAATTATCCTGTACTGTTTTTTTTCTATATCCAAAAATACGATAGATAAAAAGGTATAACATATCAGAGAATGCGTATAACAATCTAAATGGAAGAATAGATATTAACCATAAAAATGGATAAACTAAAATGTAGATAATAAATTGCATTAATATATGTTAGATTTGCAGTGGCAAATATATGTAATAAAAGTCTATGGGTGATTTAAGTTTGTTTACAATTATCATTATTGCAGCAAATGTAATAATATCGTATAAGGGGTTCGAAGATTTTAGCTTTTTTGAACGCTATAAATTCAACGTTGGTAGCATAAGACGTGGTGAACAGTTTAGAATGTTTAGCTCTGGCTTTTTACATGGAGATACCACGCATTTGTTGTTTAATATGATGACCTTATATTTTTTCGCAGATACTGTTATTGGTGGGTTGGGTCAACTTGGGTTTTTAGTTGTATATATTGGAAGTTTAGGCTTAGGGAGTCTCATTTCTCTTTATTTTCATAAAGATGAATATCATTATAGTGCTATTGGTGCCAGTGGAGCGGTTATGGGTGTGTTATATGCGGCGATTTTATTAGATCCACATAGAGGTATTGGTATGTTTTTTATACCGTTTTATATTCCAGGCTATATCTTTGGAATTATATACCTCTTGTTTTCAATATATGGTATGAAAAAGCGTATTGGTAATATTGGTCATGATGCCCATTTTGGAGGTGCAGTAGGTGGTTATATACTAACACTTATCTTGCGACCTACATTGTTAGAAACAGATTTGCAAATGGTTGGTTTGTTAGCCATTCCTATTGTCATATTATTCGTGCTGCATAAGACGGGAAAGATCTAAATCAAAAAGCCTTCAATCTTTAAGATTAAAGGCTTAAATATAATTTAGAAAGTTTACTAATTAAGTAACTCTGCTATTTTCGCTTCTAAGGCTGGGCCTCTTAAGTTTTTGGCTACGATGGTTCCATTTTCATCTAAAATAAATGTCGCAGGAATCGATCTAATATTATATGCTCTTGCTACAGGATCGTTAAAATAGTTAAGACTAGATACATGATTCCAAGTTAATTTATCTTGCTCGATAGCTTCCAACCAAGCCTCTTTAGGATCTTTCTGCCTTGAAGTCCCATCAAGAGATACTCCAATAATTTCTAATCCTTTGTCATGGTATTTATTATAAACCTTAACAACGTTTGGGTTTTCACGTCGGCAAGGACCACACCAAGCCGCCCAAAAATCAATAATAGTTACTTTTCCCATAGCATCTTTTAACGCTAATTTACTGCCATCTGGTCTTGTAGATGAGAAATCTGGCGCAGGTTTTCCTATTTCAGTAGCACTTAAAAGCGCTCTTTGTTTTAGTAACTGATCTAATCTTGTTTTAATGCTTTCACCCAGTTTTGTGTTTTTAATAGTATCATCGAGTCCATTAAAAAGCGAAGAAATATTATCTAAATCAGGTTGTTTGGTTTTAAATAAGTTGTCTATAACAACTAAAGAGTAGAGGCTATTTTTATTGTCTTTAGCGTAGGCTATTGGCAATGCTTTCATTTCTCTTGTTAGTGCTGTGTATTCTTGGGCAAGCTCACTTTTTATCGTATTATCACTAGTTGCTCTAATTTGTTCATTTAATTTTGAAGCCTTTGTATTTAACACTTCAATGTTTTCATTTAAAGACATCAAATCGGCATTTGCTTTAGTCCCTGTAATTTTTGACTTTGATAGATTCGTATTATCCACAGCAATGCTAATTGCTTTGTTTTCTACAATTAGAGGTAGGTTTCCTTTAATGCTATTAATGTTTAAATTCCACATTTGAGGTGTATCAACTTTACCTTCAAATAGAAAACGCTCATTCATTACAATAGCAGTATCGACATTAATCTTTCTTCCACGTGGGTCTGTGGTTTGGAGATGTGCTCTAATGCCATTATAAACGCCTGGTGCTTCACCTGTAATCAAATACGTATCTCTTAGTACTTCTTCGGTTGAGCCAGAGCCTTCTGTTTTACATGCAAAGAGTAAAAGGCTTAGGCATAACAGTGTAACTATTTTTTTCATTGCTTAAAAATTTTGGTATTACAAATATAATAAGTTCAGTAAAAGAAAATCAACCATAACTACTAATAAAAACTTAAAGAACAGGATAAAATTATTCTATAAAAGTAAAATTGCAATACTTTTGTAAAAAACTATAGAATGACTCATCAAGATACAATTGTTGCATTAGCTACGGCCTCAGGAAGCGGAGCCATTGCTGTAATACGGCTTTCGGGGAGCGATGCCATTGACATTGTAGATGCCTGTTTTAAGTCGGTTATAAGTCATAAAACCTTAAAAAGGCAAGCGACGCATACCATTCATTTGGGTCATATAATAGAAGATAAACGCGTATTTGATGAGGTGCTAGTTTCTGTATTTAAAAACCCCAATTCGTACACAGGTGAAGATATTGTTGAAATATCATGTCATGGAAGTTTATACATTCAGCAAGAAATAATACAATTGTTTTTACGGAAAGGTTGCCGAATGGCAAATGCTGGGGAGTTTACATTACGCGCATTTCTAAACGGAAAATTAGATTTGTCGCAAGCTGAAGCTGTAGCCGATTTGATTGCTAGTGATAATGAGGCATCACATCAAGTGGCTATGCAACAAATGCGTGGTGGTTTTTCTTCGGAAATAGCTAAGCTCCGAGAAGAGCTGCTTAATTTTGCTTCTCTGATAGAGCTAGAACTAGATTTTGCGGAAGAAGATGTAGAGTTTGCCGATCGTTCTCAATTTAAGGAACTTATCGACAGAATTACTTTTGTTTTAAAACGTCTCATCGATTCGTTCGCCGTTGGAAATGTTATAAAAAATGGAATTCCAGTTACGATAGTAGGTGAGCCTAACGTTGGAAAATCTACGCTTCTAAATGCACTTTTAAATGAAGAGCGTGCTATTGTTTCTGAAATCGCTGGTACGACACGAGATACCATTGAGGATGAAATTTCTATTGGAGGTATTGGGTTTAGATTTATTGATACAGCAGGTATTAGAGATACCAAAGATGTAGTTGAAAGTATTGGTATTAAGAAAACCTTTGAAAAAATCGATCAGGCACAAGTAGTCATTTATTTGTTTGATAGCTCGAAGTCTATTGCCAATTTAAAAACGATTCAGGTAGAAATTGAAAAGATAAAAAATAAGTATCCACAAAAACCGCTGTTGATTATTGCTAATAAAATAGACCAATTAGACCATAATGAACGTGCTAATCTTAAAAGCGAGATTGAGCAAATACGATTACTTTCTGCTAAAACAGGAGATGGTGTAGAGGGGTTAACAGATGCACTTTTAGAGTTAATCAACACAGGAGCACTTCGTAATAATGAAACTATTGTTACCAATTCTAGACATTATGATGCCTTACTAAAGGCTTTTGAAGAGGTTCAAAAAGTAAAACATGGTTTAGAAACAGGGCTCTCAGGAGATTTACTAGCCATAGATATTCGCCAAGCGCTATTTCACTTTGGAGAAATTACAGGCGAAATTACCAATGATGACTTATTGGGTAATATTTTTGCTAATTTCTGTATTGGGAAGTAACAGTCTCTAGCTAAAGTTAATGTTTTCATTGTCAATCTTACTAGATTCAGAAAATGAAGATAGTTATTTTACTACATATTTATGTTGAATTATTTCCGCAACGGGCTTATTTTCAATCTTACTTTCTAACCAAGAAATAATGTCTAAATATAAAAAAGCTCTGCGCTCAAAAGGATGGTCTTCATAAATTTTGAGTCGCTCCAATAAATTTTTAAAGGCATTTTTTAAATCGTGAGGGTAAATATCTTGTAGATTTCTAATGAACTTAATCATTTCTTTTTGCACTTCGTGTAGATCGTTCATTTTTATTAAGAACTTATACGTGCTTCTTAAAAGTGTTTCTAAATGATAATCTATACCAGCTTCATAATGAGCAACAAGGTTTAAAACTCTAGAGAAACAAAGAAGATCCTCACGCATAGAGAGCGATTTGTTAGAAATTATTTTATCTAAATATGTAATACAAGCCTTATTGTTACCAGCTCCAAAATGTAAACTAGCAAACTTGTAATAAAAAATCATTTTATGATGAGGGTCAATTCTACTATCAAAAAGCACTAGTGATTTTTCGATTTTTGGAATCAATTTTAGTCCTTCTTCAAAACTGCCATCAATAAAATGTTGATTGATGCTATGAAAATTAGTGTACAAAAAAATTAAAGTAGAAACGTTTCCGTCTTTATTAAACTTCGGACTGTCTACAATGGTTTTAAAATGCTCTAATTTTTTTACGAATTTGGGTTTATTATTAATGAAATAAAGAGATTCTAATAAGTAGTTATTTCCTTTTAAATAGAATACAGGGTTAAGGTTAATCATACTAGGATTCTGATGAAATAGGTCAACCCATTTTGCAGCATACCTATAGCAATTTAAGAAATCTTGACGTAAAAAATTATACCATAAATGGGCCTTGTAATACCACAGTTTCTCTCTAAACCCTAGCTTATCCCAATTAATTTCTGGAAGCCTATCAGTAAAATACTGTGTCACTATTTTATATTCGTCTTCATTTTTAACATAGCCAGTTTTTAAGATAATGCTGTAAAGTTGTAATGATAAATTAGAGAGTTTACTGGTAATTACATTTTGCGCACTCAAATCGCGTGCTTGAATTGCCAGCTCATCTGCACGAGAACTGATACTTCTTGTAATGTATTGAGACTCTATTATTTTTTCGAGTTCAACGATTTCAAATGCCATATTTTTTTCTTCATTAGCTATGGCCAAATCTTTGACTTTGTTAAGAATTCTTAAACTTTGTTTGTATAAACCCTTATGATATAAAATGGAAGCGAAATCCAGTTGCTCTCTTATTTGTGAGCGTATATTTTGGTGTGCTGGGTTTAATTTAAGACTAATTAAAATCTGCTTATATAAATGCGCTTTTACATTAGCAAGTTGCTGTTTTTTTACAATGCCTGTTTTTATAATGGCTGCCTCATTATATGTTTTTGTTTTGTCTAATAGGTTAAATAAATTCAAAAACTTGGAATCAGAATTCACGCCAAGCCTTCCTACATAAAGTTTAAACTGTCGTTTCTCAGACTTTGTTAGAGACTTTACAAGTGAAAATAAATAATCTTTTTGATCTTTAGTTGTCAAAATAATAACAAGTTATATAATTGATAATCAAAATATTAACGCCAAAGTTTGATTTTGAACATCGTATAAACGAAGAAAGTCTTAAGTATTTAAATAAACCCAAAACTTAAATTCGTAAGACAATACTAAACTATATTTTGATAAATGTCAAATAACAATATTCAAATCTTCGATACAACACTTCGCGATGGAGAGCAAGTTCCGGGTTGCAAACTCAATACAGATCAGAAAAGTGTAATTGCCGAACAGTTAGATAGGCTTGGTGTAGATGTTATTGAGGCGGGTTTTCCTGTTTCTAGTCCAGGTGATTTTAAATCCGTTGAAGCGATTTCAAAAATTGTAAAAAATGCAACGGTTTGTGGCTTAACACGATCAGTGCAAAATGATATTAAAGTGGCTGCTGAAGCATTGAAATATGCAGTTAAACCAAGAATTCATACAGGAATCGGAACTTCAGAATCACATATCGTTCATAAGTTTAAAACGACTCAAGAAGATATTTTAAGGCGTGCTTTTGACGCTGTAAAATATGCCAAATCGTTTGTAGAAGATGTAGAATTTTATGCTGAAGATGCTGGTAGAACGGATAATGAGTATTTGGCAAAAGTATGCGAAGTAGCTATCAAGGCAGGTGCAACTGTTTTAAATATTCCAGATACAACCGGTTATTGTTTGCCAAGTGAATATGGGGCAAAGATTAAGTATTTAAAAGAAAATGTAAAGGGCATAGAAAAGGCAATCTTATCATGTCATTGTCATAATGATTTAGGATTAGCAACCGCAAATTCAATAGAAGGCGTTATAAATGGAGCGCGCCAAATTGAATGTACAATTAACGGTATTGGTGAGCGAGCAGGAAATACTGCTCTGGAAGAAGTAGTGATGGTGCTAAAACAACATCCTTACCTAAATTTAGATACAAACATTAATACGTCAATGCTTTATGGAATGAGTCAATTGGTGAGTGATAGTATGGGAATTTATACACAACCTAATAAAGCAATTGTTGGTGCAAATGCTTTTGCACATAGTTCAGGAATTCATCAAGATGGAGTGATTAAAAATCGTGAAACCTACGAAATTATTGACCCAAAAGATGTTGGTGTTACCAATTCGGCTATTATTTTAACTGCAAGAAGTGGTCGTGCAGCCTTAGCTTATAGAGCTAAAAATGTTGGCTATGAATTAACAAAGTTACAATTGGATGAAGTCTATGCTAACTTTTTAAAATTTGCAGATCGAAACAAAGAAATAAATGATAATGATATCCATCAAATCATAGAAACAAGTAAAGTATATCAAGAAATTCTTTCAGCATAATGAGTAAAAAAACATTATTCGATAAAGTCTGGGATGCTCATGTGGTTAGTAGTATAAAAAATGGCCCGCAGATATTATATATCGATAAACACTTAATCCATGAAGTTACAAGTCCGCAAGCTTTTAACGAATTAGAAGATCGTGGAATTCCTATTTTTAGACCAGACCAAATTGTGGCAACTGCAGATCATAATACGCCCACTATAAATCAAGATCAGCCAATTGAAGATGCGTTGTCTAGAAATCAATTAGCACAGCTGTCTGAAAATTGTAAAAAAAACAACATCACTTTATATGAACTAGGACATCAATATAATGGAATTGTTCATGTAATGGCTCCAGAGTTAGGAGTTACGCAACCAGGTTATACTATGGTCTGTGGTGACAGTCATACTTCAACTCATGGTGCTTTTGGATCTATTGCATTTGGTATAGGAACAAGTCAAGTGGCGCAAGTTTTTGCGAGCCAGTGTTTATTGCTTACTAAGCCTAAAAGTTTAAGGGTTACCGTTAATGGAAAATTAAAGAAAGGCGTGCTGCCAAAAGATGTCATTCTTTATATCATTTCAAAATTAGGAACCAATTCTGGTACAGGATATTTCTGTGAATACGCAGGAAATGTCTTTGAAGAGATGAGTATGGAAGGACGCATGACTGTTTGTAATATGAGTATTGAAATGGGAGCACGAGGTGGAATGATTGCACCAGATGAAACAACTTTTAATTATGTGAAAGGTCGGAAATTTGCACCTAAGGGTGAAGATTTTACTAAAAAAGTAGCCTATTGGAAGACCTTACCAACAGATGATGGAGCACAGTTTGACAAAGAATATCATTTTGAAGCTGAAGATATAGAACCCATGGTGACTTACGGAACTAATCCAGGAATGGGAATTAAAATTTCAGAAAAGATTCCTAAAGATGAAAATCCTTCATTTAAAAAATCATTGGCATATATGAATTTTGAGGCTGGTGAGAGTCTAATTAATAAACCAATCAATTATGTCTTTATAGGAAGTTGTACCAATTCTAGAATAGAAGATTTTAGAGTGGCGGCAGATTTTATAAAAGGAAAGAAAAAAGCTGATAATGTAACGGCTTGGTTAGTGCCTGGAAGTAAACAAGTTGAAGCTCAGATTATAGAAGAGGGTTTAAAAACTGTTTTTGATGAAGCAGGATTTGAATTACGCCAACCTGGATGCTCAGCGTGCTTAGCCATGAATGATGATAAAATTCCACAAGGTGAATATTGTGTGTCTACATCAAACCGAAATTTTGAAGGACGACAAGGCCAAGGATCTAGAACGATTTTAGCAAGTCCTCTCGTCGCAGCTGCTACAGCAGTTGAAGGGAAAATAATTGATATTACGAAACACTTAAATTAATGGAGAAGTTTACAACATTAAAGTCAACAGCTATTCCATTGAATATTGAGAATGTTGATACAGATCAAATTATACCAGCTCGCTTTTTAAAAGCAACGGATAAAAATGGGTTTGGAGATAATGTATTTAGGGATTGGAGGTATCATAAAGATGGTTCTGAAAACTCAGAATTTATATTAAATAATTCAAAATATTCTGGAAGTATATTAGTTGCAGGAGATAATTTTGGTTGCGGATCGAGTAGAGAACATGCTGCTTGGGCTATTGTAGGTTACGGTTTTAGAGTCGTAGTATCTAGTTTCTTTGCAGATATCTTTAAAGGTAATGCATTAAACAATGGCTTATTGCCAGTTCAAGTTTCCGAGTCGTTTCTAATCAATTTGCTAAATAGAATTGAGTCGAACCCAAATACAGAACTCGAAATTAATCTTCAGAACCAAACGATTTCAATAGTGGATTTAGACATTTCTGAGAATTTCGAAATAGACGCCTACAAGAAAACGTGTATGATAAATGGATATGATGATATCGATTACTTAATTAATAATAAAGAACAAATCGAAGCTTTTGAAGCTCATAAAATATACTAACATAATATGAAATTAAATATAGCCGTTTTGCCAGGTGATGGTATAGGACCAGAAGTTACAAACCAAGCAGTAAAAGCATTGAAAGCAATTGCGTTCGAATTTAATCATGATTTTAAGTTTGTAACCGGAGATGTTGGAGCTATGGCCATTGACAAATACAACGATCCTTTGCCAGAAAAAACTTTGGATTTATGTAAATCGTCTGATGCTATTTTGTTTGGAGCTATTGGGCATCCAAAATATGACAATGATCCAACTGCCAAAGTGCGTCCAGAACAAGGTTTACTCAAATTAAGAAAAGAACTAGGTCTCTATGCTAATATAAGGCCTGTAAAAGCGTATGAAACATTATTAGGTAAATCACCTTTAAAAAAGCATATTATTCAAGGTACTGATATTAGTATTTATAGAGAGTTAACAGGAGGGATTTATTTTGGCGAAAAGGACTTAAGCGAGGATGGTAATAGGGCTTCCGATTTGTGTTCATATTCTAGAGAAGAAATTGAGCGTATTGCACATTTAGCGTTTCAAGCTGCTCAAAACAGGAAAAATAAAGTAACTTTAGTGGATAAAGCTAATGTCTTAGAAAGCTCAAGACTTTGGAGAAAAGTTGTTGCCGAAATTGCTGTACAATATCAAGACGTTAAGCTAGATTATTTGTTTGTAGATAACGCTGCTATGCAAATGATATTAAACCCAAAACAGTTTGATGTTATTTTAACTGAAAACATGTTTGGTGATATTTTAAGTGATGAAGCAAGTGTTATTGGAGGCTCAATTGGATTGTTAGCTTCTGCTTCAATTGGAGATAAATATGCCATGTTTGAGCCTATTCATGGATCATTTCCACAGGCAGAAGGCAAAGGTATTGCTAATCCAATTGCGTCAATCTTATCAGCAGCAATGTTATTGGAGCATTTTGATTTATTTGCTGAATCTGAATTGATAAAACAAGCTGTAGAAAAATCTCTGAAACTAGATGTTTCTACACCAGACATTAATATGAAATACAATAATATAACTACGGGTAAAGTAGGAGAGTTTATAGAAGATTTCATCAATAATCCTAATGACAGTAATATGAACTTTACAAATATTCACTTAGGTCAGTCGACTATTATATAAATTAAATGCCTACACAGCCAAAACTTACGAGATTCAATCAAAATGTATTATCCAAATATCAGATATACAACAGTATATTTATGACCTTACCGTTTGATACGATTACAAAAACAGGAGTCTTATTGCCTTTGTTTCATGAGACCTGTAAAAAAGGATTTGCCAATCAAGAAGATCCAACAACAATTGTTGATACATTCTTTAAAAAATACCAAGCAAGAAGATCTCCTAAAAGTCAAATTAATTTATTATTTCGATTTATTCAGTATATAGAGCGCCAAGTCGTTTTGTTCGATGCTATTGAAGATGCAGCGTTTCCTGTTGTAAATAATATGGATGGTATTGGAACACTTCGAAGTTTGAAGGAATCGGTAACAAAAAATAATAAACTCGATACGCTCAGAAAATATTTAGAAGAGTTTAAGGTTCGTATTGTTTTAACTGCCCATCCAACACAGTTTTATCCTGGTTCGGTACTAGGGATCATTACAGATTTAACTGAAGCCATTCGAGAAAATGATTTGCTTAGAATTAATAACCTATTAGCTCAGCTAGGAAAGACGCCTTTTTTTAAGCATAAAAAGCCTACTCCTTATGATGAAGCCGTGAGTTTGATATGGTATTTAGAGAATGTGTTTTATAAGTCTTTTGGGACAATATATGATTATATTCAGCAGAATATATTTGAAGGCGAACAAATTGAAAACGATATTATAAATATCGGTTTTTGGCCTGGAGGTGACAGAGATGGAAATCCATTTGTGACTCCAGAAATAACCTTAAATGTTGCAAAAAGATTAAGAGATACAGTTATTAAAAACTATTACAGAGATGCACGTCGATTAAGACGAAAACTAACTTTTGCAGGTGTAGAAGAACGAATAGTAGTTTTAGAAACAGAATTGTATAAAATTATTACGAACAAAAATTCCAACCTAACAGCTCAGACGTTTGCAGAAGAGCTAAAAGAGATAAAAAATAGTATTGTAAGCGAGCATCAATCACTTTATGTGTCAGAGGTTAATAGTTTGCTTAATAAAATCCATTTGTTTGGGTTCCATTTCGCAAATTTAGATATAAGACAAGACAGTCGTAAGCATAATCAATTCTTTAATGATATGGTTAATGCCTTGATTGAAAGCGGAAGTGATATTTTTCCAAAGAATTATCACGATTTATCAGAAAAAGAACAGGTAACGTTTTTGTCTAAAGTTAAGGGAGAGGTTGATTTATCATTAATCAAAGATGAAGACACCTTGAAAGCCTTACGAACAATGAAAGCTATAAAGACGATTCAGGAGACTAATGGCGAGAAAGCTGCTAATCGTTATATTATTAGTAACAACCAGACCACGCTTAATGTTATGCAATTATTTGCAATGTTAAAATTGGTGGCATTTCAAGATGAATTGACAGTAGATATTGGACCGCTTTTTGAAACCATAACGGATTTACAGAATGCGCCAGAAGTCATGGAAGCCTTATATACAAATCCAGAATATGCAAAGCATTTAAAATCTAGAGGAAATAAGCAAAACATAATGCTAGGTTTTAGTGATGGTACTAAAGATGGTGGTTATTTAATGGCAAATTGGGCTATTTATAAAGCTAAAGAAAATTTAACAACAGTGTCTAGAAATTATGGTGTAACTGTTATTTTCTTTGATGGTCGTGGAGGACCACCAGCACGTGGTGGTGGAAAAACGCATAATTTTTATGCATCTCTTGGGCCAACTATTGAAGATAAAGAAGTACAGCTAACCATACAAGGACAAACAATTAGTTCTAATTTTGGAACTCTAGAATCGTCTCAGTATAATCTTGAACAATTAATTAGTTCAGGAATTCATAATAGTATCAGTGAGACAGATTTAAGTATGACTCATGAGAATAGAGAAGTAATGGCAGATTTGTCTAATCGAAGTTATAAAGCCTATTCAGATTTTAAAGCGCATCCAAAGTTTATTTCATATTTAGAACATATGAGTACGCTTAAGTATTATGCCAAGACAAATATTGGAAGTCGTCCATCAAAACGTGGTAAGTCTGAAGGTTTAGTCTTTGAAGATTTAAGAGCTATTCCTTTTGTGGGTTCTTGGAGCCAATTAAAACAAAATGTGCCAGGCTTTTTTGGAGTAGGTACAGCTTTAAAACATTATGAGGATTCTGGAGAGTTTGAAAAAGTGCAAACGCTATTTAAAACTTCAGATTTCTTTAAAACACTTATTGAGAACAGTATGATGTCATTGTCAAAGTCTTTCTTTGATTTAACACGATATATGGCTGATGATCCAGAGTATGGAGAATTTTGGAAAATCATTTATAATGAATATGAAACGTCAAAGCGTCTTATCCTTAAACTTACTGGATATAAAGAATTAATGCAAGAAGAACCAGCAGGTAGAGCATCTATTGCAGTTAGAGAGTCTATCGTTTTACCTTTATTAACGATTCAACAGTATGCGCTAAAGAAGATTCAAGAACTTGAAAAATCTGGTGTAAAACCTGATAATGAGGAAATGAAAGTGTATACTAGCATGGTAACTCGCTCATTATTTGGTAATATCAACGCAAGTCGAAATTCGGCTTAGTTACCCCATTTATGGGAGAATAAATTAACTGTATAACCATATAAAAACCCTCTAAGGAATTCTTTAGAGGGTTTTTTAGTTAATTACCAATAAATTTAAAATTTACTTTTTTAGTGTTCATTCATTCTAAAATCTGAATACGCACTCATACCATGTTCATGTTTGTCCAAACCTTGAAGCTCCTCTTGTTCAGAAACTCTAATACCTATAGTTTTCTTCATGATAAAGAGGATTAAAAAAGCCGATACAAAACTGAAAGCAGCATAAGATACGACTCCAATAAGTTGACTTAAAAACTGAGTTCCACCTGCTAGATTTCCAAAGACACCTACAGCTAGTGTTCCATAAATACCACATACTAAGTGTACTGCAATAGCACCAACTGGGTCATCTAGTTTTAAACGGTCAATTAAAGATACTGCAAATACAATTATTACTCCAGCAATGGCGCCTATGATAATAGCATCTGTAGGACTCATTTGGTCTGCTCCAGCTGTAATAGCAACAAGCCCACCTAAAATACCATTAAGAAACATGGTTAAGTCTAGATTTTTAAACTTAGCAACAGAAGCGATTGCAGCGCCAACACCTCCAGCGGCTGCTGCCAAGCATGTTGTAACTAAAGTTAGTGATGTTAATTCAGGGTTGGCAGATAGAACAGACCCTCCATTAAAACCAAACCAACCTAACCATAATATAATAACACCAGCTGTTGCTATTGGAATGTTGTGTCCTGGAATGGCTTGTAGTTTTCCATCTTTAAATTTACCAATTCTAGAACCTAGTAAACATACAGCGACTAAAGCGGCCCATCCACCAACCGAGTGTACTAATGTAGAACCAGCAAAATCGTAAAATGGAGTTTCTAGTGTTTGTAAAAATCCACCTCCCCATTTCCAAGATCCTGCAATCGGATAAATGAATCCAACATAGATTATGGTGAAAATCATAAACGGACCAATTTTCATGCGTTCTGCAACCGCACCAGAAACTATGGTTGCCGCTGTTGCTGCAAACATACCCTGAAATAAGAAATCTGTCCAATAGGTGTAGCCTTCATTGTAAGCTAAGTCTAAAGAGCCTGCTTCTGTTAAAGGAGAATCTAAACCAATACCAGCCGAACCTAGAATTCCCCAATCTCCAGATTCGAATCCAGGATACATAAGATTAAAACCTACTAAGCAATAAAGTAGTAAACCTACAGTGATGATAAACATATTTTTAAATAATATGTTTATCGTATTTTTTTGTCGTGTTAACCCGATTTCCAAAAATGCAAAACCTAAATGCATAAAGAAGACGAGCGCTGTACAGATCATCATCCATACATTGTTTATTGTAAATAAATCCATGTGTTTACTTTAAAGTTTGTCCTCCTTTTTCTCCAGTTCGTATTCTGTAAACCTCTTCGATATGAGAGACAAATATTTTGCCATCTCCAACATCTCCCGTATATGCCGAATCGAGAATAGTCTTTACAGTGATGTCTTCGAAATCATCATTTACAACTATAGAAAGATATCGCCTTTGTATATCGCTTGTGCTGTAAGAAACACCTCTGTAAACATGACCTTCTTTTTCGTTTCCAAGCCCTGTGACATCCCAATAAGAGAAAAAATTTACGCCTACATCGTGGAGCGCTCTTTTTACTTTAGAAAACTTTGATTTCCTAATAATTGCTTCAACTTTTTTCATGATATTTAAAATTAGATTAACAACTTAAAGAGAGGTGAAAAATGTAAGTTTATAGAAATCATTTTGGGCAAATCTGTCATCTTCGTCAGCTAAATTTGCTCCAAGCGAAACCCTTAAACCTGATGATCCTTTTTTTAATTCTAAATAAGGTCCAAGCCATTTGTAGCCATCTGTTCTATCGAGTTCTCCACCACCATTTATATCTCCTCCGCTCAAATAGAGTTCTTCGAAATGAGCTCCTAGTGATAAAAATGATGCGACTTTGAAGCCAAAATTAGCCCAGTAGTGTATGTAATTATTTGTTGCATCTCCTACTTCTGTTTTATCAGTCAAGGCAGCATAATAGCCAAAGTAAATTTGACCTTCTAGTTTATTGGAATCATAATTAACTGTAAGATTCGGCACTATACCATCTCCAACAATACCTTTTTGGCTTGCTCCACTCGAAAGTAAGTTGCCCATCGTAAAACCTATTTGAGGATTAATATCAAAGTAACCTAAGGTTTTATTGTAGCCTAAGCCAAATTCAGTCCATTGTCCCCAAGCACTCCCTGTGCCAGCTCCCCATTGAATACCATAGGCAGTTATTGCACTGTTTTCATTAATGGTGTAGCCAAATGTCATCATGGGATTAAATCCAAAAAAAGCATCGTGGTTGAGATTCAATCCAAAGTCTATTTTATCATCAGTTGCTGCATCATCTTGAGCAATTAGGCTATAGGTAATTAAGAACATTGAAATGGTAAATAATTTTTTCATAATGATTATATTTTGTTGATTAAATTCAGTTCAAAACTATATAAATGACATCTATGCCCATAAAAAAATGGGGTGTTTTGTTTAATTTTTATGTTTTTGATATTTTATACCCCCAAAAAATAGGGGTGCAATAATTTTATCGCCTACTTTTTGAAATTTAAGAAATCGTGATTTTTGAAAAATGCATATATTTTTAACTTTTCATAAATAATATTTATCAGAAGTAAGTTTTCGAAAACGTTTTCGTAACAAAACTCTTTTTTTATTGAATATTTTTTAATTGCAGATTTCATATTAAAGCTCAATAATATTGTCAAATTTTCAATTTGAAAGCTCTTAATTATCGATATGAAAAAAGTGTTTCGGCTTTTTTTTAAATCGAATTTTACAATATATATTACAGATATATTAAGGTGTAGAAACCATCAAAATGTCATCAATTATGCTAAAGAAACAAGGGCTTTATTTACCGGAATTTGAACACGAAAATTGTGGTGCAGGATTTATTTGTAATCTTAAAGGAGAAAAGACCAACCAAATTATCCATGATGCTTTAGAAATTCTTGTGAAATTGGAGCATCGAGGAGGTGTTAGTGCAGATGGTAAAACTGGTGATGGAGCTGGTTTATTAATTGATATTCCTCATATCTATTTTAAACGTGTTTGTGGTTTTAAAGTTCCTGTAAAAGGAAAGTATGCTGTTGGTATGGTATTCCTACCAAAAAACAGAAATCAATATAAATTCTGTAAAGACACTTTCGAAGCAGAAATTATTGCTCAAGGGCTTTTTGTAATAGGATGGAGAGAGGTACCTGTAGATTCAACGCAATTAGGTGAAATTGCTTTGGCATCAGAACCTAATATAGAACAAATTTTTGTTGGAAAATCTAATGAAGTCTCAGAATCAGATTTTAATGCAAAATTGTATGCAGCACGAAAAATAACTGAACATACGATTCGACATTCTAAAATGTCGCAAAGTTCATATTTCTATGTTTCTAGCTTGTCAACGACAACCTTAATATATAAGGGTATCATTATGCCAGAGGATATTGGAGCCTATTATAAAGACTTACAAGAAGACGATTTGGTTACGCGTTTGGCTTTAGTACATCAGCGTTTTTCAACGAATACAATGCCTACTTGGGAGTTAGCGCAACCGTTCCGATTTATGTGTCAGAATGGAGAAATCAATACACTCCGCGGAAATGTAAGTCGCATGCGTGTTCGTGAAGAAATTATGAAAAGTGACGTTTTTGGTCCTCAGATAGATAAATTATTTCCAATCATTTTACCTGGGAAATCAGATTCAGCTTCCATGGATATGGTCGTAGAATTATTAACACATACAGGGCGCTCATTGCCAGAAGTAATGATGATGATGATACCCGAAGCTTGGGAAAAACATGCCACGATGTCGCCAGAGCGTAAGGCATTTTACGATTATAATGCATGTATTATGGAGCCTTGGGATGGGCCAGCTTCTATTCCTTTTACGGATGGAAACTATATTGGAGCATTACTTGATAGAAATGGCCTAAGGCCGTCACGATATACAGTTACTAAAAGTGGAAAACTAATCATGTCTTCAGAAATTGGTGTTGTAGATATTGCGCCTGAAAATGTAGAACGTCATGGACGTTTAGAACCAGGAAAGATGTTTTTAGTAGACATGAACCAAGGCAGAATCATTAATGATGAAGAAATAAAAAGCAAAATTGTTAAAGAAAGACCATATCAAGAATGGCTAGATAAAACAAGGTTACATCTAAAAGATATTCCTTATACAGGAACAAGCTGTCCTGTAGAAACCTTAGATATTAAAACAAGACAACGATTATTTAACTATACATTTGAAGATATACAGGAAGTTATTACACCAATGGCTCAAAAGGCCAAAGAAGCGTTGGGTTCTATGGGAATTGATACACCTTTGGCTGTCTTATCTAACAAACCACAACTCATTTCTAATTATTTCAAACAATTATTTGCTCAAGTAACTAATCCGCCTTTAGATGGTATTCGTGAAGAAATTGTAACAGATATTAGCCTGTCTTTAGGAAAGGATAGAAATATTTTTAGTATTACAGAACGACAATGTAGAAAACTGAAAATTCAAAACCCTGTAATTTCAAATGATGATTTAGAGAAAATTAGGAACATTACAGTTGAAAGTTTCAAAGCAGAAACTGTAGAAATATTATATACAAAAGAAAAAGGTCTTAACGGACTTGAAGATGCGTTAGATAATATTATCATTCAAATTGAAAAAGCGCTAGATCGAAAAACAAACATCATTATTTTATCTGACAGAGGAGTCAGTAAAAAGAAGGCGCCAATACCAGCACTTTTAGCCTGTTCTTATGTAAATCATCAGTTGAATCGCTTACGAAAGCGTTCGTATTTCGATATTATTATTGAATCTGCAGAACCGCGTGAACCACATCATTTTGCAACCTTATTTGGTTATGGAGCTAGTGCCGTAAATCCGTATATGGTAAATGAAATTATTAGGATACAAGTGAAAGAAGGGTTCATTGCTGCTATGGATGAACAAAAAGCCGTTGATAATTTTAACAAAGCAATAGGAAAAGGGATTCTGAAAGTGATGAACAAAATAGGAATCTCAACTTTACGTTCCTATAGAGGTTCTCAAATTTTTGAAATCGTTGGTTTTAATTCACAGTTTGTAGAGAAATATTTTCCATATACAGCATCTAGAATTGAAGGTATTGGTCTATATGAAATCGAAAAGGAAATCGATAAACGTTACCAACATGCCTATCCGAACAAGCACATTGATAAAAGTTTAGGTTTAAATATTGGAGGAGACTACAGATGGAGACGAAATGGAGAACGTCATTTATTTAATCCTACTACAGTGGCAAAATTGCAACAAGCTGTTAGATTGAGTGATCAAACGAGTTATGATATTTATGCAAAAAATATCAACGAACAATCTAAAAACTTAATGACCATCCGTGGCTTATTTGAATTTAATAATATCGACCCCATCCCAATTGAGGAGGTAGAGTCTTGGACAGAAATAGTAAAACGTTTCAAAACAGGAGCCATGTCTTATGGTTCAATTTCTAGAGAAGCACACGAAAATTTGGCAATTGCGATGAATAGAATTGGAGGGAAATCCAATTCTGGTGAAGGCGGAGAAGATCGTAGTCGCTTTCAGCCAGATATTAATGGTGACAGTAGAAACTCTGCTATAAAGCAAGTTGCATCTGGTCGCTTTGGTGTAACCTCTCATTATTTAACTAATGCCAAAGAAATTCAAATTAAAATGGCTCAAGGAGCAAAGCCTGGTGAAGGTGGTCAGCTGCCAGGAGAAAAGGTGCTTCCCTGGATAGCAGCAGCTCGAAATTCGACACCCTTTGTGGGTTTGATTTCGCCGCCACCACATCACGATATTTATTCAATAGAAGATTTAGCACAATTAATATACGATTTAAAAAATGCCAATCGGGATGCTAGAATAAATGTGAAATTGGTTTCTGAAGTTGGAGTTGGTACTATAGCAGCAGGAGTAGCGAAGGCAAAAGCAGATGTTGTTTTAATTGCTGGTTATGATGGAGGAACAGGAGCTTCACCTTTAACATCATTAAAACATGCTGGTTTGCCATGGGAATTAGGTATAGCTGAAGCCCAACAAACTTTAGTGCTTAATGGTTTAAGAAGTAGAATTGTCGTTGAATGCGATGGGCAACTAAAAACAGGTAGAGATGTCGCTATTGCCGCATTATTGGGTGCTGAAGAATTCGGATTTGCAACTGCACCTTTAGTGGCCTCAGGGTGCATAATGATGCGTAAATGTCATTTAAACACGTGTCCTGTTGGTATTGCAACACAAGATAAAGAGTTACGCAAAAACTTTAAGGGCACACCTGAACATGTGATTAATTTCTTCTACTATATCGCAGAAGAATTAAGAGGGATTATGGCAGAATTAGGGTTTAGAACCATGTCAGAAATGGTTGGCCAAACCCACAAGATTAATGCTAATAAAGCGATTAAGCATTACAAAGCAAAAGGTTTAGATTTATCATCAATATTACACAGACCAGCAGCATATAATCAGATGACTGTTAAGAATACTGAAAAGCAGGATCATAACCTTGATAATGTCTTAGATTTCAAAATTCTTAAAGATTCACATCGCGCTTTGTATCGAAAAGAGCAAATGAATTTGTCTTATGCAATAAAGAACACCAATCGTACAGTTGGTGCCATTGTGAGCAACGAAATTTCTAAAATATATGGTCATTTAGGCCTGCCCGAAGACACGTTAAACATCAATTTTAAAGGTTCTGCTGGGCAAAGTTTTGGTGCTTTTGGTGCGCATGGATTAAGTTTTATTCTTGAAGGAAATTCTAATGATTATCTAGGGAAAGGTTTATCTGGAGCAAAACTCATCATAAAGAAACCAGCAAAGGCAGATTTTGTAGCAGAAGACAATATCATCATTGGTAATGTGTGTTTGTTTGGTGCAGTTAATGGTCAGGCTTATATTAATGGAATTGCTGGAGAACGTTTTGCAGTTAGGAATTCTGGTGCAACTGCAGTTGTTGAAGGTGTTGGCGATCATTGCTGTGAATATATGACAGGCGGAAAAGTAGTGGTTCTTGGTAAAACTGGTCGAAACTTTGCAGCTGGTATGAGTGGAGGAGTGGCTTATGTTTACGATCCAGAAAACAAATTTGTAAACGGTTTGTGTAATACGGAAACTATCGAGTTTGAAGCTATCGAAAAAGAAGATACTAATGATTTAAAAACCTTAATTGAGAAGCATGTAAAATTCACAGGCAGTCAAAGAGGAAGACAATTATTAGCAGATTGGGAAACGAGTTTAGGTCATTTTGTAAGAGTTATGCCAACAGAATACAAGCGCGCATTAAAACGCTTGGAAACCGAAGAACAAATGGTTGAAGCATTAGTATAGTCAGCTAATAATTTGAAGATACTAGACAATACCAATTATACATTTTGATTGGATATATTATAAAAAACGTCAGTTCAAGTTTTTCCTGAATTGAATTCAGGACAACCACTCGGATTGACGAATTTTTCAAAATGCATGACAGGCAATATAAATTAAAATTAGAAAGTTGGAACAAGATGGGAAAAGTAACAGGTTTTAAAGAATTCGAAAGAAGAGACGAAAAGTACAAGCAAGTAGAGGATCGTATAAAACATTATAAAGAGTTTACAATACCTATAAGTGATAAGGATCTTACAAAACAAGGTTCACGTTGTATGGACTGCGGAATTCCGTTTTGCCATAGTGCTTGCCCGCTTGGGAATTTAATTCCAGATTTTAATCATATGGTGCATCAAGGTGAATGGAAAAAAGCTTCTTGGATTTTGCATTCAACAAACAATTTCCCTGAATTTACAGGACGCTTATGTCCTGCGCCATGTGAGCAATCTTGCGTTTTAGGTATTATTGAAGATCCAGTGTCCATAGAGAATATTGAAAAAAACATAGTAGAACGTGCTTTTAAAGAAGGTTGGATTAAACCACAACCTCCAAAAATAAGAACAGATAAGACGATTGCTATTGTTGGTTCTGGCCCTGCAGGTTTGGCAGCAGCACAGCAATTAAACAGGGCAGGTCATGCGGTTACAGTTTTTGAACGTGATGATGCTATTGGAGGTTTACTACGTTATGGTATTCCTAATTTTAAAATGGAAAAAGGCATTATAGATCGTCGTTTAGCCATACTTGAAAAAGAAGGTATTGTATTTAAAACTAATGTCAATGTTGGTGTTAACTATGATGTCAAGCAATTAAAAGGATTTGATGCTATCGTACTTTGTGGTGGAGCGACCCAAAGACGAAGTTTGCCAACTCCTGGCATTGATGCCGATGGCGTCGTTCAAGCCATGGATTTTCTAACCCAACAAACCAAAGTGGTGTTTGGTCAGGATATAAAAGATCAAATACTAGCAACGGATAAAAACGTAATTGTTATTGGAGGAGGAGATACAGGAAGTGATTGCATTGGGACATCTAATCGTCAAGGCGCAAAATCGGTTATTAACTTTGAAATTATGCCAAAACCACCAGGTCATCGTTCACCTACCACACCTTGGCCATATTGGCCATTGCAGTTAAAAACTTCTACTTCTCATGAAGAAGGCGTTGAGCGCAATTGGTTAATTAATACAAAGGAATTTATTACGGATGAAAATGGAAAATTAACCGCTCTAAAAACGGTAAATGTAGAATGGGAAACGATACCTGGTGAGCGTCCAAAACTTATTGAAATTGCAGGTACAGAAAAAACCTGGCCTTGTGATTTAGCCTTATTGGCACTAGGGTTTACTGGTCCTGAATCTACACTAGCGGATAAATTAGGCATTGATAAAGACGCACGTTCAAATTACAAAGCGTCTTATGGTAAATACCAAACGAATATCCCAAATATCTTTACAGCTGGTGATATGCGACGTGGGCAATCCTTAATTGTTTGGGCAATTTCTGAAGGTAGAGAAGCGGCTAGGCAAGTGGATAGTTATTTAATGGGTAAATCTGATTTAGCCACTAAAAATACTGATGGAGATTTGGTAAGTATATAACTATTTTGAATTAAAGGTTTCTATCGCTATAATAATTCTGAGGGCAAGTTTATTATTGGGTAGAATTTTAAAGCATCTGTTTCCAGATGCTTTTTTTGTTAAATAAATTATTAAAGATAGGTTTAAAGTAATGGTCGTTGTCTATAGTAGAATTAAAACAATATTAATTATGAGTTCTATAAGTGTTGTCATGATCTTGTGTTTTTGTTATGTTGATTATAAATGGTCCAATTCGTAAATAGGAGTGGAAGCTTTTGAGTTTGATATTAAAATAGCATAATCTAAAAAATCAATTGTGGGCATCCCTTTTACGGCTTCACTGTTGGACTTTTCATCGGTCATTATAATATCTATTAAATCAGGTTCATTATTAGAATATGGAGTGTTACTGCTATTTAAGCGAAATAAAGTTTTATCAGACAGTTTGGTGTTTTTTAAATTTTGGATGCCTCTAAAATATTCTTTTTCATAATCACCAATACCAAATCCTCCTTCTATCGTATATCCTGTGTAATTTCCATTATCATCATAAAGTTCGTTCCAAACGACCTCACTTTCTGTAAAATATCCTATTACTGAAATAACCTTGTCTTTTGGATATATCTCATTTTCTATTAGCTTGGTAAAAAATGGAGGGTTAGCGTTTTTACCTTCTCTCGATTTTTCGAGGTGCCAAAAACCTATTCTCATAAATGGCTTTTGGTTTTCAAAATTGTAGTGCTCTTTTAAAAAAAGATAGTTATCATAAATAGATGGTTCGCGTTGTTTTTTAGCCATTGAATTTTTAATACCATCTATGATATGCCTAAATACTTTTAGGTCTTTTATCTTAGTATTATAAGCACTTGTATTAACTTCATAGTCTTTAATTAACCTATCTAATACACCATGAGCATAACTGAGTTCGCCTCTGGCATAACTTGTAGTGTCTATTTTCACCATTTCACGAAGCTCACTTAATACTTCTGTTTTGAAAGATTCGTCTATGAGTTTTAGAATATGCTTAGAGCTATATTTATAATTGCTCACAACATCAGCGCCTAGAATTTTAATCCTATTAGGCTTTGGGAGCTTATCATTTAGACATTTAAGAGTCTTCCATTTTTCATATACTTCAATGGTACGCTCTTGCCTTACATGCATTCCGTTTTGAATAACGAGGTCTTTTAATAATAGTGTATCACCGGTTTTCATAAACTCATTATAATAATGAGCCACACTAAAATCTGTTTCGGGTAAATAATATTTTATAGTACCATCTTTGGTTAATGACTGCAATAACTTTAACTCCACGTCTTCCGTTTTAGCACTGCCGTGATAAGCGCCAAAACCAATAATATTAAAATCCTTTTGTGGAAAATTGAATGTTTCAGAATTAAGATCAAAGCGATTTTGTTTTAGGTAGACTTCTTTTGATTGTGAAATTCCGCTTAAATAAGAGCACAAGACAACTATAAATAGTAACTGTTTCATAGGTTTAAATTTTATCGTTTTTTCTATTAGATGTAATTCACCATGAAAGATCTTGTTTGGTGTCAAGATTTATTATGGCTCATTTTATTCGACTTTTTAACTGTTCGTTTTTTGATTGATGATGACTCAAAACTAATGGCTATTCTTTTTTTATGGACTACACCTAAGGGTAGTTTTAAATAATGAGCTGATATTCTTAATCAATTATTTTTTAAAATTGACTACCCAGAAGGGTAGTTTTTATTTAATCTATATATTTGCTCATATGAATAGTGAAAAAGACTTTTTTTCGTTTAAAAATACCGTTCAAAATTTAACAGAGAGTGATAATAAGCAACTGTCAGATTACCTCGGTGTTATTGATGCTTTTGCGCGTACAACTTATAAAAGTATCTATGTTATAGATTATGAAAAGCAGTCTTTTGAGTATGTCTCAGATAACCCTCTGTTTTTATGCGGAAAGACGCCAGAAGAAGTTAAAGCTTTAGGATATCAATTTTATTTTGAAAATGTGGTTGAAGAAGATTTACGATTACTTTTAAAGATTAATCAAGTAGGATTTGATCTTTATGATCAGGTACCTTTAGAAGAACGTAAACTTTATACGATTGCTTATGATTTTAGATTAAAAAATAAGGAAAACACCTCTATTCTTATTAATCAAAAACTAACACCTATTTTTATTACAGAAGAAGGAAAAGTTTGGAAAGCCCTTTGTATTGTTTCGTTGGCAGAGAATAACACATCTGGTAATATCAAGGTTTATAAATCTAATAGCAATCAAATAAAATCGTATTGTCTGATAGATAATTGCTGGAAAGATGAGCAAAAGCCAACACTCTCTCAGCGTGAAAAAGAAATTTTACAACTTTCGGCACAAGGATTTAAGGTGCAGGAAATCTCTGAAAAATTATTTATTTCACCAGATACGGTGAAATTTCATCGTCGAAAATTATTTGACAAAATACAAGTGTCTAGTATATCAGAAGCTATTTTTTATGCCACAACTAATAAGCTAATATAACCTGTTAAGTATTTTTGGTAAAACGCGTCAGTTTTAGCGATTTTATTTAATTCAGGTTCATAAGCGTCATTTGGTTCCGTCACTTAGTTTTCGATGCGCTTCTTTAAAAGATGGAGACTATTTCCTTAGCGTTTAAAACCGCTCTTTTATACCATTTATTTTTTCGAAAGAGGCTACCATGCCATGAATTATAGATGAGCTCAAACCTTGATGTTCCATTTCGTTTAATCCTTCAATTGTGCAGCCATTAGGTGTTGTTACCTTATCTATTTCTTGCTCTGGATGATTTTGTGTGTTAATTAATAATTGTGCTGCCCCTTCACAAGTATGCATTGCTAATTTTTGAGCTTCCGAAGCATCAAATCCCATTTGTATTGCGGCTTGAGTAGAAGCTCTAATAAAGCGCATCCAAAATGCAATGCCGCTAGCACAAACGACTGTAGCCGCTTGCATTTGTCTTTCAGGAATGACTAAGGTTGTACCAAGTGTATTAAATATTTTATGAGCTATATTGAGTTTTAATTGCGCTTTTTTATTACTACAAATACATGTCATCGACTTACCAACAGCAATTGCCGTATTTGGCATCGCCCGAATAATGGTAAACCCTTCTCCAATAATAGCCTCTATTTTATCAATTGAAAACCCAGTAATTGTAGAGATTATTGTATGACGAGATTTTAAAGCCGATGCGTTTTTACGTAACACAGCTGGCAGATGATTAGGCTGTACTGCAAAAATGATAACATCAGAATTTTCTATGGCTAATGTATTATCACTAGTAATACTAACTTTTTTATTAGCTTTTAAACCTTCTATGTCATTAATATGTCGCTTGGTAAGGTATAATGATGTTAATACATTGCCAGATAGTAATCCTTTGGCAATTGATAAGCCTAAGTTTCCTGCTCCAATTATTGCTATTTTCATAAGTAAATGAATTTGGTTGTAAAACTAAACCAAAAACTGAAATAAATCAGGTTTATCGTTGAGGTAATCTCCAAAGAAATTATGAAGTTTCATTTTGGTAATTAGAGGTTCTAAATCCTTAGGCGATTTTAATTGCAAACCTACTACAGCAACATCCTTTTCTCTGTTTACCTTTTTTGTATATTCAAAATGAGTGATGTCATCATCTGGTCCCAAAATAGTCGTCACAAATTCTCTTAATGCACCTGCACGTTGTGGAAATTTCACAATAAAATAATGCTTTAAATTAGCATAGAGTAGGGCGCGTTCCTTTATTTCGGCAGTACGCGTAATGTCGTTATTACTTCCGCTAATGACGCATACAACATTTTTACCTCTAATAGCTTTAGAAAATTGTTCTAAAGCAGAAAGACTCAAAGCGCCAGCTGGCTCTACAACAATAGCATCTTTATTATATAGATCTAAAATCGTCTGGCAAATTTTGCCTTCATCAACTGTAACGACATGGTCTAGTGTTTCTTTACAAATTGCAAAATTTAAGTCACCAACACGTTTTACAGCGGCACCATCTACAAAACTTTCAATAGATTTTAATGTTGTGTTTCTGTTGTTATTAATTGAAGTTAACATTGAAGGAGCACCTTTAGGTTCAACACCAATAATTTTGGTTTGAGGCGATAAAGTCTTAAATACACTAGATAGACCAGCCGATAAACCACCTCCACCAATAGGAACAAATACATAATGTATGGGATGCGTTTTAGCTTGATCTATGATTTCTAAACCAACTGTAGCCTGTCCCTCTATTACCTTTTCGTCATCAAAAGGGTGAATAAACGTTTTGTTAAGTCGCTCACATGCTGTCATTGCGGCATGATAGGCATCATCGAATGTGTCGCCTACTAAAACCACGTCTATATAGTCTTCACCAAACATTTTTACCTGTTCAATCTTTTGATTTGGTGTTGGTGAAGGCATAAAGATTGTTCCCTTTATTTTTAAGAGTTTACAAGAAATAGCAACCCCTTGCGCATGATTACCAGCACTTGCGCAAACAATCTCATTTTCAATTTGAGAGGCGTTTAATGAGGACATTTTATGATAGGCTCCTCTTATTTTATAAGAACGTACTTGTTGCAAATCTTCTCTTTTGAAGAAGATATTGGCATCAAACTGTTTTGAATACTGCACATTCTTAATCAAAGGTGTTACGGAAGCAATCCCTTTTAATTTTTCCGCAGCAGACTCAACAGCTTTTAGCGATGGTTTGTATGAGGTGGTTACGTTGTTCATATTAGAGTAATCCTAAAATCGAGTTAAGAATGTCAAGATCTGTTTAAGCTAAAACGGATTCTTCAGTAGGAGCACTTTTAATGACTTTCATTGCTGTCATTGCGGCTCTTAAGCGCTGTCCTACCGCTTCAATTGGATGATTTCTAATGGCATCATTCACTGCGATGAGTTCAATATTATCAATACCAGTTGTATCTGAATATGGTTTTCCGATGATCGATGTATCAACGGTTTTCATAAATTCTGTTAGCAACGGTTTGCAGGCATGATCGAATAAATAACACCCATATTCTGCCGTATCAGATATTACACGATTCATTTCGAATAGTTTCTTTCTTGCTATTGTGTTTGCAATTAACGGCAATTCGTGTAATGATTCGTAGTAAGCAGAATCTTCAATAATACCTGCACTTACCATAGTTTCGAAAGCAAGCTCCACTCCAGACTTTACAAAAGCTACTAATAATACGCCATGGTCAAAATACTCTTGTTCAGAAATATGATCTGTAGTTAAAGCTGTCTTTTCAAAAGCTGTTTCTCCTGTTTCAGCTCTCCATTTTAATAAATTGATATCATCATTTGCCCAATCTTCCATCATTGTTTTTGAAAACTGACCAGAAATGATGTCGTCCATATGTTTATTAAATAATGGACGCATAATGTCTTTAAGTTCTTCTGATAATTCAAAAGATTTGATTTTAGCTGGATTGGATAAACGGTCCATCATGTTAGTAATCCCTCCATGCTTTAAAGCCTCTGTAATTGTTTCCCAACCAAATTGGATCAATTTAGCGGCGTAACTGGGTTCAATACCTTCTTCTACCATTTTGTCAAAGGATAAAATGGCTCCTGTTTGTAATAAACCACATAAAATGGTTTGTTCTCCCATTAAATCAGATTTCACTTCTGCAATAAATGAAGATTCTAAAACGCCGGCTCTATGCCCACCAGTGGCTACTGCATAGGCTTTGGCTTGTGCCCAACCTTTTCCTTCTGGATCATTTTCTGGATGTACTGCTGTTAATGTAGGTACTCCAAAACCTCTTTTGTATTCTTCTCTAACCTCAGTTCCTGGGCACTTTGGTGCAACCATAATAACTGTTAAGTCTTCACGAATTTTTGTGCCCTCTTCAACAATATTAAATCCATGAGAATAGCTTAAGGTTGCGCCTTTTTTCATTAACGGCATTACAGCTTTTACGACATTGGTATGTTGTTTGTCTGGTGTTAGATTTAAAACGAGATCGGCATTTGGAATTAACTCATCATAGGTGCCAACATTAAAATCATTAGCCGTTGCATTTTTATATGATGCTCTTTGTTCATCGATAGCTTGTTGACGTAAAGCATAAGAAATGTCTAATCCAGAATCTCTCATGTTTAAACCTTGGTTGAGTCCTTGTGCTCCACAACCTACAATAACTATTGTCTTTCCTTTTAAAGCGTTTACACCATCTTCAAATTCTGAAGCATCCATAAAGCGGCATTTTCCTAATTGCTCTAATTGCTCTCTTAGTGGTAATGTGTTGAAATAATTTGACATGTTTTTCTCTATTTTTTAAACTCTTTTTAATTTTGAAATGCTTGTAGCATTGTTGATATTTTCATTTCATCTTTAGTTACTGCAATTCTACCTGAACGTGTAAATTGCATAATACCAAAAGCATTTAATTCTCTATACAATAATTCTATTTCTTGTCGCCTTCCAGATTTTTCTAGAACAAAGAACTCTTTGTTTACAGTGACAATTCTGGCATTACTTTCTTTAATGATGTTTTGAATTTGACGCTCTTCAAACAATAAATCTGATTTTATTTTGAAAATGCACGATTCTTGATAAATGGTGTCCTCTTCGGTATGATAGTATGCTTTTATAACTTCGACTTGCTTTTCAATTTGCCCTATAATTTTCTTAATCTGCGATTCCGTTACATTGACGAGAATTGTAAATTTTGAAACCCCTTCAATTTCTGAAGCAGAAGTGTTTAAACTCTCTACGTTGATATGTCGTCTTTGAAAAATAGCCGAAAGTCTATTTAATAGACCAATGTTATTTTCAGTGTATACCGAAACTGTATAATGTTGTTTTTCTGAATTCATTTTTATTTTCTTTTCGTTATTTCAAGTGATTTTTTTGAGGTACGAGATAAGATTGTTCTCGATACAATTTTCAAACCCGTTGCACTTCTTTGAAATTCACTCGAACTGACGTTTATTCTAATCTTATATCTGAAACCGAAGCACCAGAAGGTACCATTGGGAATACATTATCTTCTTTTTCTACACATACCTCTAAGAAATATGGTTCTTTACTAGCTATCATTTCTTCAACAGCTGAGGCTAATTCTTCTCGTTTGGTTACACGCTTTGCATTGAGATAATACCCTTTTGCAATAGCTACAAAATCTGGATTTGTCATTTCAGTAGACGCATAACGTCTATCAAAAAATAGTTGTTGCCATTGTCTTACCATTCCTAGGAAATCATTATTAAGTACAACGACTTTTACGGCTGTTTTTTGTTGGAAAATGGTGCCTAGTTCTTGAATGGTCATTTGGTAACCTCCATCTCCAGAAATAGAAATAACTTCTCGTTCTGGTGCAGCCATTTTAGCTCCAATAGCAGCTGGCAAACCAAACCCCATAGTTCCTAAACCTCCAGAAGTAATATTACTTTTAGTTTTGTTAAACTCAGCATAGCGACAGGCAATCATTTGGTGCTGACCAACATCACTTACAATGGCTGCTTCTCCTTTAGTTTGGATGTTAATTTCTTTCAATACTTCACCCATTGTTAGACCTTCTTTTGTTGGATGCAAATCGCTCTTAATAACTTTTTCATACTCAATATTATATAAGTCCTTAAATTTTTGATGCCACTCTGTATGCGAATTTGGTTTTATTAAAGAAAGTATTTCAGCAAGACTCGTTTTAGCATTACCAAGAACTGCTATATCTGCTTTTACATTTTTATCTATTTCTGCAGGATCAATTTCAAAATGAATGACTTTGGCTTGTTTTGCATACGTAGCAAGATTTCCAGTTACGCGATCATCGAAACGCATGCCTATTGCAATAAGTACATCACATTCGTTAGTTAAAACATTAGGTGCGTAATTTCCATGCATCCCAACCATTCCAATGTTTAAGGGATGAGACGTTGGAATTGCAGAAGCACCAAGAATAGTCCATGCAGAAGGGATTCCCGCTTTTTCAATTACGGCCTTAAATTCTTCTTCTGCTTCACCTAAAATGACACCTTGCCCCCAAACCACCATTGGTTTTTTTGCGTTGTTAATTAATTCTGCTGCTGCTGCTAATGATGACTTATCGGTTTCAGGAACAGGTTTATAACTTCTAATCCCAGTGCATTTTTCATACTTAAAATCGAAATCCTCAAATTGAGCGTCTTTAGTGATGTCAATTAAAACGGGTCCGGGTCTCCCGCTTTTGGCAATATAAAATGCCTTAGCCATAACTTCTGGAATTTCAGAAGCCTTAGTTATCTGATGATTCCATTTAGTAACTGGTGTTGAAATACCAACGATATCAGTTTCTTGAAATGCATCGCTACCCAATAAATGTGAAGGTACTTGTCCGGTAATACATACCATAGGTGTAGAATCTATTTGAGCGTCTGCAATACCTGTGATAAGATTCGTAGCACCTGGACCAGAAGTTGCCATAGCAACTCCAACTTCTCCAGAAATTCTTGCATAGCCTTGAGCTGAGTGCGTAGCACCTTGCTCATGACGAGTTAGTACATGATGGATCTTATCTTGATATTTATATAATTCGTCGTATACAGGCATAATAGCCCCTCCAGGATAACCATAAAGTACTTTTACACCCTCTTCAAGTAAGCATCTCACAATGGCTTCACTACCAGAAATTCGTTCTGTAGTTTGTACAGTATTATGTGTCTTTTGTATTGTTTGAGTTTCTTTCATCTTTAATGTCTTTTAAAATTCGTCAGTAACACAACCTTTCGAAGCAGATGATACTGTCTTTGCATATTTATAAAGAACTCCGCGTTCAAATTTTAAATCTGGTGCTTTCCAATTTTGTCTTCTTTTTTGTAATTCTATTTCTGAAACTTCAACTGAAATAGTGTTGGTTTCTGCATCTATAGATATAATGTCACCATCTTTAACAAAGGCAATTGTTCCACCTTCTTGAGCTTCTGGAGTAATATGTCCAACAACAAAACCATGTGTTCCACCAGAAAATCTCCCATCGGTAATTAAGGCAACATCCTTACCTAAACCTGCTCCCATTATGGCTGCGGTTGGCTTTAACATTTCTGGCATTCCTGGTCCTCCTTTTGGACCTTCATAACGAATAACAACAACATCCCCTTTTTCTACTTTTCCATCTCTAATGCCGTCATTTGCTGCGTATTCTCCTTCAAAAACTTTAGCTTTTCCTTTAAAACTTAGTCCTTCTTTACCAGTGATTTTCGCGACACTTCCTTCTGTAGCTAAATTGCCGTATAACATTCTTAAATGCCCTGAGATTTTAATTGGCTCCTCAATTGGTTTAATGACGTCTTGTCCTTCAGTTAAATCATCTACCTCTAATAAATTCTCAGCTATTGTCTTTCCTGTAACAGTTAAACAGTTGCCATGAATGAGTCCTTTTTTAAGTAAGTATTTCATAACTGCAGGAATTCCACCAACGTCATGTACATCTTCCATGAGATATTTTCCGCTTGGTTTTAAATCTGCCAAAAATGGTGTGTTATCACTTATATCTTGAAAATCTTTTAATGTAAAATCTATTTGAGCTGCTCTTGCAATGGCTAAAAAGTGTAATACCGCATTTGTAGAGCCACCCAATATGGTAACTAGTCTTACTGCATTTTCAATTGACTTTCTTGTGATAATATCTGAAGGCTTTATGTCTTTTTCTAATAGTACTCTTAACGCTTCTCCAGCTTTTACAGATTCTTGTTTTTTCGCATCACTTAATGCTGGATTAGACGAATTAAAGGGTAATGTCATTCCTAGTGCTTCAATTGCAGATGCCATTGTATTTGCAGTGTACATACCTCCACATGCTCCAGCTCCTGGACATGCCTTTTCTACAATATTCTGATATTCATTTTTAGTTATGGTACCGGCAACCTTGCTTCCCCAAGCTTCAAATGCAGAAACAACATCTAGCTTTTTACCTTCATGGCATCCAGAATCAATTGTACCTCCATAAACTAAAATTGAAGGACGATCTAAACGAATCATTGCCATTAAAGCACCAGGCATATTTTTATCACAACCTACAACGGTTACCAATCCGTCATAACTCATGGCTTGTACTACAGTTTCCATTGAATCTGCAATAATATCTCTTGATGGTAATGAATATCGCATTCCTGGTGTGCCCATTGAAATACCATCACTCACACCAATTGTGTTGAAAATTAGACCTATTACATCTTCATTTTTCGTCCCTTCTTTGACCAATTTGGCTAAGTCGTTAAGATGCATATTACAAGGGTTGCCTTCGTATCCTGTGCTTGCAATTCCCACAATAGGTTTGTAAAAATCTTCTTTGGTTAATCCGATAGCATGCAACATCGCTTGAGCAGCTGGCTGTGTTGGATCTTGCGTCACTGTTTTACTGTATTTATTCAATTGACTCATACGGCTTTTGATAGATTTCTTTTACGTTCTCCTAAAACTTCTTGTTGGTATATGATACTTTCGTTATTGTAATATGCGCTCATAATATTTTAAAGTTCTAAATTATATTATCGTGTTTTTTTTATGTTGTGAATATTTCTGATTGAACTAAACTCATGTTACTTTTATTTTGTTTAAATGCTTGTTTTTGAGGTATTTACATGTTATTCTGTATGACGTTCAGGCATCAAATTTTTAATTAAATTTGTTGGATTAGTTTAAAACATAATAGGCAAACATTCTAAGCATGTGGAATTTGGTCTTCTTGAAAATTTAAAGACTAAAGTTGAAAATGAAATGAATAACCTGCCAACAGAGGATGAGTTAGTCTATAAATTAAAAAAATGTATACTAAGTCAGAAACCTGAACGAATTTCAATTGATAAGGCTTCAGAAAAACTTCATATTTCTGAACGAGCTTTACAAAGAAAGCTAAGGAAGTTAGATATACCCTTTAAAAACGTTGAGTATAGTTTACAATTAAGATTGGCTAAAACCTACCTCAAGGAAAATCAAAAATCTAATGAAGAGATAAGTTACCTCTTAAGGTTCTCTGAGAGTAGTGTATTTATTAGATTTTTTAAATCTTTAACTAATGAAAAATATATAAACAACTTATTTTCGATGAAATAGTTCTAAAAGATGTATTCAATATATTCTAGTACATCATTAGTTATCGGGATAAAAATAAATAGCTATTCAAATTTTTGATGTGATTTTTGATAAGACCTTGGAGACATTGAGGTTTCCTTTTTAAAAGCACTATAAAAAGCTGAAGACGTGTTAAAACCAACATCAAAAGCTAGATTTTCAATTTTCTCATTTAAAAAATTGGGATTAATCAGTTTTGTTTTAACATCTGCTATTCTAAAACCATTAATCACATCTTTAAAGTTTTTTCCATATACAGCATTAATGGCTTTAGACACTAAGTATTCAGGGCTGTCTAATGTCTTTGAGAGTTGAGCAATAGAAATTCCTGATTGTAAATACATTTTATCCCTTTCAAGTGCAATCTTAATATTTTCAATAAGCTCATGAGTGACTTTCGCCGAATACTTTTTCTTTATAACGGATGGTGAATTTAATGCTACAAAAAATAGAACATATATAATAGTTGAGGCTATTATCAATCCAATAGTATAATTAGTTTGACCTCTTGAAAAATTTTGAATTGAAAAGGCTATTATCAATCCAAACATTCCATAATATAAATAGTGGTGCCATTTTGTGAGTTTGGACTTATATTTAGAGTTAAAAATGTACTTAACTCCAATGTATATAAGATATATCAAGAAGAAATAATTACCCCAAATGTATACGTCATTAGCTCTATAACTATCAGTTATTAGTATTAAAAAAAGAACTATTGGACCTAAAAAATGCACTAGATTATAAACCTTAAATTTTTTCGATTCCGAAAATAAATATTTGAAATGAAGGAGTAAAAGAGGCGCAGCAATAGTATATCCCAAGAGTACTATTGATATTTGGGTTAACGACATACCATTTACCAAGTAAATTAGCATAGATTTAGAAATTCTCATCGCCATTGAAAAAAATATTAGTCCAATAGTAATATCTAGAAACTTATTTTCCTTTCTAACAAAGAAGAAATAGATAGACATAAACAAACAACTTGATACAGCTATACCCGAAAACATAGTTAAAGCAACAACTAGATTCATAAGCACTAAATTATGAAATATAAAAGTATGAAATCTGCTATTTTTTCATCTGTTAAAGTATTCACAAATAAATCTCCAGTTTCACTGAAAAAGGAAAGTCAACCATTAAATGCATCCTAGTTATACTTCAGTTTTTAAAAAAGGTAATTCTTCTTTGCTGGATAAATTTAGAGTCTAAATAATTTTATAATGAATAAAACTAAACCAATAAATCTTTTTTTAAAATCACTTGACCAATTGTTAAAAACGTCATAAAACTATGTCCTGTTTTTAAAAAAACGGAAGCCTAAAAACTAATGTAAAGCTAAATTTGAGCAAACGAATAAACAATAATATAATGAAACTAAAATTGAATTTAATAATAATGATGTTTGGATTTACAGCATCATACGCGCAATTTCATACACTAAATATTCCACAGCCTAGTCCACATGTGAACGATATCTTTTCTTCTTTTGAAAAAGAACTTCTTAACGAATTGAGTAATGGAGGAGCTCCTGGTATTCAGGTATCAATTATGTATAACGGAGAAGTCTATAACAAAAGTTTTGGTTACAGTAATTTTAATAAGAAAATAAAAGCGAATAACAAGACCCTGTTTAAAAATGCATCAACAGGAAAAGTTTTTGTCGCTTATGCAGCCATAAAGTTATCGTTGCTTGGTAAACTGGATTTAGATAAGAACATATCTACCTATATCTCTGGATTAAATTCGGAAATAGGAAAACTAACGACTAGACAATTAATAACACATACGTCAGGGCTAAAAGATGAATCAGATAATTTTGGGCCATCTGGACTTTCACAGCAAATTAAAATGGCAAAAACCTTGGGAAGTGATAAGTTCTTTGGTGAGTCTGGGATGGTTTTTAGTTATTCAAATGCTAATTATGATTTAGCGGGAGCCGTAATCGAATCTTTAACAGGTTGGGATTTTAACACAGCTATGATGAAACTTGTTTTCGAGCCTCTTAACATGAAAGCTACTACTTATAGATTTGATGTTGCTAATCCTAAAAATGTGGCTTTTGGTCATAGTGGTTCAGGTCCAAACTATTCTACTAACACTACAATTCCAGATAATGCAAGAGGAAGAGCTTCAGGTATGGCATTGACAACAGCCGAAGAATTAAATAAGTTTTTAATGTGGTTACAAATAGATCATAAAGATCAATTTGATAACAAATTAAAGGATGCTGTTTTGGAAGTGTTTTCAAACAAAAAAATGACAGGCGCTTATTGGGAATATGGTTACGGGTTATTCCATTCTACCTACTGTAATACCAATGCAATATGGCACAGTGGTGGCATGCCTGGATATAAAGCCGCATTTTTAAGTGTACCAGAACAGAGTTTTTCTGTGACTGTTTTGGCTAATGGTTCTGGAATTAATCAATGGAACGTTATAAAAAAAGCAGTAGAAACTGTAATAAATGGCAACTGTTCACTAATTAGTAATAATGTCGAACTAACCGATATTTCAGAAGAGGAAGGCCAAGAACTCATTGGAACATATACTCAAGGGATTGGAGCTAGGATTAAAGTGTTCAAAAAGGAGGATACTTTTGTTATGAGCGTTGATGGAGGGCCTAGTTATGAGTTAAAGAAAAGAGGAGAAGATAACATTGTAACAATTCGTGAAAATAAACCTTCTACTAGTTATGGTGTTTTTAAAGATAAAAATGGTAAAGTGCTCTATCTTCAATATTGGGTGAGAGCCTACCCGAAGGTTAATATGTAAAATACGTTAATCAGACCGTTTATCCTAAAAAAAACAAATACCGAAATGAGATTCATTGACCATGTTGGATGATTCTTTTAAATCAGTTTTCATCATTATTTTAGTTCGTCTATTCTTGATTCTAACTTTTCATCAACATAATTCAAATAAATTATTTTTAAAATAATATTACTTGAATGTCTAATTTGACTGTTTTTTATTTTACTGTACCAAATTTGTACCCTAAACATAGAAAAGTTAATAAAGCCTATAAGGTTAATTTCTCCTTAGAAAAGTAACTATTATATACTTTAATTCCTTTGCTTTAACTGTTCAATGTTATTCTTGATTATTTAGTTTTAATACTTGAGTAATTTTTACTAGATTTATCCCAGACCTATAATTTCTTTTTTTTATGCATTAATGATGTGAATTTCCGATCGTCAAATTGATAGATCGATTTTTGATGCAGCACAGATATTTAATAATACAGTTAAAAAATGAATAATAGTTATAGGATACTATTCGATTTACTGGTTACTCATACTTACTTTAAAACAGGCTTTTGCGAAGGGCTAACTTATAAACCATCGAAATCTACAAGTGAATTGATGGATAGATTTAATCTTAAAGTTTTGAATATCGATAAAGGCTTTCAGTTTTATTCGAGAGGAAAAGTACCTTTTGATACCTTTCTCAATTATATAACTAAGGCCACAGAGCATTCTTATTTCGAATTTAATGCTCAGTCTACAGACCAAGTTTTTTATCAGTATACAAATTTACCTCTTGATGATATAAAAACACTCTTATTTGATTCTGAACAGAGTCATGCAGAAGGAGACTTTATAGTTTTGAACCAACAATTTCAGAAGCGCTCTGCTAATTTATTTACGTTAAGAATACAATTCTCTGACATTTTAATGCATTTAGCTAAAGATGCTATAGGTCATTATAGAATAGACTTTTCTTCACGAGCCACAAAATGGCAATATACTATCATAAATAATAGCCAGGAACACTATAACGAACTCTCAATTAAGAGCAACTCCGAAGTAGAATTTGATTCAGGAAAAGAAGTGGTGTTAAACAATGGACAAAAAGCAATTGCTTTTACATCTATAGGAGACAACATTGTACTTAGTCAAATTCCTAAACATACTTTTGATTTGGTTTGTACTGAAAGTGAAATGGGTGTAAAAATATCGAGAATTTTATTTAAAGGATTACCGATGCCAATTCCTAGCCAATTGCAGGTTATAAAAACGAATACCGAAATGTCGATGGTATCTCCAATATATATCTATTTATAACAGTCGATAGTTTTTTCTTTAAAAGGCCTTAAGGTAGTAGGTTCTCTAGCAGAATACTGCCTGTTGTTTTGAGTGTTTTGTTCAAAACCACTCTGCCAAATACACGTATATATACCTATTGTTTCGCATTATGCGATGCTATACCTTTGAGATGACTCCAAGTTGATCGTGACTTTAATTTTATAGTTACTGAGCTTAATATTTGTGTTTTGAGTAAGCTAAATAATAGCACATTAACCTGTATACATTCAAACTAAATAAGACATTATGGACTCAAAAAAGCAATCGGTTTCATCAAACGAAAAAAAACCTTACCTCTCGCAACCTATTCCTGGCAATGGAGAACTATTTCATGTAGAACATGACCCTATAGACCCATCTGCCACACAACCTTGGAACGGCTTTGTTCCAAAATGTACTTTAGATGATCAAGATCAATGCAAATATTTTCCAGCGCAAACATCAAATATAATCGTAGACGAAGTCTATGAAAAAATTAGAATTAAAAGTAATAAATGGATAGAAATGGCTTGTGAGGAGGCCAAAGCATCTATAGGAGAAGAAGGAGGGCCATTTGGAGCCGTAATTGTTCAGATAGATGATGATACTCAAGAGATTATTCGTTATTGGAAAAATCATAATCAAGTTACCGCTATAAACGATCCAACGGCACATGCCGAAGTGATGACGATTCGGAGCGTCTGTGCATCTCTAGGTGTTTTTGATTTGTCTAAAATAGAAAAAGGCCATTCTAAGTTACCTCAAAAAAGCGAAACATCTCATTGTGTCATATTTAGTTCTGCAGAACCATGTCCAATGTGTTTTTCAGCGATTAGCTGGGCAAGTTTGAAACACATGTATTTTTCGGCCACACGTTACGATGCCGCTGTGCAAGGTGTTAACTTTTCTGATGAAGAAATTTATAACGAACTATCAAAACCGTATTATCAAAGGAGTATGAAAGTATTTCAATGCAGTACACCAAATTCACTGGATGCCTTCAATACATGGAAGGTTGTTCCTCATACAGATTACTAACCGATAAACTAAAATACTATTTCAAATGGAAACGAATTCAAATTTTAACTGGAAGGATCACATCTCAATTGTTGATTCTAGTTTAAACGCAGAAGCTATTGCAAACGTCATTAAAGTGGATACAGAAATGTTGGTTCATATGGACGATTTACAAGATAGAGTCCAAGCCGATTTAACAAAATTTCAACCGGTAATTGTTGCTCAATTTACGCCTGGCGGCGGAAAATTTACTTTAGTTAGAGATGAATATGGAGAAGAGGCCAGATATACTGTTGAGCCTGTAGCCAGATTGTTTTATATGGCAAAATCTATTGCGCATGCGCCTCTTGGTATTTTTGGATGCTTTGGTCCTTATAGTACAGACCCCAAAAATCAAGGCTGGAGAGCACCAATGGAAGATTATAGAAATGTATTAGCAAAGGCCTTGTCAACGATAGATGATATTGATGTTGAAAAGGGCTATCAAATTGATGATAGATTAAAGCGGAAATTGGTAATGGATTTAAATAATGTCACTGGTCAATTTGACGATGCGCCACCTCATTTAGACGAAGATACAGTAGTGCCTCATGTCATTAAAGTGATGAAAGACTTGTTAAAATCCTCAATCGATTTTGTAGATAACACAGCATTCCAATTAAGTGACGACGAATCCCCTGCAGAAGTGTTTCAAAAATGGTGTAACATGACCAGCGACGATAAAGATAATCCAGATGATACACTCTATAAACTTATCGTACAATCCCAAGTGATTGCAGCATCAACGCAGCAATTAGGAATAAGCACATTAATGCAAACATGGAGAGATACATTTTCTGAAGAAGATTGGGCAAATTTATACGTTATCGTTCAAGGAGAATGGGTAACCCGAAAGTTAAACTCAATTGCACAATGTATTTTACCTGAAATGGCAGATGGAGAAGAAGCCTTGGATGAGCATCTTTTGATTGTAACTAATCTTACAGATGTGGATCCAGCATTACATTTTCTAGCTCGGATTTTAGAAGACAGATCAGCGGCGGCAATGATTCTCACAGATCATAGTCAACCAAGAGATGATCTATCTGGTCAAGTGGATTTATTAGGGCCAGTCATGCAAGATGTTGTTTGTCCGCATATGAGTGCAGCTAACAAGGCACCTGAAACTGGTGATTCATGTCCTCATTAAACTAATTAATACAAATTATATGGAAGTTTCTGAGTATAAAAATCACCTTACGTTTTATCTCGATGGTAAAAAAATGACCTTGTTTAATGTGTCTCCCAAAATGCGACTTATAGATTTTTTGCATTTGCCCGAGATTGGAAAAGGCGGAACCAAAATAGCTTGCGGACAAGGAGGTTGTGGTGCTTGTACTGTAATGTTAACGGGTTATGACAAGGTGCTGAGAAAAATAACCAACCGAGCTATTAATGCATGCCTACGCCCATTATCCTCTATAGATGGTACATTGATAACAACCACTCAAGGCATTGGTAATGTTAAAACAGCAGTAGACGAAATACAATGGACTATTGCTGCTAATAATGGTTCTCAATGTGGTTATTGTACGCCAGGTTTTGTTATGAATATGTTTACAAGAATGCAGGAAGATTCAAAGCCAAATGTAAGGGAAGTTGAGGAATTATTTGATGGGAATATCTGTCGATGTACAGGGTATCGTCCAATATTAGATGGCTTTAAAAAATTGGCGAGTAATTATAAACCACCAAAGCATATACCAGAAATAGAATTAGATCCTAATTATAAACCAAAGGCACAACCACATGCCACGAAAATCAATATTCCTAAGGGCTTTGCACAGTATATGGAAAACCCAGGCAGCCTTCATTTTAGCCAGAATGACTATAGTTATTTTAGACCAACAGTACTCCCAGAGTTATTTGGTTTATTAGATGAGTATGGTCCTGTAGGTCCTAACTTGCAGCTGATGAGCGGTAATACAGCAGTTGGAATTTATCCTACCAAAGCAAATTATAATGAAGCCTATCAAGATCCAAAATGTATTATTGATATTTCTAAAATCACCGAACTACAATCTGTTAAATCTACAGAGAATAGCTTAACTGTTGGCGGGCAAATTACGTTGTCTAGGTTTTTGGATGTGCTTGAAAATCAAATAGAAAAACTGGAAGAACCTTTAAGTAAGGGGCTTGTCGCTTTAAAGGAACATCTTCATAAAGTAGCCAATCTGCAAGTGCGAAATGAAGCAACTCTAGCTGGAAATATTTTTATTGGAACCAACAAAGGGTTTCTCTCAGATTTGGTTTTGGTTTTAGCAACTCTTGAGGCGACAATAACGGTGAAAACGAGTAAGGATACTTCAACAGTAACATATCCAATTCTGAAATTGCCAAAGGCTTCGGAGTTAGGTAAAGATGCTATTTATTATGCCATTACAATACCTTATACAAAGAAGAATGACTACATAAAAACCTTCAAAATTCGCAGGCGTGTGGAAGATTGTCATGCCATAGTAAATGCTGGATTTAAGGTAACATTGGATAATAATGAACAGGTCGTAGAAAGTCATTTTGTCGTAAATGGAATCAATGCTAGCTATGATGATACTTCCGAGGGACTCAAATTTAAACCTGTCATTTTATCTCATGTGTCTAAAATGTTATCTGGAATGCCATGGAATGAGGATACTTTAAGTAATGCATTGCATTTAATTAGAGATGAAATTGGAAATTATGAACCGCCAAAAAATGATTGTAATGAACCTTTAGAGATCAATCAAATACCGTTTTCTTATCGTCAAAATTTGGTGTCTTCATTATTCTATAAATTTTTTGTTTCAGTATGTAAACAACGACATATTAAAGTTTCAGAACATATAGATTCGTTGAATGATAATTTGCACGACGATATTTCATCAGGTATTCAGTTTTATAATTCATATGAAGATGAACTACCAGTATCAGCACCTTTTGTAAAGCTATCCGCTTTCATGCAGGCTACAGGAGAAGCCATCTATACGTCCAGCGTATTAACACCTCCAAATACTTTGGAAGCGGCGTTTGTCTACAGTACAATTTCAAAGGGAACTTTTCATTATTGTCTACCACGTAAAGAAAAAGTAAGTGTAGAGGAATTGGTACACTTCTTAAGTGATAAATTTTCAGGTTTTGCCGATTTAATTACTTATGCTGATATTCACGAGGATAATCGCTTAAATAATTGGGGAGGAGCGGGATTAGACGATCCTCTATTTGTACCTTCAGAAGATGATCAAATACCGACACTAATTCTTAAAAAAGGAGAAGATTCTGAGGTCTTTTTTCCTGAAGAGATTACTACGATAGGGGCACCTCTTGCCATTGTTTTAGCAAAGACCGAAGCCTTATCAAATACCATTGCCGAGTATATAAGACGACATTGCATAAAGTATGAAGAGCAACCAGGAATTTACATTGATGAAGCATTACAAAAACGACACTATTTTCCTCAATCTCCAAGTACAAATCCAGGTTTAAGTCATATTGAAGAAATGATTAGACCAGGTAGTGATACTGCTATTCTTGAAAACTTAGAAAGATTAGCTCATGGAGATGCTAATATTGAACACAGTTTTTCTCACGGAAATCATGCCACAGGATATCAAAACCATTTCTACATGGAAACCATGACTGGTCTAATTATTCCAGGTGAAAATAAAGATATGATATTGTATTCTACAACGCAAAATTTGGCCGACGACCAGAGTGTTGTAGCGAGTATTTTAGGTATCGATGCAGCTGATGTAAAAGTAACTGTACAACGACTTGGAGGCGGATTTGGAGGTAGGCAATCTAGAGCTCGATTTATTGCTGGACCAATTGCCATCGCTTCTCATAAGCACAATTGCCCAGTTCGTTTAAAAATGTCTAGAGAAACTAACTTCATTATGTGTGGAAATAGACATCCGTTTTATGGTCACTTTGCAACACAATTTGAGCCGTCTGGTAAAATAACAGGAATGGTAATGAATTATATTTCCAATGGAGGAAATACTTATGACCTTTCTTTTCCCGTAATGGACTTATCTGTATTAAGTGGCGATAATGCCTATAATATTAAACATTTAAAAGTTACTGGTAACGTCTGTCAAACTAATGAGATAAGCAACACAGCATTTAGAGCTTTTGGTTTGGTTCAAAGTATGAACATACTCGAAGAATGTATTGAACGAACGGCTTTTGAGTGTGGTATTAGCCCAGAAGAAATTAGAGAGCGCAATTTTTATAAAGATGGACAAGTTAAATGGACAAGTTTTCAAATTACAGATTGGACATTAAGTGTCTTAGAAATGTTTGGTTTTGATAAATCAACATTGCATAGTTTGGAAGTTTTAAAGGATGTAGTGTATAAGGATGAAACTGAATTAGAAATGGCTATAAATAGTCATAATATTGAAGGTTTAATAGGACCGTCAAATATTGATAAACTTATCACTTTAAAAGATTTTAGTACCACATCTTACGATTATACGCCATATTTAACAGGATTGAAATGGAACAATATCAATCAGATATGGACCGACTTAAAAACGTCCTCAGACTTTGAAAAACGAAAAGGCAGCATTGAAGAATTTAACGCCAATAATAAATGGAAAAAGAAAGGAATTTCTATGATTCCTTTAAAATATGGGATTTCTTTTAATGGTCCGAGAGGAGCTTTAAATCAAGGAGGAGCTTATGTATTAGTTTATTCTGGAGATGGTTCTGTTTTGGTACATCATGGTGGCGTTGAAATGGGGCAAGGTATTCAAACTAAAATGGCTCAAATTGCTGCAGAAGCATTGGGTATTCCAATTTCATATATTAAAATGGCAGAAACGAATACTAATATTGTTAATAATGCCTCTGCTACAGCAGCATCTACAGGATCTGATCTTAATGGAGGCGCAGTTCAAAAAGCGTGTTTAGCACTGAGAAACCGCCTAGAACAAATGTGTATTGATCTAGAAGATAATGTCCTATATTTTGCTGAAGCTGTAGAGGCCGATTCTCAGGATGCCTTAAAAGTTAAGACTATTGTACGTAACTGGAGAGACCATTGGTCTGAGGTATGGCCATTGATTATAGAATGGGCCTATTCAAGTCGAATAAACTTAAGTGAGTCTGCTAGATATAGAGCCCCTCATCATGATGTTGTAGATAACACAGATCCAATAGGCAGACCCTTCTTTTACTTTACATATTCTGCCGCTGTAAGTGAGGTTGAAGTAGACATTCTAACAGGAGAATTCGAAACAAAACGAACAGATATCTTATTTGATTTAGGAAAAAGTCTTAACCCTTTAATTGATGTAGGTCAGTTAGAAGGTGCGTTTGTTCAAGGATTGGGGTATTTAACGACCGAGGAAATGATTAAACAAGGACCAAAAGAGACACCAATTGAAGGTATTCCAAAAGAAGCCATAACTTCTGTGAATACCTGGGATTATAAACCTCCAGGGACAAAATCCATACCTACAGATTTTAGAATTTCGATATTTGATGATCGATTGACTCCACAAGAAAGATTAGATCCAAAACTCGCAGCAAGAGCTGTGAAATCTTCAAAGGGTATAGGAGAACCACCTTTAGTACTTGCCAACTCTGTGTTTTTTGCTATCAAACAAGCCATACTTGCATTTTATAAAGAAGTCGGCCATGAAGGATGGGTAGAAATGACAGCACCTGCAACAATACCTAAAATACAAGCAGCTTGCCATGTGGCATTAGATCAAATGACTCTTAAATAAACTTTAGTAAAAAAATAAAAATATGACAACTTCAAAACCAACACCAGTAATTTTTAATCATAGTGCCGCAATTGATGATTTTGTGTCCACAGCAGTGCTTAGTTCAATGCCAAATATAGATATTAAAGGTATTGTTGTAACCAATGCCGATTGTATTGCTACTCCAGCTATGGATACATCTAGTAAAGTACATCAATTTCTAGGTTTAGAGAAAAAGAATATTCCACTAACTTTAAGTATGGCTAGAGGATGGAACGCCTTTCCTTGGTCTTATAGGAAAGATTGCATTACAATGGGCACTATAGAATCCTTATATCCTTTTAAGAGTCATGTAACGCCGCCATATCAATCTGGAGAAGATATGATAGAAGTATTGTTATTGGAGGCCATGATAATGAGCGAACCTGTAATTGTATTAGCTACAGGTCCGATTACAGCAATTACCACAGTGTTAAAAAGACGCCCAGAACTTATTAAAGGAATTAAGAAAGTTATTTGGATGGGAGGTGCCATTTTTGTGAAAGGAAATTTGTATGATAAAACGGTTTCTGTGCCTCGGGAAATAGCAAATGATAAAGCCGAATGGAATGCCTTTTGGGATCCTTTTGCGGTTAACGAATTGTTTACTACGTTTAGCGGGATTCATATGTTTCCACTGGACATTACAGATAAGGCAAAGATTACAGATGCATTTAAAACTGAACTTGCCGCGCAGGCAAAGGATTTTAATCTTTCACAATTTGTTAGTGAAGCTTATGGTTTGGTAAAAGATGAGCCATTTTATGAAATGTGGAATACTTTAGCCACATGTTTCCTAGGAACTGCTGCAAATGACATCTTCGCAGATCCAGAAGAGATATCTTTAACAATAGAAGAATGGGGAAATGACACTCAGGGCTGGATACATCAAATGGAAAATAGAAATGCACAATCTGTTTATTTTAATTTGAAAAACTCAGATGCTTTTTATGATTATGTATTGCAACAGTTAAAAGCAAATGTAGAAGATAATGACTAGTCTTATGAAAAATATTGTAATAATGAGTTTTTGCCTGTGCATATTAGGCTGTAAAAAAACAAATGATAAGTTAGATTTTGAAACAACATCAGATTTCTATGAGAAACTGGTAGAAACAAATGACATCGCAGAGTTAAATCAATTTTTTACTAATATGCCTAAAGGTGGTGATATTCATCATCATTATACAGGATCCATATATGCAGAAACCTATTTAGATTGGGTAGGAGATAAGAATTGGCGAATAGATAGTTGTTCGTTAAAAATAATTAAGGATGTCTCCGAAACCCAAGGTTGTACGCTATTAACAGCAGATGAGGTTATAAAAAACACAGCACTATATAGGCAGTTGTTAGAACTTTGGTCAGATCTAGATTTTGCAAATCATGATCATTCTGAACCGCCACCAGATTTACAATTCTTTAATACGTTTGGTTATTTTGGAGCCGTTTCTGACGAATACATGAATATAGGATTGAATATTTTAAAGGAAAGAGCTATTAATGAAAATGTATCCTACATTGAAACCATGTTAAGTGCAGTGGGTGTGTCTAGCAGTGATTATTTTCCTCAAGATAACGACTTCAACACGTTATTAGAACTAGTAAAGACACAGGAAGATGTAGATGAAATTCTAAAAGAAATAGATAAGGTCTACTTAAACAATACAGCTTTCGAAAATGAGATAGATACATTTGTAGATAAAATAGTTAAGGATCATGAGGGTATTGATACTGATAATTTCACCATGAGATTCCAAAGCTATGGCGTTAGAGTTCTAGAACCATTACAGGTATATACAGATCTTCTTTCAGCATATATTGCCAATACTAAAACACCTTTACTAGTAGGTGTTAATATTGTAGCTCCTGAAAACAACTATGTTGCTCTAAAAAACTATACACTGCATATGCAAATGTATAATTACCTTAAAAGGCAATATCCAGATGTCAATAGAGCTTTACATGCAGGTGAACTTACAATCGGAATGGTAAGACCAAAGAATTTATTATTTCATATTAATCAGGCTTTAGATATAGCAGGTGCGCAAAGAATAGGACACGGTGTTGATCTACCCTATGAAAATGAATCATATAAATTATTATCTAAACTTAAAAATCAAGCTGCAATCGAAATTAATTTAACCAGTAACAAGTTCATCCTTGGTGTTGAAGGTAGAGAACATCCCTATTTAATTTATTCAAACTATGGTGTACCTTTAGTCATTTCAACCGACGATTCGGGCGTGTCTAGAAATAACTTGTCAAATGAATATATGTTATTGGCTACGAATTATAAACCGTCCTATGAAACGATTAAGGAATATGTCTACAATAGTATTGATTATTCATTTATGGATGAGAAGGATAAGGAGAAGTCTATAAAGGTATTGAATGAACAATTTGAAGAATTTGAACGGAAAATAACAACTGTTTTAAACAAATAAATTAGAGACGCTTCTTTACAAGATATTGATTTAAACCTTGATTAGAACTAATGAAATATGATAAGGATCAGCGAGCGAATTGATTTGACCCTCTTGTTTGTTGATATTTATGTTTAAATGTATGGGCAGTTGACGTCTTTTGTATAGGTACTATATTCCTTGTCTATATAACCATACAAAATCGTATATTGTACTCAATTCATCTATTTAGGTCCAAATGTCAATATACAAGAGCATCTTTTTTTTATTCTTAGGATTAACTACAATATCTGTTAATGCACAAGAAATACCACCTATTCAGGTTTATTTGCCAGAGGTTTATAATGCCGAAACTCAAAACTGGTCTATTAGCCAATCTGAAAATGATTATATCTATGTCGCTAATAACATTGGTTTATTAGAATTCAATGGTGCCAAATGGAAGTTATACAAGACGCCCAATCAAACAATATTACGTTCTGTAAAAGCTGTTGAAAACACAATATATACTGGTTGTTATATGGAATTTGGTTATTGGAAGCGCGATAGTCTTAACCAGTTGGGATATACCTCTTTGTCTAAAGACCTTAAGTCACCAATGATTGAAGATGAACAGATATGGAATATTATTGCTTTGGATGAATTTATAGTATTTCAGTCTTTAAATAGGCTTTATAGTTACAACACAAAATCGAAAGTGTTCAATGTTATTAATTCAGAAACAACTTTAACTAAGATGGTTGAAGTTAACAATACCATTTATTATCAAAAACTGAATCAAGGTGTTTTTAAAATTGAAAATGGTAAAGAAACATTGTTTTCAGATGATGATTTTTTGAAAACAAACCGAATTATAAACATATTCAGTATTGACGGGAACTTTATCATTCAAACAAATCAAAAAGGTTTTTTTGTTTTAGATGATGGTGTGCTTTCTAAATGGGATGTTCCGTCAAATGAAGTTGTTTCAAGTCTCACGACCTATAGCAGTATGAGATTAAAAGACGGAAGTTTTGCGATTGGAACAATTTCTAATGGTATTATTGTACTTAACAACGAAGGTAGGATAGTCTATAGTTATAATCAAAAAAATGGCTTGTCCAATAATACAGTTCTTTCCGTTTTTGAAGATAAAACCGACAATATTTGGCTTGGTTTAGATAACGGCATTAATTGTATTAACAGCTCATCTCCGTTTAGTGTATATAATGACGAAAAAGGACAATTGGGAGCTGTGCATGCAGCAAAAGTCTACCGAAATAAATTATACCTTGGAACAAATCAAGGATTATTTGTTAAACTACTTGATGTTCTTGAAGAGTTCGAACTTGTGGATGGAACAAAAGGACAAGTTTGGAGTTTAGAAGTATATGATGACACTCTTTTTTGTGGTCATGATTTAGGTACTTTTATTATTAACGACGATGGTATGAAGCAAATATTTGATGTCGCAGGTACTTGGGGCATAAAACAGATACCTCATAATGAAAACCTTTTATTAAAGGGAAGTTACAATGGTTTGAGCATTTTAGAAAAAGTTAACGACGATTGGCAACTTAGAAATAAAATTGATGGATTCGATATATCTTCTAAATTTTTTGAGCTACTAGATAGAAATCATATTCTTGTGAGTCACGAGTATAAAGGTGTCTATAAATTAGATGTTAATAGTGGCTATGAAGAAGTGTTGGAGGTGAAAAAAGATACCACTGTAAATAAGGGATTACACGCTAGTTTGCTTAGATTCAATTCTGATATTCTATATGCATACAAGGACGGTATTTATGCTTTTGATAGCAGTGAAGACCTGTTTAAAAAAGACACTGTTTTAAGTGAAGTTTATAACCCTAAAACGTATGTGTCTGGTAAATTGGTGAATACACCAGGTAAACTTTGGAGTTTTTCAAAAAGAAACATAAACTTTATATCGCCTGGGTTGCTTAGTGATACACCACAAATTACAAGGATACCGTTATCAAGCGAATTGAGAGAAAGTATAACTGGATATGAGAATATTATTCCTATAGATAATCAGAAATACCTTATCGGTTCTTCATTTGGGTACATTGTTGTGGATTTGAATAAAATGAGAAATAGATCTTATAATATCCAAATAAATTCAATATCTAATTATGCATTAGACTCCGAAAGCCGAACAATAGAAACCAAAACGAATAAGGAATTTCATAATAAAAGCAACAATTTCGAATTCACTTATAGTATTGCGGAATTCGATAAATATTTAGAGTCTGAATATCAATACAAGCTAGACGGAGATTATGATAAATGGAGCTCATGGTCTAAGTCCTCATCAGAGCTGTTTAAGAATTTGCCTTTTGGAGATTACACGTTTTATGTTCGAGGTCGCGTTGGAAATCAAATAACCGAAAACACTGCCGAATATTCGTTCTCTATTAAAAAACCATGGTATTTGTCAAATCTATTGGTGCTTATTTATGCGTTGTCGCTGATAGCTTTCGCAATTATTACTCATAATATTTACAAAAGAAATTACAAGAAACAGAAAGATAAACTAATTATAGAGGCAGAACGTGAATTAGAACTTAAAGAATTAGAAAATGAACAACAGCTCATGTCGCTAAGAAACGAACAGTTAAAGCAAGATATTGATAATAAAAATAGAGAACTTGCAATTTCGACGATGAGCCTTATTAAAAAGAATGAATTCCTAAATAGCATTAAAGAAGAGCTCAAAGGTGTTAATAAAACGGAAGGTCTTAACTCGGTTATAAAAATTATTGATAAAAACCTAAACAATACAGACGATTGGAAGTTCTTTGAAGAGGCTTTCAATAATGCAGATAAGGATTTTCTTAAAAAAGTAAAGGCTAAACATCCGTCCTTAACACCAAACGATCTTAGACTTTGCGCTTATCTTAGACTAAATTTATCTTCAAAAGAGATTGCTCCATTGTTAAATATTTCCTCTCGTAGCGTCGAAGTGAAACGCTATAGACTTCGCAAAAAAATGGATTTACCACATGAATCTAGCTTAACAAATTATATTTTGGAAATTTAGACACTATACATGGGCTGTTTTTGCCTATACATTACCTATACACATTTCCTTTCTTGTCAATTTACATCGTTATAGTTAAATTGTTTAAGGTAGCTGTAATAAGCATTAAACAAACGAAAAACTGAGTATTTCTCAAAAAAAGAGCGTTTTTTTTGCGATGTATGTTTTTTGTTGAGGTCATTTTTGGCTTTTTCTTAATGTATAGGAGTAAATTTACCTATCAAGTATTCAAAATAGATTTTGGAGTTTTATTAAACTTAAATCTAAGTCATTAATTAAACTTAGAGGTTCCAACTCTTAATTACTAATTTAAAAACAACTAAATGATGAAGAACAACATTCTTGTAATCTTTCTTTTCTTCGCCACATTTTTAACTTTTTCACAGTCCAATAAGGTCTATGTAGATAGTGCCAGTGATGGGATGAGATTAAAAGTAGATGGGAAAGATTTTATGATCAATGGTATGAATTGGGATTATATTCCTATTGGTAATGATGTCGTAGATGCCAACTTATTTAAAAAGTCTGATGATATTATTAAATCTGCTCTTGATAGAGAAATGGCACTCTTAAAAAATATGGGTGTTAACGTAATACGTCAATATACTGGTGTGCCAGCCAAATGGATTCAGTATATCTATGAAAATTATGGTATTTATACGATGTTAAACCATTCTTTTGGACGATATGGCTTAACTATAGATGGTGTTTGGACTCCTGTAACAATATATGATGACGAAGCAACACAAACACTTTTAATGAATGAATTAACAAGTCTTGTAGAGGAGTATAAAGATACCCCTGGTTTATTAATGTATTTATTAGGTAACGAGAATAACTACGGTTTATTCTGGGCTGGTGCCGAGACAGAAGATTTTCCTGAAGGAGATGAACAAAAAAGAGCAGTGGGAGAAAATCGAGGAAGGCCAATGTATAGATTAATGAATGAAGTCACCAAAGCTATGAAGTCTATTGATGGTAATCACCCTGTAGCCATTTGTAACGGTGATGTCTTGTTTATTGATATCATTGCTGAGGAATGTCCAGATATTGACATCTATGGTACAAATACCTATAGAGGTGTTTCTTTCCGAGATATGTTTCAAACCGTAAAAGATGAATTAAACATTCCTGTAATGTTTACAGAATTTGGTGCAGACGCATTTAGTGCTAAAGATAATAAAGAGGATCAATACTCTCAAGCCTATTATATGGTAGGAAATTGGAAAGAGATTTACGAAAATGCCGCCGGATTAGGTGAAACTGGAAATTCAATTGGAGGTTTTACTTTTCAATTTAGTGATGGTTGGTGGAAATTTGGTTTTGACGACAGAAAAAATGCGGATGTACATGATAATAATGCATCTTGGGCAAATGGAGGATACTCCAGAGATCAAATTGCCGAAGGTGATAACAATATGAATGAAGAATGGTTCGGAATTTGTGCAAAAGGACCAACGGATCCAAGAGGGCTTTATGAATTATATCCAAGAGCCGCATATTATGCCTTGAAAGAGGCGCATCAGCTAAACCCATATGCCGAGGGGATGACAGCTGAGGCTGTACGCACATATTTTGATAATATTCAATTAATGGATGCTGTTTTGAGAGCTAGAGGTGATAAAGCTGCACTTGAAGGAGGAGGAGATCAGAAAATAAGGATTAGCAATTTACAAGCAAAGTTTACAACATTTAGCACTGGTGGTTCTTTGATTACAACACCAGATAATGAAGATCCAAATGTGAATGCATTTCCTAACCAATTAGGGTTTGACCATATGCAATCTTACTTTATTGGTGTTGAAGGGAATCCTGCTCCAAATATGAGGGCAAAGGTTAATCTTAATATATTAGGAAACGTAGCAGAAAATCCTATTGATGAAATATTCTATGAAAACGCAGGACGACCAATTACAGTTACTGGCGTCGATGGCGGAAATAATACAGATGTAGAAATTGCAGATTTTAATAGATTAAGAGTTTACCAAGCGGAATTCGAATGGAATGCTAAAGACTTCGATTTAAGAGGATTCTATCGTACGGGTCATTATCACTGGGGATATGAAGGTGATTTCTTTGGCTTGTATCCAGAGGCTAATTATGGGCCCAACTTAGATATTTATGGTGGTGAAATATTAGGGCTCGAAATAGATGGTAAGGGAGTAATAGATGGCCTTAAAGCGGCCTTCGGACCACAATTATGGTGGGGAGCTAACCCAACGACTTTATTAAAATACCAACGAAAAGTTGGACATTACGATATTACAGGAATCTATCATAGAGATCTTGATACCGACATTGAATTTGATCAAAACGGTCGACGTATTTTAGATGCTAATCAGGTGCGAAGTGGTGTAATTCCAGCATGGCCAACTGAGCGTGCTACACTTGTTGTTGAAAGAGAATTTGGTAAAGTTGATGTCACTCTAGGCGGTTTCTGGGGTGGAAGTCCGCTTAATGGTAGTTCTTTTCAAGCAATGAGAGGTGGTGTAGTTGTAGAAGATAAAATTGAAGGAAGAGATAATTGGGGAGGAAAAGCGAAGATTGCCTATGCAGGTGGCAGATTTAATTGGTATGCACAAGGTTCTGTAATGGGATTAGTTGCCAATGGAGGAGCCGACCAAACTTTAACATTTACTGGATGGAAACTAAAAGATTCTGGTAGTGGTAACATGTCCAATTTCCTTACAGGTTTCACGTACTCTGTTGGTGATTTTCAAATTGCGCCAAATTTTATGTGGCAAAAGCCTTTGATTGATGCAATGCCAGACGGTGTAGAAGCACCTGGTAGATTAAGAAATATTATAGATGATCCATTTGCTGTAAGGGGAGGTAATCGTGAAACAACGGCAGGTGAAATTTTAATCACCTATGACCCTGAACCAGGAACATGGTTCTATGAATGGAATAACGACCGAGCTGAAGATGCGAAATTTGCTATGAATTTAGGCTTTGTATTTCGCCATCTTCCAACAACACAAGATGCTCATATAGGTTTCTTAGCTAATCGTACATTTTTTGCTTTTCCAACATCTGTACCAGCAGAAGATTTATGGGAGTTGCACTCAAGAATGGTGTCAAAACTTGGACCTGATCTAGGGATCATTGGTAATTTTTATTATGGAAATGGGCAAGCTAATGGTGACAGTCAGAGAACAATTGATCGTTTCGGGGGAGATATCAGAATGATATATAAGAAAATGAAATTCGAGACTCACGTTAAAATTAATGATTGGGGACCATTTGATTACCACAGAGATTTTAACTTAACATTTCCGCTACAGTTAATGTTAGATGTGTCTACATCTTTAGGTAAACCAGATTGGTTTATTCTTCCTAGTACCACAGTTGGTATTAGAGGTACATGGAGATCTTTAGATCAATTCTCTCCAAGATATTTACCAAACCAAGCACCAGAATTTGGAGTACCTCCTGTTAGCCCAGTTGGATTCCCAGATGGTTCTGAATGGGAAATTAGAACATATGTACATATTAATATAGGAAAATAAAAATTAGAAAAATGAAAAATATAAAGTTTATTAATTCAAAGGTTTTACTATTGCTAGCGTGTATTTCGATGGCTATAGTAGGCTGTGATAGAGATATTTCTGATGATGCAATAGAAGCTGGATTTCCACAAAACGGAGATGTTTTTATTGATGGGTTTAGTGCAGGGTTAGATTACTTTCCTTTTGGAGATTCGTTTTTCGAAGCGTTTTCTGTTGATACCGAAACCACTTTCGGTGGTAGCGATGCTTCAATGCGATTTGATGTACCTAATGAAGGTAATCCTGATGGTGGTTATGCTGGTGCTATTTTCCGCACATCTTCTGGACGTGACTTATCAGAATTTGATGCCTTAACATTTTATGCAAAAGGTTCTGAAGCTAGAACGATAAATGATATTGGATTCGGACAAGATTTTGGTGAGAATAAGTTTCAAGCTGAAATTACAGGATCGCTTCAACTTACGACAAACTGGAAAAAATATATTATACCTATTCCAGACCCTTCAAAATTAACTGAAGAAAGAGGATTACTATGGTATGCCGAAGGACCTGAGGGTGGTACAGGATTCTCGTTTTGGCTAGATGATGTAAAATTTGAAAAGTTGGGTACTATTGCACAGCCAAGACCTGCTATTCTTGAAGGAAATGATTTAAACGAAACTACCTTTATAGGTTCTCAACGTCCGCTAACTGGTTTAAGACAAACATTTAATTTAGGAACAGGTATTGATGAAATCGTAAAAGCGGCACCTGGATATTTTAATTTTACATCTTCAAATCCTAGTGTAGCAACTGTAAATGAACTAGGCGTTGTAAATGTTGTTGGAATGGGAACTACCGTAATTACTGCCACGCTTGGTGGTATTGATGCTGCAGGATCCTTAACATTAGAATCCTTAGGAGAGTTTACTCAAGCGCCAATTCCAGATAGAGATCCTGAAAACGTGATATCTTTGTTTAGTGATGCTTACACGAATATACCAGTAGATTATTATAACGGCTTTTTTGCGCCATTTCAAACGACACTAGGAGGTGCACCTCCATTAAATATTGGTGGTGAGGAAGTTATTAATTATACAGATTTAAATTTCGTAGGTGTCGGTACATTTTTAAACGTATCTCCAATAGATGCAACGCAAATGACACACCTCCATGTTGATATTAATGTACAAGAAGCAATAGATGCAGGGGATTTTATAAGATTAGAAATACTCAATGGTGTTCAAACTCCAGATGAAATATCTGGATCGGTGACATTAAATAGTTCACAACTCGTGTCAAATGGGTGGGCGAGTTTTGATATTGCATTAGGTGACTTTACAGGTTTAAGTGTTAGGGATCAATTAGGTCTTTTGTTCTTCGTTTCAGATGCAACAGTTTCAAATATCTATGTTGATAATATTTATTATTACAAAGAGGTTATAGATCCTTCGCCCAATGTAGATGATTCTGGTGCAACTCAAGTAGAATTGCCAATAGGTTGGGAGTCTACAACATTAACATATGACTTTTTAGGTTTTGCAGGTTCTGATCCTGCAATTGAAGCCAATCCAGATCCAACTGGAATTAATCCTACGGCTAATGTTATGCGAACTACAAAAACGGTTGGAGCCGATTTCTTTGCAGGAACTTTTGTCAATCTCGATGCACCAATTGATTTTTCAACATCTCAAAAATTACGAATGAAAGTTTGGTCACCTAAACTAGGTATACCAATTAGAGTAAGGCTAGAAAATGCTGATAATTCTGTTGGTATCGAATTAGATGCGAATACAACAACAAGTAATGAATGGGAAGAATTAGAGTGGGATTTTTCAGGAATGAATACTGCTCCAGATTATGTTAGAGTTGTTGTTTTCTTTGAATTTATTCCTGGCGTGCCAGGAGATGGAAGCACTTACTATTATGATGATATACAAATAATTAACTAAAGTTAAAGGTTATGCTAATTAGAACAGATAAAAAATATTTTAAAATGAAAAATGTCTCTCTTATAACTTGTTTATTACTAATAGTGTTTGTTTTTACAAATTGTAACACAGATGAGACTCAAACAGTAACGACCTTGAATAATTTAACATTGTCTCAAGAGTTTGATGTCAACGGAGCTCCTGATCCAACAATTTGGACTTATGACATAGGAGATGGCTCAGATATCGGATTGCCAGGTTGGGGTAATAACGAATTGCAATACTATACAGATCGTCCCGAGAATGTAGTCATTGAAAACGGAATGCTGAGAATAACGGCTAGACAAGAATCTTTTGAAGGGTCTGGTTATACGTCAGCTAGAATACAAACAAAAGATAAATTCGAACAACAATACGGGCGTTTCGAAGCAAGAATCCAATTACCATGGAGTCAGGGGCTTTGGCCAGCGTTCTGGATGTTGGGATCGGATTCTGATGAAGTAGTTTGGCCATTAACAGGAGAAATTGATATTATGGAAAACAGAGGTCAAGAACCTACATTAATTAATGGTAGTGTTCATGGCCCAGGATATTCTGCTGGCGAAGCAATTACAAAATCATTCGAATTGGAAAACGATCGCTTTGATACAGGGTTTCACATTTTCGGTATCGAATGGGGTCCAAATTATATCAACTACTACGTAGATGACGTATTGTACAATCAAATTACACCAGAGGATGTTACTGGAGAATGGGTGTTTAACAAGCCATTTTATATTATTATGAATGTTGCGGTTGGAGGTAATTATCCAGGTCCTCCAAACGAAAATTCTGTTTTCCCACAATCCATGTTGGTAGATTACATAAGGGTATACCAATAGTAATTTTTGAAATTTTAACTATCAAACGATTTATAGTAAAGGTTGAATGTATTCATATCATGGATACTCAGCTTTAAGAAAAAAGACATGCACTTTTATTAAGCATATAGATAATGATAAACGACACAACTTTAATGAGAAATAATACTATTTCTGAAGAAAAACGAATCAGGTTAACTGATTTGGTCATAGATAATGAGTCTTATTATAAGATATCAAATAGTGATGAAATTCGTCCATTTTTTATGAGTATCGTGAGTGATTCCAATCACTGGATGTTTATATCAAGTAATGGAGGACTAACGGCGGGACGTAAAAACTCTGAATATGCACTCTTTCCATATTATACAGATGATAAGATTACAGAGTCGGCAGATATTACTGGTAATAAGTCGATTTTTAAAGTTGTTAAGAATAACCAAGAATTCATGTGGGAACCTTTAGCCATAAGGTCTTTGGGTAGGTATTCTACAACTCAAAATTTGTATAAAAACAGGTTTGGGAACAAAATCATTTTTGAAGAGATTAATCATGATCTAGAACTCATTTTTAGATACCAATGGAGTTCTAGTAATATGTTCGGTTTTATAAAAAAATCTAAACTCATTAATGTAGGAGCAGATACTGTTCAAGTAACACTCTTAGATGGTATTCAAAATATTATGCCAGCCAGCATTGGTAGTGATATCCAAAACCAATCGAGCAACCTTGTGGATGCATACAAGCGAAATGAACTGGAGGAAGCCACTGGCCTTGGAATTTACGCTCTAAGCGCAATTCTTGTTGATAAGGCCGAGGCTAGCGAAGCCTTAAGAGCCAATGTTGTTTGGTCGTTAGGATTAGATAACCCTAAACACTTGTTATCTGCTCTACAGCTTAACAATTTCAGATCAGGCGAAGACATTGTACAGGAAGTCGATATTAAAGCCGAAAAGGGAGCCTATTTAGTGTCTTCAGAAATTGAACTGTCGGCAAACGATTATAAAGAATGGATGATTGTTGCTAACGTTAATCAAAACCATTCTGACATAGCTTTATTGTCAAAACAAATTAGAGATAATGATGCTCTAATTGATCAAATTAATGCCAATATCGATGCAGGTACGAAACGTTTGGTTGAACTAAATGCGGCTTCAGATGCTATTCAAGTTTCAGCAGATAGTTTAAGGGATACGCGTCATTTTGCCAATACGTTGTTCAATATTATGCGTGGTGGAATTTTTGACAATGGATATCAAATTGAAAAATGGGATTTTAGTAATTACTTATTCAATGCAAACAAGAAAGTTGCGCGCACGTCAGAAAAGACTTTAGAAAATCTTCCAGATGTATTTTCTTTGTCAGAAATCCAAAAAATTGCATACGCTAGTGACGACAAAAACTTCAGACGTCTTTGTCTGGAATACATGCCATTAAAGTTTAGTCGCCGACATGGAGATCCGAGTCGCCCTTGGAATAAATTTTCAATTAATACAAGAAGTGAAGTTGATGGATCTAAAATATTAGATTATGAAGGGAATTGGCGTGATATTTTTCAAAACTGGGAGGCCTTAGCACATTCTTATCCAGAATTTATTGAGAGCATGATTCATAAGTTTTTGAATGCTACAACTTTTGATGGTTACAATCCCTATAGAGTAACAAAAGGGGGCTTTGATTGGGAAACAATTGAACCAGATGATCCTTGGTCTTATATTGGGTATTGGGGTGATCACCAAATCATTTATTTACTTAAATTTTTAGAATTCATTAATAATCACAAGCCTGGTAGATTAGAGCGTTTTTTTACGAAAGACCTTTTCGTTTATGCGAATGTTCCTTATAAAATAAAGCCTTATAAAGCCTTATTAAAAGATCCAAAAGACACTATCATTTTTGATGAAGACTTAGATCGTAAAATCCAAGAAGAACGCTCACAATTAGGAGCTGATGGAGCTTTGTTGAGAGATGAAAACAGGTTTATTGTTAAGGCCAATTTTATTGAAAAAATCTTGGCGACATCTTTAGCAAAGTTATCTAACTTCATCCCAGAGGGTGGTATATGGATGAATACACAACGCCCAGAATGGAATGACGCAAATAATGCTTTGGTAGGTAATGGCGTGTCTATGGTTACGCTATATTATCTGCGCAGATTTTTTAACTTTTTCGAAGAATTACTTGACACCACAAATGTTAATGAAACCGAAATCTCTGTCGAATTATTTGACTTTCTTAATAAGGTTTTGGATACATTTGAAAATCATAAATCCTTATTATCTGCGAGCATTTCTGATATCGATAAAAAATCAATCTTAGATCAATTAGGAGAAGCAGGAAGTGATTTTAGAACGCATATTTATAATCATGCATTTTCAGGAAGAAAAAGAACACTTTCACTAGATAGACTGAAAGATTTTATAGCAATTAGCAAATCCTATTTAGAACATTCTATTAAGGCAAATAAGCGGGCAGATGATTTATATCATGCGTACAACTTAATGACTGTAAATACAGATAATTCGATTTCTATTTCTTATTTAAGCGAAATGCTAGAAGGACAAGTAGCCGTTTTAAGTTCGGGCTATTTAAATGCAACAGAAGCTCTGAACGTTCTAAATGCTTTAAAGCAAAGTAAACTTTTTAGGGAAGATCAATACAGCTACATGCTGTATCCTAATAAAGAACTAAAAGGGTTCTTAGATAAGAATACAATTTCAGAAGACGCCATTTTTTCATCAAAATTACTTCAGGACTTATTGAATGATGGCAATACTCAAATTATAGAACGTGATGTAAATGGGGAATACCATTTCAACGGAAACTTTAAAAATGCGAATGATGTTTCTGCAGCATTAGAAGCACTTTCTGAAACAAAGTATAAATCATTATTGGCATCCGATACGCCAAAAGTATTGCAGGCCTTTGAAGACGTGTTTAACCATAAGGCATTTACGGGAAGGTCTGGAACATTTTATGGATATGAAGGTTTAGGGTCCATTTATTGGCATATGGTTTCTAAGTTATTATTAGCGGTCCAAGAATGTTGTATTAAAGCAGTTACCGAAAAGGAGAACGACATAGTAATAGGACATTTATTGGAGCACTTTTATGAGATTAACGAAGGAATTGGGGTACATAAATCTCCGTCGTTGTATGGGGCGTTTCCAACAGATCCCTATTCTCATACGCCTGGAGGAAAAGGAGCTCAGCAGCCCGGAATGACAGGCCAAGTAAAAGAAGATATTTTAAGTCGTTTTGGGGAGTTAGGAATATTTGTGACACAAGGCAGATTATTTTTTAACCCTTGTTTGTTGAGAGAAGAAGAATTCTTAACCGAACCTAAAACGTTTAAGTATGTCGATGTAAATATGAAATGGAAGGAAATAGAGCTGGAGGCTCATTCTATGGCATTTACTTACTGCCAAGTTCCTATAATTTACAAAATGGGTTATGAAGATTGGATAGAAATTGAAACAACCCAAAGTTCACTAAAAACACTCAATAGTTTAGCCCTTGATACTATTATTAGTAAAGAAATTTTTGAACGATCAGGTTTGGTTGAGAAAGTTGTTGTGAGTATTAATAAATCTGTTTTAAAGTAAAACCAATAGGCATGAAATTGAAAACAAACATAATATGTATTGCTATTGTTTCAATAATCATGTGTGCCTGTAATCAAAACCCAAAATCAAAAAAACACATGCAAACAGCAAAACAAGTGACTGCTAAAGATATCTTAGGGAATCCTAATTATCTGGCAATATCTTATGGAGGTTATCGTAAAAAATCAAGAGATAGCCAACCAACACTAGAGGAGCTTAAGGATGATATGAAATTATTGTCGGCAATGGGTGTTAAAGTATTGCGCACATATAATGTGCAATTGCCTCACGCTTCTAATATTTTAAAAGCAATTACAGAACTTAAAGAAGATGATGATAATTTTGAGATGTATGTGATGCTTGGTGCGTGGATCGATTGTCTAAATGCATGGACAGATCAACCTATAGATCATGATGTTGAGAGTCCTAACAATACTGCGGAAATTGAAAGAGTGGTGGCACTGGCCAATCAATATCCAGATGTCGTTAAAGTTTTAGCTGTTGGTAATGAAGCAATGGTTAAATGGGCAGAAAGTTATTACGTCCAACCTAGCGTTATTTTAAAATGGGTTACATATCTGCAAGAACTAAAAGAAAACGGAAAACTACCAAAAGATATATGGATAACTAGTTCGGATGATTTTGCGTCATGGGGTGGAGGCGAAGAGCAATACCATGTTGAAGATCTAGAAAAGCTAATTAAAGCAGTTGATTACATTTCAATGCACAGCTACCCATATCATAACTCACATTATAATCCAGAATTTTGGGGTGTGCCCGAAGCTGAAAATGATTTGTCTGATATAGATAAAATTGATGCTGCCATAAAGCGCGCTATCCAATTTTCAAAACGCCAATATGATAGTGTAACCAATTATATGAAAAGCATTGGTGTTAATAAACCAATCCATATTGGTGAAACAGGCTGGGCAACTGTATCTAAAGGATTTTATGGACCAAATGGTTCTAAGGCGACAGATGAATATAAGCAGGGATTGTATTATAAACTTATGCGAGAATGGACCAATTCTGCCGGAATCTCATGTTTCTATTTTGAAGCCTTTAATGAGCAATGGAAAGATGCACAGCATCCAAATGGTTCTGAAAATCATTTCGGATTATTTACAATTGACGGAAAAGCTAAATACCCAATATGGGATTTAGTAGATACAAATGTTTTTGACGGATTAACAAGAAATGGTAATCCCATATCTAAAACATATAATGGAGACAAAGCAGCACTAATGAAAGATGTATTAGTACCACCAGCTTTAAATGAAATAATGGCCAATCGATAGACAGGATCAAGAAAACAGTCGAGTATGAAAACAGTAAACTACATTTTTTATTCCCTTTTAATAGTACTTATGATAAGTTGTAATGAAAAAAAAGAAACAGGACAGACATTACTTGAAGTAGAAGTTTATGAGACATCCGCAGATGGAAATCAGCTTACAAAAATTGATGAATTTCCAATTTCAGATTCATTAACGGTTTTAAAGCTAAATCCAGATAAAAAATTTCAAACTATAACTGGGTTTGGAGGAGCATTCACTGAATCTTCAGCCTATTTATTAAATCAACTCAGTGAAGCTAACCGAACTAAAATATTAAAAGCCTATTTCAGCAGAGAAGGAGCTAATTATTCATTAACACGTACTCATATGAATTCTTGTGACTTCTCACTAAGCCAGTACTCTTATGCGCCTGTTGAAAATGATATGACTTTAGACCATTTCACCATAAAAGATGATATGGATGACTTAATTCCAATGATAAAAGATGCGATGAAAGTCTCTGAAGATGGCTTTGATATTTTTGCATCTCCATGGACAGCACCACCTTGGATGAAAGATAATAACGAATGGGTAGGTGGGAAATTGCTCCCAAAATATTATGATACTTGGGCATTGTTCTTTTCAAAATATTTAGATGCTTATAAAGCAGAAGGTATTGATATTTGGGGATTCACCGTAGAAAATGAACCTCACGGAAATGGAAATAACTGGGAGAGTATGCACTTTACACCAGAAGAAATGACCGAATTTGTTCAACATCATTTAGGACCAAAATTGGAAAGCGATGGCAAAGGTGATAAAATCATTCTAGGCTATGATCAAAATAGAGCAGGGCTTAAAGAATGGGTAGATGTCATGTATGCCACAGAAGCGTCTTCAAAATATTATGACGGAACTGCTATTCATTGGTATGAGAGTACCTATGATTATTTCCCAGAAGCGCTACAATATGCGCATAATAAGGCTCCTAACAAATATCTGATTGAGACTGAAGGTTGTGTAGACTCTGAAGTACCGAAATGGAAAGATGATGCATGGTACTGGAAAAAAGAAGCTACAGATTGGGGCTGGGATTGGGCAGCCGAAGACCAAAAATATTTGCATCCGAAATATGCGCCTGTTAACCGCTATGCGAGAGATATTATTGGATGTTTGAACAACTGGGTTGATGGCTGGGTAGACTGGAACATGGTTTTGGACAGACAAGGAGGACCTAACTGGTTTAAAAATTGGTGTGTGGCTCCAATTATTGTTGATCCAGAAGCCGATGAAGTCTATTTCACACCTATTTACTACACCATGGCTCATTTTAGTAAATATATGAGACCTGGAGCGGTGGTAATTGATGTTGAAAATCCAGACAAAGATTTAATGGTAACTGCGGTAAAAAACCCTGACGATTCTATAGCTGTAGTTCTTTTTAATGAGGGAAAAACAGCAAAGAATTTCACTTTGAATTTAAACAATAGCAATGTAGATATTAAAATTAGCGCACAGGCCATTCAAACGATTGTTGTGCCAAAAGTATAAATCACTAATAACTAACTAAACTAAATCACTATGTCAAAAATTAAAACAGCTGCAAAAGATAAAGTTCCGTTTGTACAAAAAACAGCCTTCGGTTCAGGACATTTGGTGTTAAATCTACTGCCAGGAGCCTTAGCCGTCTTTATGTTTTTCTTGGTTACGGCATTTGGTATGGATCCATTTTTAGCTGGTTTATTAGGAGGATTACCTAGAATATTTGATGCTTTAACAGATCCTTTGATGGGTTTTATTTCCGATAATACTAAGTCAAAATGGGGGAGACGCCGACCGTATATTTTAGTTGGCGCAGTATTGAGTGGAATATTGTTTGCACTTTTATTTCAGTTGAGTGAAAACAATTCAGTCATGTTTAACTTCTGGTATTTCCTACTAATGTCTCTATTCTTCCTTATTGGAAATACCATGTTCGCGACACCATTGGTTGGTTTAGGATATGAAATGACTTCCGATTATAATGAGCGAACACGATTAATGGCATTTGCTAATACAATTGGTCAAATAGCATGGATGTTAGTGCCATGGTTTTGGGTTGTCATTGCAGACCCTACTGTATTCCCGCTTAGTGAAGAGACTTTAAGGGCGATTGGTGAAATGGGACTTACAGGTGATGAATTGCAGAAGATAACAGATGAAAAATTACAGGCTAATGGCGTAAGACAATTATCACTATTGGTTGGGCTAGGATGTGCTATTCTTGGGGTTTTACCTGCTCTATTTTGCAAAGGTATGGATCCTGGTAAAATGGAAAATAGAAAGAAAATTAGTTTTAAAACATTATCATCAAATTTTAAGGAATTATTTGATGGTATAAAAACAGTATCAAAGAACAAACCTTTTATGAAATTGTGTGGCGCTACCTTTTTGGTGTTTAATGGATTTCAAATGGTAGCTTCATTTAGCTTTTTTATAATTGTCTTTTATATTTATAATGGTGATTACGGTCAAGCTGGTACTTGGCCTGCGTGGTTTGCTTCTTTAACAGCAGTAGTAACAGCCTTTATGGTTATTCCTATTATTTCTAGAATAGCAAATAAATGGGGAAAACGAAAAGCCTTTATTATTTCAACTGTTATTTCTATTGCTGGATATATTCTAAAATGGTGGGGATTTGATAATTCCTTAAATGCCGAATTCAACCAATCGAGCTACGGTCAGAGTTTAAATAGTTTTGTGGCTTCCATATTCGAAACAATTAATCCTTTTTTAGATAGTATAGGAATGTCCTGGTTTAGCATGGATACAAGTCAAGGAGGACCATGGTTAATGTTCTTGCCTATTCCACTTATGGCTTTTGGTTTAGGAGGGCTGTTCACATTAATGATGAGTATGACAGCGGATGTTTGTGATTTAGATGAATTAGAGAATGGGATGCCTAGAAAAGAAGGAACTTTTGGAGCAATATATTGGTGGATGGTGAAACTAGGACAAGCCATAGCTTTGGTGCTTGGAGGTGCCATATTAACCTTAGTGGGGTTTGACGAAGGAGCTGTGTCTCAAACTGCTGAAACCATGACACGGTTGCGGATAGCCGACATTGTAATACCAGCCATAACAGCAGCTATTGCTATTTGGATTATGTGGAAATACAACTTAAATGAAGATAGAGCTAGAGAAATAAAGAAAGAACTCATTGAACGAAGAGGAGAATTATAACTATAAATTAAAGATTTTAAATGTCATATAGAGACGAAGAATATCACGCTTACAACGGCATCAGTTTTACAGAACATTCTGGGATTGATTTCGGTTCATATTCGATTGAAGAATTAAAAACGCTTTGGAGAGCAACGCTCAAAAAAGGAATGCACGGCATATGTTTTAGTATGTATGAGGATGGTCAGGAACCAGGCGATGTTATTACCGAAGCACAGGTAGAACGACGTGTTAAAATTTTAAAACCATATTCGAAATGGATACGTTCATTTTCTTGTATTGAAGGAAATGAACATATACCACGTATGGCGCACAAACACGGAATGAAAACTTTGGTTGGTGCTTGGCTTGGCGATGATAAAGATGAAAATGAAAAGGAAATAGAAGGACTCATTCAGCTGGCTAAAGAAGGAGTGGTTGATATCGCCGCAGTGGGTAACGAAGTACTTTACAGAAACGATTTGACTTTAGATGAATTATTAGGATATATCCGAAGAGTAAAAGAAGCTCTACCTGGTATTCCAATTGGCTATGTCGATGCGTATTATGAATTTTCAGTGCATCCAGAGCTTGTAGAAATTAGTGATGTCATTTTAAGTAATTGTTATCCATATTGGGAAGGGTGCCATATCGATGGCGCTTTACACCATATGCAGCAAATGTTTGGTCAGGCGTCAGATGCAGGACGTGGAAAAAAAGTAATCATTACAGAGACAGGTTGGCCAAGTCAAGGAGGTAGTTTAAAAGGTGCATTTTCCTCTGAGGAAAATGCAATGAAGTACTTTATTAATACGCAAGTTTGGGCTACCAAAGCTAATATAGATGTGTTCTATTTTTCGTCATTTGATGAGTCTTGGAAAACAGGAGATGAAGGTGATGTTGGTGCATATTGGGGACTCTGGGATAAGCATGAAAAACTCAAGTTTTAAGATTGAATTTAGGTCAATTTAACGCATACCGAGATTTGTATGCTACAACATAACAAATAATGAACAATACAACTGTAAAGATTAGCACAACATTACCACAACACATCAATTAAAATTGTGTTAAAGATTGGTTATGTTAATAATTAAAAACGCTTGAATTGCCTTTGTTTATTGGTTTTGTCGAAATAGTTAAACAGAAATAAAATTATTTGATTCTGTATGTTTTTTGTAGCGGTGCGTTTTGCGATAATCTCAAAATAGAGTGCTTAAATTTATAGAAATGAAAATATATTAATGTCTAATTTAAATAATTACTAATCTAATACATATAACTATGAAAAAAATTACACTAATTACTTTTTTATTGGCAACGGCTATGGTTTTTAGCCAAGCATTGCCACTTGATTATGAAGATACAACTACGACTGCAACATTTGAGTTTGGTGGTCTAGGTTTTGGTAATGTTGTTAATCCTGATATGACAGCTCCGAACACGTCAATGCGTGCATTAGAGGTGAATAAGCCAATGGGAGCAGAATGGTTTGGAGGATTTGGTTATGGAGCTCCTGATGGACCAATTTTAGCCGATATGGCCAACGGTACGTCATTTACATTAAAAGTAAGATCTTCAAAGGCTAATTTGCCTATTAGATTTGAAGTGCAAAGACCAGGAGAGGTATCTTATAATGTGATCCAAACGGTAACGACTGCAGATACTTGGACTGAGTTAACGTTTGATTTTACGAGCCAAGTTAATGGATCAGAACAATACAGTGTGATCGTAATTCAACCAGACTACGATATCTCTTGTGAAGGTGGAAGCTGCCCAACTATAGCAGTAGGCGGTGTATACTACTTTGATGACATTATACAAGTAGGAGCACCTGACCCAACATGTGATGATGGTATTCAAAATGGAGATGAAACAGGAGTTGACTGTGGTGGAGCTTCGTGCCCAACGTGTCCAGAGACTTGCGATGATGGTATTCAAAATCAAGATGAAACAGGAGTTGATTGTGGCGGCGCTTCTTGCCCTGCATGTCCTGCAGCAGATCCAACATCTGGACCTGTGAATAATGGATCTACAGGAACTGATTTTTATATCTATAGTGAATTAAGCGGAAATATGAACTCATCAGATTTTGCAGGATTTAATTTAGTTGACTTTGCAGGTGGTGCTCAAATTTCGCAACCTGATCTTGGTGGTGATACAGTTCTTAGAGTAGATAATTTAGATTTCTTTGGAAGTGGATTAGGTGAAAACTTTGACGCCACAGGAACATATAGCTATGTGCATTTAAATTATTATGCTACAACGGCGACAGCGTTTAATTTTTCTTTAGTAGATGATTCATTGAGCGCTACTATTTGTTGTGGAAATCCGGAAGAACCATTTTTTAGGTTTGGTGTGGATGCTCCTTTGTTAACAGGAGAATGGGTTAGTGTATTTATTCCATTATCTCATTTTGCGAATTATCCACCATTAGTAAGTGGTACATGGGATGGAACAGATATCAAGCAAACATTGATTACTGGAAATGGAACAGTTTTTATTGACAACATTTTCTTTAGTACAACAAATACGTTAGGAGTTGATGACGTTACGAGAAACGAGTTTTCTGTATTCCCTAATCCAACAACAAATAATTGGACAGTTATTGGAACTCAAACTATAGAATCTGTTCAAGTATATGATGTTTTAGGAAAGCAGGTGGTTAATGTAACACCAAATGCAAATGAAGTAGCGATTGATGCATCTAGTTTAAGAACTGGGTTATACTTTGCAAAAGTTTCTTCGGCAACAGGAAGCAAAACAATCAAATTGATAAAAAAATAATGCATAACTAACTAATATGTTAAAAGCCACATTTGCTATATGCAATGTGGCTTTTTTTTGTTAGTATCAAAACCGTTCAATGAGTAAAACTTTTGATATAACTTTCTAATCCTAACGAAAGCATTTACTTTTACATTAAAATACATCCTTTTATCTTTTGCACTTATGGTAACACTAAAACAATTAGCCGAACAATTAAATGTGTCTGTATCTACAGTATCTAAGGCCTTACATGATAGTGATGAAATTAGCCCAGAGACCATTGAACGTGTCAAGGATTTGGCAGCATTTTTAAACTATAAACCAAATAAGCTAGCGTTGAGCCTTAAAAATAGTAAGACCAATACAATAGGTGTTATTATTCCAAATATTCTAAATCATTTTTTTGCTAAGGCTTTATATGCTATTGAAATGGAGGCTAGTAAGCACGGTTATAATATTATAACCTGTGTGTCTAATGAGTTACAATCTAAAGAAATTAATAGCCTTCAACTATTATCAAATGGTAGTGTAGACGGCTTTATTTTGTCTTTAGCTGAAGAAACGCAGGTTGCAAATAATGTGAGTCATATTAATGACATATTACAACAAAATATTCCAGTAGTATTGTTTGATAGAGTGTCAGATGATATACATAGTGATAAGGTGATTATCGATGATTTCGGTGCGGCCTATGAAACCACTAAACATTTGCTTTCTGAAGGAAGAACTCATATTGTACTCATTAGTAATATAGATGAACTAAGTGTAGGAAAGCTGCGTGTAAATGGATATTTGGCTGCTTTAGAAGAGGCTTCAAATTATGAAAATGAACCTATTGTTATTACAATCGAAAAAGACAATTCTGTAGAAGATGGCGTACAGCAACTCTTTGAAAAACACCAATCGGTTGATGGCATTATTTCAATCGACAATACCTCTGGTGTTGTTGCGCTTCAAAAAGCGTTAAAACTCAATTATAACATTCCTAATGATCTTTCTATTATTGGTTTTTCAGATGAAAATGTGCTTCAGTTTACTGACCCTAAATTATCAACTGTTTCTCAACACACTGTAGATATTGGTAGGGCCTCTGTAGAATTACTTATAAACCGCTTAAAGGATAAAGGTAGTACTGCTAAAATCACAAAAACGATTAAAACCAATTTAATCTTAAGAGAAACTACCAAATAGAATTTCTAAGGAAATGTGATATTTACGTTTCACGAGTTATAATTTATAATTAGATTTGTGTACATGGATATCTCACAGGTTTTCGGATACTTTGGTGCACTTTTAATAGGTCTGGTTTTAGGCTTAATTGGCGGAGGGGGTTCTATACTTACGGTTCCTATTTTGGTATACTTAATGTCTGTAAATCCAATTACGGCAACAGCATATTCACTTTTTGTTGTTGGAGTGTCTTCGGTTTTTGGAACCATTCAAAATATAAAAAAAGGATTAGTTGACTTTAAAACGGCCCTTGTTTTTGCAATTCCTGCTTTTATTGCGGTATATCTCGCAAGAAAACTTATAGTACCAGCCATTCCAGAAACAATTTTTACAGTCGGTGATTTTATCTTAACAAAAGACATTGGTATTATGGTGTTTTTTGCGATTATTATGTTATTGGCTTCTATATCAATGATTAAAGAGAGAAAAGTAACGCCAAAATCATCTCCAACCAACGTAAAATTTAATTACCCTGTTATTATTATTGAAGGCCTTGCGGTTGGTGTACTCACCGGAATAGTAGGCGCGGGAGGCGGATTTTTAATAATTCCAGCCTTGGTGTTATTAGCAAAACTTCCAATGAAAAAAGCAGTTGGGACGTCATTATTAATTATTGCTGTTAAGTCGTTAATTGGATTTATTGGGGATATAGAAAATCTTGAAATTGATTGGTCGTTTTTACTAGTATTTACAGCAATTTCTGTAGTTGGGATTTTTATTGGAAGCTACCTTTCTAATTTTATTGACGGTAAAAAACTAAAGAAGAGTTTTGGATGGTTTGTTTTGATCATGGGCATTTATATAATTTTAAAAGAGTTATTATAATTTGGAAAACTTAGATGCGTCTTATTGGAACAATCGCTATGATAAGAATGATGATCCTTGGGACTTAGGAGAGGTGTCTCCTCCAATAAAGGCCTTTATAGATCAACTTAATAATCTTGAGACACGTATTTTAATTCCTGGAGGAGGTAATTCTTATGAAGCAGAATATTTGTTTAGCAAAGGGTTTAAAAATGTCTATGTTGTTGACGTGTCTAGAACAGCTCTTGATAATATAAAAAAACGAGTTCCAAATTTTCCTGAAACACAACTAATACATTTAGATTTTTTTAAATTAGACATGGTTTTTGATCTCATTTTGGAGCAAACCTTCTTTTGCGCCCTTCATCCAAACCTTAGAACAAAGTATGTCTTAAAAATGAATGAGCTCTTAGTTGAAAATGGCAGTTTAGTCGGATTACTATTTAATCTACCACTCTATAAAGACAAGCCACCTTTTGGAGGAGATAAAGCGCTTTATGTATCTTATTTTGAAAAAAGTTTTCATATTGAAACTATGGAAAAATGCTATAATTCAATCTCTCAAAGAGAGGGTAATGAGCTCTTTTTTAGGTTGATAAAAGAATAATCTTCACTTCTCTTCGTTTAAAAGTAAATACGTGGTGTAACATTTTATGACTTTTGACGTCCAATAGATGTTCAATCAAAATAATAATACAATGCGACAAGATAATCAACTTATAGTATTAACACATTTGAGTCAGTTACTCACGTTCATTACTGGATTTGGCGGACTTATTGTGCCCTTAGTTATTTGGGCTACTCAAAAAGAAAATGTGTATCGCATGGACCAAGAAGGTAAGAATATTGTCAACTTTCAGCTAAGTTTATTAGTTTATGCTTTAATATGTGTTCCTCTGGTATTTGTTTTAATAGGCATATTTGGATTAATAGCATTATGTATATTATCGTTTATTTTTCCAATTATAAATGCTATTAGAGCAAGCCATGGCGAAACTCCAAGATATCCTTTATCTCTTAATTTTATTAGTTAGTTATTTTACATAGGGATAAATGAAAACGCTCACTACTAAGTGAGCGTTTTTTAGATATATATAGTATATCCACGCACTCTATTAATTGGGTGTTTTTACGTGGTTTTTTGTGTGTGTTATAAGGTATTTTAGATGTACTTTAAATATAAGACGTTATGGCCAAAACTGTATCAGACTCTAATACAAAAACACCTAAAGATAGTAACACATCAAAGGTTGTAAAACCTGGAATTTCTCAAGAAATCATTAACGAATTAAGTTCCGAAATAAATAACATGTTGTCGTATGCTGTATTTAATGGTATTACAATAAATACAGAGGTGAATGCTCTTATTCAAAACAGTAGTGTTGATGACTTAATTAACGCTCATAATTTGTTGTGCAAAAATGTAGCTCCAGCTACACCAAAATCTATTCAGTTTACTAAGAAACTGCATTCTAAAGACAACACCAAACTCGTTTTGAGCAGACTTCCTTTGGTTAGAAATCTTGTTATTTTGGCCTTAGTATTTTTAACTATTTTTATTGTAACAGGTATTTCGTCTGATGTGAATAATGATTCTCTAGATAAAGGAATTATGAATAATCATGGCAAACAGTTACTTCTCAATATTGGTTACTTATGCTCTATTTCTGGTTTAGGAGTGGTTTTTTACTTACTTAAAAATGTGAGTAATTCTTTAAAGAAAGGAACGTTGTTACCTGAAGAGTCTATTGAGTATATGGCTCAAATTGTACTTGGAATCATTGCTGGTCTTGTATTGTCTGAAATCTTATCGGTTTATATAACCAATCCGGATAATGTCAATTTATTCAATAAAAGCGTACTCGCACTTATTGGAGGTTTTTCATCGGATGCCTTGTTTAGTATGCTGCAAGGTGTTATAGACCGAATAAAATCTATATTTATTCCTGCTAATTCGTAAAATAGTATTATTAAGAAATGAGGTTTCTACTAACGACAGTATCATAGATAATTTGTAGATGTTTTATTTTTAGAGTATCATCAAATGCTATAATGTCTACAACGTCGAAGTTCACTTCTTTGGCTGTTTTTAAAGTCCAATGATAGTTAAAGTGAAGCGCTAGAGTATTAGTGTCGTTGTTATCATAAATCCCCTTCAATTTTAATTTAGAAGCGTTAGTGTCATTCTGTAAAAGTCTATAAAATTCTGAAGCAAGTTTATTTCCGTAGAGAGGAGAGGCTACTGTTCCTGTTTCAGAAAAAAGAGCAATAACAGCTTCCATGTCTCCGTCTTCAAGGTGTTTTAAGTACTGTCTGGCAATTGCTGAGCGACTCATATGTATAGAAAAATTAAAAAAGCCAAGAACAGTACGTTATTGGCTTAGTTTATATAAGGTTTAATTTTGACTAGCTATTTAGCATCACTGGCATTACCAACATGGTCACATGCTCACCCGCGTCTAAACCATCAATAGGTGTTAATATTCCAGCTCTGTTTGGTAGGCTCATTTCTAGTTGCACTTCATCAGAATTGAGGTTGTTCAACATTTCAGTAAGAAAACGTGAGTTAAAACCAATTTGCATATCATCACCTTGGTAGTCACATGTTAAACGTTCTTCTGCTTTATTTGAGTAATCAATATCCTCTGCTGAAATATTCAATTCGGCACCTGCAATTTTTAATCGAATTTGATGCGTTGTTTTATTTGAAAAAATACTCACACGACGCACAGAGTTTAAGAACTGCGTTCTGTCTATGGTTAATTTATTCGGATTTTCTTTAGGAATTACGGCTTCATAATTTGGATACTTCCCATCAATCAATCGACATACAAGCACAGAATTCTCAAAAGTGAATTTAGCGTTAGAATCATTATATTCAATAGTAACGGCGTCATCATTAGCAGCCAATATTCCTTTTAAAAGATTTAAAGGTTTCTTAGGCATAATAAACTCGGCTACTTGATTAGCCTTTACATCTTCTCGTGTATATTTTACAAGTTTGTGAGCATCAGTAGCAACAAAGGTGAGACCTTCAGTTGAAAATTGAAAAAAGACACCACTCATTACAGGACGCAGATCATCATTACCAGCGGCAAAAATAGTTTTTCCTATTGCAGTTGCCAAAATATCTCCAGCTATAGTTGTAGTGCTAGGATTATCTAGTTCAACAGCTTTAGGAAACTCATTGCCATCGGCATAAGCCAATGCATATTTACCATGATTAGAGCTAATTTCTACGGTGTTGTTATCTTCAACAACAAAGGTGAGAGGTTGCTCTGGGAATGTTTTTAAAGTGTCTAACAATAAACGCGCAGGTAATGCAATACTACCATCTTTATCGCTTTCTACATCAAGAGTGGAAGACATCGTTGTTTCTAAATCGCTAGCAGAAACAGTTAATTTAGAATCTTTCAATTCGAATAAGAAATTATCTAAAATAGGTAGCGTGTTCGAACTGTTGATAACACCTCCTAAAACCTGTAATTGTTTAAGTAAATATGTACTGGATACTATAAATTTCATACGTTCTTATAAAAATTTTTTCAAAATTATCACAACTAATTGTGCATTACAAATATATCTTAAAGCTATTGTTTTATAAAACAAACTTATTAACAACTTCTGGCGTCTAAAAAGGGACTATTTGGTGTAGTGTTTTCTTCTGAAATAATTAAAGACAAAACCAAAAACTCCTAATATAACAAGTGGTAAGACAATATTTATAATTTGCCACTTCGATTTTTGATCTTCAATTTTTGCTGTATCCAAGAATGCCAATTTCACCTCTTTGGTACGAATGTTTATAAGTCCGTCATCATTAAGAAGGTAGTTCACGGCATTTTCAAGAAACTCTTTATTTCCAAATTTACGTTTGGTTAAGAACTCAAAACCTAACTCTTGAGGTCTGTTTTTTATAACTTCATTCTTAATCACATCGCCATCTGCAATTACAATCATTTTGGTTGGCTTGCTTATCGTTTTGTCATCTGAAATTTTAAAAGGCTTTACACGTTTGTCATACACAGAAGTAAACTCGCCCTCCAACAAAACTGCGAGGGTTTGAAAAGGTTCTTTATAGGTTTCTGGATCAGGTTCTTGAGTGACCACATCTAGGCTAATTTCACGCGGAATACTTTGTAGTTTTGACAGTTGAGAACTTCTTAACAAAATGGTTTTGTCTATATCATTCTTTAAGGTGTCTATCTGACTGGCAAAGTCAAATTTTACTGGATCTAAGTTTGCTGTAATAGAATGGTTGGGATTACTTGCAGCTAATGGAGAATATGGCCATTGCACAGGTTGAAATTGAGCGTTGTTACCTTCGCCAATGGCTAAAGGAATAGGGGCCGAATACAAATCATTTACAATAACAGGATTAATACGAACACCATATTTAAAGAAGAAATCATTAAGATTCAAGTCTTTCATAATAGCAACAGCAGTTCCTGCACGATTATTTAAACTATCTCTATCCATAATTATGCTTTCGGTGAGCCAGAGACTCTTTCCGCCATTCATAGTGTATTGATCTAAAACATATTTTTCTTCTTCGGAAAAAGCCACACTAGGTTTTGCAGAAATAATTAAGTCATAATTCGAAATGTCCTGAAGTGTCTTTTTCGGGTTACTAGAAACACTATCTAAAGTGAAAGGAGCAAGAAAATAATGTTCTCCTAATGTTTTGAGAATGTCTGCAATATAGATGTCACCTAATTGTCCGTTACCTTTCAATATTGCAATCTTATTTTGCTTTGGTTTTACCAATTTTTTAAATGCTTCAGCAAAGGCATATTCTAAATTTTGAATAGATCCATTAACTAATTCTTGGTCTGTAGCTCCAATTTTATTTTTAATTAATGGAATTATTACTGTTTGTTCGTTGTAACTAGCCAAGGCCCAAGGAATAATTAACTCTTGAGATGTCTTTCCATTTTCTTTTATGTTAATTTGAAAAGGCTGTAAACCTCGTTTAGCCAGTTGTTGCAAGTTTTGGTTCCGTGTTTTTTCATCAGCCAAAGGATTTATAAAACCAAATTTTACGTTGCTGTTGTATAATGAAAATTCTTCAAGCAATTGTTGAGTTTCATCCCGCAAACGTCTAAATTCAGATGGAAAATCACCTTCTAAAAATACGTCAATGATTAAGGGAGAATCAACATCTTCAACAGTTTGTAGTGCTTCATTAGATAAGGTGTAGCGTTTATCTTTAGTAAGATCAAAACGCTTATAAACCTTACTCGATATTAAATTAACAGCAATAAGTGCCACGAGTGTTATGGCTATGGCAATGATATTTTTTTTAGTCTTTAGCATCAAATGTTATGGCTTCTTTGTAAATATTAATGTCTACAACTGTATCGTTTTTAAATGTGATTTGTGCACATTCTTTTTCAGTATTAAAAGCACCAGGTTCAATACCTAAGGCGTAATTCCACTTGTTTGCATTATGATCTTTTAGTGCCTCGCTCCATGACATCCATTCGGCAGTTCCTAGTAGTGATTCAACCTCTTGCTTTGACTTTCCAAGTAAAATTTCAGAAGCTATCATATCATCAGATAATTCATAACGTAATGCAGGTTTGTTCTTCCATAATTCTGAAGAAAAATATTTCTGATGATGATAATTGCTAAAAATATTTATCATTGGATATACGCCATAAAAATAAGCAAATGGTGTAATGGCTAAACTTACTAATGCCGTAAGCCATTTCCGTCTATCTATGGTTTTCACAAATAAAAACACGAGTACAAATATAATGCACATCATAACCACTAAAGGCGTCGTAATAATCATGTGTTTGCGCGTTTAATAGTTAATTTTGTTAAGACAATAAATAATACTGTAATGCTTAAAAAGTATATAATATCTCGTGTATCTAAAACGCCGCGACTCATACTTTTGAAATGCGATTCCATGCCTAGTTTTTCAACATAAAAGGTGTCCCCAAATAAGTTGTAGTTTGATAGACCTTCAAAACCAAAATAAAAAAAGAAACAAATAAATACTGCGATGATAAATGCTACAATTTGGTTATCTGTTAGACTTGATGCAAATACGCCAATGGCGGCATAAGCCGCAACAAGAAATAGCAGTCCGAAATACGACCCCATGATACTACCAATATCGAGGTTTCCTTCAGGGTTTCCTAACTTAGAAATGGTAAAGACATATAAAAGTGTTGGAATTAAAGCTATAATTATAAGGACGAGAGCTCCAAGATATTTTCCTAAAACAATATGTAAATGACTTATTGGTTTTGTAAGTAATAACTCTAGAGTACCTTGTTTTTTCTCATCGGCAAAACTCCGCATTGTCACCGCTGGAACTAGAAATATGAGAATCCATGGAGCTAACAAAAAGAAGGTAGACAAATCTGCAAACCCATTATCTAGAACATTAAAATCACCTTTAAAGAGCCATAAAAATAACCCATTGAGTAATAAAAATACCGCAATCACTAAGTAACCAATAGGAGAGGAAAAGAAGCTGTTTATTTCTTTTTTGAGAATTGCTAACATTACTAATTTTTAGGGTTTTCGATTTTATTTTTCACCAAAGATATTAAACCATGTATAGTTACACCAAAAAATACTACATAAAGACTTAAACGTGTTAGTGGTCTTTCTATATCATCAGTTGGAAGTTCAGTAAAAAAAGCATAGATCACAAGGCAGCTTGCAATAATAATGGATACAGAACCAAGCCACTGAATCTTATTTAAAAGATGGTGTTTTATGGGGTTAAAATACGCCCCGAGTGCTACATTAATTAAACCAAACAACAAAATATAGAGGTGTCCTGCTCGAAATAACGCTCTATTCATCAATTCCATATCTTTTAAATGATCATATCTATGATGCATATATTGACCTGTCAAAATAAATGTGATTACGATAGCAATGCCAAAAAAAAGATGGAACTTCCCGAGCATGTCTAATTTATTTTATATCAAATTTCATTTCATTTAGTTCTCTTTCCTTATTAAGAACTTTACATTTTAAATTGGTAATGTACACTTGATCTCCAGGTTTCACCAATGCAATTAGCTTCTTGGTCTCTTCAGAAGCTCTATTGCCAATGTTTTTTGAAATTCCAACAGCAGTTGTATCTCTAATGACCATCATGGTATATTCTGTCATTTTAAAATCCATGCACACATACTCGCTATAGGCATTGAGTCTAGCAATACCAAAATACGATTTAAATGTTTCCTCGGAAATGTCTCCTTCACGAAATCCTGCGATATTGGGAATAGGGTCAGGAAAATCAATAACCCGATACACTCTCTTATCAACAAATACAGAGTCTTTCCCTGTTTTTTTATAGAAATTTACAACGAGTTCTCTACTTTCAGACAAAGTAACCAGACTAAAACTGCAATCTTTATAACGTTCTATTTTAGCTGCTTTACTGGTGATAATAACATCATTACAGTCAGTGTTTTCAATACTTGCTCTAATGGGGTTTGTAATACCCCTTATGACAATATTTTGCAAAGACAATTCTAATACAACTTCTTGGGCAAAAGATAGTTGTACACAAAGAATTAAAAACCAAATTTTTCTCATAAAAGATAATTTACTCAAGAGAAGCTAACTTATCTACACTCCATGCTTCGGGCTTTGCATTAAACAGAGGTTTCGTTTTTGCCCAAACACCTTTAAATAAATCTGAATGTCTATAAAGTTCTAAATCAGCTTCAGTTTGCCAATAACTATACGTAAAAAAAACGTTTGTATTGTGTTTGTCGCGATAGAGTTCTAAAAACTCACAGCCCTCAAATGCTCTGATAAGCTCTTTTTTGGCTTCAAAATTTGCAAGGAATTCTTCAACTTTAGAAGGTACAAAACTCATTTTTACAATACGTACAAACATACTTTATGTTTTTGAAAAATTAATGGTCACAGTATCCATGACCTTAAGTCCCATAAGACTTGAGGCACTTCCAACCGTAGCGTTGTCACTTTTGTAAACAGCAATTTCTAAATAGCCAGATGAATTAAACACCACCAAGCCTTTTCCTGCATCGTAGCGTTTGTCCTCTGGAATTTCGAAATTAATGGCATCACTATATTTATCATGTATTTTTTTAAACTTGTAACTCCTTGCCGAGATTTCATAAGCTCGTGTTTTTTGAACGCCTTCAAAAAATTTACGCTTTATATTGGTAATTACATTGCCATAGTTATCAATATAAATGACGCTTCCTATAATTTGATTTTTATCATCATTAACAAACGGAATCAAATTTTTAATAGGCTTAATTGTATTAATAAGTTTGCCAATAACTTCTAAGGTGCCGCCACGAGCAATATGGCAAGCCACATTTACAAACACATCTAGAACTGGAAAACTAGTAGCAACACGATCATGAATGTTAATTTCAACAATTTTTTGAGGTGCAATATCAGAGCATATCATACTCATGATACCATTATTAGCACAAATAAAATAATGATCGTCTAATTTTACGGCAATATGTTTGTTTTCTGGATTGAGCTCAGAATCGATGCCAATCATATGTATTGTGCCTTTAGGAAAACTGCTATAGGCGTTCTGGATAATATAAGCTGCTTCAGGAACATTAAATGGCGCAACAGAATGTGAGATATCAACAATTCGTACATCTGGCAATTCACTATAAATAGCTCCTTTAATGGCTCCTGCAAAGTGATCTTTTTCGCCAAAATCGGTTGTTAATGTGATAATTGCCATGCGCTAGCTATAAATAAAGTTTAATTAATGGGCCTCTTTCTTTATCTTAAACAAAACTGTTAAAAACTAATCATATTTTAACCTTGGCTAAACCTACAGAATAAAATAGTTTAATTATTTTTGATTGAGATGTTATCAAAATGAGACTCATTTTGTCTCATCACAAAACTAATAAAACAAAACAGATTAATTTATAATTCCCATCGCTTTTGAATGAACTTATTTTAGAACTAGAAGAAATTACACCCAAAGAATTTTTTGGAGCTCAAAATGCCAACATCGTACTTCTTAAAAAATACTTTCCAAAACTTAAAATTGTAGCCCGAGGCAATAAAATTAAGGCTTATGGAGATGAAGATTTGCTCGAAGAGTTTGATCGTCGTATGAACATGCTTATGAAACATTTTGGTAAGTATAATAAAATTGATGAGAATGTTATCGAACGTGTACTAACGAGCCAAAGTAGCGATGACTACACAACCTCTGAACAGAGTGGCGAAACTATTGTTCATGGTGTTAACGGTAAGATTATAAAGGCGCAAACGGTTAACCAACGTAAGTTAGTGGAGAGCATGCGCAAAAATGATATGGTTTTTGCTATTGGTCCTGCAGGAACAGGTAAAACCTATACAGGAGTTGCGCTGGCAGTACGAGCCTTAAAGGCAAAAGAAGTTAAACGCATTATTTTAACGCGTCCAGCTGTAGAAGCAGGAGAGAACCTAGGTTTCTTGCCAGGAGATTTAAAGGAGAAATTAGATCCTTACATGCAACCGTTGTATGATGCACTTCGTGATATGATTCCAGCTGAGAAATTAGCTAGTTTTATTGAAAATGGCACCATACAAATTGCACCTTTAGCGTTTATGCGCGGACGAACATTAGACAATGCATTTGTGATTTTGGATGAAGGTCAAAATACAACGCATGCTCAAATGAAAATGTTTTTAACTCGTATGGGAAAAAACGCAAAGTTTCTTCTTACAGGTGATCCTGGTCAAGTTGATTTACCAAGACGAACTATTTCTGGGTTAAAAGAGGCATTACTTGTGCTTAAAAATGTAGATGGAATTGGTATGATATACCTGGATGACAAGGATGTTATTCGTCATAAACTGGTTAAGAAAGTTATCGCAGCCTATAAAAGTATAGAAAATAGAGATTAAGCTAAGAATTTGAAGGTTTAGTTTGAAAGTAAAAGTTAACAGATGAAATTTTTCTTTGGCACCTATGCTATTAAACTGAAGACTTTTAATGAGGAGGACTTGAATTTGGATGAGAAAAAGTATTCAAATTATACTTTTCTAGTATATGTCAAAGTTTTTCATATACTCTTAATTCCATTTTTTCCGTTGGAAAAGTTTTGGGTTATAAAAGATGAATATTCTAATGACTTCGTTAACACAGATGCATCATTAAGACATCAATTGACCTTAAAACAATTAAAGATAAAAAATCCGTTTTGGTCTTTTTCAGGTTGTATTATATTTTGTATTCCAATATTATTTTGGCTTTTCAATATTTTAGGAGGTTTGTTTACAGTAAATAAACCGCAAACAGATTATGAGTTTTACGTAGCAAAGAAGGAGAGGATAATAAATAAAATACATCATCCTAGTTTAAACCATATGTATTCCATAGAAGTCCATAGAAGTGGATACAAAGATTTTTTAGAATATGATGTCATTAGTTTTACTCAAGATACAATAGTATTGAAATTAGAAGAAAAGGTATTAAGAGTATCTCCAAATTTGAATTATTCTGATACCATAAGCATCTCAAAAATGGAATTATTTAATACATTGAACACTGATAATTTAATAATGGATTGCTTTTTTCCGATAAAACACCTTTGTCAAGATTCTATATCTAATAACTTTAAACCCTTTTATACCATAGAATCTATATATTAAACATATTTACAGCAATATTTAAAATGAAAAATACCATAACAGCATCAAATTTTAATTTTCCAAATCAAAAAAGTGTCTATAAAGGAAAGGTAAGAGAAGTTTATAATATAAATGACAACGAGCTTGTCATGATAGCAACAGATCGCTTATCGGCTTTTGATGTAGTGATGCCAAAAGGAATTCCGTATAAAGGGCAAATCCTAAATCAGATTGCAACCAGTATGATGAAGGCAACCGAAGATTTAGTACCTAATTGGTTAACGGCAACGCCAGATCCTAACGTGGCAGTTGGACATTTATGTGATCCTTTTAAAGTTGAAATGGTTATTCGTGGATACATGTCTGGTCATGCAGCTCGTGAATATAAAGCAGGACGACGCTTACTTTGTGGTGTTGAAATGCCTGAAGGTATGAAAGAAAATGACAAATTCCCTGAACCTATTATCACACCTGCAACTAAAGCAGAAATGGGAGATCATGATGAAGATATTTCTCGTGAAGACATTTTAAAGCGTGGTATTGTTTCCGAAGAAGATTATATCATTCTAGAAGATTACACGGGTAAGTTGTTCCAACGCGGAACAGAAATTGCAGCGTCGCGAGGACTGATTTTGGTGGATACCAAATATGAGTTTGGCAAAACTAAAGAAGGGAAAATTGTCCTTATTGATGAGATTCATACGCCAGATTCTTCACGTTATTTTTATGCGGATGGTTATCAAGACCGCCAAGACAATAATGAAGCTCAAAAACAACTATCCAAGGAGTTTGTGCGTCAATGGCTTATTTCTAATAATTTTCAAGGTTTGGAAGGACAAACTGTTCCTGAAATGAGTGATGCATATATTGAAACGGTAAGTAACCGTTATATCGAACTCTATGAGAATATTATGGGAGAGACTTTTATTAAAGCCGATGTAAGTGATATCCAAAGTAGGATAGAAGCCAATGTTTTAGACTATTTGAAACATTAAGCGCGGTTAATCATGGTTAACAGCAGCGTTTATTTCATTTGAGTAAATATCTTGTTCATTATAAAGCTCAAACCTAATTCTTAATTTGGTGTACTGTTTGGCGCAACCTTTTTTAATCGATGTCAAAGCAATTTCGTTTGGAGCCAGAACTATTGATGGAACCCCAGTGCCACACATGTATATAAAACGCTCTTGAATTGGAATCCACAGTCCTGTAGAATCTTTGGCTTCAGTAATCATTGGAAAATAGTCTCCAAAACCTATTCTGAGTGTGTCTTTTGAATGATTTCTAATAAATATTGGATAGGACAAAGCTCTGTGTGGAGCAATTGATGATATTTCACGCCAGGACGTGTAATCAGTTGGACTTCCAATGTGTTTTGTCGTGTCAATATAAATGGAGAGTTCATCTTTACTTGGTGTTCTATGTTTTTCCCATACTCTTACGAGATGATTTTGATCGGCATTTCTGTAATTAATCACAATAGAGTCACTTAGTGACCCCATATACAATGCCGAAAAATTTGCTGTTTTAGACGAGCTTAATGTATCTAGAACCAACTCATCTTTAAATTTATCAATAAGGGTGACATTAGAAAAAGATAAGGGAGTTTGTGGTTTTTCTTGAGTCAAAGTAAGGGGCTTTTGCGATTCTGAATCTTGGCAAGATAAAAATGTTGTCAAAGACAGAAATAATAGTACAAATTGCTTCATTCCAATATGATTTTGGTTATGTCTACATAGGCCACTATAATCGTGCCATCAATTGTAATAAAAAAAAAGGCACCAAATTTGGTGCCTTTTCATGATTAATTATTTAATATGAGCAAATACGTACTATTCTATAATAATGCGTTTGTTTACGACTTGACCATCATTCTCAATGCTCAAAATGTAAACGGCACTTTCTAGGTTCCCAAAATGTAAACGTTGATTAAATAATCCACCATTGTTTGTGTAGGTATATTTATTTATCACACGACCTCTTAAGTCGTATAATTTTATATTAACATCTTTATTGTTTAATGTACTAAACGATACGTTAAGTTCTTCTTTTGCTGGGTTTGGCCAGATTGCTAAAGAGTCAGATAAATTTGAATCTTCAACACTTAAACTTGATGTACCACATATTTCTAAATTAAAACTTTGGAATGTACCACCATCCTCAGCTGGGAAACCATCTGTCATGGTTAAAACCCAATCACCAGATGCACTTTCATTGTTAAATGCAGATAATACTTCGGCTGGTTGAATTGTGCCTCCAACAGCTGGAGCAGAAGTACTGCATGCTACAGGACCAGCAGCTTGATCATCAAACGTAACGTTTATGTCATTTGTACCATCATCACATGTACTATTTGCTAATAATACTACTGAAGTTCCATTAGGAGAGGTTAGAACTAATTCCATGTCTCCAGCCCAAGTGTGATCAATATCTATAGTAATATTAATATCAGAAATTGTAATATCATCGGTAATGTTTAAAGTAGATGTTACAACATGTTCTGCAGCGCCAGCGCTTGGTATGTTTAAATTATTTTGGGTTGAATTAAACGTTGTACAAAGGACATCGGCCGTTGTAAACCTTCTAATTGATGAATATGAAGAATCACCACAACTGTTTTCTGCTTTTACACGCCAAAAATATTGAGTATTAGATGTTAGTTCTGGAGTTGTAAATGTTGTATTAGCAGATGTGTTAGATGCAACAATGGCAGAAAAACCAACATTGGTAGAAAGCTCAATTGTATAACTTGTAGCTTCTGCTGAAGCTGCCCAAACTAAATCAGAAATTAAAGCAATATCCGTTGCATTATTCGCAGGACTTGTTAATCCAGGAGCGTTTGGTGCCGCACCTTCTATTATTAAATCGACGTCAATAGATTTTGTTACAACACCTGTACCTGTGACAGAAATAGTATAACTTCCCGAAGAAACGCCACCCAAATTATTTAGAGTTAATGTTGTTGTTCCAGAATCGTTTAAAGATGTAGGGCTAAATGTAGCCGTAACTCCTGATGGCAAATTAGATGCTGAAAACGTTGTTGGATCCGTATTTCCACCTGTAGCGGTATAATTTATTGTATAACTGGTTGAGTTTGTTGATTCACAGCTATATTCTGTGGCATTTTCTGCTGCAATCACGAAATCTGGAGAAGCACTACAACTTACAACGTTTGGCTTAAATGTAGATTGTATAGACATCACGTAGGCTTCGGCAACGGTTGTTTGCCCATTACTAAACATAATCATACAAGCATCATCCGTATAGTCCATAAAACTTTGAAATAATCTTTGTTCACCATTAACACAGGCAGGCGATGCACCTAAAGTTGGGCATCCACCACTTGGATTACTTTGATTTGGTGTATCTGCTATACCATCATCAGTAGCACAACTTCCTGTAAATACGTGATCTAAATTGTAGAAATGACCCAATTCGTGAGTAACAGTTCTACCTAAATTAAAAGGTGCTCCAGGAACAATGCCAGAATTTGGGCAACCAGCACCAGAACCAAAAGCACCTAAGTTCATTGTAACAGAATCTCCATTGGCAATACTACCTCCTAACGGAGAAAAGCCTAATAATCCTGCTCCAATATCTTTGACTAAGAAATTCATATAACCACTCCAATTAGCATCTGTTTCTCCACCATTACCAAAATTGTATCCAATAGTTACAGCAGGACCACCTTCTACCATTTCAGCGTCTAATCCTGTAGGATGATTCATTGTAGCAATACAGAATAAAAAGTTTGCATTACCTGTGGTTGTATTTGTACTTGTATAAAATGGCGCAGCAGCAGTCCAACCTGAAATATCTGCATTGGCACCATTAAAATCTTCATTTAAAATGTCAATTTGATTTTGAGCTAAGGCTTCCAAACATGCGCGGTCAGATTCTTGACCTGAAGGGAAGTGAACAGCTACGGGAATTATAATAGGTTCCATTCTTCGCTGAGCTTGATTTATTTGCAAGTTTTGCGTCAGCTGGGCTTTAAATTTAGCCTGCGTCAGCTTATACTGGCGAGCATATTCTGGATCTTGCATTTTTTCTTGCATAAGCTCCACCATGCCACATGAACGTTGCGCATGAACTAAAGTTCCTATAAATAGGAACAGCACTAAAAGGGGTAGTTTTGGATTCATCAATAGTTAAATTTTTAGGTTTATACTATTATTAACATGTATAATTGAATTTACCCTAAAAAAACTTTTAATATTTAATCACATTGCTATTTAAAATGCGAAAATCATGCGTAGTTATGAAATTGCACGCGGCTTTGTAGCTTGTTGTAAATTGAAGATTTTACTCTAGAATTTAGTACATAGTATTGGGGTTAGCCGACGTCTTAGGAATCTGTTGAATAGCATCCCAATGTTCGCAGATCTTTCCATTGAGATCAAACCTAAAAAAATCCATAGTCACATATTGATCGTTTCCAGGCCATATCTGATGTGTATGTAATGCAACCAGATTGTCTTCAGCAATGCACCTAACAAATGAAATAGATTTGTTAGGATATTCATTTTGCATACGGTCAAAATAATCAACAAAGCCTTGTAACCCATCGGCAACATCTGGATTGTGTTGAATGTATTCTTTTCCTACATAAGTGTCGATTGCCTTTTGTGGTTTACCTTCATATGCCATTCTGTAAAATGCGATAGCGTTGCTTTTGTTTTGTTCTAAATTCATAATTTAATTTTTAATGGTCCTTATTAGTTTCCTAACCCCTTTATAGATAAATGCGTTTGTTTTTACATAATGAAATGATATAAAACAGACCACAAGTATAAAGACAATTGCTCCTAGTATGGCTTGAGTTGGATTTAAAGATTTGTAATAAAAATGTTTAAGCCCTAATCCAGTAAAACTTCCAAAGATGATAATAAAGTGTATAACATAAATGGACAAGGTTTTTTGTCCGATTTTCCCAATCAAAAAACCTTTTAAATAAGGCTCAGCCGCATAAAAAACACCAAATAATAGAAGCACATTTCCGAAGCGCGTAAAGAGGTAATTAAAATAGGCAGACGATTTAAATAACTGAATATCGGTCCAGTAATGTAAGCGCATTAAAAACCATGAAGAGTATTCAATAAGCAGGAATCCGGTTATAAAGAAAGAAATAACCGTGACCAATCTAAACTTTTCTTTGTGGGCTTGAGAGAAGAATATTGTAGCAAGAAAGCCTCCAAAAGCTGTGTAACCAAACCAAGGTAAAATAGTAAAGATAGAACCATAACTTCTAGTCATGTAATTGGCAAATGCTATTGGAACATCGCTTAAATCAAGTGATTGATACAAGGGTTCAGTTAAGAAACTTAAACAGCCCAATGTTAAGAATAAAGCTGCTAAAAGTTTTATATGCTTCCGCAATAGTACATAACAACCTATTAATAAAATGAGTGATAGTCCAATGCATTGCAAAACATCTACAACAAAGAAATATGTTTTAAATTCGCCTCGAAACCATCCAAAGATATCAACTCGCAGTAAGTAGCCAATTAGTATGAGTAATAACCCTCTATATAATCCCTTCCTTATTCTAAATCGGTCATCTCCTTTATGTCTGGCTCGTAATAATAAATATAAAAACACAAGACCTGAGATAGTAAAGAAAGTTGGAGCAGTGATACCTCTAAAATAATGCCATATTTGATAAATAAGACTAGATTGATTTCTATAAATTGGATTGAGAAGTGTATCAATAAAATGCCCTTGTAGCATCATTAAAATTGCGAAGGCACGAACGGCATCAATAAAAAAGAGTCGTTTGATTTTCAAGAGTTGGTTGGTTTGTATAAATATACCTTTAATTTTTAAGCTTCACTAAATAGAAAGTAATATCTTAGGTGACGAATTCGTAAGTATCGATGGAACAATTAAATACAATTTCAGAAAAATTTTCTTCGCTAGCTTGGGGCATCCCGCTTCTTATTTTACTAATTGGTGGCGGACTGTATTTATTGGTATTTTCCCGTTTTTTGCCATTCAGATATTTTGGACATGCCATAAAAGTATTACGCGGAAAATACGACGATCCAAATGATCCTGGAGAAATTAGTCATTTTAAGGCATTAACGACTGCTTTGTCTTCAACCATTGGTATGGGTAATATTTCTGGTGTTGCTCTGGCAATAGCTATTGGTGGACCTGGAGCCATGTTCTGGATGTGGGTAAGTGCTATTGTTGGAATGAGTACCAAATTTTTTACGTCTACGCTTGCCATTATGTATCGAGGAAAAGATAGCAATGGCGATTTACAAGGTGGCCCAATGTATTTTATAAGAGAGGGACTAGGCAAACATTGGAAGTTTTTGGCTATTATGTTTTCTTTCTTCGGAATGTTAGGAGCTTTACCTGTTGTTAATGTGAATCAATTAAAGCAAGCAATAAACGATATTATACTTATCCCAAATGGAGTAGACGTTAGCTTTTCGACGAACCTTATTATAGCCGCTATTTTAGTTGTTGTAACTTCTGTGGTCATTTTAGGAGGTTTAAAACGGATAAGCAATATTGCCTCTAAGATGGTACCTTCTATGGTGATATTATATTTCATATTAGTATTAATCATACTTTGTTTAAACTATACTGAAGTGCCTAAATATTTCTTTATGATTTTTTCTGATGCTTTTGAGCCTAGTCATTTAAAAGAAGAAAATTATAGAGATGTGCTAGGAGGTGTTTTAGGTGCTCTAATCCTTTTAGGGATTAAACGTGGAGCGTTTTCAAATGAAGCAGGTATTGGTACGGCTCCAATGGCACATGGAGCAGCAAAAACAGATGAACCAGTACGTGAAGGATTAGTGGCTATGTTAGGACCAGTGATTGACACGCTAATCGTTTGTACACTTACAGCTTTGGCTATATTGGTAACAGGAGTATGGAAAACTGGAGACCTTAACGGGGTAAGTTTGACAGCGTCCGCTTTTCAAAACGCAATGCCGGGATTTGGGCAATATTTACTCATGATATGTGTATTTATTTTTAGTATTTCTTCCCTTTTCTCTTATGCCTATTATGGTAAAAAATGCATGTCGTTTTTAGCAGGAGCTCATAATAAACATTATTATAATTACATCTATATTTTGAGCATTATATTGGCAGCTACAACGAAGTTTGAAGTCATGATTAATTTTATTGATGGTATATTTGCTTTTATGGCCATTCCTACAATGATTGCCACAATTATCTTAGCTCCTAAAGTTGTTAAAGAATTAAAAGTTTATACACATAAATTAAAAACTAAAAAATCTAATGGACGATAATAAAAATGTCAAAAAACCTAATAAAGCTAAAGCGTATTGGAGAGAAAACATAAAGTATGTTAGTATTCTCTTAGCTATATGGGCCTTAGTTTCTTACGGCGCAGCAATTGTTTTTAAAGATGAATTAAATACGATTAAAATTGGCGGATTTAAACTGGGGTTTTGGTTTGCCCAACAGGGAGCGATGTACGTTTTCGTAGTACTCATTTTTGTTTACGTAAGAATCATGAATAAACTTGATAAAAAATATGGTTATGACGAGTAAGCTTTCTATGCTATTGCTTTTAGATGTCCAAAACTGGACTTATATATTGGTAGGGTTAACTTTTGCACTTTACATTGGAATTGCCATCTGGTCTAGAGCTAGTTCAACAAAAGATTTTTATGTTGCTGGAGGTGGTGTGTCTCCTTTAGCAAATGGAATGGCAACTGCCGCCGATTGGATGAGCGCAGCTTCATTTATATCCATGGCAGGAATTATTTCGTTTGCAGGATATGATGGTGCAGTTTACCTCATGGGATGGACTGGCGGATACGTACTCCTTGCCTTATTATTAGCACCATACTTAAGAAAGTTTGGAAAATTTACAGTTCCAGATTTTATTGGAGACCGATACTATTCTAACACGGCTCGAATTGTCGCTGTTGTTTGCGCATTATTAGTGTCTTTTACTTATGTAGCGGGACAAATGAGAGGCGTTGGTATTGTGTTTTCCCGATTTTTAGAAGTAGATATTACAACAGGTGTTATTATTGGAATGCTTATCGTTTTGTTTTATGCTGTTTTAGGAGGAATGAAAGGAATTACTTATACGCAAGTTGCACAATATTGTGTTCTCATTTTTGCGTTTATGGTGCCAGCAATTTTTATCTCGATTCAAATGACTGGGAATCCAATACCACAATTAGGATTTGGAGCAGAGTTAAATGATGGCTCTGGGATGTATTTATTAGATAAATTAGACGGTTTAAGTACTGAGCTCGGTTTTTCAGAATATACAGAAGGCACAAAATCAACAATTGATGTATTTGCAATTACTTTGGCATTAATGGTTGGTACTGCAGGATTACCTCATGTTATTGTTCGGTTCTTTACTGTGAAAAAAGTTAAGGATGCTCGAAAATCGGCTGGAATTGCACTATTGTTAATTGTAATTTTATATAGTACAGCTCCCGCTGTTTCTGTTTTTGCAAGAACAAATATGATTGAAACTATATCTGATAAGCCATATGCCGAAATGCCTCAATGGTTTAAAAAATGGGAAACAACCGGACTAATTTCATTTACTGATAAAAATAACGATGGAAAAGTTCAATATTTAGCAAATGAAGCGAAAAACGAACTTGTTGTTGATAGGGACATTATGGTTCTTGCAAACCCAGAAATTGCAAAACTACCTAATTGGGTAATCGCTCTAGTCGCAGCTGGAGGCTTGGCAGCGGCCTTGTCTACTGCTGCTGGTTTGTTATTAGTGATTTCGGCATCTGTATCTCATGATCTTATCAAAAAAGTAATCAATCCAAAAATAACAGAAAAAGGAGAATTACGAGCAGCGAGACTATCTGCCATAGGAGCAGTTTGTGTTGCTGGGTATTTCGGTATTAATCCACCTGGTTTTGTAGCGGCTGTTGTGGCACTTGCCTTTGGTCTTGCTGCCGCCTCGTTTTTTCCAGCAATTATATTAGGTATATTTTATAAAAAAATGAATAAAGAAGGCGCAATATCAGGAATGATAGTTGGTATCGTCACCATGTTGTTGTATATGATGAAATACAAACTAGGCTGGTTTGATGAGGTATTGCCAGATAAAAGCGAGTGGTGGTTTGGAATTTCACCTGAAGGTTTTGGTAGTATAGCAATGTTGCTTAATTTTATTGTATCAATTAGTGTTATGAAATTTACAAAAGCCCCTCCTGGTCATGTTCAAAAAATTGTTGAGGATATTAGGATCCCTTCAGAAGCAGGAGCGCCCATAAATCATTAAAATATATGAGTAATTACCATATTAAAAATTTAGAAGAATATTTTCAAGTCTATCGTAAATCTGTTAGAAATCCTGAAGTGTTTTGGGAAGAAATTGCTGAAGAACATTTCATGTGGCGTAAAAAATGGAATAGGGTTTTAAGCTGGGATTTCTCTAAACCTGAGGTGAAATGGTTTGAAGGCGGTCAATTGAATATTACCGAAAATTGCATTGATAGACACTTATATACTCGTGGAGATAAAACGGCGATTCTCTTCGAACCTAACAATCCTGACGAAGAAGCACTACATATTACATATAAGCAATTGCATGAACGTGTGTGCCGATTTGCAAATGTTCTTAAAGAGCATGGTATTAATAAAGGAGATCGCGTATGTATATATTTACCAATGATTCCTGAATTGGCAGTTTCTGTATTAGCTTGTGCTCGTATAGGTGCAATTCATTCGGTCGTTTTTGCAGGCTTTTCTGCCCACGCTTTGGCAACAAGAATCAATGATGCAGATTGCAAAATGGTTATTACGAGTGATGGGTCTTACAGAGGAGCTAAGACCATAGACCTCAAAGGAATTGTCGATGATGCCTTAGAAAATTGCGAATCAGTTGATACCGTTTTAGTTGTTAAGCGTATTGATTCTGATGTTACGATGAAAGAAGGTAGAGATCTGTGGCTACAACCACTATTAGATGAGGCTTATGTCGATTTTTCACCAGAAGTAATGAATGCTGAAGATCCATTATTTATTTTATATACTTCAGGATCAACAGGGCAACCTAAAGGTATGGTACATTCTACAGCTGGTTATATGATTTATAGTGCTTATACGTTTAAAAATGTATTTCAATATAAAGAAAATGATGTGTACTGGTGTACTGCTGATATAGGATGGATAACTGGACATAGTTATATCGTTTATGGCCCATTAGCAAATGGGGCTACGACTGTAATGTTTGAGGGCGTACCAAGTTATCCCGATTTTGGGAGGTTTTGGGAAATTGTAGAGAAACATAAAATTACTCAGTTTTATACAGCGCCCACTGCCATTAGAGCTTTAGCTAAAGAAGGAGTTGAACATTTAGAAAAATATGATCTATCATCGTTAAAAGTTTTAGGTACGGTTGGAGAACCTATTAACGAAGAGGCATGGCATTGGTACGATGATAATGTTGGTAAAAAGAAAGCTCCTATTGTAGATACTTGGTGGCAAACCGAAACGGGCGGCATTATGATTACTCCGATTCCCTTTTCGACACCAACAAAACCAACCTATGCAACATTGCCATTCCCTGGTATTCAACCAGCATTAATGGATGAAAATGGCGAGGAAATTCAAGGTAATCAAGTTGATGGTCGTTTGTGTATAAAATACCCTTGGCCTAGTATGGCTCGTACTATTTGGGGAAATCATCAGCGCTATAAAGACACGTATTTTACAGCGTTTAATCAGATGTATTTTACGGGAGATGGTGCCTTGCGTGATGAAGTAGGCTATTATAGAATTACTGGACGCGTAGATGATGTTATTATTGTCTCTGGTCATAATCTAGGAACAGCTCCTATTGAAGATGCGATTAATGAGCATCCTGCGGTGGCTGAAAGTGCAATTGTAGGATTTCCTCACGATATAAAAGGGAATGCCTTGTATGGTTATGTCACTCTAAAGGATATTGGAGAAGGAAGAAAACACGATAATGTTCGAAATGAGATAAATCAAATTATTACCGAACAAATTGGTCCAATTGCTAAGTTAGATAAAATACAGTTTACTAATGGGCTACCAAAAACAAGAAGTGGGAAAATTATGCGTCGAATTCTTCGAAAAATAGCACATAAAGACACCGATAATTTAGGAGATATTAGCACATTATTAAATCCGGAAGTTGTTCAAAGTATTATGGATAATGCACTGTAAGATAATAAGATTTAAATAACACCTAAGCACACATTCAATTTGGTATTATGCCTAAACCTAAAGGACAAAAGAACGGGAAAAATAAAGCAAAGCATTCAAAACTGATTGCTCAAAAAAAGAATAGAATTAAGGCCGAAAAAGAACTTCGAAAAACACGCTTAAAGTCTATTATTATAAAATCTAAAGAAGAAAAGAAATAAGAATTCAATAAGAAAGCAATGTTTTTATCGTTTAGCTTAAAGAAGCTAGCCATACTATGAAATTCAAATGTGTTCTATTTCTTCATATTTCTTTTGTTTTTAATTATTCATGTTCGGCATTACCATCAAATGTCCCTACTCAACAACCAGAAACTTATTTGGAAGCTGTTACTTACATCTATAATTTAATGGATGAAGACAATAGGGTATATGTTAAAAATGTTCCATTTAACGACTTAATAATATTCCATAGACATTGGGGGGCAAAAATTAGAGCTAGTCTTAATCTTTGGGGAGGTAACAGAGAACTACTAAAATCATGTGCCGAAAACCTTGGTTCAGATTCTATTCATCCAGAAAGTGCATCTCAATTTATTATTGAAGGGGTTTGGAAAAAACTTAACGCAGATATTAATAGCATTGATTTTTCAAAATTAGATGCAAACGTTTATTTCATAAGAATACTTGAAACGATACAATTGGCTAAGAAAAATAATGATAATAGATTGATGTTGAGTTTGCCATCATGGGTTTATAAACAATGGGAATATTGGGATAATGAAGAGCGATGGTTTAATCTAAATAATGAAGCCAAGAAAATCATAAAAGGGGAAAACGAATTGAATAGTTTGGCTTTACTATTTTTATCTCAAACCAAAGAAAACCTCGATATTGTTGATGACAAATTGCAACAAAAACTAACACATTTGGAGTATGATGATATACACTTACCTGAATTTGTTGTTAATTCAGAAGAAAAAAGAACAGTATCTAAATTGAGATCATTAACATCTCAAGAATTGGCTTTAAATTGCTATGGGATGTTATATCAACGAGAATTTTTATCTCTTGACGATTATAACCAATGGATGCAACTTCGAGATAGCAATTACCTTATACGTTGGAAATATGCCAGCGAAATGAATACCGATGATTTTGAGCGTTTATTAAAAATGCCTCGAAAATTTTTAGAAATTCTTATTCTCACAAATCAGTATTATGACATTGATGAGCATAATAGCGGCTTAGCTTATCGTTACAATTCTTATGACGGCATTGTTGATAGTTTAATGGCTTTTACAGCGTTCAATAATAAAGACTTTGATAAGGAACCTTATGATGAATCCATCAAAAAAAGAGCCTATAATTCGTTAGATTCAGAATACAATAAAAATGTGATGAGAGCGCTTCATATGCTTTCTGATATCGCAGATCATATACCTGCTGCCGATTTATATGATATGTTAAGTCCTTCAACAATTATTAAGTATGAAACCACTTTGAAAACCGAAGATTTATTGGATTATAAATACGTTGTGGGCTTTCTACTAGCTACACAAAAGGAGAGGATCTTGGCACATCCCAATAGCGACGAAATTTTCAATATAGTCAAGTACTATTGGGATAATCGTTTTATCTCATGGGCAATGCAATATTATATAGCTGAACTTTTGGTGCAAATCGACTTAGATAGTGCAAAAACTGTGTTTTCACCAGAATTTGAAAAAATACCAGATCATGGCTCTTTTACAAGAAATGCCATTATTGAAGCCTTAATAAAATACAATTTTGATCAGGATAAGGTCTTTCTTTATAATTGGTACTGGAAAATTCAGGAAAAAGAATTCTTAACAGTTCCTAGAGAATGGAGTCTAATGTTATCATTGCTTAGAGACACTAATAACGAGACAAATGCGCTTTATAAATCTATTATAAATGATTCGCGTTTTTCGAGACAAGAGTTCTTTGAAGACAATTAATAATTACAAAACACGTAAATATACCTATTGTTTTGTGTTGATTTTATTTAGACCTTGATAGTCTAAAAATCAATAAGTTATGAGTCTGTTCACCTTCTCCAAAGAGGATCTTGAAAAGTTAGAAGAAGTTAACGCTTTGTTCAATTCTACAAAATCAACCAATGTAAATTCAGCTTTAGATAAAAGTTTAAAAGACTTTTGGTCGTATTTACAGAAATGCGAAAGTTATCATTTAAATGAAACCTATAAAACTGAAGGCTATATCCATGACATGGAGAATATGCTGTCTTTGTTTATTATTAACTTCCTAATTGATGAAGGGTATTTAACGTCTAACATTAGGGCATTAGGTTTACCGCAGAGTAAAATAAACTTGCCGTTAACAGATGACAAGACCTCTCTAGAGTCCATTTTTAATTCTATCTTAGACTTTTTAGTTGCTGAAGACGGTACACTCTATTTTATGTCAAAATATTGCCAATTAGATGTCATGTGGACGGTGGTGTTATTGTATTATGCGTTTTATAAATACATCGATCCATATGGCGTACATTCATTTGTTGTAAAACCTAACCCTCAGATTAAGAATAATAAAACTCCGGTCTTACCTCCTTTAAATGCTAAAATAGCCATTATTGGAGATTGGGGAACAGGGGCTTGGAAAGATGGAGATTTACCTAAAGCACCTGCTCAATTGGTTATAGAGGGCGTTGAGGCTTTGAAGCCAGATTATGTTATTCATTTAGGAGACGTTTACTATGCAGGAACTTCAAATGAAGAACGCAATAATCTTTTAGGTCTTCTCAAAGGGAAATCACTTGGGAAGTTGTATACCATGAATAGCAATCATGAGATGTATGACGGAGCCAATGGATTGTACGATGTGGCTTTAGAAAGTCAGCTCTTTTCAGAGCAACTTGGGCGCACTTTTTTTTCAATAGATATTGGTGATTGGATTCTTGTTGGGTTGGATTCTGCCTATTTTGATGATAGTGCCTTGTATATGGAAGGCTCTCTATACAAAGATAAAAAGACGAGCTATCAGTATAAATTTTTAAACGATCTCTCAAAGCAAGGAAAACCAATTTTCTTAATGACGCATCATAATGGTATTGGTATTAAGGATCATAACTTCACTGTAAATACCAAGTTATGGGACCAGGTTAAAGAGTGTTTAGATGGAAATATGCCAGACATGTGGTATTGGGGACATGTTCATAATGGCATTGTTTATAACACAGATAAATTAAGTTTTCCAAATACTAAAATACCAAAGTCAACTACAGGAAAAACACCTCAATTCCGATGCTGTGGCCATGCGTCAATTCCATTTGGCAACGGTTCAGGGTTTTATACCAAAAAGGGAGGACAGAAAATAATGAGAGACGAGTTAGAATATTATTCGCACACACCTTTAGACGCTAGCCATCCTACATTATCACAAAGAGAGCGCGTACTCAATGGCTTTGCAGTTATCGATATAAATGGCTCCGATATTAAAGAAACCTTCTACGAAGTGTCTAACGCTAACCCTAAACCTAAAGCGGTTTGGTGGTCTAAATAGTGTTTAGTAACTTAAATGAATAAATTTTAGATAGAATTATGGCACAACAAAGGAGTACCGAAAGTGATTTATGGCCATTGCCAAAATTTAGGTTTGAAGTCGATTTAGGAACAAAATTAAAAGGCGTTGCCTTTCAGGAAGTTTCTGGAATGGATGTTGAAAATCAAATCATCGAATATCGAAAAAGTAATAGTAAATTGTTTTCGACTGAAAAAATGCCAGGAATTGTTAAATATGGCAATGTCACCATGAAACGTGGCGTTGTTCTAAATGATCGTACGTTTTGGGATTGGCACGCAGAGATTGCTATGAATACGATTAAGCGTCGGACAGTCACTATAAAATTACTAGATGAAAAGGGGAGCGTTACAATGAAATGGACGCTTCATAATGCATGGCCTACAAAGATTACCAGTACCGACTTAAAATCTGATGGGAATGAAGTCGCAATTGATTCGCTCGAAATTGCACATGAAAAACTCGTCATTTCAAATAAATAACCAAATCAATGTACTATGAAATATATTTCAGCTCCTACAGAAAAAATTAGTTCGTGGTTTGTATTTCTGATTAAGGAAATGCAAAACCGAATGATGTCCATCATTTTTATAATGTTGATTTTTATAATGTTATGGTATGTTCCTCAAATAAATGATCTCATTTTGGTTTTAAATCAAACCTGTAATCATTGGTTGGCTGTTCCAATGTTCTTTACATCATTAATAGTATTTGCATTTTTTATAAGCGCTACAGGAGATTATTTTTCACCACCCGATATTTTATATACTAAAAAGGGTGCGTTTCCTATGTATCAAAACAAAAGATCTAAATATTTACAATTGCCAAAAGATGCTAAAGAAGTATTTGTTGATGCGCAACGAAATGGCCATGAACTCGCTCAAACCAGTGAATTTAAAGAAGGTCGAGGACAGTATATAAGACGCGTGTTTCCCAAAGTTTTGGGTTCCATTCTAATCCTAGTCGCCGCTTTTGCCATTAATCATACATTTTCCGAAGTCTATAATGGCGAAAGTATTGTAATTGGTGGCGACTGGAGTTTTATCGTTGTCCTTGTTTTGATGTTATTAATGCTCAATCAAAGTATTTCAAAATGGGTTCTATCTCTAATTTCGCAGGTTCCTAAAGTTGCCAAATATGGTCCCATTGTTATTACTGTTATATCGTTTATTCTCATTGTTATTCTTGGGTTTTTGAATAGAGGAGGAACAAAAGGGGATTCTTATCGATTATTCTATGCTCTTGTGTTACTCGCTGTTTTATTTCTTACAATAAGTTTGTCCTATAACAGCTACATTCTCTATATAAAACGAAAAATTGGAGGCAAACTTATTATTGCATTTATAGGTATTATATTAATTTCCTATTTCATTTTATTCTTTAACCCTATGGGCTTAAAAGTCTTTACGCCGATATCAATTATAATGATATGCGTTATAGGTATTTATGCTACGTTCAACATTCTTAAAATAATAGGAAGTCGTTTAGAATTACCAGTTCTTGGTTTGGTATTATTGATTGCTGTTTGTTTGGCGATTTATAACGCCAACAAAGAGAATTTTAATCATTACGAAGCCTCGTCAACAGATGTCATAAAGCATAAACCATCTGAACGTCTTAGTCTCAATGCTTATAGTGCGAGATGGGTTCAAGATCGAATGGAACTTATAAAGGCACAAGATTCAACGCAACCGTTTCCTATTATTATCGTATCTGCTGAAGGCGGTGGTTCTAGAGCCGGGCTTTGGTCGTTCTTAGTGCAGAGCTATCTATTTGATAATAATCCAGATTATTTTGAAAAACATCTATTTGGAATGAGTGGAGCTTCTGGAGGAGGAGTTGGAAACAATATGTTTTACACACAGGCTTATGAGCTGTTAGAAAACTCTAGTGCCAAACCGTTAAGATATTCTAGTTGGTCTCAAGGTTATAATTGTGATGATGATGACTCTGGTTTTGAATATCGTGCGAGTACGATTTATAACCAAGATTATTTGTCGAGTTCTGTGGCTAGTGTTATGGGAAGAGATTTGTTTAAAAATATTACAGATATTGGTGTGTTTTATGATCGAGGAGCGTTATTGGAATTTCAGTGGGAAGATCAGTTTAAAGAGACATTCGAACGTGATGGTAATCCACTTGGAGCGGCCTATCTAGATCTAATGCCAAAGGTAGGAGAACATAGATATATTCGTCCGCTAATTATCACCAATGTCACCGAATTGCAATCTGGTGAACGCGTTGTGATTAGCCCAGTTTCAGTAGCGTCAGACACCCATAATATGGGCGTTTTTAAAGACCTTTTATCGGTCTATCCTAATCAGGATAGGATGATTAAACGTTCAACTGCGATGTCAATGAATGCGCGTTTTCCTTATGTAAGTCCGTCTGCGAGAATTACTGATGTTGGGCAGTTTGGAGATGCAGGCTATTACAATAATGTAGGAGGAGAGGTTGCAGAGCGTCTTAGGGTTGCATTGGTTAGGGCTTTAGATTCTGTAAGCCGTATAGACAGTACGTTTAGTAAGAAGTATGTCATTAAGAATTTAGTCCTTTCTAATTATACCGAACAACCAGATAAAGTTGTGTATAGTAGTCAGTTGTTAGCACCTTTATCTACGATTGCTAACGCCACCTTTGCACACCCAAAACAAAGTGAAAAAACCTATACAAATGTCATTACCATACAATCAAAACGTGTGGAGATTCCGGTAGATAACACGTCTATTACTAGAATGATTCAAACCTTATCGGAGAGTGATGGCACTATAGAACCTGTTATTCCATTAGGACGTTATTTATCTAGAGCCGCTGTACGTTCCTTAGAGTTTAGGCTCAATCAGGAAGAGGTTAAAAAGCAATTAGATAGCGTATTAATGTATCATTGATTTTATGTATTTATCAATCTACGTCTGCGTTTTACCACTAAAAATACAACTAAAGACAAGATGCCAAAAATCGAAAACCCAATAAAGAGGGGAAGTACAGACGTTTTTACAAAACTCCCGATGTAGTTGGCTATTGGAACAGCCATAACTGTGGATACAAAACCATTAATTGCAGCACCAATACCTGCAATATGACCCAAAGGCTCCATGGCTAATGAACGCAAATTTCCGAAGAGAAAACCAACAGCAAAGAATTGCAACAAGAAAAAGGTAATGAGTACACCAACACTAGGATTGTGTCCTGAATAAAATAAGACCACATATAAAATAGAAATGGCGGCATAAGCTATGGTCGCCATATAAGCAATATTGAATGAACCAAATCGAATTACTAAACGGCTATTTGTAAACGTAGCAAAACCAACTGAGAACGCTGTACTTGCAAAAATATATGGAAATACATCACCTAATTGATACTGCTCCTGAAAGATTTGCTGAGATGTACTTAGATACACCATAAACGACCCAGTAATAAATCCAGAAACTAATGTAAAGGCTATAGCTTCTTTAAATTTTAAGAATTCTTTTGTACCTGAAATAAATATGGAAGGAGAGAATTTGATTCTATTTGTGGTTTCTAAAGTTTCTGGTTGTCGCTTCCAAAACCAAAGAATGATAATAAGACCAATGATTAAGTTGGCGTTAAAAATAGCTTTCCAATTAAAGTAATCTAAAAGTAATTGCCCGAACGCTGGTGCAACAATTGGAACTAATATAAAAAACATCACGATAATGGATAATATTTTAGCCATAAAATCACCGCTATAAGTATCTCGTGTCATCGCAATAGCAATGGTTCTAGGTGAAGACAGACCAACACCTTGCAAAATGCGGCCTACAATCATCATTTCTAAACTTTCGGTCGTTACACAAATAATACTGGCTATTACAAAAACGGCAAATCCGAAATACACCATAGGCTTTCTTCCGAAGCTATCCGATAATGGCCCAAATACCAATTGACCAAATCCTAAGCCTAAAAAGATCATTGTGATTAGCAATTGATTATCACTAGGGTTAGTTACGTTTAAAGCGTTACCTATTTCAGGCAATGCAGGTAATAAAGCATCAATAGACAAAGCGACGATAGACATCAACGACGCCATAAGCGCAATAAATTCAATTTTAAAGGTTGGTTTATTTTGCATGCAGCAAAAGTAAGTCAATTATTGACTATTTTTATAGTGTAATTATAGTATTATTTTATAACTGAATTGAAAATGCTTACAAACACATTAGTCAAACTATTTACGAGAGATTTAAACGCTTTAAAAAAAGAGATAAACACCTATCAGGATGAGAAAAACCTATGGTTGGTTACCAAAGGGATTTCCAATTGTTCGGGAAATTTATGTTTACACCTTGTTGGAAACCTCAATCATTTTATTGGTGCAACTTTAGGGAATTCTGGATATGTGAGACAGCGGGAATTGGAGTTTTCTCTCAAAAACGTTCCTCGAGCAACACTAATCAAACAAGTTGATGATACAATCGTTGTTGTTTCGGAGGTACTAAAAACATTAACCGAAGCTGATTTGCAAAAGGAGTATAAAAGACGTATATCTGAAGATACGATGACCACAGAGTATTTTCTTGTCCACTTAACCATGCATTTATCTTACCATTTAGGGCAGATCAATTACCACAGACGGTTATTGGATGTCTAACTATTGAAATGTAAAATGATGAGTAAAATTAGAGTTTGTTTTTTGCTAATTGCCGTAATGTTCTCGTGCAGTGACAATGAAATTACAGCAGGAGCAACAGGTACATCGGCTGAAACGGATAACACCAACAACATATCATTGGTGGCGAGAAATTACCTTAACGAGGTCATTGCTGTTATGCAAAATAATTCAATTAATAAATATACCATCGATTGGAACCAGTTGCGTCACGAAGCGTTTGGGGAATTAGATGTGAATGCCCAAACAATAGAGGATACTTATCCAGGAATTTCTAAGGCTATTGCCTTATTAGGTGATAATCACAGTTTATTTATTACGTCTACAGGAAGCTACATCAATCCGCATAGTAATATGTGTGAAGGTGTGTCATTTTCAAATGTAGATGTACCTGATAATATAGGTTACGTTAAAATTTCAAACTTTAATGGTTCTAGCAATCTTGATGGGATGACGTTTGCTCAAAATATTCAAGATGATATTATAGCGCAGGATCACTCTAATGTTGAAGGTTGGATTGTTGATTTGAGAGCAAATACGGGAGGTAATATGTGGCCAATGCTTACTGGAGTTGGCCCAATTTTAGGTAACGGAACATCTGGATATTTTGTTGATGCCGACGACGTTGAAGTGTCTTTTGGTTTTGATAATGGGATGTCGATACTAGATGGTAATGTAGTTATGGAATTAACAAACTCATACACACTCATAAATCCAAATCCAAAAGTGGCTGTATTATTAGATAATGGTGTAGCGAGTTCTGGAGAGGCCATTGCTGTGAGTTTTATTAATAGGCCAAATACAAGAACTTTTGGAAACGCAACTTGTGGTTTATCAACGGCAAATACACCTTTTGTATTAAGTGATGGAGGTAAATTAGTACTTACTACGGCATATTTTGCCGACAGAGATTTAAATCTATTTGGAGAACAAATTGATCCTGAAATAGAGACTTCGGTAGAGAATACTTTAGATACAGCTATAAATTGGATTGTGAATTAGAATGTATTATGGTTTTTGACGATTTTAAAATTTGCCTTTTGCAGGCTAATGAAGGAGAGGCCTTTTTCAATTTAATAGATAATAATAGAGTACGTCTCGAAGACTTCTTTGCAGGAACTGTTTCTAAAACTAGAACGTTAGATGATACTCTTGTTTATTGTAAAGAGATTGAAACACGTATCAAAAGCAAAACATATTTTCCTTATATGATTATAGACATCAATACCAACGCATTTGTTGGGCTCGTAGATGTTAAAAATATCGACTGGAATGTACCAAAGGCGGAATTAGGTTATTTTATAGATTCAAAATATTCGGGGAAAAATATTACCTCGAAAGCTGTAGGTATTGTCATTGATTATCTTACTGAAATTTATAAGTTTAGAAAATTGCTCTGTCGTGTAGGAAGTAAGAATACAGGAAGCATTCGTGTTGCCTTAAATAATAATTTCGATTTGGAGGGCACCATACGCAATGACTATAGAACAACTAAAGGCGACATTGTGGATTTAAATTATTACGGACGTGTCTTTATTTAAGATGTTAAACCAATGCCAAATCTATCTATCTGCCATTTATGATTAGTAACTTTAGAAGATACATTACAAATATGAAAACTAAAAAACACATACTTGCCGTTATGCTACTTGCTACATCATGTCTAACATTTTCGCAAGAAATGTCATTTGAAGCGTATAATCCAAAATCAACTCTTGTGGTTCCTGGTCAACCTATTAAAAAGGCAAAATTTCCTTTTATCGATGTTCATGGACATCAATATCAAATGCCAACTCAAAACCTAAGACCTGTAGTGGCTGCAATGGATACTCTAAACATGAAAATCATGGTTAATCTAAGCGGTCGTACAGGAGACGATCTCGTAAAATCTGTGGCAAATATTAAGAATAACTTCCCTAACCGCTTTGTGGTATTTTGTAATATTAATTTCGAAGGAGCAGGAGCAGAGGGATGGATTGAAGAAAAAGTTGCACAGTTAAAGCAAGATGTAAAAAATGGTGCTCGTGGTCTAAAAGTTTATAAAAGTTTAGGCCTGCGAAATAAAGATGTTAACGGTAAGCGTTTAGCTATTGACGACCCAAGATTGAACCCAATTTGGGAAACCTGCGGCACTCTTGGGATTCCTGTGTTAATTCATGCCGCAGACCCAAAGTCGTTTTGGGATGAATTTGATGGAGATAACGAGCGATGGTTAGAACTTAAAACTCATCCTCGCCGTAAGCGAGATGCTAATAATCCAGCACCTTGGGAACAGATTATTCAGGAGCAACATAATATGTTTAAAGCGCACCCTAAAACAACTTTTATTAATGCACATATGGGATGGTTTGCAAATAATTTAGGACATCTTGGTAAGTTGTTAGATGAGATGCCAAATATGAACGTAGGAATTGGTGCTATTATAGCTGAATTAGGGAGGCAACCTCGATTTGCCAAAGCATTTTTTATAAAATATCAAGATCGCATTTTGTTCGGAAAAGATAGTTGGAAACCCAATGAGTTTCCAACTTATTTTAGAGTTTTGGAAAGTGCGGACGAGTACTTTCCTTATCATAAGAAATATCATGCATTTTGGCCAATGTATGGCCTAGATCTGCCAGATGAAGTGCTTAAAAAAGTGTATTATAAAAATGCACTTCGCATTGTTCCAGGTTTGGATAAAAGCCTATTTCCTAAATAAAATAATTAATCGTGTTGGTCAATTAGTATAGGATTCCCATCAGGATCTGTAATCATAAAAGATGCCTTACCTTCTTTTTTATCCATTCCAGTTTTCATCACGATTTTTATATCAGTTTTATTAACTTTTGAATAAAGCTGCCTAACATTTTTCGGATTAAATGTAATGGTGTTATTAGGGAACATGCCCTGGAATAGTCCAATTTTAGAATGACCATCTGATAGTATAATCCAATTGTGATCTAGATTCCCATCAATTTTTTTAAAGCCTAGCGCCTTGTAAAAAGAATGTGATGTTTTAATATCCTTTACGTTTAGTGATAATGACAAGGCCCCTAATTCTGTAGATGCTTTCTTTTTAGCACGTTTCCAAGTGTATGATCTATCGGCAACCCATTTCCCATTCTCATTTATGTTAAAAGAGCTCGATGTAAAAGAGTTAAGACTTAACGTTGATCTGTGGCCATGAACATTTGATACACCAGAAGGACTGGTGAATTTTTGAGTTAATTCTGTTTCGTTTGAAGATATTTGTTTTAATGGGCCAATGCCAACGGTTCCATCCATCCCGTATTGTATGAGGATGCCTTGGTTTTTTTCGAAATCCCAATACTGTCTAAACTCCCAAAAAGGACCAACTTTTTTGTCTCCAATATATCCATATAGTTGTCCTGTTATTGAACTTTTTCCAACACCCCATTCCCAATCCATAGCATAACTGGTCATAGGTTCACTTTCATTTTTATAAGTTGCATTATCTGCAATCCAAGTTCCTATAGAACCTTCCATGTTCTTTTGAAACCATTTAGGTACAGTAGATGAATTTTGTGCCATTGTTTGTGATATAACAAACAATATCATGATTTTAATTGTGCGTTTCATAATGTTTGATTTTTAATTGATTAATTTGTTTCGGCCATTTTTTGCCAGTTATTCAATAGAATGTTAGAATCTATATGTGCTTGTTTTTCTCCTAGCTTTAAAAATAATCCTCCCAAGAATGCATTCTTAAATTCGTAGCTCATGTCGATAGTTATTTTAGTGATATTCGGACTTATACTGTCTAGTTTCCAAATAGCTGATAATGATTTAAACGGTAGAGGGTAATCTTCTTTTTGAGTGTTCACTTTAAAACTAAATTCCTGCTCAGGAATCCATGTTGTACAAGTTTCTTCCCAGCTATTACCATTTGGATCTGCGCATACACGTTTTAAACCAAGACCTTCGCCTTCTATGATTTTGACATCATCAATACCAGCGGCGGTTACTTTGTGGTAATTGCCAACGTCAGATATGATTGTCCAGACTTTATCTTTTGGAGCGTTTATAATTCGCTCAGAGATGAAATGGTTTACTCCTTTCGCCTTAGGGTATTGTGAACCACCATAAATTAAGATTATAGCAATTAAACTGCTTATAATAATTGAAGTCCATTTTAATAATTTACGTATCATTTTGAATATAATTTTGATCTAAAATTAGAGGATTGTGCTGGTCGTTCGGCATTAAATAAGACACGCTTAATTAATTGAAACCAATTCGTTAGAGTCAAAACACAAAAAGGTATTAGCAATTAATAAAGGCTTACTATATTGCATTAACTTTTTGATATGGATAATTTAGGAGCAACAGCGTTTGTACTTACTTTCTTGCTAGGAGGGACGATTTTAATAGGTCTCTTTGTAATTATGATTTTATTTAAAGCTAAGCCTCTTGGAGCTTCAAGGTGGTTTCTTGCCTTACTGCTTTTTTTTATGATCTTACATTTAGATACCTTTTTATTATTTACAACGGAAATCATAAAACAATACCCCAATTTACTAGGAGTTAGTTACCCAACGCTTTTTCTTTTGGGACCTGTATATTATTTTTTCGTTAGAAGTTTTAAAGTAAAACAGTTCAAGTTAAAGGCGATAGATCTACTTCATGCGATTCCTTTTTTAATTGCATTTATAGGACATTTTAAATACTTAATCAGTTCAAGAGCATACAAAACCCAAGTTATTACTTACTATTACGAACATCTGCCAGACGGAAATGTTTCTTTCATGACATGGCTTGCGGCCAATGCATTTATCATCTTATTTCTCGCGTATATCATGTTTTCATTACGACTAATCAAAGCTAGATATAATGGAAATAAGGTGGTTTTAAAACGAATTTCATGGACGCTTATTCTTTTGTGTGTAATGTATATGTTGTTTCAAACGGGGTTTTTAATAACAGGTGTTGCTGCAATAACTGCTGAAATTGTATTAGCAAGTTTATTGGCTATTACCTTATTACTTTTAAGCTATTCTATTGTAGATATTAAAGATGTATTTTCAAAAAATAAAGATAAATATGAAACGTCTCCTCTTAGTGTATCTGAACAAAATACAATTAAGGATCAGCTAATTAATGCCGTTCAGATTGAAAAGTTGCATCTCAAACACAATTTAAAAATAAAGGATTTATCTGTAGCAATTAACATCCCATCTCATCATATTTCACAGGTGTTAAGTGAGCGAATGGAAATGTCATTTTATGAATTTATAAATATGTATAGAGTCGAAGAAGCAAAACGTCTGTTTAAAAATGGAACGGCATCAAAGCTTTCCATACAAGCCATTGGGGAAGAATGTGGGTTTGGAAATAAAACAAGTTTTTACCGCGCATTTAAGAAATTCACAAATCAAACTCCTACTGCATATATGAATACAATTACCGAAAAGACTTAGTTGAAAACCAACTTAAAGCGGAATATTTCCATGCTTACGTTTAGGACGATCAACAGCCTTGTCTTCCAACATGGCAAATGCCTTTATAAGTTTGCGTCTTGTTTGGTTAGGAAGAATAACTTCGTCAACAAACCCGCGCTCTGCAGCACTATAAGGGTTAGCAAATAGTTCGGCATATTCGGCTTCTTTTTCTTTCCATTTAGCTTCTTTGTCATCGGCAGCTTTAATGTCTTTTTTAAAGATGATTTCCGCTGCACCTTTGGCTCCCATTACAGCAATTTCTGCGCTAGGCCAAGCAAAATTCATGTCGCTACCAATATGTTTAGAATTCATAACATCATAGGCGCCTCCATATGCTTTTCGAGTTATGACCGTTACTCTCGGAACTGTAGCTTCACTAAAGGCATATAATAATTTTGCACCATGTACAATGATGCCATTCCATTCTTGGTCTGTTCCTGGTAGAAAACCAGGGACATCTTCTAATACTAACAATGGAATATTAAAACAATCACAAAAGCGCACAAAACGGGCCGCTTTCTTAGAACTATTTACATCTAACACACCTGCTAAAAACATAGGTTGGTTAGCTACAATACCAATACTTCTTCCTCCTAAACGGGCAAAACCTACAATGATATTTTCGGCATGATCTTTATGAATTTCATAAAATGAATCTTCATCAATGATACCTTGGATAACATCGTGCATGTCATAAGGTTTATTTGCGTTATCAGGAACAATCGATGACAGACTATCTCTAATTTCGTCTTCCAAATTAAAAGGAAGTAAAGCAGGAGTTTCTGTATTGTTCTGTGGTAAATAACTCAACAACGTTTTAACATCTTCTAGACATGAAATATCATTTGATGACGTTTTATGGGCAACCCCAGATTTTGTTGAATGTGTACTAGCCCCTCCAAGTTCTTCACTAGTGACTTCTTCATTAGTTACCGTTTTTACAACGTTGGGTCCAGTAACAAACATATAACTTGTGTTTTCAACCATAATTGTAAAATCGGTCATAGCAGGAGAGTAAACGGCACCTCCAGCACAAGGCCCCATTATTGCTGAAATTTGTGGAATTACACCAGACGCCTGTACATTTCGATAGAAAATATCAGCATAACCTCCAAGTGAACGAACGCCTTCTTGAATTCTAGCGCCTCCAGAATCATTTAATCCAATTATAGGAGCACCCACTTTAACAGCGAGATCCATCACCTTGCAAATTTTTTCGGCATGTGTTTCTGAGAGTGAACCCCCAAACACGGTAAAATCCTGAGCAAAAACGTAGACTAATCTTCCGTCAATGGTACCATAGCCAGTAACAACTCCGTCCCCATAAAACTTTTGATTTTCCATACCGAAGTCTTTAGTTCTGTGTGTGACTAATGCTCCAATTTCCTCAAAAGAACCTTCATCTAGAACATACATAACACGTTCACGAGCAGTTAACTTTTTCTTTTCATGCTGCTTATCTATTCTACTCTGGCCGCCTCCTAAATAGGCTTGTTTAAGTTTGTCGTTAAGTGTTTGTATTTTAGAATCCATAAGATATGGTATGTTGTTGAATAATTTAGTTTAATGTTTTGGTGTACGTAGTACTTTTTGCGCTTCTAAATAGTGTTTAACGGCTAATAGCGCTGCGATTTCTGCCTCGGTCTTTTGCTGATTTAATAAATCTTCTGGCGCATAGTATCGCTTAACAAAATGGGTGTCAAAATTCCCGCTTCTAAAGGCATCATGTTGACAAACATAAGTTCCAAAAGGTAATGTTGTTTGTATGCCTTCTATGTCATAATTTTCAATGGCTTTTAGCATTAAAGAAATGGCCTCGTCTCTTGTTTTTCCGTATGTAATGAGTTTAGAGATCATTGGATCATAGTAAATAGGAATTTCCATACCTTCTTCAAACCCGTTGTCTACACGAATTCCATCGCCTTCTGGAAGTTTATAAGTATTCAGCGTGCCTACACTCGGTAGGAAATCATTTAGAGGATCTTCTGCATAGACTCTTAATTCTAAGGCGTGACCATGAATTTTAAGATCGTCTTGCTTTATAGGTAATGTTTCACCTCTGGCTACACGAATTTGTAGTTCAACCAAATCAGTATTAGTGATAATTTCCGTAACTGGATGCTCAACTTGTAAGCGCGTATTCATTTCTAGGAAATAGAAATTGTGATCATCATCTAATAAAAACTCAACGGTTCCAGCGCCAACATAGTCGCATGCTCTTGCCACTCTAACGGCAGCTTCTCCCATTTCAGCGCGTAGTTTTGGAGTAAGAACACTCGAAGGCGCTTCTTCAACCACTTTCTGGTGTCGACGTTGAATACTGCATTCTCGTTCAAATAAATGAATGATGTTGCCATGGGTATCTGCCATAACTTGTATTTCGATATGTCGAGGCGAGGTCACATATTTTTCGATAAATACAGAACCATCACCAAAGGCGTTAACTGCCTCGCTAATAGCACGATCCATTTGAGATTCAAACTCGCTTTCTTTTTCTACAATACGCATTCCTTTTCCGCCACCTCCAGCAGAGGCCTTAATTAAAATTGGAAAACCAATGGTTTTTGCTATGTTTTTCGCTTCTGGAATATCTGTAATGGCCTCGTCTGTTCCTGGAACCATTGGAATATCATAGGCTTTAACAGCCTCTTTAGCCGCAAGTTTACTTCCCATGACTCTTATGGCTTTAGATTTCGGGCCAATAAAAGTAATATTGTTCGCTTCGCATAGTTCTGCAAAATCTGCATTTTCACTTAAAAATCCATAACCAGGATGTATACCATCTACGTTTAGGTTTTTAGCAACTTCAATGATTTTATTTCCTAACAAATACGATTGGTTGGAAGGTGCTTCGCCTATTAAAACGGCTTCGTCGGCAAATTTAACATGTGGTGACTGTCTGTCTATTGTAGAGTATACAGCTACAGTTTTGATTCCCATTTTTTTTGCAGTTCGCATGACACGAATGGCAATTTCTCCACGATTTGCTACTAGTATTTTCTTCATGTACTTTACAGGTTATTAGGCTTCAAATTCAATAAGTAATTGGTTTTTGTCAACAGCATCACCTTTTTCTACAGAAACAGACTTTATGATGCCTGCTCTAGGAGAAGATAGAACGTTTTCCATTTTCATGGCTTCTAAAATTAAAAGGGTATCATTTTCTTTAACTTCTTGACCAATTTCAACATTAATTTCAAGAATTAAACCAGGCATTGGAGCCTTAATGTTGTTAACGATTTTAGAACTTCCAATTTCAAACCCCATTTCCTTTATTAAAACATCTAACTCATTGTTAATGTTTATGTTATAGGTGTTATTGTTAATTTTTACTTCAAATGATTTTTTATAAAAATCTTCAGTAATTATTTCAGCTTTATAAGAAGAGTCGTCATGTAAAACATGATAATTATTGTTTGATAATTTAACGCTATTAAGATGGGAACTATCTGTTTCTGAAATATCAAAATCGAATGATTTATTGACATTAACCTTAAAGGATTGGCTCATTATACTTTTTTTAATTCGGCATAAAGATAATAAATTATAGCACTTTCGTTTGATCGTTTTTAGGATTAAAATTAGAATTCTCTTGATGGATTTTCATGGCTTTGTGCGATAAGATTATACCAAGAATAAGTGATATAAAAGCACCAACCCAAATTCCAGGAACAAATTCGATGAACAGGAAAAAATCATATAATCCATGAAATGTAACAGCTAATAATAGTCCTAAGAGATTTAATCTAATTCGATGTTTTGAGAATTTAGCTTTCCCCATGAAATACCCCATGAGAATACCAAAAGTTGCATGAGCAGGAACTGCTGTAAAAGCTCTTAAAAGACCTGTGGCGTAACCGCCTTCAAGAACATAGAGTACATTTTCCGTTGCGGCGAAGCCCATAGACACCATAACGGCATACATAATACCATCAAAGGGTTCATCGAAAGCATCTCTTGGTTGCGCAAAAAACCTAACAATAATGTACTTACTAAACTCTTCAGTAAGTGCAACAACTAAAAAGGCTTTTACAAATTGTTGTGGCACACTGTACTTGTCTTCAAGAGGCAATAAAATATCAAATCCGACATAAATGAGCGTTGTAATAATAATGCTTACGACGGCACCTAATAAAAAACTTGACAATAATAATCCTTTCGGTTCCTTATCATATTTATCTTTAAAATACACATAAAGAATAATGATAAAAATTGGGCCAAGAGCTATAAGCAATAAATTAATCATAAGTTGAAAGTAATGAAAATTATGTTGAGAGCTGCTTTTTTATAGCTTCTAAAACATAGTAATAATACGGTTTATTACTAGAAATGAAATAATTGATTTCATCACTAGACTCTAATTTTTTGATAAATTCGGCAATAGATACAAACTTTAGGCGCTCGACTTCATTTTTATTCGGACTGAAATCATCTAGTGTTAAATTGGTTTTCGCAATGTAGGTATTGTGAAATTCATTGTCGACAATACCATTTGGGTATGATTGAAAACATTCAAAAACACCAATTTTTATAAGGGCTTTTTCCGAAATCGCAATACCAATTTCTTCTTTAATTTCCCTAACCGCAGCTTGCTCTATGGTTTCACCAGAATCTACGTGACCAGCAACAGAAACATCCCAAAGTAATGGGCAAATGAGTTTGGTAGCTGCACGTTGTTGCAGTAAAATCTCACCTTCAGAACTAAAAAGCCATACATGTGCTGTGTGATGGAAATGACCTTCAATATGGATTTCAGATTTTAATGCCGAAACACCAATTAACTTTCCATGTTTGTCGACAATGTCAATACGCTCTTCCAAAATGGTTCTATTTACAATACAGATTTTATACAGTTCACAAGTTTGTCAAAGTCATCTTCGGTATTAAATAAATGACATGATATGCGAATAAATTGTCCTCTAAACGATAAAAATATGTGCTGTTCTTTCAAGGCTTTTTTGAGTTTTTCGCGATCTAAATTTTCTGGAAGTTTAACACCAAATAAGTGATGTGTTCTATAGTCTGGGTGTTCAATTTTACATCCTAAATTAATGAGTTCATTTACTGCGTTGGAAGCTATAGCCTTGCAATACTCTTGAATGACTTTTGGCGACCAATCAATGATTTGTTTTAGAGCTGCAATTTGCATTTTGACATAAATAAAACTTCCACTTTCACCAGCTGTGTATCTATTTGCTAGTGGTTTATATCTTGATTCGTAATTGGTAAGACCTGCAAAATCTTCACTATTCAAGCGGTTTGCCCAATTGTTTTCTATAGGTTCTCCGTTATCAAAGTAATTCCCATAATAAGCATAGGCACAACCATAAGGGCCAAATAACCATTTGTAGCCTGCACAAATCAAGGCGTCAGGTTGAATGTCTTTAACTGAAAAAGGAAAAGCACCTATAGTCTGGCTTCCGTCAATTATGAGTAAAGCATTATGCTGTTTGGTTTTTTCTCTAATCGCCTTAAGATCGAATATAGTACCATTAGACCAATGAATATTTCCAAGAGCAACTAAAGCCGTATTCGCTGTAATGGCATCGAGAATATCTTGATTCCATTGTTTGCCATTATTGTTTTCTAGATTCGGACTTTCAATAGTGGTGATTTTGGCGTCATAAGTAGCTGCTAGTTTCCTCCACGCATAAATGTTACTCGGAAATTGCTCATCAATTACCAAAATTTCATCACCCGAATTGAGTTTAACATTATTAGCAACGGTTGCCATTCCATAAGATACTGACGGAATTGTAGCAACCCTATCTGGTTCATCTGTATCAATAAGTTCTGCGAACAAACTTTTGAGTTCAATGACAGGATCAAAAAAATCTGAAATAGGTATAGTATAAGGTTTACTCTTTTGAAGGACCGCATCTAAACCTGCTCGCTCAATAGCCTTAAAAGAAGGGGAGAGGCTAGCAATATTTAAATAGGTAACCTCTTCCGAAATACTAAATAGATGTTTTTGATGTTGTGTACTCATAGTTTATTTATTCAAAATACGAAAACGTCTCTCCGTCTTTAATTTTTAAGAGTGTTTCGTAGATCATTTTGATTACATTTTCAACGTCCTCGCGATGTACCATTTCTACAGTGGTATGCATATAACGTAAAGGCAATGATATTAAGGCAGAAGCAACACCTCCATTGCTATAAGCAAAGGCGTCTGTATCTGTTCCTGTAGCTCTTGACAATGCAGAGCGTTGGAACGGTATTTTTTTTGCTTCGGCTGTTTCAGTAATTAAGTCACGCAATTTTTGCTGTACTGCTGGAGCATAAGCAACAACGGGTCCTTTACCAATTTCTAAATGACCTTCTTTCTTTTTGTCAATCATTGGTGTTGTAGTATCGTGAGTTACGTCTGTAACTATGGCCACATTTGGCTTAATAGTTTCGGTAATCATTTGAGCACCTCGCAATCCAATTTCCTCTTGAACAGAATTGGTAATATATAAACCAAAAGGTAGGGTCTTTTTATTTTGTTTTAATAAACGTGCCACTTCGGCAATCATAAAACCACCCATTCTATTGTCTAAGGCACGACATACAAATTTGTTTTTGTTTAGGACATGAAATGTATCGGGATAAGTGATAACGCACCCAACATGAATGCCTAATTTTTCAACTTCCTTCTTATTAGAGCAGCCACAATCAATAAAAATGTTTGTAGGTTTTGGCGCTTCTTCTTTTGCTCTACTTCTTGTGTGAATCGCAGGCCAGCCAAACACACCTTTAACGATTCCTTTTTTGGTATGTATGTCAACAATTTTACTTGGTGCGATTTGATGATCACTTCCTCCGTTTCTAATCACATAAATTAGTCCGTTATCAGAGATGTAATTAACATACCAAGAGATTTCATCGGCGTGCCCTTCAATAACCACTTTATACTTGGCTTTAGGGTTAATAACACCAACGGCTGTCCCGTAGGTGTCTGTGATAAATTCATCTACATAAGGTTTTAAGTAATCCATCCAAACTTTTTGTCCGTTCCATTCATAACCAGTAGGAGCGGCATTGTTTAAATATTTTTCGAGGAAATCTAATGATTTTTTATTCAAGATACTTTTTGATGCCATAGGTGTTTTAATATTTGTATTTCCGTAAAAATAAAAGGATTTATTAAGTATTAAAACCTTACTGAATTAATTTTTGTAACAAAATGAACTATTTTTACACATATCACCTTATATATTAAATTTAAACAAAAACAGATGAAGCTAGTCATTAAGGATTTAACAAAAACATATAAAAATGGAGTCAAGGCCATTGACAATCTCAATCTTGAAATAGGAACTGGAATGTTTGGGTTACTTGGCCCAAATGGAGCAGGTAAATCGTCATTAATGAGAACGATTGCTACGTTGCAAAGTCCAGATTCTGGCTCAATCATGTTTGGAGATATTAATGTTTTAGAAGATAAAATGTCACTTCGAAAGATTCTGGGTTATTTGCCGCAATCATTTGGTGTGTATCCTAAAATGTCTGCCGAGGCTTTGTTGGATTATTTTGCATCCTTAAAAGGTGTGACTTCAAAGAAAGACAGAGCTGCACTTGTTGCCGAAGTCTTAGAAATTACAAACCTAACAGATGTTCGTAAAAAAAATGTCGCAGGATATTCTGGTGGAATGAAGCAGCGTTTTGGTATTGCTCAACTTCTGTTGAATAGCCCTAAATTAATTATTGTAGATGAACCTACTGCAGGTTTAGATCCTGCTGAAAGACATCGATTTTTAAATGTTCTCCGAGAAGTAGGAACTAATTGTACTGTGATTTTTTCAACGCATATTGTTGAAGATGTTAAAGAGTTATGTAATGAAATGGCCATTTTAAATGGCGGACGAATATTAAAACACTCAACGCCGTCAAAAGCAAGAGAAGAATTGTCTGGAAAAATTTGGACTAAAATTATCGATCGCGACAATTTAGAAGAGAACGAAGCGAAATACAATGTACTATCTTCAAATTATAATGAGGACAATACATTGAATATTAGAGTGCATGCTGAGACATTACCAGATATAGATTTTAAATCTGTTGAACCACAATTAGATGATGTGTATTTTATAGCGTTAAAGCAGGATGAACCTGTAATGAACTAATTAAATTTCACGCTAAACTTTAAAAACACACACTATGTTTTCTACTATATTTTTTCATGAATTAAGGCATTGGTTAAAAAAACCAGCTTTCTATATATACATGGCAATTTTCTTTGCGTTAGCTTTGTTTATTGCAGCCGCTAATGCAGGGATATTTGATAGTTTGACAGCAACAACAGGTTCGTCTCGAATTGTAAATTCACCTGTTGAAGTTGCTAGTTGGTTTATTTCTTTATCTATTTTTATTTTCTTTTTATTCCCGTCTATCATAGGTGTGTCTATTTATCGCGATTATAAAAGTGAGATGCACACGATTTTGTATTCTTATCCTTTTACAAAAGCGAATTACTTATTTGCTAAATTTTTTAGCGCAGTTCTAATAGTAACGTGTATTGTATTAACCATTGGTATTGGAATGTTCATTGGTTATCGTATGCCAGGAACAAATGCAGATTTAGTAACTGCTTTTGATTTTAAATCTTATTTTAACGTCTACTGGGTATTTATTTTACCAAATATATTATTGTTTGGGGCCATAGTATTTGGTGTGGTTACATTCAGCAGAAATATCGCGGCAGGATTTATAACCGTTATCTTGTTATTGTTTGTTCAAGGTGTAGCCGAGAGTTTTTTATCTGATCCTGAACATAGATATTTAGCAGCTTTAGCCGATCCTTTTGGAGGTGCTGCCATGCAATATTACACACGATATTGGACAGTTGCAGAACAAAATGAATTGCACTTGCCTATTAAAGAAGTGATTTTATACAACCGTCTAATTTGGTTAGGGGTTGCGAGTGTCGTTTTTGGACTTGTATTTAGCTTTTTTAAGTTTAGCCAAAACGCGCTATCGTTTTCTCTATTTAAAAAACAGAAAGGCGAACGCTCTATAAAAAGTAATTTTGGTGGCATTACGAGAATTAATTTGCCTAAGGTAAAATTTGATTACTCCTTTATTCATAACCTAAAAACAACTTGGAAAATATCGAATGTCGAGTTTCGACATATTTACAAGAATATACCTTTTTATGCTATCATATTGTTTGGCTTGATTCTTATTTTGATTGGACTATTTGATGTTGCGAACCCTTTTGGAACTCCTACGTATCCCAGAACTTGGAGAATGTTAAGAGGAAGCGGCGGATTTAAACTTGCCATAAACATTTGTACGTTTCTTTATGCAGGTATTTTGGTAAATCGCAGTAAAACTGCACGAATGAATGGTATTGAAGATGTGACACCTATTCCTAATTGGTCACTGTTTTTATCAAAGTTTATTGCGATTATAAAAATGCAACTTTTGTTGTTGGCAATTGTTATGATTGCAGGAATATTATTCCAATTATATAAAGGATATTATGATATAGAAATTGGATTGTATTTAAAAGAACTGTTAGGGTTAAGACTTATAAACTATGTGATTTGGGCATTATTAGCTCTTTTTATTCATACATTATTTAGAAATCTATATTTAGGTTTATTCGTATTGATTGTAATTTCGGCTGGAATACCATTTTTGAGTTTAGCAGGAATTGAAAATGATTTATTTAAATATAATGAAGGACCAGGATTTAGATATAACGACATGAATGGTTATGGCGATTCTTTAGGCCGTTACTTACTCTATAAGAGCTATTGGGTTTTAGGAGGTTTAGTATTATTTGTGATTGCTGGTTTATTTTGGGTGAGAGGACTTCCGCATTCTTTTGGAGAACGTTTTAGGCTTTCGATTTCAAGATTTAAACTACCAGTAGTGTTAACGTTGTTGGCATTTTTCGCAGGCTTTATTTTGTTAGGCTTTCGAATTTATAAAGAAACCAATATTGAAAATGAAGCATTTTCTTCAAAAGAGGTCGAAAAACTAAGAGTAGATTGGGAGAAGACTTATAAAAAATATGAGAATGCGGCACAACCAAGAATTATTTCGGTAAAAACAAACCTAGATATATTTCCGAAGAAAAGAGATTTTAGTGGTTCTGGAGAATATGTTATGGTTAATAAAACAAACCAGGCCATTGATAGCATTTTCTTAAATCATAATGACTACCCAAGTACTTTCGAGTTTGACCGAGCTAATGCTTTGGTGTCTGAGGATACCTTGTATGATTTTGATATTTATGAGCTTAAACGCCCATTAATGCCTGGTGACACAATGAAGTTGCACTTTACGGTTAAAAACAAACCAAATACTCTAATTACTAGGAATTCACCGATTATAGCGAATGGAACGTTTATCAATAATTTCCAATTATTTCCAAGTTTAGGTTATGATGGAGGTCGAGAACTTACAGATGATAAAACACGTAAGAAATATGATTTACCACCAAACAAATTGAAACCACATCCAAGTGACTCTACAGCTCTTGGTAATACCTATATTTCTAAAGATAGTGATTGGGTTGATTTCGAAGCTACGGTTAGTACTAGTGAGGATCAAATTGCCATTGCACCAGGCTATTTACAAAAGGAATGGGTAGAAGATGGACGTCGTTACTTTCATTATAAAATGGATAGTAAAATTTTAAACTTTTATGCATTTAATTCTGCCGAATATGAAGTGAAACGCGATAAATGGAAGGACGTTGATTTAGAAATTTATTACCATAAAGGTCATGAATACAATTTAGATAGAATGATGCGTGGAATGAAGGCATCATTAGAATATAATAGTGAGAATTTCAGTCCGTATCAACACAGACAATTGCGTATTATAGAGTTTCCAGCAGGTGGCTTTGCACAGTCGTTTCCTAATACGATTCCATTTTCAGGAGATGCTGGTTTTATTGCTGATGTAGATGATAGTGATGAAGGAGGTGTAGATTATACTTATGCAATTACAGTGCATGAAGTCGCGCATCAGTGGTGGGCTCATCAAGTGATTGGAGCCGATGTTTTAGGAGCTACAGTCATGTCTGAAAGTCTGTCGGAATATGTGTCCCTAAAAGTTCTTGAAAAAGAAATCGGGAAAGCACAAATGCGCAAATTTTTAAAGAAAGCACTTGACGATTATTTGACGTTCAGAACTTTTGAAAGTAAACGAGAGAAGCCGTTAATGTATAATGATGGGCAAGGCTATATACGTTATCAAAAAGGGTCATTAGTGCTTTACGCCTTGAGTGATTATATAGGTGAAGATGTACTTAATAATGCGCTTAAAACATATGTAGAAAAGGTGAAATTTCAAGAACCACCTTATACAACTTCTATTGATATGGTAGACCACATTAAAGCCGTTACTCCAGATAGCTTACAATATGTCATAAAAGATATGTTTGAGACCATCACCTTATATGACAATAGCATTGTTGAAGCAACTTCTACGGAAATGGATAATGGTAAGTATAAGGTTGATATTGAATTTAATGTGAGTAAATATCGCAATGACGAAAAAGGAAGACGTTTTTATTCTGAAGCAGATAAAGATTCAATATCATTCACACCAGAAGGAAAAGATACGCCATTGTTATCTGTGCCTTTAAAGGATTATATAGATATTGGGATTTTTGCGGAAGATGATGTTGATGGAAAAAAGAAAGAACGAATGTTGTATTTGGAGAAGCATAAGATTACGTCTATAAACAACAAAATATCAATCATAGTTGATGAAAAACCAGCTGAAGTTGGTGTGGATCCTTACAATAAATTAATTGATAGGCGCTCTGATGATAACCGTAAAAAATTAAAACCTTAAAAACTATTTAAGATAGAGCCCATAAACACTTTCGTTTATGGGTTTTCTGTTTATTTTTATATAATTATAATATTAACACGAAATAAGGGTTTTTAAACTAACAAATAATTAATTTTGAATATCTAAAGTGGAACGGTTTTGGCTGTAAGATTACATATGAGATTATTAGTATACATTGCTTTGTGTTTTCCTTTGTGCCTTTTTGCTCAGATTGAACCCGTGGAGCAGGATTCCACCTTGGTGCAATATATTTATGTTGAAGGAGATTCTATTGTAAAGGAGGCTATAGATCTAAATGAGGTATTAGTATTAAACAAAATTAATTTTTCAGACCGAAAAGAGCGCGTTCAATATTTAATATTAAAGCGAAAAACTTTAAAGGTTTACCCTTATGCGAAGTTAGCTGCAGATCGGTTAACAACTTTGAAACAGCGCTTAGAAACGCTCGATAAAAAACGAGATAAAAAACGGTACGCTAAAAAGATTCAAAAGTATATTGAAGATGAATTCTCGGCAGAATTGAAAAAGTTAACACGTACTGAAGGTCAGATACTAGTTAAATTAATTCATCGGCAGACGGGAAAAACAACGTTCCAACTCATCAAAGAATTACGAAGTGGTTGGCGTGCTTTTTGGTTTAACAGTACTGCCAAGTTGTTTGACATTTCCTTAAAACGTGAATTCAATCCAATGGAAGTGAAAGAGGATTTCTTTATCGAAGATATTTTAGAACGCGCTTTTCAGGATAGACACTTAGAGCGCCAAGAACCAGCAATCGATTTTGATTACTACGATTTATCAGATAAATGGTTGAAAAATAAAGCTACTGCAGAAACTAAAAATTAATGCGCACCCAATCGCCTTTTGAAGAACGTTTAAATGCCTGGAGTCATGGTATTGGTGCAGCTCTCGGTATTGCAGGCTTGGTTTTACTTATTGTTTTTTTAAAGCGAGAAACGCCATATGGCTTGTTTAGTGTTATTGTTTATGGGATATCCATCATCGTTTTATTTCTGGCCTCTACATTTTATCACGCTGTTAAAGGAGATAAAAGAAAGCACTATTTTAGAATTGTAGATCACATTAGCATTTATCTGCTTATCGCTGGAACCTATACACCAGTGCTTCTTATTATGTTACCCGATAGCTTAGGGTGGTTACTTTTTTGGGTGGTTTGGGGTATTGCCGCTTTTGGAGTGATTCTTAAACTATTTTTTACAGGTAAGTTTGAAACATTTTCTACGCTATTATATCTTGTGATGGGCTGGCTTATTGTTTTTGATTTCTCCACATTGGCAGATAGGTTGGATACTAACGGACTGTATTTGCTATTTGCAGGAGGTTTGTTATATACGGTTGGAATTGTTTTTTACGCTATTGAAAAAATCCCATATAATCATGTAATATGGCACTTGTTTGTACTAGGTGGAGCAATTTGTCATTTTTTTATGGTTTACTTCTATGTCATTTAATTGTATATGAAATATCATTACTTACACTTAATTCTTTGCTTCTTGCTGTTGCCTTTTACAATGAATTCACAGGAAAAAGTGTATGAAGCTCTTGGTAATGCAATTTTTGAATCTGCTGTCGCTAACGACACAATTGCATTTAAATCTCTTATTGTCCCAGAGCAGTTTTACGTTAAAATGGTAAAGAAACTCTGTGAAACAGAATGTACAGATGAGCAGCTAAAACAAGCGCTTACTAGAGTGCCAGAAATGTATAAAGGTTTAGTTGAAGGTTCTTTTATGATGACTTTTTTTAGCTTAACTAGTAAAATTCAAATCTTTGAATTGAATTCAAAAAATATCACAAACTATCAGGTCTTAGAAAGTACTGATAAGATAGAGAAAGATATGGGAATTCAAAGAGTTATCGCAACAATCGATCATTCGAAACATAAATATTTTTCCTTCGGAATGGTGGAATATAACGGACAATATTATGTCGTAGATCAATTAATTAGTATTTCTGAAACAAACCCATATGAAAAGCGAGCGTTTATTGAAACAGTTAAACTTTCAGCAAATAAGGAAGGTCACCTTGAATCAAAAGGAACGTATCGTATCGATTCTGAAACTGCTGATGCCGATCTTTTTCAATGCTTTCTGGACAATATGATAATGGTTGGTGTTACTGAAACTGAAATAAGCGAAGATGATTCTAAAGTATCTTTTGTTAAAGGAACTTGGGAATTTCCTTATCGCGTTAATAAAACAGATGACTATATTGGTTTAATCGAATTTAGTTTCGAGTTTTCAATTGAAAATGGCGTATTTCAGTATAGGTATTACAACTATGTACATAACAAAGATGATTCAGAATATCAATCGTTAGGTATACTACCTTTTACATATAATGAAGAGGTTGCTAAAGTTTTCAATAAGATAAATTTTAGTGAGATTCTCTACGATATTGAATTCAATCTCAAGATTGCGCTCATACGTTTTAAAGAAGCTGTAGACGCTTGTCACTAAACATGCTGGTCTATTAAAATGGCGTTTCCATCTGGATCCAACATCACTATACTAGCAGGTCCTGTTGTAGATTCATCGGCTTCACTTTGAAGGTCAATTGATTTAGATTTCAAATGCTTTTGAATACTTCTTACGTCATCAAATTCGTCTAAAGTATTTGCGTTTTCGTCCCAACCTGGATTGAACGTTAATATATTATTGTCAAACATTCCTTGAAATAAACCTACTAAAGCGTTTCCATTTTTCATGATAACATAATTACGTTCAATATCACCTGCAAACACAGTAAATCCTAAGGTTTCATAAAATGTTTTAGAGGCATTAATATCTTTTACAGCTAGACTAATTGAAAAGGCTCCAAGTTTCATATTATTTTGTTTTAAGTTAATCATTTAAAGATATGAATTTTATGCGGCAAGCACTTTGGTTTATTAAGAATATACCAATGAACATTACAATTTGTAATTGTAGGATGTTAACTTTTTATAATATCGCGATAGTCCTCAAAGAAGGCTTCAAATTTCCCCATGGTTTCATTAAAGAAAACCATAACCTCTTGCCAAGAATTTTTATTGTGAATAGAAACTTTTCTATCTAAAGGCAAGTATAGTCTAGAAATTTCTTTACCATTTTCTAGGTAAAATTCTTCTTCAAATATAACGTTAGGGATGAAATCATCTCTTAAAATAGATTGTAATGATTCTAGTTTTTCCCAACAAGAAATTCGATTTTCTAAATCATCTTCTAAGTCTAAAGCAACCAATGCTTTTTTTGTGTCAAAATGAAACTTAAAGGACAGTCCTTTTATTTTGGTGTCATATAAGATCCATTTCCGAGGAAATGATTTCCCAAAACTTGTCCAAAACTCTTGCCTTAGCAGGCGACTTTCTTCTTTTGAAAACATAATACTAGATAAAATAAGCAATACCTACACCAAGAATAATAGCCACTAATTTAGACAAGTTAAATTTATGGCCTTCGCTACTTTCAAATAATATTGTTGTTGAAATATGAAAGAAGATACCAATTACAATGGCGTTTATCATATTCAAATATTCGGCATTTAAACTTGTTGCGTTTGAAATATAAGTACCTAAAGGTGTCATCGCTGTAAAAACAGTCAAAAAGACTATAATTTGAAGTTTGCTATAGCTAGATTGTAGCAAGAACATTGTCAAGAGTATGGCAATAGGAATTTTATGAACGAGAACACCATAAACCATATCGTTGTGTTGGTGGATTGGAAATCCTTCTAGAAAACTATGAATACATAAACTTATAAATAGTAACCATGGAAAGTTGGTTTCATTTTTATGAATATGAACATGACCATGCTCGGCACCTTTAGAGAAAAACTCTAAAATGATTTGAAGTAATATACCAGACATAATGAATAGTCCTGTCTGCTTGGTATCAAGATGATGATAAACCTCTGGTAAAAGATCAAAAAGCGTAAGAGCTAATAAAAAAGCACCACTAAAAGACAATAGCAGCTTCGTATAAGAGTTCCTTTGTTGTTTAAATATAACAACGATTAGGATTCCTAATACAACCGCATAAATTGGAAATAAATAAGTATTCATACCTGTTATTTAAAAACCATTACTAGACGTTCTGACGTTTTGCTATGGAACTTTTTTAGTTTGTAATCACCAAAGACGTCCAGCAAATAAACACCTGCTTTTTCAAAAAGGATCTCGAAATCTTCTAACATAAATGCCTTAACGCGCTCCTGAAATTGAAAATCCTGACCTTCTGCAGTAAAAGAAACATCTTTAATGATATACCCATTTTCCAATCTTCTTTTCTGATGAAAATCAATACCTTCAACCGTTTTCGTGTCTTCTGCAACAAGATGATCAATGACATATTGACTATTCATGAAATCTATAACACCAAACCCAAATTCATTTAAATTTGCTTTAATGGCTTGTATAGTTCTTAGATTGTCTTCTTCATTTTCAAAGTAACCAAAGCTAGTGAACAGATTAAAAACCGCATCAAATTGCTTTTTATAAGGTTTGCACATGTCATGAACTTCAAAATGAAGCGTTTCATTTTCAAATTGTTTGGCATATGCAATACTGTTTTCAGATAAGTCTACACCTGTAACATCGTACCCCAAACTATTTAGGTATACTGAGTGCCTTCCTTTTCCGCAAGCCAAGTCTAAGATGCTTCCCTTTTCAGGGACATTGAGGTATTCTGTGAGATTATCCATAAACACTTGTGCTTCAGTATGGTCTCTGTCCTTATATAAAATATGATAGAATGGCGTGTCAAACCATGAAGCGTACCAATGTTGCGTGTCTTTTGTCATATCTAGGTCCTAATAAATTAGGAATCTCATTTTTAATTCTTCTTATAAGCCACAAAAATACTTTATTTTTGCAATCTATTAGTCGTACAGCATGGAGAATAATTATAAAATGGTAGCAAAAACCTTATATGGTTTTGAAGAATTATTAGAGCGAGAACTCATTCAATTGGGTGCGATGGACGTAAAGAAAGGTGTTAGAAATGTGAGCTTTGTTGGTGATAAGGGCTTTATGTATAAAGCCAACCTAGCGTTACGAACTGCGATAAAAATATTAAAACCTATAAAAACATTTCGTGTTTTAAACGAACAGGACTTGTATGATCAGGTCTATAAAATGTCGTGGAGTAATTATATAAAACCAACGGGAAGTCTTGCTGTTGATGCCACTGTTCATTCTAAGGCATTTACACATTCTAAGTATGTTGCGTTAAAAACAAAAGATGCCATTGTTGACAAATTTAGAAGCACAGACGGCCAGCGACCTAATGTTGATTTGCGTTTCCCTGACTTAAAAATTAATGTTCATATAGATCGTCAAGTATGTACGATTTCTTTAGATACTTCGGGAGAATCTCTGCATAAACGTGGTTATAAAACAGCCACTAATATTGCTCCAATAAATGAAGTGTTAGCGGCAGGACTAGTAATGTTATCTGGTTGGGATGGACAATCTGATTTTATGGATCCTATGTGTGGTAGTGGTACTATTTTGGCGGAAGCGGCTATGATTGCTTGTAATATTCCTCCAAATTTAATGCGAAAAGAATTTGCCTTTGAACGTTGGCAAGATTGGGATGTAGATTTATTCGAAAAAATAGAAGAATCCTTGCTAAGTAAAACTAGAGATTTTCATCATAAAATGATTGGTTATGATAAATCACCTAGTGCTGTAACTAAGGCTAAAGCTAACTTAAAGAATGCACATTTAGATGAGTTTGTTAGCATCCAACATGAAGATTTTTTTAAAACTCAAAAGGCTGGAGAGAATAAGTTGCATATGGTCTTTAATCCACCTTATGGGGAGCGTTTAGATATTAATATGGAAACGTTTTATAAGGAAATCGGAGATACGCTAAAACAAGGATATCCAGGAACTGATGCTTGGTTTATTACATCTAATTTAGATGCTTTAAAGCATGTAGGTTTAAGACCTTCTCGTAAAATTCACTTGTTTAATGCTAAACTAGAATCAAGGTTAGTAAAGTATGTAATGTATGAGGGAAGTAAGAAAGGTAAGTATATGAATAACTAAATTTACATAATGATGAAAAAAGTGCTCTTATTAAGTTTCATGATTTTTGCTATGGCAACTTCATTTGGACAAGAACTAAAATGTAAAGAATTTAGAACTGGAACTTTTGTGATTCCTGCAACAGAGCATGTTCCTAAATCTACATTAAAACGATCTGAAACGTCTCAGTTTGAATCTATCTCTAAAGATGATTATATGGTGTTGGATATAGAGTGGATTGATGATTGTAATTACGTTTTAAAAACCAACGTAGAAAAAACACCATCAAAACGACTTACTGATATTGATAGAGCAATTGATAAAAATGGAGGTTTACGAATTGAAATGCTTCGAACTGTTAAGGATACCATGTTTTTTAGAGCAAAAGCCACTTTTAATGGTAAAGAGTATCCAATAGATGGTTACCAGATTAAAATTAGTGACGATTTCAATTAGAGACTTATTTATCTTCTTTATCTACAATTACCTTTTTATCTTTCTTATAGATCGGAATCATGTAAGATAAGGTGTATCCAAATCCGATACCAAAACGACCACTGTCATAGGTTCTGTTAAAACCAGGTACATAGAGGTTTTCAAAACCGGTGGGCTGATCTTCGCTAACCATAGCTTTTAGCTGAACATTAAGTCCGCCATAAAAATTTGTGAATAGTTCGGCTTTTAGTCCAATAACCAATTCGGCCCAAATAGCTGTTAAACCGTCAACCTCGCTAGGTGTATCAATTGTAGCAGGCGCTTCCCAGTATTGATTGGTATTATAAATAGTAATGCTGTTGGTAGTCTGACTAAAACTACTAAATCCAACTCTAAATCCAGTATAGATCATGTTTTGCATGTCTAACCAGTTTTTGTAGGTGTTATAATCTACACCAGCTTTAAAATAGCTTCCTTTAGCAGTAACATCGAGGAACTCATTTTTAATTGTACGTTCTTCAGTACCAAGTTCCCCTGCTATATAGAGCTTTTTTGTAAGTCTATAATCACCATTTATTTCAAAACCAGAATAATCGTCATCAACGGCAGCGCGAATAAGTTTACCAATATCACCACCAAGTCTTAATCCGTATTTCTGTTTGTATACAAGCGTGTCTGAAGTTGTCGCATTGTCCTGAGCCTGCGATGTTAACGAAAAAAATAACATCACAGCAATGCTATTAATGATATAAAATAACCTGTGCTGCATTTTCATTGTCTATAGTTTCGTTTACAATTTCAATATTAGTAATCCAGATATCATCATCACCATCAACTTCTCTAGTAACACCGCCAGTGGCGCCAAAGTTAAAAATGCTCTTATAACCACAAGCACGAGAAACATAAATAAATTCTGGTGTATAGGTTACAGTAATAATATCAATATTTGAGTCATCATTAGGATCTGTATTATCGGCAAAATCGGCATCTCTTTCCAATTGAAATCTCGTTATGGTTTCAATGCCCTCTTCTGTAAATCGCAATGGAAGAGCAATAGAGTCTGTATTTGTTCTGGAAACAATTGGTGTTTCTGAAAAAGGCAAACCATCATCACCTAGACCTTTTACCTCTAATTGACGAACCTCTTTGGTGTTGTCTTGATTATTGACATCATAAAATCTAATTATGAGAAGAGGTGTTGTTGCTGTTCCTTCTGCGCAAATATCGTCGCGTTCGCAACTCCATGCTATAAAAGCAATCAATAATACAACGCCTAATAATGTTATAATTCTTTTCAATTTTTTGTGTATTAACTATTAATGCTTTTCTAGTAACATTACGGTTTCAATATGGGCTGTATGAGGGAATTGATCCACCAAACTCAATTTTTTTACTGCATATCCAGAAAGCATCAGCTGTTCAACATCTCTGGCTTGTGTTGCCGGATTGCAAGATACATAAACCAAACGTTCTGCATTTAGGTTTATGATTTTTTTAAGCGTTTTTGGTGTTATTCCAGCACGTGCCGGATCCAAAATTATGGTCCTTATTTTGTTAGTGTATTCTGGATGTTCTGTTAAAAACTTACCTACATCTGCAGCATAAAACTTTAAACCATCAATTTTATTGCGTTTTGCATTTTCTTTAGCATCTTCAATAGCAGAAGCCACAATATCCACACCAACAATTGTCGTATTATTAGCTTTAGAAGCAATAATCTGTCCTATCGTTCCTGTGCCACAAAATAAATCTAAAACTACTGAGTTGTCCACGGCTTCTTTTTTCTCCAGTGCATAATCAACAACTTTAGTATATAGTTTCTCGGCAGATTTTGGATTCGTTTGAAAAAAACTCTTCATACTAATCTCAAAATTTAAACCTAAAAGTTCCTCAACTATTTTATCTTTTCCATAGACAAGATTGATGCTACCAGAGGTAGCAATTGTTCTATCACCAATTTCATCATTTATGGTATGCAATAGACCAGCACATCGTTCTCCAAAAATATCAACCAACAACGCAGCAAATTTGTTGAGATTGAAATTGGCTAACTCATGAGAAGTCGTTACCAAATTAAATAAAAGCTCGTTAGTTTTATAAGATTTTCTAACAACTAAATATCTAAAGAAACCTTCTTTTTTTGGACCATGCCATGGCGCTAATCCCGTGGCTTCACAGTAATGTCTAATGTGCTTTAGGTTGTCTTCAACCGCTTTGTCAAATAACCCAGAATCTTTATTGAGATTATCTCCCATCCACCAAGTGCCACGTCGTTTAAAACCTAGTGTAAATTCGTCAACATCAGTTTTTTGAACTCTATCATAGCCAATAGCTGAAAAACCGTATTCCATTTTATTTCGGTAATGAAATACATTTGGAGAGGGTATTAATTCATCAAAAAGAGCTTCAATGTTCTCAACCTTTCCAATACGCTTAAATAAAGACAAAGTGCTTTCTTTTTTGTACTGGTGCTGTAAATCTATTGGAAGCTGAATATATGGAGCGCCAGGGATGTCTTGGTAAGGCACATTCACTTCATCATCTGAAAACTCTAAGACCTCAATCAATTTGCATTCTGCATATTTTTTGCTCGACTTTTTTACCTGTCCTTTTATTAATTGACCAGGCAATGTGTTTGGAACAAATACAACAAATTCACCATGTTCATTTCTAATACGACCAATACCTTTTCCGCCAAAAGCATAGTCTTCTATACGCAATTCAATTATTTGTCCGCGTTTTACAAATTTATTTCGTTCTCTTCGAGGCATGGTGTGTTAGAATTTAATGTTTGCAAAATTAGAAAAAGTTATGGTTTGATATGGTTTAAACTCAAACAATAGTTGTTATTTTTAATAATAAATGAACCTTTTTTCTTTTTCTACGTCTTTAGAGTATGAAAGTCATTAATATCCACAAACGAAAGATTAGAGCATCTCAAGATAATGTCTCTGCGTTATTTAGAACATTAGCAACGTCAAACGATCTTATTTGGCCTATTGATAAATGGCCGGCGATACGATTTAAAAACGGATTAAAAATTGGGAGTAAAGGAGGTCACGGACGTATACGTTATACAATAGTTGAATTTGATGAATGTACACATATCAAATTTGAATTTACTAAACCTGATGGGTTCTATGGTACACACGCTTTGAACATAAAAGCTATTTCAGAAAATGAATGTGAAATTAGTCATGTTATAAATGCAAGAACATCCTTAAAAGCAAGTTTCTATTGGTTATTTATAATTAAATGGTTGCACAATGCATTAATTGAAGATGCCTTTGATAAGGTTGAAAATTACGTTTCCGAAGTACAAAAAGTATCGCAACATAGTTTATGGGTACAGATGCTAAGAGAATTTTATAAAAGCAAATCGTTTCAAACTAAACATGCTTAATTGAAAAAAGATAGGGCAATAGACGTAAAGTTGATAGAGGCTTATTTGGCAGGAGACCAAGATGCTATGGCTAAATTGGTGAAACGTTGGCACGTTATATTTTGCCAAAAAGCGTTCTGGCTAGTTAAAGACGCTCATCTATCTAAAGATATTGCACAAGAGAGTTGGCAAGTTATTATTGAAAAATTGCCTGGACTGCAAAAAACATCGAGTTTTAAAAGTTGGGCGTTTCGTATTGTGTATTCTAAATCACTAGATGCTTTAAGACAGCGGCAGAGGGATTTGAAGAAAGGGGAGGATTATAAAAAGACTCAAGTTTCGCTAGAATGTGATATTGAAGATGACGACACACTTTTAAAGAAGACGCTTTTAAAAGCGATATCTAATTTATCTGATCAGCAACAACATGTTATAAAGTTGTTTTATGTAGAAGGTTATGCATTAAAAGAAATAAGCAATTTACTTGGTATATCTGTAGGAACGGTTAAGTCGCGATTGTTCCATGCGAGAGAAACATTAAAAATCAAATTAAAAGAAATAAAGCGTTAAATATTAATAATACGTTCGCTTATTGCGGATATTAAAACAACACGATTATGAAAACAAATATGGAAGATATAGACCAAATAATAAAAGATACATTAACTGAGGAAGAAACTAAGTTTTATGATTCTTTAGAAGAGCAAAATGTTCTTGGAATGATAACAGGTCTTTTTAAAGGAAAAAATAAATGGATTATCATTCTAATGAATGTTATGACATTAGTCTTTTTTGGCTTGTTTGTGTATTGTGCGATTCAATTTTTTGATACTAGAGAAACGAACGAATTAATAAAATGGGGACTTGGAGGTCTTGTGTTTTTAATAGGTGTTAGTATGTTGAAAGTATTTGCTTGGATGCAAATGGATAAAAATGCCCTGCTAAGAGAAATAAAGCGTTTAGAGTTGCAAGTTTCATCGCTATCAGGAAAATTATAATCAAACATTTTTAGAAGCAACTATTATTTATTAATTTGCAAGCCCTAGGGATGATTTCTCTCCCACGCTGCTTTTTCAAATCTTTTGAAAGAATAAAGGTACAGAAGGAATGGACATTTTAGATATCCATTTGTTTGGATATGAACCTTTAAATTATTTTAAAATGGCTGTTTTAGACCAATTAACTTCGCAACAAGCGATCGATTTAGAAAACAAGTATGGTGCACACAATTACCATCCATTACCAGTAGTACTGAGTAGAGGAGAAGGTGTGTATGTTTGGGATGTAGAGGGGAAAAAGTATTATGATTTTCTTTCTGCTTACTCTGCTGTAAATCAAGGGCATTGTCATCCTAAAATTGTAAATGCTATGACGCAGCAAGCTCAAACATTGAGTTTAACGTCAAGAGCATTTTATAATGACATGCTCGGGAAATATGAAAAGTTTGCATCTGAGTATTTTAATTTTGACAAACTATTACCTATGAATACAGGTGCTGAAGCTGTAGAAACGGCTTTAAAACTTTGTAGAAAATGGGCTTATGAAGTAAAAGGTATTGATGAGAATCAAGCTCAAATTATTGTTTGTGAAAATAACTTCCACGGACGAACAACAACAATTATTTCATTTAGTAATGATCCAGTAGCTAGACAAAATTTTGGACCATATACAGATGGGTTTATTAAAATTGAATATGACAACCTTCAGGCTTTAGAAGATGCTTTGTCTAGTACTAGTAATGTAGCTGGTTTTTTGGTAGAGCCTATTCAAGGTGAAGCTGGTGTTTATGTACCAAGCGATAACTATTTAACGAAGGCAAAAGCATTGTGTGAAAAATACAATGTATTGTTTATTGCAGATGAAGTTCAGACTGGTATAGCAAGAACTGGTAAATTGTTAGCTGTAGATCATGAAAACGTAAAACCAGATGTTTTGATTTTAGGAAAAGCCTTGTCAGGAGGCGCATATCCTGTAAGCGCAGTTTTAGCTAATGATCCTATAATGAATGTTATTAGACCTGGAAATCACGGAAGTACTTTTGGAGGAAATCCTATTGCAGCAGCAGTTGCTGTCGCAGCCTTAGAGGTAGTGCGCGATGAAGATTTAGCTGAAAACGCTTTCCAATTGGGAGAATTGTTTAGAAGTGAGTTAAATGCATATATCGAAACAAGTTCTATTGTTAATCTTGTAAGAGGAAAAGGTTTGTTAAATGCCATTGTAATTAATGACGACGAAGATAGTGATACTGCTTGGAATATCTGTTTAGCACTTCGTGATAACGGATTATTGGCAAAGCCAACACATGGAAATATCATTCGCTTTGCGCCACCATTAGTGATGGATAAAGAGCAATTGTTAGATTGTGTATCTATTATTGTTAAGACCTTGAAGCAATTTGAAGTCTAAACATGTTAGAATTATAAATAAAAAAAACCTCAATATGCATTGAGGTTTTTTTTATTTATAATGTCATTAAACTATCCGTTCTGTCTCTGCCATTCTTCCATCATCTCTTGAGACTGTTGCATTAATTCGTCCCAACCAATGGTGTAAATACGATAGATTGTAAACAGTAGATATAATACATTGATAATTAAAATCACCAACGCTATTATTTTTGCTGTGTTCATTGCACTTACCGAAGACGGATCGTAATCTTCTGGATTTTGAGCTGCTTCTTTTAGTTTGCTCTGAGCAATGAAAAAAGCAACACCGGCAAAGATAAATCCAATACCACCAATACAGCAGCACAGAAAACCAATGATTGCTAATACATAAACAATGACAGGATTGAGTTTTTGTTGTTCCATAATATGTTAAATTTGGTTGATTAGTTTTAAAATAAAATTTCCTATAATTAGTACAAGGTTAATAACCGTCAAGGTAACAATAATTTTATTAGAATGTTTAAATTTTTTAAACATGTTTAAAATCACAAACCCGAAAAACGCTATTAACGTATATATTGCAGGATACATGTAAAACGCTGCAATGAACTCACCATTTAGAATAAGCGCGATAGATCGTTGTAAGCCACAACCCATACAATCAAGACCAAAGATCTTTTTATTTAGGCATGGTAACATATAATCTTCTGGAGACATCATAGCATGTGTTTGCCCCAAAAATAATAAAATTGCCAGATAAGTACCATTGGAGTTAAGGCTAAATATCAGAGCTATTTAAAAAAAGTGAATTTGAGTTGTAAATTGAAAGTCTAAAATCGTAAATTCGATTGCGAATAACTAACTGTCACTAAATAGACTATTATGCCAAGAACCGTAAGCTACTTTTTAATCGTTATAGGAGGAATAATCGCAATTTATGCTCAGGCTCAAGAACAACAAAACCAATACATATTAATTGGCGGAATAGTGGTTTTAATGCTTGGGATTTATAGTGTTTCACGTAATATCCCAAGTAAAAATGACAGAGATGATAGCGATGATAATGATGATCAAAACCATTCCTAATGCACTTAACAATTGGCGATTTTGTTTCAGTCTTAGACGAAGACATTAATGGATATATCACTAATATATCAGGAGATACTATTACCATTGAAACAGATGATGGATTTCCTATGGATTTCCAGTCTTCAGAAGTTATAAAAACGAAATCATTTTCCTCTAATGTGTTTTCAAATGATGATATCAATGCAGTAATTACCGAAAAAGAACAATCACATAAACCAAAGTCTGTTAAAGTAAAACCAAAGGAGCGTAATTTACCTGCGATGAAAGTTGATCTCCATATTCATCAAATTACAACTAAGAATAAGCATATGAGTAATTTTGATATGCTTAATTTACAATTGGATACGGCTAGACATAAATTAGAATTTGCGATAAAAAAGCGTATTCAAAAGGTTGTTTTTATTCATGGTGTTGGAGAAGGGGTTCTTAAAACCGAGCTAGAATATCTGTTAAGTCGTTACGATAATGTAAAATATTATGCCGCAGATTATCAAAAATATGGTTTAGGAGCTACCGAAGTATATATCTATCAGAACGTAAAATAATCCTAATTTAAATATCATTCTTCAGTTAACGTTATGCTATAAGTGTAAGTCCCCATATCAATATCGTCAATATTTGCAATACCTATATTGGCATCCATAATCATAACAGATATAACAAATGTTCTGGTGTATTCATTAACTTCCATGACGCCTGCTGTAAACGATTCGGCTGCATCAGGGTTTAAATAACGCGCTGTATTTGGGTTAGGACCTAATTCATCAAAATCATCTGTTAATGACGAATTACTGTTTTCGTCTTCGTTGATAGTTAAAACACCATCGGCATCGTCATCATTATCCAAATAATTTGGCTTGTCATCTCCATTAGCAAAATCTAAATCTGTATTGACAGCATCAGAAGGGTTGCCGTCTCCGTCAGGATCGGCATTTTCATTAATGGTGAGAATGTTGTCATTATCATCATCTTGATCGATGTAGTCTGGGATACCGTCTTCATCTGTGTCAATGGCGTCTGGATATGAGCCGTCAGCGGCTTGAGCACCACGACCTTCAAACTCAGATAAGATACCATCATTGTCATCATCATCAAATAGCGTAGTAAATTCGGCTGAAGCGCCAGCAGCAGCAGGGTAGTCTTCAATAATATTTGTTCCTGGATCTGGTATAACCTGGCAAATCAAGCCATTTGGATCTCCACTATACGTTCTGTAATTGAAAATGACCGAAGTGTTATTAATGCCTAAAGTTTCTGTAAACCCTGTCATTGGTGGATTAAAAATATCTTCGTTACCACTTATGGGAAAGAGCAAGGATAAGGATTCGTTCGGACTTGTTTTTGTGTCGTATAACAAGTAATCACCTGCGTTTGCATCAATACAAAGTTCGAGTGTTTGATCAAATTCCAAATTGACTTCAAACACATCGCCATCATCACAAGAGAGTGCTAATAATCCAATTAAACATATATAAATGAGTTGTCGCATGGTTATAGATTTTAAACAAAAATAAAAGATTTGATTATTTAATAAGTCCCTTTAACAAATAATTTTGAACGTGATGATAGGTTGTTTTAAAAACGCCTAGAAAGTTGCATCTTTGCATTAGAATTTTAATTGATATGAAGACCGTTTATTTTGATAATGCCGCAACAACTCAAATACGAGAAGACGTAATTAATCGTATGAGTGATGTGATGAAATTAAATTTTGGAAATCCTTCGTCTACACATAGTTACGGAAGGAAATCTAAATCTTTGATTGAATCTTCGAGAAAGCGAGTGGCATCACATTTTAATGTGTCTGCAGCCGAGATTGTATTTACTTCTGGTGGTACGGAAGCCGATAATTTAGTATTGCAAAGTGCGGTTAAAGACTTAGGGGTTACCGAGATTATTACTTCAAAAATAGAGCATCATGCAATTTTGCATACTATTGATCGTCTTAAAGAAGTGTATCAAATAACGATTACTTATGTTAATCTTACTGAAAATGGAGATGTAGACTTAGCTCACCTAGAAGATTTGCTAAAATCTGAAGCGAAACAGTTGGTGTCTTTAATGCATGTTAACAATGAAATAGGGAATAAACTTGATATCAAAACTGTGGCAAATTTATGTAAAGCAAATGATGCCTTATTTCATAGCGATACGGTTCAGTCTGTAGGTCATTACAGGTTAGATCTTCAAGATATTCCTATTGATTATTTAGCGGCTAGCGCTCATAAATTTCATGGACCAAAAGGCGTTGGTTTTGCTTTTCTTCGGAAAAATAGCGGTCTAAGACCTTTGATCTTAGGAGGTGAACAGGAGCGAGGATTACGAGCAGGTACAGAATCTATTCATAATATTGTTGGATTAGATGAGGCCTTGCAGTTGTCTTATGAAAACCTAGATAATGAAAAAGCCTATATACAAAACCTAAAATCTTATTTTATTGAACAGTTGCGTAAAGCGCTCCCCAATGTGACATTTAATGGGCAATCTGGTGATTTAGAAAAAAGCACCTATACTTTAGTTAATGTGTGTTTGCCCATTTCGGCAGATAAGGCAGGATTGCTTCAATTTCAATTAGATTTAAAAGGAGTTGCTTGCTCTAAAGGTAGTGCTTGTCAAAGTGGAAGCTCTCAAAATTCTCATGTGCTTACTGAAATATTAGATGAGGCACATTTAGGCAGGCCTTCTGTAAGGTTTTCTTTTAGTAGCTATAATACTAAAGAGGAGGTTGACTATGTTGTTAATGTCCTAAAAGAATTTGCAGACTAAACCAATATTAGAAACTCATAATGTGTTTTTCAAGATTCTCTTCGGAAGCAAGGTTGAGTTTTTTACGAAGTCTATAACGTGCTTTTTTTACACCTTCTAACGAAATGTTTAATAAAGAAGCAATTGAATTTGAATCATATTTCATTTTTAATAACGCAATGAGTCTAATATCATTTTTGGTAAGGTTGCTATAAAGATGAGTTATGTTTTTATAAAAATCAGGGTTCATTTCAATAAACTGATTCGTAAATTGTTCCCAGTTGTCGTCTATTTGTCTATCTATATGCAACTTGCTAATGAGGTGATTTACCTTAGTAGTATTACTACTATCTTTTTTTATGGCTGTTAAGTCTTGTTTGAGCTCAAGTAACATTTCGTTTTTTTGAGCAATATGTAAGGCTTTAGAAGCAAGTTCTCTTTTTTGATATTCTATTTTTTGGTTAAGGTTATCGTTTTCTAGTTCCTTAACTTTTGTTAGTGTTTCTTGTTTTGATGCTTTTAGTCTAAATTTATTGATCAAGGCATAAGCTAGTACTGCTAATAGAAGCAATGAAATAATTAAGGCAATGTTTCGGTTATTGCTGGCCGTATTCTTGGTGCTTAAAAGATCGTTTTCTTGTTGCTGAATTTTTATCAGATTTTCGCGTTTTTCAGCCTCGTAGAACTTTTCTAAAGCTGCAATTTCTTTTAGTTTTTCAGAGCCTAAAACACTGTCTTTTAGTTTGATGTAATTTAGAAATGCATCACGACTTTGCTGGTACTTATTAACATCATAACTCGTATTTGCTAATGTTAATAAACTTTTTAGCTTCTCATACTTATCGTCAATTAGTTTAGAAACCGAATCAGATTTAAGGGCATAATTGTATGCGATATTAAGGTCACCCTTTTTCTTGTAGTTGTTAACCAGAAAGTTGTACAAATTAACATTTAAACTTCTATCCTCGATGGTCTTATTGATTTCAAGACTGGTTTCTAAATGAGAGATGGCATCATCATATTTTTCTAATTGCCCATATAAGTTGCCATAATGTTGATGCACGTACGCATTAGCAAGCTGATGCTTATCTTCAACAATTTTATGAGCAATAGGTAAGTATTTTAAAACGCTGTCTGTTTCTTTGATGTCTAAATAGGACGAACACATATCAATTAAAGAAACAGCATAATTCATGGGTCTGCCTTCTTTTTTATAAATCATAGCAGCTTTTTTCGTTGCAGCAATAGATTTTAAATCCTCTTGAAAGTGAGTGTATACGATAGCAAGATCTAAGTTCACCATCGCAATACCTGTTGAATCATTAATAGCGGTGTAGTTTTTTTCAGATTCCAATAGGTTTGTTAACGCATTTTTATAATCACTTAAATTAATGTATGCGGCTCCAATGTAAGATTGTGCATGTGCAATTTGCTTTAACTCACCGCATTTTTTGGCGATTTCTAGGCTGTGTTTCGCACGATCTAAAGTTTCAGGTTCATCTTGAAATAAAGAAAACCGTATTAGATTAAACTGGCTTATTACCAATTTGCACTGGTATTGTGTCAATTTCAACCGATCGTATCCATTTTGATGCATTTGTTCGGCAATGCTATCCCAATGGCCCATATTTAACCTGAGGTTAGCAAACTTGTGATATAGCAGAGCCGCAGTAGTATCAGTTTTAATATGTTGTATTGAAAGGTCTAAGGTTTTGAAAAAAGAGGCATCTGTATTGGCACTTCCCATATCTGCTTTAAAGCGCTTGTAAATACTATCTAAATCTGCCTCGCTATAAATGTCGTTTTGAGAATTACATAAGGCATAAGTAAAGAAACAGATGATAGCACAGAAAAATTTGTTGATGCGCATTGTGAACTTATTAAATGGTTGATAGCTAATAGTATCTATAAAAATAAGTCTTTTTGAAATGATAAGAAAGAATAGGAGTTCTTTAACCTTTAATCCGTTCTGCGCATTGCTTTAAAAGTTTGAAGGTATCCTTGGAGAATTCGAATAAACAACTGCAAGAATATGTAGATGACTCCTGAATATCTTCAGTGTCATCTTCTTCATAAATTCGATTATTCAAATCTTGATCTTCACAATAACAATCAGTGGTTAAGTCATCTGTATCATAGAAAACAGACAGGGACTTACTAAAGGCTTCATAGAAAATTCGTTGTTCAGCTACGCGAGAAACAACCGAGTATTCAAAGTCTAATTGAAGCGTATTGTCTTCAAAATGGGTAAGGGTAACGTACTCTTCAAAACAAGCGCCACAGCCTCTAACGCTCCCAAAAAGCAGATACCAAGTTTTATTATGACTATTAAACGTTTTAATGTCATGATAACCATCAGGAAAAAATATGGAATCTGAATTCATATTGTCGTCAGAGTCAAAAGAGGAACTTATATCGATATAAGCATGATCTTCCAAGTAGTACATCCATGAGATTCGACTTCTGTATGAACCACCTGTTTTTTGATCTAAAGAGAAGTTGTAGAGCTTATTATCTTCAGATTTGACAATGGCAAGTTCATCATTTATAACATGTCTTAAATCGTGTTTAGCAGTTTCTTTGTTTCCCATTAATATAAAAAGAAGCGCATTGATTTTACTTTGTGTAATGGAGATCGCAGCGTACATACTTATTGAATCTGTACTGGTTATTTGTTCTTCCTTTTCAAAATAGATTTGCATTTCTATCTCGGACAATTCTAAATCTTTTACAGCAAAGTTTTCTGCTCCATGAGCAGATTGGGTGGCATAGATGTTTAATTCTTTATTGAGTTGGTTCACAGTAAACTTAAAGACTGTTTCTTGGGAAAAGCCCAGCAAAGAACTACATAGTATAAGATATTTTAAAAATGTCATTTAAAATCGCGTAGACAGTCTTACATTAAATACACGCGGTGTTAAGAAATTAGGAATAGCGAACTGACGTTTGCTATACACATCACGAACCCAAGTATTGGTGATGGTGTTTTGAGCATTGAACATATTAAAAATCTCAATACCTACAGTTAGTTCCTTAAATTTTTGTTTCCACTTAGAAGTGTAGGTTTTGTTTTTATCAACGATTACATATGAAATTCCTAAGTCGGCACGTCTATAGTCACGAAGACGAGTTTGGAAATCGTAAGGATCTGCATAGCTTGGAGAACCTCCTGGGACTCCCGTGTTATAAACAAGGTTTAAATACATTTTTAAATCAGGAATGTTTGGGACATAATCCTGAAAAAGTACACCAAACTTCAGTCGTTGATCTGTTGGTCTAGAGATATAACCTCGGTTATCAATGTTTTCTTCGGTTTTTAAGTACCCGAAACTAAACCAACTTTCGGTACCAGGAACGAACTCTCCATTAAGACGGAAATCAACACCATAAGCGTACGCCTTTGCATTGTTTCTTGCTCGATATCGAATTCTTACATTTTCTAATGTATAAGGGTTTACATCGCTCAAGCCTTTATAATAGGCTTCAGACACCAATTTAAATGGACGATCCCACATTTCGAAACTATATTCATTTCCTACGACAATATGAAACGATTTTTGGGCCTTTACATTAGGTTGAACCGTTCCGGATGAATCTCTTAATTCGCGATAGAAAGGCGGTTGATAGTATAGACCTCCAGCAATACGAAATAACATGTCTTTTTCCCAATTAGGTTTAATGGCAAATTGTGCTCTAGGGCTAAACACGGTTTGAGTAGAGGAGGAGACACCATTTTGATTTGGTATATCACTATTTACAGTCCAGTTATGAACTCTAATACCTGCATTATAAAACACTTCGTTACTCCCAAGCATAGATCTTTTACTCCATTGCGCATAGGCTTGAAGCCTGTCAATTTGAACCGCATTGGTAGCTCTTACATTTTGAAAAGCTACTAGAGGGCCTTCAAATGGTTCGTAAGGTTGGTTGTTAGGGATATCAAAAATAGGTGGCCTTACTGAAAAACCTGCACTGTCAATAACTTCCCATTCTACTAATCGGTCTCTAATATCTTCATGTGTATATTTTACAGACCATTCTAGTGTGCTTTCCTCATCTAATTTATAATCACCTTTATGCTCTATATTAACAATAACGGCGTCCAAATCATTTCTTGCATGTGTAAGTTGAGATCCAATACCTTCTGAAAACTCAACTTCCCCTAAATTTTCATCCCCAATACTACTATTTACTTCACCTAATCTGTATTGAGCTAAAATATCGAAGTATTCTTCTTCAGTAGTATGATAAGCCGATGCAATTAATTTTAGAGTAAGATCATCACTTGCAAAATAGTTGGCTTTAAAAGCCCCAAACGTTGTGAGGTATTGATCTTTTTCTTGCCCTTCATAAAAGACTAAAAGCGCTACAGGTTCATCTAGGGTACCAAAATTGGTTTGTCTATTTTTAGGTTGAAAATTATATTTATTTAAAGAGACATTTCCGAGGAAATTCAAATGAAACTTATCGCTAAACTTATAAGTTAAATAAGTTTGAGCATCTGCAAATACTGGATTTACATTAGTTTCAGTTTCTAATGAGTTAATTAAAAGACTGTTGTCTCTATAACGTAAACCTACAATGCCAGAGAATTTGGAGTCTTTGCTTGCAGCTTCGGCCGTAATACTTCCACCAAGCAAACTAGCATCTGCACGTATTCCGAAACGAACTGGATTTCTATAAGTAATATCTAATACTGAAGATAACTTATCGCCATATTTAGCTTGAAATCCACCAGCGGAAAAATCTACGTTTTGTACCATGTCTGTATTTACAAAACTCAAACCCTCTTGTTGTCCGGAACGAATTAGAAATGGACGATACACTTCTATCTCATTCACATAAACCAAGTTCTCATCAAAGTTTCCTCCTCGAACAGAGTATTGGGTACTCAATTCATTAGATATATTAACTCCAGGTAATGTTTTTAATAAATTTTCAACACCTGGATTGGCTCCTTTTACAGTTCTTATTATTTCTGGTGTAATCGTGGTTACACCATCAACAGACTGTCTTGTGTTGCCATTAATCACCACTGCAGCAATTTGCTCTATTTCTACACTCATTACAGGATTGAATTCTATCTCCTGACCATTCTTTAGATTGAAAGTAGCTTCAATTCGTTTGTGCCCTATATGAGTATAGATTATGGTAACATCTGTATTTGCAGGGATTTTTAGGATATAAAATCCGTTATCATTTGTTGTTGTTCCATCACTACCAGCTTTGATGTTAACACCTGATATTGGTAATTTTCCTTCATCTAAAATGATGCCTCTAATGGTAGCAGTTTGAGATATTCCTAAGAATGAAAAGCCTAATAAGGCAATGAGTAGTGTAATATTTAGCTTCAAAAGGTTATTTTTTATTTTCTAAAAAAGGTTGCTTCAAATGTAGTACTATTTCCAACATTATCCGTAACAATTATTTTAAGGTTATTTTCGGTCTCTGTATTAATGTTATCGCCAAAGTCATAAGTTAACGTATCTTTTTTGTAATCATACTCCATTAAAATCCATTTTCCATTGATGGTGGCTCTATAGTTACTAATACCAGAAAGATCGTCGTCAATTTTTACTTTAAGGTAATTAAGTTTACTCAACCATTTGCCATCTTGAAAATTTTTAGGTTTAATGGTGGGACCAATAGTATCTCTTGCTAAAGCAAAGGTTCCTAATGATTTTGTTCTGGCTGATAATTTATCACCAAGACGTTTTGTACTTATATAACTTGGATTTTTGTAATAACCGTATAATTTGGCAATAAATAATTTGTCTTTATCTTCATCGCTATAGTTGCTAATGTCATAAGTAATGGTATAGCTTTTCATTAGCGGCACAATGTCTTTGTGTAAATTTAAGGTATCACTATCGATTCCAAAATCAATATAGAAATCTTCATAAAACGTTTTATTAGGAAAATAGACAGCGACATTTCCGTCTTCTAATTCATTGATTTGATCTGCTTGAATGTAATGATTAGGTTTTAATTCTGGCGCTTCTAAAACCTCCTTAGCTGGTCGCCCTTTAATAGGAATCGACAACCAAGATTCATTACCCTTAAAATCTCTAACACGCACTTTATAAACCGTATTTGTACTGTCTTCCACTGTTACATACCCATTATTATCAACATCTTTTAACATGCTAAGGCTGTTGCCAGATTGGACGAATAGTTTTTGTATTCTAGATTTTTTTTCTTTGTAGACTTCGAAATCAATAAAACGGTTGATGTGTTTTGACTCGGCAAAACTAAATCGTTTGAAATCCATTTCGAAATTTTTATTACCATTATAAAAGGTTTGGATGTTGCTTATGCCATTTTTATTATTTGCTAAATCCTGTTTATCGTAACTCACAATACCAAATCCTATGTCGCCTAAGGCTTCGACTGGTTCTGTGCTGTAATCGCCATTTTTATGAGGAATTAACCGTAGTTCTTTTCGCTTTTTATGATCATCTACATGAGCGTTTTCGTTTTTAGTATAAGCGTGCACAGCCAAAATGAAAGGCGTTCTCGTATCTTTAATATCTATACCAAATAGAAGCGGATTAATTGGGCGTTCTTCATTATCCCGAATTTCAAAATGCAAGTGCGGACCTCCAGAACCTCCGGTGTTTCCAGAAAAAGCAACAACCTCATCTGGAGAAATAGGCAATTCATCTACTGATGGAAACATCTCAACTTCATAACTTTCTTTTTCGTATTGACACGCCTTTATATATTTCTGAATTTTAGGAGAAAACTTATCTAAGTGGGCGTAAACACTCACATAGCCATTTGGATGTGTAATATACAGGGCTTTACCGTAACCATAATGAGACACCTTGATGCGACTCACATAGCCTTGAGCGGCAGCGTATACTTTTAAACCTGTACGTTGTTGTGTTTTAATATCTAGTCCAGAATGAAAATGATTTGAACGGAGTTCTGCAAAGGTACCAGAAAGAACAAGGGTTATGTCTAATGGGTTTCTAAAATAATCTTGTGGATATGGGTTTTGGGCCTGTCCGAAAGAAAATGTAATAACAAAAGAAAGTAATATTAGGTATTTCATAAGTGCTTTTTTACGCTGGTGATTATATAACGTAAAAATATTGATTAAAATTGAATATAGAAAATATTCTATATACGCCATTTTTCTATTTGCCAGTGAATATCAGAAAAAAAGTGAAAATAATAAACAAAAACTTGTAAAAAAGGTGTGATGCTCAATTCTAAATTGTTAACCATTAGGCATTATCACTAAAGAAGTTCTATAAATTTCAAAATTAATAGAAAAACAATTGCGATTTTTCACATAGTATGTTAACTTTGTTACATCAGTATTGAAATTTGTAAATGAGTAAAATTGAAGATATTGTAGATTCTTTAGAGAACAAAATCAGTAAAGTTTTGCATAAACTTGAAGTTTTAAAGCAAACTAATGCTAAGATTTCCGAAGAATTAGCAATACAACAACAAAAGAATATCCAACAACAAGAAGAATTAAGTTCTTGGGTAGAAAAATACGAATCACTCAAAATGGCAAATTCATTACTGGGCAGTGACGAGAATAACAGAGAAACAAAGCTCAAAATAAACACATTAATTAGAGATATTGATCATTGTATTGCGCAATTATCTGAGTAATGTAAACGACGTAAAATGGCAGAACAGCTTAAAATAAAGCTATCTATAGCAAATAGAGTATACCCTCTAACGATTGCGCCAAGCCAGGAAGAAGGATTGCGTAAAGCGGCAAAAAAGATTGAAGCCATGATTAGTCAGTTTGAGCAAAACTATTCTGTGAGAGATAAACAAGATGTTTTAGCCATGTGTGCTTTGCAGTTTGCATCTCAAGTAGAACAGAAAACAATAGATAAAGCCAATGTAAGTGAAGAAGTTGAAGAAAAGCTCAATGCTTTAAATCAATTACTTCACGAACATATAAGTGCGTAACGTTCTTTAAAATAAACAATAGGTTACTGCCTACATTAGTTATTTATTTTTGATAAACTCAACGTTAATTCTTTAAAAAGGGTGAGTTGAAGTTGTAAAACCGTGCTGCTAATATTATGTATTTAATATTTGGGCAGATTTTTGATCAGCTTGTTAGCCCTAAACTTGTTTTTAAGGAGTTTATACAGAATCCAAAACTGATGTAGGCTTTTTTTATATATAAACACTAACTAAACATGGATACGAATACAATTTTAATGATTGTTGGAGGCGTAGTACTGGGCATAGTACTAGGATATATTATAGCAAAAACATTAGAGAAAAATAATGCTTCGAAACTTATAAAAAATGCGAAATCTGAGGCGAATTCAATTTTAAAAAGCGCCAAGAATGATGGAGAAACTATCAAAAAAGATAAAATTCTTCAGGCGAAAGAAAAATTTATTGAGCTTAAGGCAGAACATGAGAAAGTAATTTTGTCTCGCGACAAAAAAATGGCTGAAGCCGAAAAAAGAACTAGAGACAAGGAGTCGCAGATATCGAGTGAATTAGCTAAAAACAAGAAGGCAAATCAATCTTTAGATGATAAAATAAAAGACTACAATTTTAGACTAGAGTTCCTTGAAAAAAAGAAAGACGAGGTAGAAAAAGCGCATAAAAGCCAAATCAAACAACTTGAAGTTATTTCTGGTTTATCTGCCGAAGATGCAAAATCTCAATTGGTGGAATCTCTCAAAGGTGAGGCTAAAACCGATGCGATGAGCTATATTCAGGATACTCTTGAGGAAGCCAAGTTAACGGCACAACAAGAGGCTAAGAAAGTCATAATTAATACAATTCAGCGTATAGGTACGGAAGAAGCGATAGACAATTGCGTTTCTGTATTTAATATCGAATCTGATGATGTTAAAGGACGTATCATTGGTCGAGAAGGTCGTAATATTCGTGCTATCGAAGCCGCAACTGGTGTAGAAATTATTGTTGATGATACGCCAGAAGCTATTATTTTGTCATGCTTTGATTCTGTAAGAAGGGAAGTAGCCCGTCTATCACTCCACAAATTAGTGACTGATGGAAGAATACATCCTGCACGAATTGAAGAAATTGTTAGAAAAACACAAAAACAAATTGAACAAGAAATAGCCGAAGTTGGTAAACGTACTGTAATTGATTTAGGAATTCATGGATTACATCCAGAATTGATTAAAATGGTTGGGCGTATGAAGTATCGTTCGTCTTATGGCCAAAACTTATTACAGCATTCACGTGAAGTAGCAAAACTTTGTGGTGTTATGGCTGCCGAATTAGGACTAAATCCAAAGCTAGCAAAACGAGCTGGTTTATTACATGATATAGGAAAGGTACCGTCGTCTGAGGCAGACATGGAAACTCCACATGCTATTTTAGGAATGCAATGGGCAGAAAAGCACGGAGAAAAACCTGAAGTATGTAATGCTATTGGAGCCCACCATGATGAAATAGAGATGACCACATTATTATCGCCTATTGTTCAAGTTTGTGATGCTATATCTGGAGCAAGGCCTGGAGCAAGACGTCAAGTATTGGACTCTTATATTCAACGTCTTAAAGATCTTGAAGAAGTGGCATTTGGATTTAGCGGTGTTAATAAGGCTTATGCTATTCAGGCAGGACGTGAATTACGCGTTATGGTAGAAAGCGAAAAAGTTTCAGATGAACAGGCAGCGAATTTATCTTTTGAGATTTCTCAGAAGATTCAAACAGATATGACCTATCCTGGTCAGGTTAAAGTGACCGTAATTAGAGAGACTAGAGCTGTAAATATTGCAAAATAAATGCATACAGTTATATTATAAATAAAGCACTCTATGTAGAGTGCTTTATTTTTTTAAACTGTAGAATGAACGTTGTGCCTACGTTGAGTTCACTTTCTACTTCGATGGTTCCGCCAAGAGCCTCGACCTGAGTTTTTGTAATGTACAATCCGACACCACGAGAATCATCTCTGTTTGTGCCATGAAATGTTTGATACATCTCGAAGATTTGGTTTTTAAACTTGTCTATATCAATTCCGATACCATTGTCGGATACCAAAATTTTTAAAGCATCCTTGGTATGCATCGTTTGCAAAATCACTTTTGATTTACGATTTGGATGTTTGTATTTTATCCCATTGGAGATGAGATTATAAATGACACTTTCTAAATAAGATCTATTTGCGACTAAATAATCATCCTTTCTTATAGAATTAAAAAGTGCTACTTCATTATTTGCACTTTCAATTTCTAAACTATCAATTACTTTTTCGGCACAATTGAAAATGTTTACGCGTTCATTGAGTTCATTTGTATTTGATTTTGATTTGATACTTATGATATCGTCTAAATCAACAATAGTAGATGTTAAGGCTTCTGAAATTGTATTTAAATGCGTAATAAGTTCTTGTTTTTCAATTTCAGATTCTGCTTCATCGTAAAACTCCAGTATATTTTTGAAGTTACCAATATGAGTTTTTAAGTTATGTGAAACAATATGTGTGAAATTGTGAAGGCGTTTGTTCTGGCTTGTAATTAGCTGAAGGTTTTTTTCGGATTGCTCATCCCTCTTTTTTCTGTATGTGATATCTGTGTGAGTCCCAATGATTCGGATAGGTTTCCCATTCTTGTCCCTGTCTACAACTTTACCCTTATCTAAAATCCATTTATACTTACCATCCTTGCATAAAATACGATGCTCATTTCTATAAGTATCCAACTTACCGTTAATATGCAGATTGAAATCTTTAAAATAAGTTTCTTTGTCTTCAGGATGAACTCTACGATTCCATTCCATTGCAGAATTGGTCAATTCATGGTCGTCATAACCCAATATTTGCTTAGATTCTTTAGAATAAAAAACTTTATCTGTTCTTGAGTCCCAATCCCATACGCCAACATGAGAATTTTCTAAGGCTATTTGCCATTTTAATTCTTCTGTCGAAATTTTAGGAGACGTCTTTTTATTAGATTTAGAACCTATTATTTTTTTCCATAGCATTTTCATAGGTGCAATTTTAAATTAAGACACCATAGTTTTAAAAATGTCACTATTATCTTACACAAATTACTGCCTTGGGTGATATGACATTAAAACGTCTTTTAGGTGTGAGCGATCAACATGCATATAAATCTCTGTTGTGGTTATACTTTCATGACCAAGCATAAGTTGTATGGCTCTTAAATCGGCACCATTTTCTAGAAGGTGAGTGGCAAATGAGTGCCTAAACGTGTGAGGCGAAATGGTCTTGTTTAAATTGATGGCTTTTGCAAGGTTTTTAATGATTGTGAAAATCATAGCTCTAGTGAGTTGCTTGCCTCTATTATTAAGAAATAAGGTGTCTTTGTAGTCCTTGTCGATATTAATATGCGCTCTAATGTCTTTCCAAATCGCAATATAGTTTTGTGTGTTAGAGCCTATTGGGACAAAGCGTTGCTTATTGCCTTTTCCAGTAACTTTTATGAAACCTTCATCAAAAAATAAATCCGATATTTTTAAATTAATGAGCTCACTAACTCTTAACCCACAACTGTATAATGTTTCTAGGATGGCCCTATTGCGTTCTCCAATTCTTACATTATTAAACTCTCTTTTTAAATCAATGGCATTAATAAGCGCATCTATCTCATCAATAGAAAGCGTATCCGGTAGTTTTCTACCAATTTTTGGAGATTCAATATGATCTAAAGGATTAGTCGTTCTGTAATCTTCAAATACGAGGTAACCAAAAAAACTTCTTAGTCCTGAGATTAATCGAGATTGAGATCTAGAATTTAGTTGTCTTGAAACTTCATAAATAAATGATTGAATAGTTTCGTAATCAATCTTTACAGGAGAAATTGTTATGTTGTTGACATCTAGATAGTTGATTAGTTTTTGGACATCTAATTCATAATTGGCAATAGAATTAGCAGATAAACCTCTTTCTATTTTTAAATAGTATTTATAATCGCTAAGCGCGGCCTGCCATTTCATGAGATTAATTTGATGTTTTCAATAGAATTATAATGCTAAAAATACTGCAAAATATTAATTTAAGAGTGCAATAATTACGGTTTAATTTATCGGATAAAAAATAAATTGTTAATAACTGTATTCTTTAAACACCTGACAATTAGCATATTGTGTTGAAATGTTTATAAAATTGTTGATAACATCAATATTTTTGTTTAATACCGAAAAGAAAAGTAATTAATTTGATTCTATCAATTTTAAAACATAAAATATTATGAAAAAATTAATGTTATTAACTGTTGTTGCAGTTTTTGGATTAACGAGCGGATTTGCTCAAAGTTACAGTGCAGGTGTTACCGTAGGTCTTCCTATAGGTGATGCGGGTGATTTGTATACGTTTAACGTAGGAATAGATTTGGACGCACTCTGGGACATATCTGAAGAGTTTGAGGCAGGTGTTGCTACTGGCTATAACCATTCTGTTTTGGATTCGGATCTTAACGGAGACGATTTCCAATACATTCCTTTAGCTGGTGCTGCAAGGTATAGCGCTTCAGATGATTTTGTATTAGGAGCAGATCTTGGATATGCAATTGCAGTAGGCGATGGAGATGGAGGTTTTTATTATCGTCCGATGGTTGGGTATAACGTATCTGAAAATACACAGATAACGGCCTCTTATAGAGGTATTAGTGTTGATGGAGGTAGCTTTTCAACCGTTAATTTGGGTGTGAATTTCGGTTTGTAACCTAAGTATAGTTTAGTAAAAAGGAAGTCTTAGGGCTTCCTTTTTTTATCAATAATCCGTTGAAATACATGATATTATCGATGAAATGCGTTAATTTATGTGTTTTTTCTTGTAGGAATTAAAATTATCTTCTATGTTTGCCGACCAAATAAAATTAAAACCAAATTATTTAAACTTAACAATTATGAAAAAATTATTACTAATGACTGCAGTTGCAGTTTTCGGATTTTCAAACGTAAACGCTCAAGATGAAAACACTACTGGTGGTTTTGAAAAAGGAGATGTTTATGTTTCTGGTACAGTTGGGTACAACAGTACAAAAGAAGGAGATTTTAAAACAAACAGATTTGATTTTATGCCAACTGTAGGTTATTTTGTTAGCGAAAACATAGCTTTAGAGGCTAACTTAATTATTGGTTCATCGGAAGATGCTGATGATGATAAAACATCAACTTTTGGTGCAGGGTTAGGAGCAACTTATTTCTTTACACCAGCTAGCCAATTTTCGTTTACTGTAGGAGCAGGAGTTGCTTATACAAATGCCAAGTTTGAGCCAAATGGAGGTACAGAGACTAAAGTGAATGCATTTGCTATCGCTGTAGCCCCTGGTCTTAACTATTTCGTATCAGATTGTTTTGCTTTAAGAGCATCTATTGGAGCCTTATCATATGCAAGCGCTAAACCAGATGTAGATGGAGCAGAATCTGCTAATGCTTTTGGTTTAAACTTAGATTTATCTGATATTAATTTTGGAGTAACTTATAAATTCTAATTAACTAACATCATATCATAAAAACCGAGGTTCAATACCCTCGGTTTTTTTTATATCATAATTCTAAAAATTTTACGATGTTTTACACAATTCTTTGTAAGTAAAATCTTAGATTAGTAGCCTAACAATAAACTTTAAATCTAATATGAAAAAATTAATTGTATGCACTGCCCTCTTAATATCAGGCGTGTTTAATATGTACGCTCAATCTGATAAAGGTGATTTTGAACTTGGTGTAGGCTTGGGGTTAAACCTTTCTAATGTTGTCGTTGGATCTAGTGCCGAAAATAGCACGAATTCTAAAATAGGCGTTAACTTTGGTGTTTCAGGAGAGTATTATTTTTCTAATCGCTGGGGAATCAAGGCAGAACTTCTGTATGACTCAAAAGGTTGGGGTGATGGTTTTTTTGAAAATGAGAATACCAATGAGTCGTATACCACAGATTATAATGTTAATTACCTTACTGTGCCTGTAATGGCTAATTGGCATTTTGGTTCTACCAGAAGATGGTATTTAAATTTTGGTCCATATATTGGGTTTGTTCTAAACGCTGAAGAAGACAGAGGTGGGACAGATGTCAAGGACGCTTTTAATTCAACAGATTTTGGAATTGCTCTTGGAATTGGCCATAAATTTGATATTGCCGAAAACACAAAACTGTTTGTAGAGTATGATGCCCAATCGGGTCTATCTGATATTTTTGCCAATAACCTTGGCTCTTCAGTACGAAATGGTAGAAGCAGTTTTAATGTTGGTCTTATTTTTACTAATCTCTAGTAAACTCTTAAATACAGCTAAAGCCGAAGTGATATGCTTCGGTTTTTTTGTGCCCAAATTTTAATATCTTTACTCTATGAAAAAACTCATCATCATTAATGGGCCTAATCTAAATTTGTTAGGAAAACGCGAAACCAACATCTATGGTAATTTATCATTTAGTGACTTTTTTGAGCGTATCAGTAATAAGTATCCAAATGTGACCTTGGAACATTATCAATCTAATGTTGAAGGTGAACTTATAGATAAAATTCAGGAGGTAGGTTATCATTATGATGGAATTATTTTAAACGCTGCTGCCTATACACATACTTCAATTGGTATTGGTGATGCTGTAAAAGCAATAAGCACTCCAGTAATTGAAGTACATATTTCTAATACGTTTTCTAGGGAAGAATTTAGACACAAATCTTATATCTCTCCTAATGCAAGAGGTGTTGTTTTAGGTTTTGGGTTGCAAAGTTATGAACTTGCAATTCAAAGTTTTTTAGATTGAAATTAACTTAGAAGATTTTAAATAATCCTATGAAAAAGATTGTATTTATTGTTCTTAGTGCTTTAATTTCTAACTTTTATGCCTCATCACAGTCTAATGTTGAATTTGGTGTGAAGGGTGGATTAAACCTTACTTTTTTTAAGGTGAAAGAGGCTGAGTTTGGAAATACAATAGACACGGAAACTGGATTTTATGGCGGTATTTTTGCCGATTTTGATATAGATAATACGGTGTCGTTACAGCCTGAATTGTTGTATATAAATTTGAGCGATTTTAAGTTTTTAAACGCACCAATTTATGCTAAGTTTAAGCTGTCTCAGCGATTATACTTTATGGCAGGTCCAAGTTTAAACTATTTTTTCGATTTTTTTACAAACAAATTCAAGGTACGAGGAGACATCGCAACTGCATTTAATATTACCGAGTCCTTTGATCTTCATATGAAGTTTGTCGTTGGTTTTACAGAGGTTTCACCAAATGGACTCTTCCTTGGGGCTGGATATAAATTCTAAAAAAAAAATGCGATTCATTTTAGAATCGCATTTTTTTTTAATCATATAGTATTTTACAAGTGAATCACTTCATCATAGGCATCTGCTACAGCTTCCATAACGGCCTCACTCATAGTTGGGTGTGGGTGAATAGCTTTTAGTACTTCATGACCAGTAGTTTCAAGTTTACGACCTAAAACAGCTTCGGCAATCATATCGGTTACACCAGCTCCAATCATATGGCAGCCTAACCATTCGCCATATTTAGCATCAAAAATAACCTTTACAAACCCATCTTTATTTCCTCCAGCGCTAGCTTTACCTGAAGCCGAGAATGGAAACTTACCAACTTTTATATCGATACCTTGTTCTTTGGCTTGTTTTTCGGTTAATCCTACACTTGCAATTTCTGGAGAACAATATGTACAGCCTGGCACATTTCCGTAGTCAATAGCCTCAACGTGCTGTCCAGCAATTTTTTCGACGCATAAAATACCTTCGGCTGAGGCAACATGAGCCAAAGCCTGACCAGGTGTAACATCTCCAATGGCATAATACCCAGGAATGTTAGTTTGATAATAATCATTAACTAAAATTTTATCACGATCAACAGCAATCCCTACATCTTCTAAACCAATATTTTCGATATTAGATTTTATACCAACCGCAGATAGGACTAAATCGGCTTCTAATATTTCTTCGCCTTTTTTAGTTTTAACAGTGGCTTTAACCCCTGTTCCAGACGTATCAACTTTAGTGACTTCTGAAGAGGTCATAATCTTGATACCACTTTTCTTAAATGAACGTTCTAATTGCTTAGAAACATCTTCATCTTCAACAGGAACTATATTTGGTAAATATTCAACAATAGTAACTTCTGTACCAATAGAATTGTAGAAATATGCAAATTCTACACCAATGGCACCAGAACCTACAACAATCATTTTCTTAGGCTGTTTTTCTAAAGTCATGGCCTCTCTATAACCAATTACTTTTTTACCATCTTGTGGTAAACTAGGCAATTCACGAGAGCGTGCACCAGTAGCAATGATAATATGATCTGCGCTATAGTCTTTGCCATCAACCTCAACTTTCTTTCCGGTTTTTAGTGTGCCATAGCCCTTAATAACATCAATTTTGTTTTTCTTCATTAAAAACTGAACACCCTTACTCATTCCTTCTGCAACACCACGACTACGTTTAACAACGGCATCAAAATCATGACCAGCATCTTTTACTGTAAGTCCGTAATCTTCGGCATGTTTTAAATATTCAAAAACTTGTGCAGATTTAAGTAAAGCTTTGGTTGGTATACAACCCCAATTTAGGCAAACACCTCCTAAACTTTCTTTTTCTACAATAGCTGTTTTAAAGCCTAGCTGCGAGGCTCTAATTGCTGTTACGTAGCCTCCAGGACCACTACCAAGTACTATAATATCGTATTTACTCATGAGTCTATTTTTGTCTAAATTTTAAGGTTACGAAGTTACAAAACCTAATCGTAATATTAAAGGTCATCTGTAAAATGTCTACGACCTTTTTCTTTACTGAATTTTTCTTGGTTGTAAGTACTAGATTTTCCTTTTGGAATTGACAATGACATCCAGTCTTTTCCTTTGAGGAGTTTGCCCAAAAAGACAAGCTGTCCTATATGATATGAGTAATGAGCCAATTGTCTGTTTATGGCTTCTGTGACCGTATGCCCTTGGTTTCTTATATAAATGATTTGCTCTAAGTTCGAATGAGACAATGGTCTTATGGCATCAAATAAACATGCCCATCCTTTATTCCAATACTGTTTTAATTCTTCTTTGGTTTGAAACGTATCTTCAAATTCGCTATCACGATGCCTCCATGCTTTTTCGCCATCTTCGATAAGAAAATTAGTCCATCGACTCAGCATATTACCAACGATATGTTTTACTATTATAGCGATAGAATTTGAATCTTCTACAAACTCGTGTTGTAGTTCTTTAAAAGAAAGCTGATCCATTGTTTTATCACCTAAGGACTTATAGTACTCAAATTGTTTAAGCGTACTACTTAAATAAGAATATTCCATAATAATTGATTTTGTTCCATAAAAATAGCGATACAAAATCTTTAGAACTATATATTGCTATAGTTAGATTTTATATCGCTATAAGTATGTGAATTATTAATCTATTTCTCCGGAACGAACGTTAGAGCATCTCCATTAATGCAATGACGTTTTCCTGTGGTTTTTCTTGGGCCATCATTAAATACGTGTCCTAAATGTCCACCACAAGTGGCACAATGTTCTTCATGTCTTGCGTATCCTAAATTGTAATCTACAGAATATTCTACATTGCCCTCAATTTCTCGGTCAAAACTAGGCCATCCTGTACCAGAATCAAACTTGTGTTCACTTTTAAATAAAGCCGTGTTACATCCTGCGCAATGAAAGGTGCCTTTTCTATATTCTTTATTAAGCGGACTAGAGAAAGAACGTTCTGTACCAGCCTTTCTTAATACATAATATTGCTCGCTAGTTAGTTCTTTTTTCCACTCGGCGTCTGTTTTTGTCACTGGATATACTTTTGTCTCTTTGATATCCTTTTTTTGTGCAGAAGAGTTGCAACTAAAAAATAATGAAATCGTAAGTAATGCTAAAATCTTTTTCATGTTGTTAAATAAAGGTTTTTATTTTTTTTTATGTCGAAATAAAAAGTTTGAACTTACTATTATCAATAAAAATTGAATTTGATGTGACAAAATTCCATAGGTTTGTGTCATAATAAATAGAATCATTTTGTAAATTTAGCTTACACTTAAAATCTCTAAATTATGAACATTAAAAACAATATAGTTGTTATTGGTATTTTAGCATTATTTCTATCATGTACAACAAACCCATTTACAGGAAAAAAGACTTTGGCCTTAGTCCCAAATTCTCAGTTGTTTCCTACGGCTTTTGCGCAGTATGACCAGTTTTTAACTGAAAACAACGTCATTACTGGTACTGCCGATTCAGAAATGATTAAACGCGTTGGTCAGCGTATAGCTGTTGCCGCAGAACGTTGGTTAAATGCAAATGGACATCAAGGCTATTTAGAAGATTATAAATGGGAATACAATCTTGTAAATGATAAAACAGTAAATGCATGGTGTATGCCAGGTGGCAAAATTGTATTCTATACAGGAATCTTACCTATAGCACAAAACGAAACAGGCATTGCGGCAATTATGGGCCATGAAGTAGCGCATGCCTTGGCTAACCATGGACAACAGCGTATGAGTGCAGGAATGCTTCAGCAGTTAGGAGCTGTTGCTGGAAATGTGGCTATTAAAGATGAGCAAACACGAAATATTTTTAATCAGGCGTATGGTGTTGGAAGTAACGTAGGGGTAATGTTACCTTTTAGTAGAAGTCATGAAACGCAATCTGATGAGATAGGATTATACCTTATGGCGATCGCTGGATATAATCCCGATGAAGCCGCCGAATTATGGAAACGTATGAAAGCTAACAGTGGAGGACAAGCTCCGCCAGAATTCTTAAGCACACACCCTTCAAACGACACTAGGATTAGTAATTTACAGCAATGGGCACCAAAGGCCAGAGCTGAAGCCAAGAAGTTTGGAGTAGACTCATTTAGACCTTTAGGTAATTTTTAATTGTAAAGATTAAAAATTATAGTAATTTAGAAGCTGTCCAATAAAGGGCAGCTTTTTTAATTTTATAGTATGGCTAAACTAGAAAAGGGCAGTAAAAAACTGCTTAATGCTTGGGCTTTTTACGATTGGGCAAATTCTGTATACACTCTTACCATTGCATCATCTATATTTCCAATATTTTATTCGGCGTTATTTCTAGGTCAGGTAGAGAAAACAGTTCCCGCTTTTGGAATGGTTTTTAAGAGTACCGCATTAATTACCTACGTTACGGCTTTTACATTTCTAGTTGTAGCATTTACATCTCCAATCTTATCTGGTATTGCCGATTATGTAGGGAATAAGAAAAATTTCATGAAGTTTTTCTGCTATGTTGGTGGATTGGGCTGTATTGGATTGTATTTTTTTAGTATCAATAATATTCATTTAAGCCTTCTATTTTATTTTATGGGCTTAATTGGTTATTGGGGAAGTTTGGTTTTTTATAATTCGTATTTACCAGATATAGCTTTTCCTGAACAGCAAGATGCCATAAGTGCTAAAGGCTTTTCAATGGGATATATTGGGAGTGTTATTTTACTACTTTTAAATTTGGCTATGGTTATGAAACCAGACTGGTTTGGATTTGATATTAGTATCTCTGAAAGTTTAAAGGAAACTGGAACAGAGGCTCAAATTGCCGAGGCTTTAAAAGATGCAAAAGGTAGTGCGTCTATGGAAGCCATGCGTATTTCATTTGTAACGGTTGGATTGTGGTGGATTCTTTTTAGCCAATACACATTTTATATATTACCAAAAGGTGTTTCGAACGGACATAAAGTTACTAAGGCAGTTGTGTTTAATGGTCTTAAAGAACTAAAACTAGTTTGGAATCAATTAAAACAAAACTTGCGTTTAAAGCGTTATCTCGTTGCTTTTTTCGTATTTAGTATGGCAGTACAGACCATTATGCTAGTTGCCGTATACTTTGGAGAAGAAGAAATTGCATGGGGCAGTTCTGATGCCAAAACTCAAGGATTAATTGTGAGTATTTTGGTGATTCAGCTTGTAGCCATATTGGGAGCCGTTTTAACCTCTATAGCATCGTCGAAATTCGGAAATATTAAAACACTCATTGTTATCAATTTTATTTGGATGTCCTTATGTGTTTATGCCTATTTTATGGAAACTCCAGTTCAATTTTATATAGCGGCGTCTTTAGTTGGTCTCGTTATGGGAGGAATTCAAGCATTGGCACGATCGACATATTCTAAATTTTTACCCGAAACGGATGATACCACATCCTATTTCAGTTTTTATGATGTTGCCGAAAAGATTGGTATTGTAATTGGAATGGTGATTTTTGCAACAATCGACCAAATAACTGGTAGTATGCGTAACGCTATATTGTTTTTATTTATCTTCTTTTTTGTGGGTATTGTATTGTTATATCGTGTTCCAAAGGAAAACAAATAGTTAATATATAAGTTCCTTACTTTGAGGAACTTTTTTTTATTAGGGCTCTTAAAATAAATTAGTATGTTTGTACAAACCCAATTTATTGTATTATGAAAAAATTACTTACTCTATTAATCTGCACTGTTGTATTTACATTTGTGTCTTGTGAAGATGAACCTCTTGAAGGTGATTTTGTAACTGGTGGCTTAACCTGTGAAACAGCTATTGCTAATACGGCTCAAGCTGCTTTAAATTTTTTAGGTGTAAATGATGATAATTATACACAATTATGTATCGCTTATCGTAATGCGTTAGAAGCGCAATTACAGGCATGTGGTGATGAAGACGGATCACTTCAAACAGCTATTGATGCGCTTGGCGATTGTACAAATGATGCAGAAGCTACTGAAGTTGAAGGCACTTGGTTGCTTACAGCATGGTTAGGAGAAGAACCAATAGACCTTAATAATGATGGAACGAGTAGTGCTAATTTTTTAGATGAAATGGACTGCTATAATAACGAGACTATAGTTTTTAATAATGATGGTACAGGAGTAGCGATGAGTACATCTTTTGCTGAGATTACTTTTGAAATTGTTGTTGGAACTACAGATGAGTATTCATATACAATTGATTGTATTGATGAAGTTGAAAATACTAATATGACTTGGATACAATCTGGAAATACAATATCGATTACTGATGCCTTTGGAACAACAGATTGGACATTAAGTGGCAACGAATTGTCAATTACAATTCCAGAAGGTTTTGGAACTTCAAATGAAGATGGAACTATAATTATTACACAAGATTTAACTTTAGTATATACGAAGCAATAATATAAACCTCATACATAAAAAAAAGCCACTAAACTTAAACGTTAGTGGCTTTTTTTATAAGTTGTACTAACTAGTTTTCGATACTACCAGATCCAGATACCTTTGTATCTTCCTTTGTAGGATTTCCTCTATATTCTATATCACCAGACCCAGTAACTCTTGCTTTAAAGTTTCCGTTACAAACTACTTCAGCATCACCAGACCCAGTCACAGCAACGTCTGTATTAGTAGCATTGAGATTAAAACCATGAAAATCTCCAGAACCTGTAACTCCAGCCTTTAAATCGGTTGTAGAACCTTTAAGCGTAAGATCACCAGACCCAGTAACTTTACCAGCTACATACTTTGTTTGCACATCTAATACAACATCTCCTGAACCTGAAAGCGACACCTCTAGATTATCTGATGTTATCTTATCTTCATTCCATAAATCTCCTGAACCAGATAATGATACTTTATCAAGATCTTTAAATGGGATGGTAATTTTAATCGTTTTGTTTCTACTTGGGTCTAAATTTTTACCCTTTTGAGTTTTAATAACCAGTTTTCCGTTTTTCACTTCTGTAACTATATATTCTAAGAGATTTGATTCTCCTTCTAATGTGATTTTTCCTTCAGTTCCAGCAACGAGGATATAATCAAAACTTCCAGCACATTTTACAACATCGTAATCTGAAGTTGATCGTGTTACTGTTGTTACGTTTCCGTTGCCTTTTATTTTTTTCCATTGTGCTTGAGAGACCGTAAAGCTCAATAAAGCTGCTATTATTAATATTGAATGTTTCATTGTTCTAAATTTTATTGTGTTGTGTTTAATTTCTTTTAAATGTGACGCTACCATATTCAGATTTAATTCTTATCATATTTCCGCTATTGGCATTCCCATGGTAACCTTGGTAATACTTGTCTGATGATTCGATACGTTTCTTAGTAAATTCGAAATCACTAGCATCGCGTAATGAAGCATATTCTAAATCAATATCAAAACTAAAATTATAACCAGGAGCGTAGCCTATAGTGATGCCATTATAATCGGATTCGATATCTATGTTTCCAGCATTTGCGGCCATTTTTTCAATTTTGATAGAACCATAATCTGCCTTAATACCTACGTTTTTATAAATAGTCCCCAATCTTAAGGTTAGATAATCACCATTACCAACAACGTTGTTTGCGTTACCAATTTTTAATGAACCATAATCGCAGTTATAATTAATATCTTCGGCCAGCTCAATTTCAGACTTGGTATAATCGGCATTGATATCTAGATTTTTAGTTTTTCCCACTGTATAACCACTATAGTCTGCATTGATTTTTCCGCTATTAATGTATTCAAAGTAACAGTTGTTAGAATAATCAAACGATATAGAGTTATTGCTAGCCATAAGCCCTTTAGTCGTTATTTTTCCGTAGTCGCAACTAATATATGCACGTCCTTCTAGTTTGTCTAAATCAATACTTCCATAGTCATTATTAAGGTCAACGTTATTAGTTATTGGCATTTTAATAATGTAATTAATTTCCATATTTACATTGTTGTTTTTGCCCCAATTCCAAATAGACTTAGATTTGTTCTTGCTAAATTTTGTCTTTGCAGAAACCATAGAACTTGTTGCATTAAATTCTACATCAATATCGTCTAGTTTTTTCTGAACCTTCTCAAGATTATTACCATTGGTTTTGATTTTAACTTCAATTGAAATTGTAGAACCTTCATAGGTTGTAATGTTTATGTTTCCGTAACTATTATTAACTTTTAAAGTGGCATCCGAGCTTACAGAAAATTCTTTTTTAATCGTTTTTTCTTTGGTATGTTTTCCATTCCATTTATCATGGACATTATTTGCACATGAGATCGCCGGAATTAAAATAAAAGCGAATATTAACTTATATAGTAGTTGTGTTTTCATTTTGGTTGTTTTTAAATTTTTTAACTTCTTCTATGTGTTCTAAAACAGTTTCTAAAACGTTTATTCTATTTTGAAAATTGGAGATCATTGCATAGATAACACGTTGATCGTTTCCACTTTCGGTTAAATCTATTTTAAGTGATTCATATTCTTCCTCAAGAGTATTTATTTCTCTCATTGCGGTATAAATCATTTGTTCAGTTTCTGGAGAACGTTCTGCTTCTAATAAGGTTAATTCTTGCTCAATTGCTGCCGTAAAAAAGGATTGTGTTTGAGATAATTCTGGAGATACACTCGCCAAATCCATTAACTCCGAATCTTGTTGTTGCATCACTGTAAAAATGCTAAAGCATATCAGTATTGATGCTGCAACTGCCAAAAGAGGTTTCCAATAACTGATTGTTTTCTTAGGCTCACTTATTGCAACTGGATTGTTGAGTTGTTTAAGTTTACCTAAAAACCTGATTTCATGACCAGTGTTAGGCTGCTCCACATCAAAACTGTCCTCCAATGTTTCAAATAAGCTATTAATAGTATCTTTTTTCATAAGTTTATCCTTATCATTATTTATAGATTTCATACGTTAAAATTGAACCAGAGGCTGTAATTTTTGACGCAGACTTTCTTTTGCACGTGAAATCATCGTTCTGCAATTGGCAGATGAAATATTCATTATTTCACAGATTTCATCATAATCGTAACCTTCAATTAAATAGAGCGTTAAGCTCATTCTATAATTATCTTTTAGCGTCTTCATGGTCTCCAGAACCTGATTCGCTTTCAGATTATTAAATTCATAATCTTCGGTTACACCTGAGCAGTCTTCAACTTTATATAACACATCGTCTAAAGGCACATCTTGATATTTGCTACTTTTTTTGTAGTGATATATACTGTTATTGATAACAATTCGTTTTAACCAAGAACCAAATGTTTTAATCTCTTTAAGATTATCCAACTTTGTGAAAGCGGTTAAAAAGGAATCTTGCATGATGTCTTCGGCTTCAAAACTGTCTTTTACAATTCTGTGTGCCGTATTATACATCGCTTTGTAATATCTATTGTAGACCTCCATTTGCGCGTTCTGGTTGCCCGATTTGCAAAGCTGCAATAACTGCTCTATATTTTGATTGGTTAGTGTCAAAAAACAAATGCTTTTATATAGAGATGAAAACGCACTTTGTTTGTTACACTTTTGGTGAAAAAAGTTTTTAATATGTAAACACGTAATGGCATAACTATTGAAATTATATAAAGGTATATAATTGCTAACAACTCATAAGAACTTGATTTTCAGTGATTTCAGCAATTAACTTAATAAATATAAATCTATAGTTCTGTTGTTTTAATGACAGAATGACCAAAAAAATAATATGGCAAAGTCTAAATTTTTAAAGCTTGACAGTTTGTCATTTCAGGATTTTGATGAAAATTCAGAATTAATTCCTTTAATGACACCAGAAGATGAAGCAGAAATAAATAACGAGCTTCTCCCAGATTCATTACCAATTTTACCGCTACGTAATACCGTTTTGTTTCCTGGAGTTGTAATCCCAATTACTGCTGGAAGAGATAAATCAATTAAACTCATTAATGACGCCAATAGTGGAAGTAAAGTCATAGGTGTTGTTTCACAAAAAGATGAAATTGTAGAAGATCCTAATGCTAATGATATTTTCAAAAAAGGGACAGTTGCCCGTATTTTGAAAGTTCTTAAAATGCCAGATGGAAATACAACAATTATTATTCAAGGGAAGAAGCGTTTTGAAATTCAAGATGTCGTTTCTGAAGATCCATATCTTACAGCTACAGTTAAAGATGTTCCTGAAGCTAAACCTGCCACAGAAAATCAAGAGTTTACGGCAATTATAGATTCTATTAAGGATTTGTCTTTACAGATCATTAAGGATAGTCCTAACATTCCTACGGAAGCCTCTTTTGCGATTAAGAACATCGAAAGCAATTCGTTTTTAGTAAACTTTGTGTCTTCTAATATGAACCTTTCTGTAAAGGAGAAACAAGAGTTATTAGAGATTAATGATTTAAAGGAACGTGCCTTAGCAACTTTAAAGTACATGAATACAGAGCTCCAAAAATTGGAACTTAAAAATGATATTCAGTCTAAGGTTCAAAGTGATATGAACCAACAACAGCGTGAATATTTCCTACACCAACAAATGAAAACCATTCAAGAAGAACTTGGAGGAGGTGTATCGTCTGGTGAGGAGATAGAGGAGATGCGTCAACGTGCTAAGACTAAGAAATGGGACGATAAAGTAGCCGAACACTTTAATAAAGAGCTGGCGAAAATGCAACGTATGAATCCGCAAGTTGCCGAATACTCTATTCAACGCAATTATCTAGACTTATTTCTTGACCTACCATGGAATGAATTTAGCAAAGATAAATTCGATTTAAAACGTGCCATGAAAATCTTAGATCGTGATCATTATGGTTTAGACGATGTTAAAAAGAGAATCATTGAATATCTAGCAGTTTTAAAATTGCGAAATGATATGAAGTCTCCAATACTTTGTTTATATGGACCTCCAGGCGTTGGGAAAACCTCTCTTGGGAAATCGATAGCCGAGGCTTTAGGACGAGAGTATGTAAGAATGTCTTTGGGAGGTTTACGAGATGAAGCCGAAATACGAGGTCATCGAAAAACATATATTGGTGCAATGCCTGGCAGAATAATTCAAAGTTTGAAAAAGGCAGGAACCTCAAACCCTGTTTTTGTTTTGGATGAAATTGATAAACTTTCAAATACACACCAAGGAGACCCATCGTCGGCTTTACTTGAAGTATTAGATCCAGAACAAAATAGTGAGTTCTATGATAACTTCCTTGAAATGGGATTTGATTTGTCTAAGGTAATGTTTATTGCAACGTCTAATAGTTTAAATACCATTCAGCCAGCTTTAAGAGATCGTATGGAAATTATTAATGTTACTGGATATACTATAGAAGAGAAAGTAGAGATAGGGAAACGCCATTTGTTGCCTAAGCAATTAACAGAGCATGGATTGTCTGAAAAACACCTGAAAGTTGCAAAACCACAACTTGAAAAAGTGGTAGAAGGTTATACTAGAGAGTCTGGTGTTAGAGGATTAGAAAAACAAATAGCTAAACTTGTACGTCACGCGGCTAAGAATATTGCAATGGAAGAAGATTATAACATAAAAGTAACAAACGAAGATGTTATAGACGTGTTGGGAGCTCCGCGATTAGAACGTGATAAATATGAAAATAATAATGTTGCTGGAGTAGTGACAGGATTAGCTTGGACAAGCGTAGGAGGAGACATCTTATTTATTGAGTCCATACTATCTAAAGGAAAAGGGAACCTGACTATTACAGGTAACCTAGGAAAAGTGATGAAAGAATCGGCTACTATCGCTATGGAATATATAAAAGCCAATGCTGATGAATTTGGAATTGATTCTGAGGTTTTCGAAAACTATAATGTTCATATTCACGTCCCTGAAGGGGCGACTCCAAAAGATGGTCCTAGCGCAGGTGTGACTATGTTAACTTCTTTAGTATCTTTGTTTACACAGCGCAAAGTCAAAAATAGTTTGGCGATGACCGGTGAAATTACTTTAAGAGGTAAAGTGTTACCAGTTGGCGGTATCAAAGAAAAGATACTTGCCGCTAAGCGTGCCAGAATTAAAGAGATTTTGTTATGTGAAGATAACAAGCGTGATATTGATGAAATTAAGCCAGAATATTTAAAAGGGCTTACGTTTCATTATGTCAAAGACATGAGTGATGTCTTAAAGCTTGCACTAACAAATCAAAAAGTTAAAAATGCTAAAACGCTTTAAATTAATAGTAACTGTTATTGTGCTTACAGCTTCAACTTTTGGAGCTGTTGCACAAACAGAAACTTATAAAGATGTTCTTCTCAACGGAAAGCCAGCTAAACTTAACACTAAAACAGGTGAAATTGTTTTGGTTGGTTCGAAGTCGGTACAATCAAAAGAATCAAAAAAAGATAGTACAGCCCAAAAAACTGAAATTCAATCTAATTTAATTACCAAGAATACTAAGACAGGAGTAAAAGATAGTACATTGGTAATTGTAACAAAAAGACCAGACACGCTAGCTGAGTATTTTAAAAATCAAAAGGTCGTTGTATACAATGATAGTCTACAAACAGAAAGAACTGTTTTTACCGCAACACGTTCAGATAGCATAACGACCACTAAAACTACTAATAAAACCCCTGAGCTTAGTACTTCAGAGAAGGCGCAAAAAGCAACCACCTTAGTATATGATACGTCTTCAAGCAGTACAGAAGATGATACCGATTCAGATTATCATATGGTGAAACGAGGAGAGACCTTATACGCTTTGTCTAAACAATATAATGTAAGTTTAGGAGAACTTAAGCGTGCTAATAATTTGGAAACAACACTTATAAAAATTGGTCAGAATTTAAGAGTGCGCAACTTGGACGAACTTTATAATACTAACATTTGGATTGTTTCAAAAGGAGACACTTTATATAGTATTGCAAAAAAGACTAATACGACTGTTGCAGCTATTAAAACCTTAAATGACTTACGTAGTAATTTGATTAAGGTTGGACAAAAACTACAGTTAAAATAGAATTCATTCGTTTTAAAAAAATAAAATAGACATATAGGCGTTTTAAGATAGATTTAGTTACTTTGCACACTTATATGCTAAAGAAAATTGCCACTATTTTTTGCCTGTTGATAACAACTACTTTTTTTGCCCAAGTAGGTGGCGAATCTACGTATCAATTTCTCAACTTAATCGCATCACCTCGACAAGCTGCTCTAGGAGGAAAGGTAATTACTAATTATGATTATGACGTTACTGGAGGATTATTTAATCCAGCAACTATAAATGCCGAAATGGATAATCAGTTGGCAATCAACTATTCTAGCTATTTAGGAGGTATTAGTTATGGGTCTGCGGCATATGCCTACACTTGGGATAGACATGTTCAAACTTTGCATGTTGGAATGACCTATATTAATTATGGAAGTTTTGATGGTTATGATCTTAATGGTGTCTCAACAGGAACATTTACGGGTAATGAAGCGGCATTATCGGCTGGATATGCTTATCAGATTCCATTTACCGATTTTTATTTGGGCGCTAATTTAAAACTCATTACGTCCAAATTAGAGCAATACAATTCTATTGGTGTGGCTACAGATTTAGGCGCCATGTATATCAATGAGCGTTTAGAGTTTCAAATGGCGCTAGTTGTTAGAAATCTTGGAACTCAAATTGTAACATATGCTGGTCAGAATGAAAAATTACCACTAGAAATTAATTTAGGTTTATCACAAACCTTAGAAAACATGCCGTTACGCTGGCATTTAACTTTTGAAAACTTGCAAGCTTGGCCAATTCGGTTTTCTAATCCTTCGAGAGCTACTACAGATTTGGACGGTAATCAAACACAAGAAAAGGTTGGTTTTTTAGGAGAATTATTACGACATACCATAATTGGTGCAGAGCTATTTCCTGATAGAGGTTTCAATATTAGAATGGCTTATAACTTTAGGAGAGCAGAAGAATTACGTATCTTAGAACAACGAAATTTTTCAGGATTATCATTTGGCGTAGGTATTAAACTTAATAAAACGCGATTTAGTTATACACATGCGAGGTATTCTGGTGCTAGTAATGCCAATTTTTTCGGGGTACAAATAGATTTAAGATAATGACTAAAATTACTATTGCCATAGATGGGTTTTCATCCACAGGAAAAAGTACTGTTGCGAAACGCTTAGCTAAAGCGTTGGGTTATGTATATGTAGATTCGGGAGCGATGTATCGTGCGGTAACATTATTTGCCATGCAAAATGGATTTATTGAAACAGATTGTTTTGATAGTGATGGCCTGATATCTCAATTAGAAAACATAGAGATTAGCTTTAAATTTAATGAGACCTTAGGTTTTGCCGAAGTTTACCTTAATGGAGAAAATGTAGAATCTAACATTAGAACACTAGAAGTATCTCAGTTTGTAAGTTTGGTTTCTACTGTTTCTGAAGTAAGAGAGCAATTAGTTAAGCAACAACAAGGTTTTGGAAAAGATAAAGGGGTAGTTATGGATGGCCGCGATATAGGAACCGTTGTATTTCCAGATGCTGAGTTGAAAGTATTTATGACAGCTTCAGCAGAAAAGCGTGCGCAACGACGTTATGAAGAACTTATAGAAAGAGGTGATGATGTTTGTTATGACGATGTGCTTCAAAATGTCCAAACAAGAGATCGCATAGACTCTACAAGAGATGATTCGCCATTAGTGATGGCAGAAGATGCTATGAAGGTAGACAATTCTAATATGTCCCTTGAAGAGCAATTCCAAGTGGTTTTAGAACTTTCAGAAGAAAAAATAAAATTAAACCAAAAAAAAAGCGACACTAGGCCGCTTTAATTTTCGATATACCAAAAAGTCTATAAATTTGGAATAATTAATTCTTGATCTGGATAAATTAAATCAGGGTTCTTCAAGATATCACTGTTAGCAGCAAAGATGTCTTTGTACTTCATCGCATCACCATAATAGTGTGCTGCAATTTTACCCAAAGTTTCACCGCTTTGTACAGTATGTCTTGCATATACAGATTCATCTGCTACTGCAATGTCTGCCATAATATCACTAGGGTTGTCACCACCAGCGGCTTTGATTGCATCCCATAAAAGGTTTTTTTCGTATTGAGTTTTTGCTGTTCCAGTTACTTTTAATACGCCATTTTCTTCTTTCACATCACCATTTTCGATGTTTAATGATTCTCCTAGGTCTAATACACTTTGGTATTTTGATCTTACCATAATATTTATTTTTAATTTTAGTGTTAATACTATCGTAAATATACCAATTTATGTGCCAAAAATTAAAGCTCAATTGTAAGATTTTTTAACATTTTTACATTCTGAAATTCAAATGGTTAGACAATGTCATATTTATTTTGTTTTATAGTAAATAAAGCGTATTTTTGCACTCCTTTTAGCGAATCTTGGGAAGATAAAGGGAACAAGTAATTATAAATAATAACGCTTCTGTGTGTTATCGCTTAATTCTTTCTAAACATACAGAATACAAATTTTATTCAGCACATGTCTGAAAAAGAAACAAAACAAGCTGAAGTAGCAACTACTGAAGCTCCTAAAACTGAAGCTCCTCAAGTATCAGAGGCTCAGGCAAATCCAGAAAAATTCTTAGAAGATTTCAATTGGCACAATTACGAAGAAGGAATTGATCCTGTTGATGACAAACAATTAGAAGAATTTGAAAAATTAGTATCAGAAAATTTTGTAGATACTTTAGATGATGAAGTTGTAGAAGGTGAAGTCATCCACATTACTGATCGTGATGCTATTATCGACATTAACGCTAAATCTGAAGGTGTAATTTCTCTTAATGAGTTTCGTTACAATCCAGATTTAAAAGTTGGTGACAAAGTAGAAGTATTAATTGATGTTCGTGAAGATGCAACTGGTCAATTGGTATTATCTCACAGAAAAGCTCGTGTAATTAAAGCATGGGATCGTGTAAACAATGCACACGAAACTGGTGAAATCGTTAATGGTTTTGTAAAATGCAGAACTAAAGGTGGTATGATCGTTGACGTATTTGGTATTGAAGCATTCTTGCCAGGTTCTCAAATTGATGTAAAACCAATTAGAGATTACGACCAGTACGTAAATAAAACAATGGAATTTAAAGTTGTGAAAATCAACCACGAATTCAAAAACATTGTTGTCTCTCATAAAGCTCTTATTGAAGCCGATATTGAGGAACAAAAGAAAGAAATCATTGGTCAATTAGAAAAAGGTCAAGTATTAGAAGGTATCGTGAAGAACATTACGTCTTACGGTGTGTTTATTGATCTTGGTGGCGTTGACGGATTAGTTCATATCACAGATTTATCTTGGTCTAGAATTAATCATCCAAATGAAATCGTAGAATTAGACCAAAAATTAAACGTGGTAATCTTAGACTTTGATGAAGATAAGTCTAGAATCCAATTAGGTCTTAAGCAATTAAGCAAACACCCTTGGGAAGCTTTAGGAGAAACTGTAAAAGTTGGAGATAAAGTAAAAGGTAAAGTTGTTGTTATTGCAGATTATGGTGCATTTGTTGAAGTAGAAGAAGGTGTAGAAGGATTAGTTCACGTTAGTGAAATGTCTTGGTCAACACATTTACGTTCTGCTCAAGATTTCGTATCTGTAGGTGATGAAATCGAAGCTGTAATCTTAACGCTTGATAGAGAAGATCGTAAAATGTCTCTTGGTATCAAACAATTAACTCCAGATCCATGGACAGATATTACGTCTAAATATCCAGTTGGTTCTAAGCACTCTGGAATTGTACGTAACTTTACAAACTTTGGTGTTTTTGTTGAATTAGAAGAAGGTATCGACGGATTAATTTATATCTCAGATTTATCTTGGACTAAGAAAATCAAACATCCTAGTGAGTTTACAAATGTAGGTGATAAGTTAGATGTTGTTGTATTAGAATTAGATGTTGAAGGACGTAAATTATCTTTAGGTCACAAACAAACAACAGATAACCCTTGGGATAAGTATGAAACTGAGTTCGCTTTAGGAACTACGCATACTGCCGAGATTGCTGAAATCGTAGACAAAGGTGCTACTATCAATTTTAATGACGACATCGTTGCATTTGTACCATCTCGTCACTTAGAAAAAGAAGACGGAAGCAAATTAAAGAAAGGAGAATCTGCAGACTTCAAAATCATTGAGTTCAACAAAGAATTCAAAAGAGTTGTAGCCTCTCATACTGCTATCTTTAAAGAAGAAGAAATGGCAAACGTAAAAGCAGCTGTTAAGAAGCAAGAAGCTCAAGCAGCAGAAGCAAAACCAACTTTAGGTGATGCTAATGATGCTTTACAAGCGCTTAAAGATAAAATGGACGGGAAGAAATAATTCCTTAAGTTTTTAAATATTAAAGCCTCTCATTTTTTGAGAGGCTTTTTTTATTGACTTACAAAACGATTGCAAACCCTAATTTTTTAACTTAACTTTGTCCACCAAACACGTTTGGAAACCATATGAGTCAAAAAGTTTTACTTAATGCTAAAGAGGTAAACATCATTCTTCATCGATTGGCTTGTCAACTTATTGAAAATCACAACGACTTTTCTAACACTGTTCTTATTGGATTACAGCCTAGAGGGAAATATCTAGCAAATCGTTTAGCTACGATGCTAAAAGAAGATTATAAAATTAAAAATATCCAACTAGGACACTTAGATATTACGTTTTTTAGAGATGACTTTAGACGCGGTGAAAAGATCTTAGAAGCCAATACTACGGAAATTAATTTCATTGTTGAAAACAAAAATATCGTTTTTATTGATGATGTGTTATATACAGGACGAAGTATTAGGGCAGCTCTAACAGCCATTCAATCGTTTGGAAGACCAAATGAAATTGAATTGTTAACGTTGATTGATAGACGTTTTAGTAGGCATTTACCAATTCAACCTAATTATAGAGGTCGTCAAGTAGATGCTATAAATGAAGAAAAAGTGAAAGTAAACTGGGCTGAAAATGAAGGAGAAGACTCGGTATATTTGATAAATAATTAATAGTTATGAGCGAATTAAGTGTTAATCACTTATTGGGAATTAAATACCTTAATAAAAAGGATATTCAATTAATTTTTGAAACTGCAGATCATTTCAAAGAGGTGATTAATAGACCAATCAAAAAAGTGCCTTCGCTTAGAGATATCACGATAGCTAACTTATTTTTTGAAAATTCTACACGAACCAAGCTGTCTTTCGAACTGGCTGAAAAACGCCTTTCGGCAGATGTTATTAATTTTTCGGCATCGCAATCTTCAGTAAAAAAAGGAGAAACTTTAATAGACACCGTAAACAATATTTTATCCATGAAAGTAGATATGGTGGTGATGAGACATCCTAATCCAGGAGCAGGAGTGTTTTTATCCCAACATGTTGATGCCAGTATAATTAATGCTGGTGATGGTGCGCATGAACACCCAACCCAAGCCTTGTTAGATAGTTACTCTATTAGAGAACGATTGGGCGAGGTACGTGGTAAAAATGTGGTTATTGTTGGTGATGTTTTGCATAGCCGTGTTGCCTTGTCAAATATTTATGCCTTACAATTACAAGGTGCCAATGTTATGGTGTGTGGTCCAAAAACCTTACTTCCAAAATACATAAAAGATCTAGGTGTTAAGGTTGAAACCAATTTACGAAAAGCACTAAATTGGTGCGATGTCGCTAATATGTTACGTGTACAAAATGAACGTATGGATATTAGTTATTTCCCCTCAACAAGAGAATATACACAACAATACGGAGTTAATAAAGCATTACTAAATTCTTTGGATAAAAAGATCACAATTATGCATCCAGGACCTATAAATCGTGGAGTAGAAATTACTAGTGATGTGGCAGATTCTGACCAAGCCATTATTTTAGACCAAGTTCAGAATGGTGTGGCCATTAGAATGGCTGTGATTTATTTATTAGCTTCCAAAATAAAACACTAAGATTATGATTTTTGATAAAACGGGAAACACAACCATAATCACCCAAGAAAAGGAAACGACCATCGAACTCGTAAAGAAAATTGACGTTCTGTATGAACGCTATAAAAACAATAATATCGTCGTTTGTCTCACCACTTTGAAACAGGTGATGTTATCTGATATTGTAGAATTTTTGCAGTTATCAAATAAACACCGAAGAGCAAAACATTCATTTGTTGTGGTAACTGAAAAGGCGAATCTCAATGAAATTCCAGATGAAATAGTCGTTGTGCCTACGCTACAAGAGGCCTACGATATTATTGAGATGGAAGACATAGAACGTGATTTAGGATTTTAAATGAACAAAAGAATAACTATTTATAACGACCAGATGTTTGATGCTATTTATCAGGTGTTATTCTTTTTGCTATCGCTCATTCCTTTGTTTTCATTTGAAAACATATTTGAAAACGACTTATTGAACAAACTTCTTCATTACCTATTAATTGCAGTTGTGATTTCTGTTATTAAAATATCTAAGCGCATTTCTATACATAATGGTGTTGTTGAAAAGGATATTCACATGTTGTTTTTAGGTTCTATAAAAACAATTCAACGCTTTCCAATTTCTGAAATAGAAGAAATATATTTAAACCAAAACGAAGAACGATATTTTGAAATTTCAACTAAAAGGAAACATGGACCAGATTTTATCTTCAGTACATTACCAAATAAAAACCCAGCATTAAAACAATTAGAGGTGATCAAAGCACACTTTAAATTCACTTAATTTTTTACAATTTGAAATTAACTATACTTGGTTGCTATAGCGCCACACCACAAATACATACCAATCCAACAGCTCAGGTTCTTGCTATTAAGAATCATACTTTTTTAATAGATTGTGGAGAAGGAACTCAAGTAGAATTACGTAGAAACAAGGTGAAGTTTGGTAGAATAAAACACATTTTTATTTCTCACTTGCATGGCGACCATTGTTTTGGATTAGCAGGTTTAATTTCGACGTTTAGACTATTAACACGTGAAGCCGATTTACATATTTATGCACCAAAAGGTTTAAAAGAGGTTATTACATTACAAATGAAATTGTCTAATTCTTGGACGAATTTCAAATTGATATTTCATGAGTTATCAGCGACGTCTTCAGAATTAATTTTTGAAGATGATAAGGTAGAAGTCTATACAATACCTTTAGATCACCGCATTTATACTAACGGATTTCTATTTAAGGAAAAAATAGGAGAGCGAAAACTCGACATGAATGCTGTTTTAAATGCAAACATTGATGTAGCCTACTATAGAAAATTAAAACAAGGTTCGGATGTGCCTGATAATAGTGGTAATATGGTTGATAATGCATCAGTTACTTTAGACCCGAAACCACCAAAGAGCTATGCATTTTGTAGCGATACCGCATATAATGAATCGATACTTCCTATCATAAATGGCGTGGATGCGCTTTATCACGAATCTACATTTATAGAAAAGAATGAATCTTTAGCCTTGCCAACCAAACATTCTACAGCTAAACAAGCAGCAACAATAGCTAAAAAAGCTAATGTTGGGCAATTAATTTTAGGACATTATTCTACGCGTTATGATGATTTAAGTGTGTTTAAAACAGAAGCTGCAAGCATTTTTCCAAATGTAGAATTGGCTAAAGACGGAAAAACATTTGAATTTTAAAAAATAACTAAAAAACCGAGCATGATATTATTCATGTTTAAACTCTTTGCTGAACTCGTTTAAGTTTGACATCCATTCAATAGCCTCATCAAGACTGTGACAACGCTTTAAACTTTTCTTAAAAAAGTGCTTTTCTAATGACGAATTAAGATAGCTAAAGTCATTATAAGTTACAATAGCACTTGCTACCAAGAAATCGTATTCGTTGTTAAAATCGAGCCATAATTGAGGCTCGAAAGAATAGGAGTTGATACGATTGGCAATATATCCAACTTTAATCCCTTTTCTAATATCTTCTGAAAAAGCGTTTATCAATTCACTGGCAATCGTGTAATCTACATGAATGCCTTCGTTTAATTCAGAAATGACAAAATATCTTGTAATATAAATTGTTCCGAAAGGAAAATCTACTTTTTTATATCCTAAAAGTTTAGAATATTTACTGTTTTCAAATTTCATTAGAAGGGATTATTGCTTAAATTTATATGAAAAATATAAGCTGGGAAAAGAAAAACCCTATTAAATTTTATTTTAAGATCTAATGAATACAGACTTAGGTAGTTATAGAAAATCATACGAAAAGCAAGAATTGCTCGAAACCAATGTTAGTGATAATCCATTGGAACTATTTCAAAAATGGTTTCATGAAGTGGATAATAATTTTGATGTAGGTGAAACTAATGCCATGACCTTAAGTACAATGGGCTTGGATGGTTTTCCTAAAAGCAGAGTAGTACTGCTTAAGAAATTCACCTATGAAGGTTTTATTTTCTATACCAATTATAATAGCGAAAAAGGTAAAGCCATAACGGTTAACCCTAATGTATGCCTTTCATTTTTTTGGGCCGCAGCAGAGCGCCAAGTTATTATTAAAGGAAGCGTAGAGAAAATTGCCGAAAATTTAAGCGATGGCTATTTCGAATCTCGACCTCGAGGTAGTCAATTAGGAGCATTGGTGTCGGAGCAGAGTGATGTTATAAAAAACAGAACGGTTTTAGAAGAACGACTCAAAGCATTAGAAAATAAATATGACGGACAGGAGATTCCTAGGCCAAAATTTTGGGGTGGTTATATCGTTAAACCTTCAGAAATTGAGTTTTGGCAAGGTAGACCAAACCGTCTACATGATAGATTAAGATATCAACTCGATGAAAATCTTAATTGGCTAATGGACCGATTATCGCCTTAGACTTCACTTCAAATTATCGATGAACTACAATTTTTGTAGGAATTACCATAATAAAATTTACATTTTATCGAATTATAATACGTATTAGCGACGAAAAACGAATTTATCTGTATATTGTCGATAGTAATGAAAGATTACTTAAGTGCCCCAACGTTTAAGTAATTATGTATTAACTAAACAATTTAGACCCCAAATCTAAATTATATAAAATTTAACCTACGTTATGAAATTGACAAGAGTATTGCCAGTAATGGTACTAGTTGCTTTGTTATCGTTTTCATGTTCTACAGATAGCATACCTGAAGAAGCTATAGATAGTATGGCTTTACCAACCCCTCCAGTTGCAAAAACAATAGAAATAGAAATTTTAGAGCTCATTAATGCTCATAGAATTAGCGAAGGTCTTACACCCTTAAATAATCATAATACGATTAAAGCTGTTGCCTATACGCATACAGACTATATGGTAGAATCAAATAATGTAGGTCACGATAACTTTTTTCAACGTAAGAATAGTTTAATACAAAATGCTTCTGCAACGCGAGTATCTGAGAATGTAGCTTACGCCTACAATTCTGCTCAGTCTGTTGTAAATGCATGGATTAATAGTGATGGACACAGAGATAATATTGAAGGCGATTTTACCGATTTTGATATTTCAGCCGAACAAAATGATGAAGGTAAATGGTATTTCACGAATATCTTCATAAAACGATAAATGACTTAAAAATTGATTAATAGCAAATCGTTATTTTTAAAGCCACAGTTTTACTGTGGCTTTTTTTATTGCTAATAGCAATTAAAGTCATGAATTATAAAGTTTACTCACTATACTTTTATAAGTACGGCCTATTGGTATTTTGTATTTAGAAATTTGAATGACGTTGCCTTCAATTTGATTTATTTTATCTATTGCAATGATAAAGGATTTGTGAACTCTTAAAAAATGAGTGGACGATAGTAAATCTATATATTGAGATATGCTCTCATGACTCACGATATAAGTATCTTCAAAATAAAGTTTTGTGTAATTGCCATAGGCTTCTATATATAGAATATCTTCAGACTTAATTTGATGGTGTTTTTTGTCTCCTTTTACGAAAAAGTTTATATGCTCACTGGTGCTTTTAGTACTAATAACTGTAGGAGGTTTAGACCCAATGGCTTTATTCACTGCCTTAACAAAACGCTCAAAACTAAAAGGTTTTAATAAATAGTCTGAAATGTTTAGTTCATAACCTTCTAGTGCAAATTCTTTATAAGCAGTAGTGACAATAACTTTGGGCGGATTGGTTAGTGTTTTTAGAAATTCAAACCCCGTAAGTTTTGGCATATTTAAATCCAAAAACATTAAATCTACAGATGTGCTATTCAAAAAAGCCATGGCCTCTAAAGCGTTATAACAATTTTGTTTAAGCTCTAAATGAGGCAACATATCACAAAATTTTTCAATTAATTTATGTGCTAGAGGTTCATCGTCAATTATGATATATGTCCTTGTCATTATTTACGAATTGTTAATTCAACTTTATAAACAGATGGCATTTGATTTATTATTAGTTGATGGGCATCTGGATAAATAAGCAACAATCTACGTTTTAAATTCTCTATTCCAATGCCTTTATGATTACTTTCTGCTGGTGCTTCATAATTATTTTCTATTGAAAAATAGATCTGATTTTTATCGCTATTGAGTTTTATTATAGCATAGGCATCATTTGTAAGTTTTTCAATACCATGTTTAAAAGCATTTTCTAACAAGATAATAAATAGAAGAGGAGCAACCTTATCATCAGGCACTATGTTATGGGTAAATTGTATAGTTACATTTTTCTTATGTCGAATTTCATGTAAGGCAATATAATTTTTTAAATATTGAATTTCTTCTGAAAGCAGAACACGATCATTCTTGCCTTCATAAATTGTATAGCGCAACATGTCTGACAGTTTTAATACCACGTCTGGCGCTTCGGGAGATTGATTTACTGTAAGTGAATATAAATTATTAAGGCTATTGAAAAGAAAATGTGGATTTACTTGAGTCTTTAATAAATCTAATTCGGCTTTTGTTTTTTCAGACTTGAGTGTTTTAAACCATTTCCACTGTTCATATAGCCAAATAAAGAATATGATAGGAATGGGAAACATAAGTAAGTTTAATACTCTGTGGTGGTATAACGCTGTGTAATTTTCATCAAGGCGTAAGTAGAAAAAATAACAAAGAATCAATCCATAAACCAATACGATTAGAACGCTGTACTTTTTAAAAAAATTCGGAAAAACGAGATACAAAAGGCCTAACCAAAAGACAACAATTAAAAAAATGACAATAGGGTTATTTGGAATATTAAAATAGTTATCTGTTCCAAAAGTTAAGAATGCAATAAAAGACAAGAACCCTATTTTTATTAATACTGTCTTTTTATTTTTAAGATATTTTAAATTATACAGAGCAAACCCCGTTACTATCCACCAAAAGCCAAAGATAACAACAGTCTCCAACGGCTCATCTTTAGGAATGCGAATAAAGTCAAGGTGCTCCAAATACAGTGTGATGGCAGCAACGATTATTGCCGCCAATCCAAAAGCCCTGTATTTTTTTATAAATGATATCATACATCAAAACTACGCTAGTAAAACTATCTAAACAAACTAATTGATAAACGACATTTTTATGTCCATTAATGGTATCATTTTCCATTTAAAGTGTAATTGACACCTTTTTGAATGTCATATGTTCCCAAAACTACTACAGATGTCATTTTTATTGGTATGTGATTGATTTCAGAAATACATTCGTTTTAAAATCAAGAATCAATGAATACACTTACAATACAAAATGTATCTAAAACTTATCCCAATGGTGTAAAGGCGTTGGACAATATTAATTTAAATATATCTAATGGCATGTTTGGGCTGTTAGGTGCAAATGGCGCAGGAAAATCAAGTTTGATCAGAACTATTGCCGCACTTCAAAAACCATCTCATGGCACTGTTGTTTTTAATGATGTAGATATTATTGAAATACCTCAAGACCTTCGTAAACATCTTGGATATTTACCACAAGAGTTTGGTGTATATCCTAAAATATCTGCTCAAAACCTATTGGATCATTTGGCGATTTTAAAAGGAGTACTTAATAAAAAAGAAAGAAAAGCTCAAGTTGAAGCACTTTTACATCAAACCAATTTGTATCAACATCGCAAAAAATCTGTTCATACATTTTCCGGAGGGATGAAGCAACGATTTGGTATTGCACAAGCTTTACTTGCAAATCCACAACTTATAATAGTAGATGAACCAACTGCAGGACTTGATCCAGAGGAGCGTCATCGCTTTTTGAACTTATTGAGTGATATTGGACAAAATGTAATTGTTATTCTTTCAACACATATTGTAGAAGATATTCAAGAGCTATGTACACAAATGGCTATTCTGTGTGATGGGAAAATTATCTCAAAAGGGCGTCCAGCAGATTTGGTTAAAACTATTTCCGGTAAAGTTTGGAGCAAAATGATTCCAAAAGGCGAACTAAAAGAATATGAAGACAACTATCAGGTTATTTCTACACGTCTCATAGCCAACGAAACACAAATTCGAGTACTGTCTAATGACCAACCTTCCAAAGCATTTATACCTATTACAGTTGGTCTTGAAGATTATTATTTCGCCCAAATGTTTTTAAATCAATCATCAAAAAACGATTAATTATGTTATTAGAATTATTGCGTTTTGAGGCTTTATACCAATCAAAGCAACGCGCCCTATTTATTTTTATGTTGCTTTTTTTCTTCTTTGGATTTTTTCTCGGAGGTCTTGGGCAAGCCCCTGCTTTGGTAGATTATAATTCGGCTTATCAAATAAGTAATTACGCTACCATGTCCTCATTAAGTTGTGTTTTCATTATTATGTTTTTCGCCATAAGTGGTGTCATTAGAGATAAAAAGCATCATATGGAGGCACTTATTTATAGTACTTCTGTACAGAAAAAACAGTTTTTTTGGAGCCGATTTATTGGCGTTTTTTCATTTAGCCTTTTGGGCTTTAGTCTTTTCCTTCCAGGATTTATGGTTGGTTTATCTATTTCAGATCTGGATGCATCACGTATATCACCTTTTCATATACAGTCATATTTATGGCCTTTTTTAGTTATTATCGTCCCTAACTTTTTTATTTGCACAACTCTTATTTTTTCTGTGAGTATACTCTCCAAAAGTAATTTGGCTACTTATACTAGTGCTGTGCTTATATATATACTCTATTTTATAGTAGCATTTTATTCTAACTCACCTATTATGGCCTCATCTATACCAGCTTCTCAAGAAAGTATGGCTTTAGCGGCTTTAATAGACCCATTTGCTGGTGCAACATTTTTTGAGTACACTCAATTTTGGGCGCCTTCTGAGAAGAATAATCTATCCTTTTCTTTTTCGGGATTTTATCTTTATAACCGGGTTATTTGGATCGTTTTTTCTTGTATAATATTTCTAATTACATATCAATTCTTCTCGTTTAGAAAACCATCTCAAAAATCCAGAAAAAATACTATTTCGAATGAGAAATCAACAGAAAAGACGCCTTATTTCACTATAGAATCCCAGACTAATAGGAGCGGGCAATGGCTAGCTTTTTGGTCTGCTTTGCGCATCGATATCCGCAATGTCTTTAAGAGCCTTCCTTTTTTGGTAGTAGTAATAACCTTAGTGACTACATCTATACTTGAAGTTTACTCTAGAATATTTGAAGGTGGTTCTTATGGTGATAGTTGGTACCCTTTTACAAATTTACTTTTAGAAATTGTAATGGAGTTAGTGCCTATTTTGAGTATGATACTTATTGTTTTCTATAGTGGGGAGTTGATATGGAAAGCAAGAGATAAAAAAATGGATAGTATTTTAAATACAACTCCTACACTAAATTGGGTGTTTTTTCTTTCAAAATTGATAACGCTCATATGGATTCCTATGATACTCATAACAGCTGTGATTTTAGTTTGTATTGGTTTTCAGTTGGTCAATGGACATGGCAATATAGAACTCCAACAATACTTGTCTGTTTTTTATTATTACGGTATTTCGAACATTATATATGTTATGGTGGCTATTTTCATTCAGAGTGTTGTTAATAATAAATTTCTTGGAATGGGAATCAGCGGACTTGTATTTTTGCTTTTAGGAACGTCATTATCAATTTATATTGGTGTTGAGCACCCAATGTTGCGTATTGGAAATATGCCTATTCCAACATATTCTAATATGTCTGGGTATTCTTTGCACACATCTGCCTTTAATTTGTATGCATTATATTGGTTGGCTTTTGGAGTAGTATTATCCATTTTATCCTTTAAATTCTGGAAACGAACAGCAATGGGAACAGGCTATATTCGTGAAAATTTAAGATTTAAAAAATGGAAACATTGGGAAATAGGAGGGATGCTCGTAGCGCTTATCTTTTTTGTTGGTTCCGGAATTTCATTATTTACAGAGTTGAATAGAAAAAACAACTATGTGAATTCTGACAATCGTTTAGACTTTGCAGAACAGTATGAACGAAAATTTAAAATGTATGATACTATTCCAAGGCTTCATTATATAGATTTGAAAACGAAAGTGGATATTTTTCCAAATGAACAAAAATATAACCTTGAGGCAGATTACATCCTTATTAATAAAAATGAAATTCCAGTTACACATATATTTATAACTGAAAGAAACATACTTTCAAACATCACTTTTGATAATGCTGAGTTGGTCTTTAAGGACACCGTTTTTGGAACCTATCTCTTTAAGTTTGAAAATGCCATCTACCCTAAAGAAACAGCAAGACTGCGCTATAATTTCACAAAGCAATCTCAACCTTATAATGTAGATAGAACTATTGTAAACAGTGGGTCTTATATTAGACATGATAGGTTCGAACCTGTATTAGGGTACTTTAGTTCTATGGAAATATCAAATGCACATGAGCGCCAAAAAAGAGGGCTTCCAGAACAAGAAGAAGAATTGGAAGGTGATTCACATCTTTTTCATAATGAGGCTAGATTTGGTGACGTCTTGTATGAAACTATTGTGTCCACGGAAAATGAACAAAAAGCACTGGCAGTTGGAAACCTTATAAAAGAATGGAAAGCAAATAACAGGAATTATTATCATTATAAGCTCCCAGGTAAGAATATTCCAGCATTAGCTTATTTTTCTGGTAATTATGAAGTGAAAAAAGGTTTTTATAAGGACATTTCTTTAGAATATTACTACCACCCAGAGCATGATATGAATCATAAAACGATTAATCAAAGTACTGAAGTTACTCTAGATTATTGCATTAATAACTTCGGAAACTATCCTTTTAATCATTTACGTATTGCTGAAATACCTTCTTATCATAGTTTTGGTGGTGCAGCACATGCCGGACTTATCAATATGGTCGAGGATAACCTATATCTTATAGATATTAGAAATACAGGTACTTTTAATTTAGTTTCAAAACGTACCATTCATGAAGTGGCTCATCAATGGTGGGGAATGATTCTGAAAGCTAAAAATGTAAAAGGAGGAAGTTTCATTGTTGAAGGGTTTGCTAAATATACTGAAGGCGTAGTCCTCGAGAAAATGTATGGTATGGGTACACTTTGGGAACTTAATAAAGCCTCTAATGACCGTTACTTTAATGGACGCACGTTCGCAACTACAAAAGAGCCTCCTGTATACTTAACTGATGGACAAAATTACCTTAATTATGGGAAGAGCGGACTTGTGATGTTGTCTATTCGTGACCTTATTGGAGAAGCTAAATTAAATACAGTATTACGTACACTTACAGACAGACATGCAAAACGTCATGAGTTTGAAGTAAATACCTTAGAATTTTTAGATGAATTGTATACAGTAACCCCTAAACAATACCATATGCTAATTAACGAATGGATGAAAGGCATAGTGCGTTATGATTTATCAATTGGTAAATCGTCGTATAAACAATTAGAAAATGGAACTTATGACATTACAATTGAAGTAAACGCTAGACGCTTTACGACCCTTGAAAATGGACAAGAAAAAGAGATTGGTATCAATGAGCCCTTGCAAATAGGGCTATTTAAAAAGCATCCAAAACATTTAGGGAAGAACGAGAAACCCATTTACTTAGAAAGTCATTATATGGACGCAACATCAAACGTCATAAAAATTAACGTTGAAGTATTGCCAAATATGATCTCGGTTGATCCTTTTTTAACACGTGTAGATCGCATTTATTCTGATAATTTGAAGAGTTTGTAACCCTATGAATTTTGTTTAAATACATAAAAAAAAAGCAGTCTTTCATTGAAAGACTGCTTTTTGCAAATTTAGTTTAGAATAGAGGGTATTATTCTTTTAGTATATAGAAGTACGATCTTCTATTTAATTGATGTTTTTCTTCACTACACTTCACGCCATTTGAACATTCGTTGAGCAGCTGCGATTCACCATAACCTATAGCACTTTCTATACGCTCTGGCGCAATCCCTCTTGAAATGATATATTCCATAGTCGATTTTGCTCGTCTATCAGATAATTTCATATTATATTTATCACGTCCGCGACTATCTGTATGGGACTCTATCTTAATGACCATAGTTGGATGAGCACGCATCACATCTACAATATTTTCCAATTCATATTGAGCATCGGTTCTAATATTCCATTTGTCAAAATCAAAGAAAATAGGGTTAATTACAATTTGACTATCTGTAATTAAAGGCTCCAAGTATAAATCAACTTCGCTAACCTTTTCATGTTCATTATCTGTTGTGACTTTCTTTTGGTCATCCTTATAATCTTCTTTGCTAGCAATTACAGTGTATGTTGAATTGCAATCTGCAGTGAATTCATAACTGCCATTTTCATCAGATTCAATTTCAGCAATAATTTTGCCAACTTCATTAATGAGTTTTACCGTTACTCCAGATAAGACCTCATTCGTATTTAGGTCTCTAGTAATACCTTTAATCATTTGAATACAAATGGAAGCATCAAAGCTATATATGTCATCACTTCCTTGTCCATCTGGTCTATTAGAAGAGAAATACCCTGTGTGTTCGTTTTCGGCTTCCGATGTGTTTTTGAAATACGCAAAATCGTCATATCCACTATTGTATGGCGCTCCTAAATTTTCAGGTTCAGCATTCTCATCTTTTATGATATTAGACTTAAAAATATCTAAAAGACCTAAGTTTAAATGTCCATCCGATGAGAAATAAAACGTACTATCTTTCGCAACAAAAGGAAACATTTCACGACCTTCAGTATTAATGCCTTCGCCTAAATTTTGTGGTTCAGAGTATTCATTTCCATTGGTTATATCAACAACGTAGATATCTGTGCCACCAATTCCACCTTCACGATCTGAAACAAAATAAAGTTTTTTGTTATCTGGGCTAAGTGCTGGGTGACCTGTAGAAAATACTTCATCGTTAAAGGGCAACTCAATAATATTTGTCCATTGTCCATCAACTAAAGTTGCTCTATAAAGTTTAAGGTGAGTCGTTCCTTTCTTATCATATTTTACTTTTTTCGTACTCTTGCCTACATTGTCTCGTGTAAAATACATCGTGTTTCCATCATTTGTAATAGCTACAGATGCTTCGTGGAAATCTGTATTTAATTTTTTAGCCGAAATAAAATCTGGCGAACCGTACGTCACAGTATCAACATCTTTTTCTACTGAAACTTGATAGATATCCAAAAACGGCTCTTGATTCCAACTGTATAATTTTTTGTCATCTGTATTTCTAGAAGAAGCAAAATAGAGCTGACCATCATGTATATAAGAACCAAAATCTGAGTACTTAGAATTAAATGGCAAATTTTGAAGTTTTACAACCTTATTTTTATCAGAACTTGCCAATTCATTGTATTTGGCAATATTCTCCGGATTATAACCTTTAATTCGTGTGTCGTTATTTTGAATTGCCATGAATGTCTTCATCCATGTGTCCGCTTCTTCATACTGACCTAAGCTACGTAATGATTGTATATACTTGTAGATATATTCTGGATTGATATCGTCCTTACCATACATTTTAAGAGCGATGTCATACCAATAGGCCGCTTTTTCCGATTTAGAATTGTTATAATAACAATCTCCTAAACGTGTTAGAACATGAAGACTTGTATCTCCTTTTTTTAGAACTTCCTCATAAAGTTCTGTGGCTTTTACATACCCGAAATTGCTAAAAAACTTATCAGCAAGTTTTTCTTGGGCAATCATAACTGCGCTGCTAAGCGCAAATATTAAGATTAAAAACTTTGATTTCATCATTGATTTGTTTTTTAGAAATATCTAGGTGATTTAATACGCTTACTTTTAAATATTTCAAACATTAATAAAACTTCATGAGTTCCACTTGTATATGGTCTTAAGTCTGAAATTGGATACTCATAGGCGTAACCAATTCGTAATTGTTTTGATATCTGAAAGTCTGCAATACCACCAATAGCGGCTGCACGTTCATTTATTCTGTAACCAGCACCAACCCAAAACTTTTCATAAAATAAAAAGTTTGCTGTAAGGTCAAAAGATAAAGGAGCACCATTTGTTGCCTTTAAAAGTGTAGCTGGCTTAAATTTAGTATTCTCACTAAGATCAAATACATAACCTCCAGTAAAATAATAACTAATTCTTTCTAAGGCCTGAAATTCAGCATCACCAGTATAATCTGTATTTAAAATCCTTGGTGCAGATAAACCAACATACCATTTATTACTATGCCAGTAAATCCCTGTTCCAATATTTGGTTTCCAACGATTTTCAAAACCGAAAATAACAGGATCATTGGATTGCGACTGCTGAAAATCGGCATCTAAGCTATAACTTGTAAAACCAGCTTTTATACCAAAAGCTAATTTACTATTTTCTCCTGTTGGAATTGTATACGAAAAATCGCCATACAGATAAGAGAAATTTTGGTAGCCAAGCTCATCATTTATAAATGACAATCCTAGACCAACTCTTTCATTTCTCATTGGTGCATGAATAGACAATGTTTGTGTTTGTGGGCCTCCTTCAAGACCTACCCATTGACTTCTATGCAGACCTACAATACTTAAAGCCTCTCTACTTCCTGCATAAGCAGGATTAATAGAAATAGTATTGTACATATACTGAGTAAACTGAGGTAGTTGTTGCGCAACACCCATCCAGCTACTGAATAGTATAAATGCTATAATATTAAACTTTACTAATTTCATATAGGTTAAGGTTTATTTTGTTGAAACGTAGATTGGGCCTGTAAACGGTTTTAGTCCACTATTCTTTATATTTATTACGTAATAATAGGTTCCTGTTGGTACAAAGTCTGAGCTTCCAATAGAGGCTTTTGATGATGTACCATTCCAGTCATTCTGGTAATTGAAATTCTCATATATTTTTGCTCCCCAACGATTAAATATTTGAAGTTCGTAAGTAAATCCACAATCTTCAACTCCAGTAATCGTAAAGAATTCGTTAATACCATCAAAATTAGCAGTAACTGCTTTTGAAATTTCAACATCATCTTCACCACAAGGGAATACTACACAATCATCATTAAGTGTTATTGTTACAGAAACCATACCTGGACACTCACCTTCGTAAGTGTAAGTGAATACATATTCACCAAGTTGATCTTGTGTATAGTCATCATTAAAATCTAATAGTGATGACGGATTAAAAATACTACCATTAATTGTTGCATTACCAGACGTAACAGTCCAAGTGCCATCAATGTCGTAATCACCAATTAATAAACTGAAGAGATCAAAATCTATATCTTCTGTAATACATAAGTCTGCATCATCAGTTGGGATTTCACTTTGCACAGTAACATTAATCGTTTGTGTAAATACAGCTTCATTTCCACATTCATCACTTACAAACCAATCTCTTATGATTGTATAATCCATTTCTGAACCATCAGATGTAGAGGTTTCATTGAAGTCTACCGTCATATTTGTAGAACAAGCATCTTCAAATACCAATTCTGGAACTTCAGGAATCTCACTACAAACTACATTAATAACTTCTTCCAATTCACCAACTAAAGTTGGAGCTGTAGAATCTATGATACTAATAGTCTGTATAAGTGTCGTCGTATTATCGCATTCGTCAGTTAGTGTCCAAGTTCTTGTTATTGTCGATTCATTTGGACAATCACCTTCTAAAATTTCATCTGTAAATGTTGCTTCTAAATCGGTTGAACAATTATCAGTTTCATCTGTCACGTCACCAGTTAAAGTTATATCAGACGCATCTTGATCACACTCTATAGTTATGTTTTCAGGAACAGTAAAGGTAGGAGCCGTTGTATCTTGAACAGTAATCGTTTGAACTAATGTTGTTGTATTATCACAGTCATCCGTTAATGTCCATGTTCTAGTGATGATTGACGAATTTGGACAATCACCTTGGGCAACATCATCAGTAAATGTAGCTTCTAAACCTATTGAACAGTTATCAGCTTCATCAGTTACATCTCCCGTTAGAGTAACATCAGATATATCAGCATCACATTCTAAAGTTACATTAGCTGGAGCCGTAAATGTTGGAGCCGTTGTATCTTGAACAGTAATCGTTTGAACTAAAGTTGTTGTATTATCACAGTCGTCAGTTAACGTCCAAGTTCTAGTGATGATTGACGAATTTGGACAATCACCTTGGGCAACATCATCAGTAAATGTAGCTTCTAAACCTGTTGAACAGTTATCAGCTTCATCAGTCACATCACCTGTTAAAACAATGTCATTAATATCGTCATCACACTCCAAGGTTACATCAGCTGGAACCGTAAATGTTGGAGCCGTTGTATCTTGAACAGTAATCGTTTGAACTAAAGTTGTTGTGTTTCCACAGTCATCAGCTAAAGTCCAAGTTCTCGTAATTACCGACTCGCTAGCACATGAACCGTTAGCAACAGTATCTATATAAGTAGCCTCTAAAAGCCCTGAACAAACATCTGTTTCATCAGTAACATCTCCAGTAAGTGATAAATCTGAAGGATCTTGATCACATTCTAAAGTTACATCAGCTGGAACCGTAAATGTTGGAGGCGTTGTATCTTCAATTGTTAAAGTTGATTGAAGAGAAGCAGAGTTACCACATTCATCTGAAACCGTATACGTTACAGTAATACTTCCACTTAGACCACATGTCTCTACAAAGTTTGTATAGTTGTAATCTGAAGTAACAGCAATACCTAAATCATCAGCACAAGTCTGAAGTGCAACGATATTATTTTCATTCCAATCATTCGCTAATGTTTCATTTTCGTCACCAGAGCATTCTAAGGTAACGTCTTGAACATCACAATTTGATAAATCAGGAATCGTTTCATCTCCAAAAGTTAGTACAGCTGAAAGTGTCGTTTCATTGCCACAATCGTCAGTAATAGTATAGGTTACACTTATAGTTCCACAAGGACCACAAGTTGTATTTAAATTATTAAAATCATAATCCGAAGTAACTTGACCTGTGAAATCTGTATCACAAGAATCGACAGCGCAAGTTTCAAGAGCAGCGATGTTTGCAGCATTCCAAGCGTCGGCAAGCGATTCGTTTTCAGTATCAGAACATTCTAATTGCGTATTTTCTACTGTACAATTTGAAAGATCTGGTGCAATAGTATCTTCTAACGTTAATGTTGCGTTTAGCGTGGTTGAGTTACCACAGTCATCAGTAATTGTATAAACAACATCAATAGTTCCACCTTGACCACAAGTAGTCACTAAATTGGTATAAGCATAATTTGAAGTTACTTGACCAGTGAAATCTGTATCGCAAGTGTCCACACCACAAGATTCTAAGGCAGCGATGTTAGCTGCATTCCAATCATTAGCTAATTGTTCGTTATCATCACCAGAACACTCAATAGATGTGTCAGTCACGGCACAGTTATCAAGATTAGGAGGTGTTGTGTCTTCTAAAGTTAAGGTCACATTTAAAGTTGCAGCATTACCGCAATCGTCTGTGATTGTATAAACGACATCAATGGTTCCACCTTGACCACAAGTAGACACCAAATTAGAATAATCATAATCCGAAGTTACTTGAATATTTAAATCTGTATCACAAGAATCAGAAGCACAAGACTCTAGGGCAGCGATATTGGCTGCATTCCAATCATTAGCTAATTGTTCATTATCATCACCAGAACACTCAATAGATGCATCAGTTACGGCACAATTATCAAGGCTAGGAGGTGTTGTGTCTTCTAAAGTCAATGTCACATTTAAAGTTGAAGCATTACCACAGTCGTCTGTAATTATATAAACAACAGCAATAGTTCCACCTTGACCACAAGTAGACAGCAAATTAGAATAATCATAATCTGAAGTTACTTGAGTATTTAAATCTGTATCACAAGAATCAGAAGCGCAAGACTCAAGGGCAGCGATATTGGCTGCATTCCAATCATTAGCTAATTGTTCATTATCGTCACCAGAACACTCAATAGAAGCGTTGGTTACATCACAGTTATCAAGATTAGGAGGTGTTGTATCTTCTAAAGTCAAAGTTGCACTTAACGTAGTAGCATTACCACAGTCGTCAGTAATTGTATAGATTACAGTAATTGTTCCACCTAGACCACATGTAGATACTAAATTGGTATAAGCATAATCTGAAGTTACTGTAATACCAAGGTCGTCAGCACATGTTTCTAGAGCAGTAATATTTCCAGCATTCCAGTCGTTAGCTAACTGCTCATTGTCAGCACCAGAACA
>NZ_CANLUG010000007.1:0-276419 GCF_947494225.1 uncultured Psychroserpens sp.
CGGGTGCAAATATACAACCCCTTTTTTCTTTCCACCAAAACTTTTTCAAGCTTTTTTTAAACTATTTTTTTTCAAACTCCACAACCCCTTATAATGAACGCTTTACAAACCTCTTTTTTTATAAAAGTTTATTTCTTTTACCGAAATCACTCTTCATATAATATTATATATATCATCTATTGTATGGCAATATTTAACATACTATCTTTGCCAACTTAATTATTAGGTCATTATTATGATAGATATTACTTTACCAGATGGTACTATTAAAACCTTTGAAGAAGGAACAACTCCAATGGATGTCGCTAAGAGCATTAGTGAAGGATTTGCAAGAAATGTAATCTCTGCAAGTTTCAATGATGAAATGATAGAAACATCCACACCATTACATATTAATGGATCATTAATATTGTATACATGGAGAGATCGAAAAGGAAAAGAATCTTTCTGGCATTCAACATCTCATGTTATGGCTCAAGCATTAGAAGAATTATATCCTAATATAAAACTAACACTTGGACCAGCAATTCAAGAAGATAAAGGTAATGGGTTTTATTACGATATCGATTTTGGCGACCATTCTATTTCCGAAAAGGATTTCAAAGTAATAGAGAATAAAATGATGGAAATTGCTAGGGGTAAACATGATTTTAAAATGCGCCCAGTAAGTAAAGCCGAAGCGCTTTCATTATATAGGTCTCAAAATAATGAGTATAAAGTTGAAATGATTGAAAATTTGGAAGATGGAACCATCACTTTTTGTGATCATTCAAGCTTTTCAGATTTATGTAAAGGTGGACATATTCCAAATACGGGATTAATAAAAGCAGTAAAAATAATGTCTGTGGCAGGTGCTTACTGGAGAGGCGATGAAAACAATAAGCAGCTCACTAGAGTTTATGGTATTTCATTTCCGAAGCAAAAAGAGCTAACCGAATATCTTCAATTAATTGAGGAAGCTAAAAAACGAGATCATAGAAAATTAGGAAAAGAATTAGAATTATTCACGTTTTCCCAAAAAGTAGGACAAGGTCTTCCATTATGGCTGCCAAAAGGGGCTGCATTACGTGAACGTCTTGAGAATTTCCTTAAGAATGCTCAGAAAAAAGCAGGATATGAAATGGTTGTAACCCCTCATATCGGACAGAAAGAACTATATGTAACGTCGGGTCACTTCGCTAAATACGGAGAGGACAGTTTTCAACCCATAAATACACCAGCAGAAGGTGAGGAATTCTTATTGAAACCTATGAATTGCCCTCATCACTGTGAAATATATAACACACGACCTTTTTCTTATAAAGAACTTCCTAAACGTTATGCAGAATTCGGAACGGTATACAGATATGAACAAAGTGGTGAACTTCATGGCTTAACTCGAGTTAGAGGTTTCACGCAAGATGATGCGCATATATTTTGTACTCCAGATCAACTTGATAGTGAATTTAAAGAGGTGATTGATCTCGTTCTATATGTTTTTGGATCGCTTGGATTTGAAAACTTTAAGGCGCAAGTTTCCCTTAGAGATCCAGAGAATCCAGAAAAGTATATTGGTAGCGACGAAAATTGGAAAAAAGCTGAAGCTGCAATATTAAATGCAGCTATTGATAAAGGTTTAGACTATGTTGTTGAAACAGGAGAAGCTGCTTTCTATGGACCAAAATTAGATTTTATGGTAAAGGATGCCTTAGGTCGAAATTGGCAATTAGGAACAATTCAAGTAGATTATAATTTACCAGAACGATTTGACTTGACGTATAAGGGCAGTGATAATGAGTTACATAGACCTGTAATGATTCATCGTGCACCTTTTGGAAGTATGGAACGTTTCATTGCTATTTTATTAGAACATACCGGTGGAAATTTCCCTCTTTGGCTTATGCCAGAGCAGGCAATTGTATTATCATTAAGTGAGAAATATGAAAAATACGCGGAAAAAGTTTTAAATTTGCTAGAAAATCACGAAATTCGCGCCCTCGCAGATAATAGAAACGAGACTATTGGTAAGAAAATCCGAGAAGCGGAAATGAATAAGATACCGTTTATGATTATCATTGGCGAGAATGAAGAAAAGGAAAACATGATTTCTGTTCGACAACACGGTGGGGAAGATTTAGGCATGATTAGTGTAGATGAATTTTCAGAAATTGTTGAAAGAGAAGTCAATAAAACATTAAAAACATTTAAATAGATAAAGTTTAATTAAAATATATAAGCCATAGCAATACGTAGACGACACAACTCTAAGCGAGTAGTAAAAGAAGATCAACACAAAATCAACTCTAAAATTAGAGCCGAAAAGGTAAGACTTGTAGGTGATAATGTAGACGTTGGAATTTACTCAACTAAAGAAGCGTTGGCCATCGCTGATGACCAAGGGCTAGATCTTGTTGAGATTTCACCAAAGGCTGATCCTCCTGTGTGCAAGGTAATGGATTATAAGAAGTTTCTTTATGAACAAAAGAAACGTGAAAAGGCACTTAAAGCAAAAGCCTCTAAGGTGACTATCAAAGAAATTCGTTTTGGTCCTCAAACAGATGACCATGATTACGAGTTTAAAAAGAAGCACGCCGAGAAGTTTTTGAAAGATGGAGCTAAACTTAAAGCCTTTGTGTTTTTTAAAGGGCGTTCAATCATTTTTAAAGAACAAGGACAAATCTTATTATTAAGATTAGCTCAGGATCTTGAAGAATTAGGTAAGGTTGAACAAATGCCAAGATTAGAAGGTAAGCGAATGACCATGTTCATCGCACCAAAAAAAGTAAAATAAACGCTGAAAAGTTCAGCAGTAAGATAATAAGCGAAACGTAAATAAAACTAGGAAACAATGCCTAAAATGAAAACTAAATCAAGTGCTAAGAAACGTTTTAAACTAACTGGCACTGGTAAAATTAAAAGAAAGCATGCTTTTAAGAGTCATATCTTGACAAAAAAATCTAAAAAGCGTAAGCTAGCTTTGACTCATGACACTTTGGTACACAAAGCAGATGAGAACAATATTAAAACAATGTTACGTTTAAAGTAATAAGGTTTTAATCGGTTAAAACAAATTATAAACCCTGGAGTTAGGCAAAAGTATTTAGCAAGTGTCAAGAATTGACCGCCTACTACAAAAAAACAATTTAAGAAATGCCAAGATCAGTAAATTCAGTAGCGAAAAGAGCCAGAAGAAAAAAGGTTCTTAAGCAAGCAAAAGGTTACTTCGGAAGACGTAAAAACGTTTGGACAGTAGCAAAAAATGCGGTTGATAAAGCGATGCAATATTCGTATAGAGACCGTCGAAACAAAAAAAGAACATTCCGTTCATTATGGATAATGCGTATTAATGCAGGAGCCAGACAACACGGAATGAGCTATTCTAAGTTTATGGGAAAACTTAAAGCTAACAACATCGAATTGAACCGTAAAGTTCTTGCAGATTTAGCTATGAATAACCCAGAAGCTTTTGAAGCAATAGTGAACAAAGTAAAGTAGGGCGTTCGCCTAAATAATAACAACAATTCGCTTATAAAACCGATTCAGAAATGAATCGGTTTTTTTATATTGTTATATCAAAAGTTAAAGCTCTACATGCTAGATTTTAACAGTGAATTTCATTTTTTATAATTAACTTACCTCTCAATTAAAACTAATCAAATGAAATACACACAACTCATCAAACTCCTCATTCTGCTAATTACTTTTAATGCCTTTTCCCAAGATAAGGACAAAGCTAAATCTTGGGACGTATCCAACCCCGAAGGTGATTGGGGTTTTAAAGAATTTAAATTATCAACTAATGAAGGAACATGGATGAACCTCGATGTAAGTCCTGATGGCAAGTCAATTGTTTTTGATATGTTAGGTGACATCTATAAGATAGATAGTAACGGAGGAAAAGCTACAATTCTAAGAAAAGGACTAGCCTTTGAAATACAACCTCGTTTTAGCCCTGATGGAAAACACATTTCCTTTACAAGTGATGCTGGTGGAGGTGATAATATTTGGGTTATGAATAGCGATGGTTCTAATGCTAAACAAATTACGAAAGAAAGTTTTCGGTTACTAAACAACGCTATATGGACACCAGATGGTAATTACCTTATTGCTCGGAAACATTTTACGTCTGGACGTTCACTTGGAGCAGGCGAAATGTGGATGTACCATAAATCAGGAGGTAGTGGTATTCAACTTACGAAAAAAAAGAATGCACAACAGGACGTTAATGAACCATCACTTTCTCCAGATGGCAAATACCTCTATTACAGTGAAGATGTTTATCCTGGTGGTTTCTTTCAATACAATAAAGATCCAAATAGCCAGATTTATGCAATTAACCGATACGACATGGAAAAGGGAAAAACCACTAGAATTACTGGTGGTCCTGGTGGTGCCGCTCGTCCTCAAGTGTCTAGAGATGGTAAAAAGTTGGCTTTTGTAAAACGTGTACGAACCAAATCCGCGCTTTATATACATGATTTAGAAACAGGAGAAGAATGGCCAATTTATGATCAACTTAATAAAGATCAGCAAGAAGCATGGGCCATTTTCGGTGTATATACGAATTTTAACTGGATGCCAGATAATCAAGCTATCGTTATCTGGTCTGGTGGAAAAATAAAGAAGATAAACATTGACAACTTAGAAGTTACCGATATTCCTTTTCAAGTGGATACAACGATTAAGATTGCCAAAGCATTAGAATTTGAGAATCCTGTTTCTCCCGATACATTTGATGCTAAAGTAATGCGTCATGTTACGACCTCTCCAGACGGAAAATCAATTGTATTTAATGCCTTGGGACACCTTTATACTCAAAATCTACCTAACGGAAAAGCGCAACGATTGACATCTGGGTCTGATTTTGAATTCGAACCCACTTTTTCTCCTGATGGCAAAACAATAACTTATGTGACATGGAATGATGAAAATTTAGGCGGGATATATTCAATTCCTAGTACAGGTGGTACTGCAACAAAATTAACTTCCGAAAAAGGAATCTATCGAAACCCGGCGTACTCACACGATGGGAAAACTATCGTTTATCGCAAAGAAGGTGGAAATAATGACCAAGGCAGAACATTTGCCAAAAAAACAGGATTGTACCTTATGAATGCCAATGGTACTAATTCAAAATTATTAACTCAAGAAGGTGATTTCCCTTTCTTTAATGCTGATGACTCTAGAGTTTTATATCAAAAAGGAGGGCTCTTTTTTGGTGCATTAACCAAAGAATTAAAAAGTATAGATCTAAATGGTTTTGATGAACGCATTCTTGTAAAATCGAAACATGGTAATCGATTAGTTCCAAGTCCTGATGGAAATTGGATTGCCTTCGTTCATCTACACAAAGTTTATATGGCTCCTATGCCAAAAGCTGGTAAAACTCTAGATCTAACCGATAAATCTAAATTTATTCCTATCTCCAAGTTATCAAAAGATGCAGGCATTAATCTTCATTGGTCTAAAGACAGTAAGACAATTTATTGGACGCTTGGAAACATGTATTACGCTGCTGAGGCTTCTGAAGATGCAAAGATGAGCGAGAAAGGAATTAAAATCAACCTTGAGGTTAAAACCGATAAACCCGAAGGTAGGATTGCGCTTCAAGGTGCCAGAATAATAACAATGGAAGGTGATGAAGTCATAGAAAATGGTACCATTATTATAAATAACAATATTATTGAGGCCATTGGAAACGCTTCAGATGTTTCGGTTCCATCAAATGCCAAAGTATACGACGTCTCAGGTAAAACTATTATGCCTGGTATTGTAGATGCTCATGCTCATATTGGTGGTTTTCGTTATGGACTAACAACTCAAAAACACTGGCAGTTTTATGCCAATCTAGCCTATGGAGTAACTACTGCTCATGATCCTTCCGCTAATTCAGAAACTGTATTTGCACTTTCTGAATTGCAAAAAAATGGAACACTTGTTGGCCCTCGCCTCTACTCCACAGGTTTTATTCTTTATGGTGCCGATGGCGATTTTAAAGCGGTTATTAATAACTTAGAAGATGCACGTTCTTCTATAAGACGAACAAAAGCCTTTGGAGCTTTATCTGTTAAAAGTTATAACCAACCTCGACGCGAACAAAGACAACAAGTTTTACAAGCCGCTCGAGAAGAAGGCATTTTTGTAGTTCCAGAAGGAGGCTCTACATTCTATCACAACATCACCATGGTTATGGATGGTCATACTGGTGTCGAACACAATATTCCTGTGGCTCCTGTTTATAAGGATGTACTAGAACTTTGGGGACAGAGTAATGTAGGTTATACGCCAACATTAATTGTAAATTACGGAGGCATGAATGGTGAAATGTTCTGGTATCAAAACACCAATGTATGGGAAAAAGAAAAACTACTGAAATATACACCAAGAAGTATTATTGATTCGCGATCAAGACATCGCATTATGATACCTGATGAAGAATATGAAAATGGACACATCTTGGTTTCTAAAACCTGTAAAGCCTTAAGTGATGCAGGTGTAAAAGTGAATCTTGGCGCTCATGGACAATTACAAGGATTAGGAGCACATTGGGAACTATGGTTGTTACAGCAAGGTGGAATGTCAAATCACGAAGCACTGAAAGCGGCTACCATAAATGGTGCAGATTATATTGGAATGAGCGATGATATAGGTTCCTTGAAAAAAGGAAAACTAGCCGATTTAATCATTATGGATAAAAACCCTTTAGAGGATATACGAAATTCTGAAAGTATCGTTTACACCATGATTAATGGACGCCTTTACGACACTGAAACTATGAACGAAATTGGAAACCATCCAAAAGAACGTACAAAATTCTACTGGGAAAACTCTAAATATAACCAAGCGTTTCCTTGGCACGAAGAAACACAAAGTTTCACACGAGCCAACTGTGGTTGCCATGTTGGATCACATTAAAAAACATAAAATCCGGTTCTTGAAAAGAATCGGATTTTTTTATTCTAAATGAATGGCCGAAATATCTATGATTTCCTGCTTACCTTTTAGTTGAATTGCACCTAAGGTTTTTGAAGTATATATCGTGTTAAGGTCAATATCGTCTAATAAAGTATTAGATATTAATAAATTTTCATTGTAAGTATTGCATTCGTTTTGAATTCTGGATGTTGTATTAATGACATCACCATGATAAGCGATTTCCTTTTTTATGGTACCAACTTCGGCTACCATTAGCTGTCCTCCATGAAGTCCTGCTTTAAATCTTGGGTTTAAACCATACGTTTTTTGGTAATACTTTGAGCGCTTAGACAAAGTTTCTTGAAAAGAATAAAATAAGCCGATGCATCTATTATTTTTAATTCCATTTTTATAGGTCCAACTAATAACAGCTTCATCTCCCACATATTGATACACTTCTGCATCGTATCGTCGTAAGATTTTATTAAGATCAAAAAAGCAATCTTGAATGAACTGACTATACTTTTGATGACCTATTTGCTCTGCAATTGCGGTAGAGTCTTTTAAATCTAAAAACATTAAAATACGTTTCTCCTCTTGAGGTTTTCTGTACTTTCCTAAGAGCATTTTGATAAAAACACCCGAACCCAATTTGTCATTGGCTATGCGTATAAATGAAAACACTAAAGATGTCAATAAAAAATATGTCGTACTAAGCCAAAACAAGGGATCTGTTCTCCACCAACCTGGTTCATTGGCCAAATCAATGTCCATTCGTTCTTCAGCAATAAACGTAATAAAACTTAATGAAATAATAAGTATCGATAAATAGATCACTAATTTTAGAAAAATAGATAATGCCAAATTAAGCCTCTGAGAAAAATACTTCTCAAAAGAAAATTCTACAACAGCATAAAAAACACCTATTATAATACCTAAGATTAAACCAAAGTCCAACCATTCGGTAATTGGAATAATATTTTTGGGATTTACATAAGCACTACCTTGTTCTTCGCCATAAGCGAAAAAGCGAATAACAATAAACAATGTAGATGCAAAGCTCCAAAAAAAGACTGTGAATGCAAGGAGCTTTAAAAATTTAAAAAGGTTATACTTCAAAACTAAATGAGGCTAGTTAGCTTTTGAGATTTCATCAACAGCAAATTTAAATTCTTTCCAATTTACTTGACCATCTCCATCTTTGTCATAACCTTCAATGAGTTTAGAAGACACTACACCTCTAATAAAACCACTTATTTCAGCCTGTTTCAAAAGTGTCGCTATTTCTTTTTTTGAAAGTGTTCCATTTCCATTTTTATCAAAAAAATTGAAGGCATCTTCGGGGCTATCAAAATGATTGGTAATCACAATTTGTATCTTTTTGAGTATTTTCTTTTTAGACGCCATAGTTTTGACAATTAGGTGAAACTAAAATTACAAAACTTTTAGCAAAGACGGTTAATCAAGTCTTTTGCTTTTTCTTTTTGGCCGCAGGAAACAAAACATTGTTAAGAATGAGTCTATAACCGGGTGATGTTGGATGTAAATCTAATTCTGTTTTAGGATCACCAACTTTATGAGTATAATCTTCAGGGTCGTGACCTCCATAAAACGTAAAGAAGCCTTTTCCTTTAATACCATGAATATATTTGGCTTCACCATTAGTTTTGTTTTCTCCCATTACCAAAACATTCGATTTTATTTCTTCCCGCGTAAACGAAGTCGTTTGTCCCATAAATCCTTTTACCAAAGCAGTATGATTCTGGCAAAGCATAGACGGAATTGGATCCCATTTTGCAGAAAACTCCATAAGAGAAAAATAATCTGTGGTTTTAGGTATGCGTCGTTTTCTCGTCATATCAATTGATGAAAACTCATATACATTAGGGCTCCTCTCTAATAGAAAGTCCTTAAACGCAAACGTTCTGTTATAGTCTATTTTATTTTGATAACCTGCATCACTTCCATCACCATCAAACATAGGTTCACAAATATCAACACCATCGGCAGATAAGGCAATATCAAAGCTGTCTGTTGCACTACACATGGCAAACATAAAACCGCCTCCAATAACATAATCTCTTATTTTCTTTGCCACTGCTAATTTCTCCTCGGAAACTTTATCGTACCCTAATTTCGCCGCTAAATTTTCAGCTTCTTTTTTCTCTTGAATATACCAAGAAGCCGACCTATAAGCTCTATAAAATTTACCATACTGTCCCGTAAAATCTTCATGATGTAAATGCAACCAATCATACAGCAATAAAGCATCCTTTAATACATCTTCATCATAAACCGTTTCATATGGGATTTCGGCATAGGTTAAAACCATAGTAACAGCATCATCCCAAGGCTGAAGTCCTTTTGGAGTATATACTGCTATTTTAGGAGCTTTCTCTAATACAACAGCTTCCATATTTTGCGACGGACTCGCAATCATGTTCAGAATTTCTTCCGCTTTTGCATTAGAAATCACTTCAAAGCTAACACCTCTTATTTGGCATTCACGTTGGATTTCCTCAGAATCTGGTAATAAAAATGACCCTCCTTTATAGTTTAATAACCATTTTACCTTTAGTTGTTTTTCTAAGGTCCAATAGGTTACTCCATAAGCTTTTAAATGATTTTGCTGGCCTTCGGCATCCATTGGAATTAGAATATACGACGCATAAGACGACATCGTAACCAAGAGCAGCGTAAACAACACAATTATCTTTTTCATCGAAGATTTTTTCAATTTAATATCTGAAATATAGTCAAAAATTATCCCGAAGCGGTACGCTTTAATATAGTTTTAGGTATTTACTTGTTGAAATACATAATCTAAAAGATAATTCTACTTATTTCTTAAGTGGCTTTATGGTTCGCTCTGGACCTGACAACAAGGAGGCAATAACTTTAGTACTCGGGAATTGTTCCAAAATAATTTTAATAAAAACAGTAATTGGAATCGCCATAATGAGTCCTGGTATGCCCCAAATAAAGCCCCAAAGCATAAGCATTATGAGTACCGTAATCACATTAATCGAAAATGATTTTCCCATAAAAATTGGCTCTAAAATTGCTCCAAACAAGACCTGTACACCTGTTATGGATAAAATAAAGAAGAACAACGTACTTGTTGGATCTAGTTCTACAAAAGCAAAGATTGACAATAGTATTACCGAAATAAACGACCCTACCATTTGTACAAAGTTGATTAAGAACGCAAAAAGGCCCCAAAATATTGGGAAACTTACATCAAAGAAAACACAAGCTAAACCAGTAAAAATTCCTGTTAACAGGCTAACCAAAAACTTAACTTTAATAAATGTAATTAAGTCCTTTTCAATTTTCATAAAAGCCTTTATTGAGGTATGCTTACGTTTTAATATCGTATTATTTAAAACCTCATGCATATTGATGGATTCTGACAACCACAAAATGGTAAAGAATGTAATCATCAAAATGTTGGTTAAAAATTTTCTAACAAAATCAAAGGTTGAACCAATGCTTTCTTTCTGGAAAAATCTTGCTAAGAACTTATCATCTCTATTGTATTCTAAACCAACCTTATCCTGCATATATAACATAAGGTCATTGATTTTTACTTGGGCCTTGGCAAAGAATCCTGTGTCATTAGACAAAATTTGCTTGCTTGATAGCTGTACCAATTCTACACCTATAAATACGCCAACACCAATAAGTGCAACAACAATAACAATACTCACTAATTGCGGTACGTTACGTCGTCCTAGCCATCGCATTAATGGTAAAAACAATAACGCAATAAACATAGATGATATTAAAGGAATAAATATAAACGATAGGATTTTTAGTAAATAAAATACTAAAGGAACTACGATAAACAGTAGTAGGATATTTGTAGTACGTCTTTGATCTAACATGAGGCAATTTTGTTTTTTAATAGCAAAAGCAAAGTTAGGCTATTATCTTGTGAAAATATCCTTAAAAATTCTTAAAATGGCACATCATTATCATCATTGTCTTCTGGTGTACCAAAGGCATCAGCCGCCGATGGGAAATTATCTGGCTTAAAAGTGTCGTCATTTGCCGCTGCATTCATCTTAGAATGAAACTCTCCAAATGGAGTATCAAAATCATCAAGATTATCAAACTTACCTAAGTGACCGATGAACTTAAGTCTAATATTTTCTAAACCACCATTTCTATGTTTAGCCACAATAAACTCACCTTGACCTTCTGTTGGAGAACGTTCTTCATCATCCCACTCTTCAATCTTATAGTATTCTGGTCTATAAATAAAACTTACAATATCGGCATCCTGCTCAATCGCTCCAGATTCACGTAAATCTGAAAGTAACGGGCGCTTACTTCCACCACGTGTTTCAACAGCACGCGATAACTGAGATAAAGCAATAACCGGAACATTCAATTCTTTAGCCAATGCCTTAAGGTTACGCGATATCATCGAAATCTCTTGTTCACGATTACCACCTTTTTGGCTTCCTCCTGCTGTCATTAATTGCAGGTAATCAATCATGATCATCTTAATACCATATTGAGACGCTAAACGTCGCGCTTTGGCACGTAAATCGAAAATTGACAGGGATGGTGTATCATCGATAAACAATGGCGCTTTTTCTAAAGTTTTCACCTTTACATTGAGCTGTTCCCATTCATGCTTTTCCAGTTTTCCTGTTCTTAACTTTTCAGAAGACAATCCTGTTTCCGAAGAAATTAAACGTGTTATCAATTGTACCGATGACATCTCTAACGAGAAAAAAGCAACTGGAATATTAGTATTTACGGCAATATTTCTTGCCATGGTTAAGGTTAATGCTGTTTTACCCATACCTGGACGAGCCGCGACTATAATTAAATCACTAGGCTGCCATCCCGAAGTAAGTTTATCGAGTTTGGTAAATCCTGTCGGAATACCACTTAACCCTTCTTTATTGGAAATCTCTTCAATTTTCTTTTTCGCCTGAATCACCAAACTCTGAGCTGTTTCTGTAGATTTCTTTACGTTACCTTGGGTTACTTCATAAAGTTTGGCTTCGGCCGTATCTAATAAATCAAAAACATCTTTAGTTTCGTCATAAGCTTCTTCTATAATTTCGTTTGAAATTTTAATTAAACTTCTCTGAATAAATTTTTGAAGAATGATACGTGCATGAAACTCAATGTGCGCAGATGAAGATACACGTTGCGTCAATGAAATGAGGTAAAAATCACCTCCAACCATATCTAATTTTGCATCTTTCTTAAGTTGAGTTGAAACGGTTAATAAATCCACCGGTTCACTATTTTCAAATAATTTGAAAATAGCCTCGAAGATGTGCTTATGGGCTTCTTTATAAAAGGCATCAGGGCTTAAAATATCGATAACTTCATCAACACCTTTTTTGTCAATCATCATAGCTCCAAGCACAACTTCCTCTAAATCAATAGCTTGTGGTGGGATTTTACCTTTTTCTAAGCTAATTATGGTGCTTTTATCAACTTGATAGCCTTTTATTTGGTTGGGTTGCTTCATAACTGCGAATGTAAATAAATTGTACCCTAAAATTGAATTTACGAAATTTTCAATCTTAACAGGTCTTCAACATTTTAACTGTTAATAACTTGATTATATTGTTAATAGCGCCAAAAAAAACTGAAACGAAACGTTTCAGTTTTTTTCATCCGTTATTCTATAAGGTTTAACCTTTATAAACCCCCATCGCCAAGTATTTATCCATACGTTGATTTACTAAATCTTTTGGTGATAAGTTTTTAAGTTCTTCGTAATTTTTCTCGATGGCATCTTTTACTGCTTTAAAAGTTGCAGCTCTATCTGTATGCGCACCTCCTAAAGGTTCTTTAATGATGTTATCTACAATTTTTAACTTCTTCATGTCAGGAGCCGTTAACTTTAGTGCATCTGCCGCTTGTTCTTTATATTCCCAGCTTCTCCATAAAATAGAAGAACAAGACTCTGGAGAAATTACAGAGTACCATGTGTTTTCTAACATCAATACTTTATCACCAACACCTATGCCCAATGCACCTCCTGACGCTCCTTCACCAATAATTATGGTTATAATAGGAACTTTAAGGCGTGTCATTTCTAATATGTTTCTGGCAATAGCTTCTCCTTGACCACGTTCTTCTGCTTCTAAACCAGGATAAGCACCAGGAGTATCTATAAGCGTAACTACAGGAATACCAAATTTTTCAGCAGATTTCATTAAACGCAAAGCCTTGCGATAACCTTCTGGATTAGACATTCCAAAATTTCGATATTGTCTTGTCTTGGTATTAAATCCTTTTTGCTGACCTATAAACATATAAGTTTGGTCTCCAATTTTACCCAAACCACCAATCATAGCTTTATCGTCTTTTACATTACGATCACCATGTAGTTCTAAAAATGTTTCACCACATAACGCCTTAATATGATCTAGTGTGTATGGTCTATCAGGATGTCTAGATAGTTGAACACGCTGCCATGCCGTTAAGTTTTTGTAAATATCTTTTTTGGTTTCTAATAACTTCTTTTCAATTTTCTTGCAAGTTTGAGTTACATCTACATCACTCTCCTCTCCAATTAACTGACACTTTTCAAGCTGCTCTTGAAGTTCTTTTATAGCTAGTTCAAAATCTAAATATTCCATTGAAATTTTGATTTAATTCTTAATTAGTTGTTTAGTTAGTCAAGTGCAAATATAAAAACTTTAATTGGGTTTACTTGTTAAGGTATTACCCTTTTTAATACTCTTTTTATTTTTTAGAATTCCATCGGCTAATACGGTTGCTAAAATTAAAAAAGCGCCATAGTAAAACTGAGTGCTCATTGTTTCTGTTTCAGGAAATAACAGCAGCGCCAAGGCAATACCATACAAAGGTTCTAGGTTATAAGTTAAGACCACAGTATACGGACTTATATACTTCATTACCTTAACAGATCCTATAAAAGCGTAAGCTGTACACACTGATGCCAGGATCAAAATATAAATCCAATCCCATGTTTTTAGACTGAAAAACGCCATATCAAAACCACCCTCAAAAACTAAAATAAATATAGACAGGAAAACAACACCACTTATAAACTCATAAAACGAGATAATTGTGGCCGAATGCGTTTCGATAAATCTTCCATTAATAACGGCGAACAATGTTGAAAACAGCGCCGAAGAAATCCCTAAAATTATACCGTTAATATATTTTATTTCGCTCTGCGTAATTAATAAAACACCAAGTATAACAATTATTCCGAAGAGAATTTCATACCAAATGATACGGCGTTTATATATAAGTGGTTCAATAAAAGATGCGAAGAAAGCACCTGTAGAAAACATAGCTAAAGTAATAGATACATTAGACTGATTGATAGCTTCAAAAAAAGTAATCCAATGCAGCGCTATTATTATCCCAGCACCAAAAAATTTAAGTTTTGTCTTAACATCTAGCTTAATTTTTAATCTTATCATTTTAATGTAAAGGAACATTAAAATCCCAGCTATAAGCATACGATACCATACTAAGGCGGTAGAACCAATTGAAATTAGCTCACCTAAAATAGCAGTAAAACCGGCTATAAAGACTAAAAAGTGTAAATGAAGATAATTTTTAAGCTTAACGTTTGGCATTATATAGCAGATAAGCCGCTAATATACCAAAAACGATATTAGGAAACCATACAGCTAACAAGGGAGAAAAACTAGATTGTTCTGCCATAACCCCAAAAACTTTATCGAAAAACACATAAATCATTGCAATTGTAATTCCGAAGGCAAGATTAACTCCCATACCTCCTCTTCTCTTAATTGACGATACAGAAACGGCAATAATGGTTAAAATAAAAACAGCCACTGGTAAACTCCATTTTTTGTATTTCACCACTAAATAACGCCCAATATTAGATGAACCACTCTTTTCTTCTTTTTCAATAAAATCCAACAATTCTCCATACGATTTCGTTTCTGCGATGTACTCTTCTGGGGTGAGGTCATCTACATCGAAAGGAAGAATAGTATCCTTTCTACCAAGACTTTGAATGATATCATTATGCGGTCCAAAAATGCGTTTCGTATAGCCCATCAAACGATAACTACTATCATTATTCTTGATAGAATTAGCCGTTATTTTATAAGTAAGTTTATTGCCTTCAAAATGCTCTAAACTAAAATTACTTCCAATCCCTGTCACTGGATTAAAACTACTCACAAAAATATAATCGTTGTCGTTTATTTGTTTGTAAATATTATTTGTTTGAACAATATTTTTATTGCTTTTTAAATACTTGTATTTAAATTGGTTAAACCCTTTACTTGCTTTAGGAGCAAGATATAATCCCATTAACAAGGCAAACCCTGCAATAATTGTGGCTCCAATCATATATGGTCTTAAAAACCTCCAAAACGATACTCCAGAACTTAAAAAAGCAACAATTTCAGTATTATTGGCCAGTTTGGAAGTAAACCAAATCACCGATAAAAATAAAAATATTGGAAATAATAGATTCGCAAAATAAATGGTAAAATCCAGATAATATTGAGCTACTGCTCCAAATGGTACTTCTCGTTCTAATATTTTACCAATTTTTTCAGCCAAGTTTACAGTTATCCCTATAGGAATAAACAGTAACAACATCATCAAAAATGTAAACAAATAACGCTTTAATATGTACCAATCTAATATTTTCACAACTATAAACGGTTATCCATTTGTTTTACCATTTTATCTTTCCATGTTCTAAAATCTCCTGCTAAGATATGTTTTCTAGCTTCTCTTACCAACCATAAATAAAATCCTAAATTGTGAATTGTAGCAATTTGCTTCCCTAGCAATTCATTAACTGTAAATAGGTGTCTCAAATATGCCTTAGAGTATTCGGTATCCACAAAAGTAATTCCCATCTCATCTATTGGAGAAAAATCATCTGCCCATTTTAGGTTTTTAATATTAATGGTTCCATAGGCCGTAAACAGCATACCATTTCTTGCATTTCTGGTTGGCATAACACAATCAAACATATCAACACCTAAAGCGATATTCTCCAAAATATTTATTGGGGTTCCTACACCCATCAAATACCTTGGTTTCTCCCATGGAAGAATATCACATACAACATCTGTCATGGCATACATCTCTTCTGCTGGTTCACCAACAGATAAGCCTCCAATTGCGTTTCCTTGGGCACCAGCATTAGCAATATACTCTGCAGATTGCTGGCGTAAATCTTTATATGTACTACCTTGAACTATTGGAAAAAACGTTTGTTCATAATCATATTTAAAAGGTGTTTTATCCAAATGTGTCAAACAACGTTCTAGCCACCTATGTGTCATATGCATTGAACGCTTGGCGTAATTATAGTCACACGGATAAGGTGTACATTCATCAAATGCCATAATGATATCGGCACCTATACTTCGCTGTATTTCCATCACGTTTTCAGGTGTAAACACATGATAACTTCCGTCAATATGTGATTTAAACTTAACACCTTCTTCTTTGATTTTTCGGTTTGCCGACAACGAATACACTTGATAACCACCAGAATCTGTTAAAATATTTCTATCCCAGTTCATAAATTTATGCAGGCCACCAGCCTTTTCTAAAATTGGTGTTTGAGGCCTTAAGTATAAATGGTAGGTATTCCCTAAAATAATATCAGGATTGATATCATTTTTAAGTTCTCGTTGGTGCACACCTTTTACAGATGCAACAGTCCCAACTGGCATAAATATAGGCGTTTCAATTTGGCCATGATCTGTTGTAATCACACCTGCCCTAGCCTTACTTTGAGAATCGCTTGCTTTTAATTCAAATTTCATATAAAAATGGTCATCAGTGGGCAAAGATAATTATATCGATGTATTAAGGTCTTAAACATTTAATAAAATTATACTCAGCATAGCTCAAAACATAGAATCAAAATTTTGAATCTCATTTAAATTGTTAGCAACTGATTAAAATCGTTAATAAGTGACTCCTTTCTATTTTTGATTAGCCTTTCGAAAACTTTATTTTTGAGCCTTAAATAACTTACTCTATTTATATGCCAAACACACAACAATTACAAGACTTAACAATTCAAGTTCGTAGAGACATTTTACGAATGGTTCACAAAGTAAATTCTGGGCATCCAGGAGGTTCATTAGGCTGCGCCGAATTTTTTGTAAGCCTATACCAGGACATCATGGACCGAAATGACGGCTTTGATATGAACGGCATTGGTGAAGATCTTTTCTTCCTATCCAATGGCCATATTTCTCCAGTATTTTATAGTGTTCTAGCACGTTCTGGTTATTTCCCAGTAAATGAATTAAATACATTCAGACTTATAGATTCTAGACTACAAGGTCATCCTACAACGCATGAAGGTTTGCCTGGTGTTAGAGTCGCTTCCGGATCACTAGGACAAGGATTTAGTGTTGCTTTAGGTGCTGCCGAAGCAAAAAAATTAAACAATGATAAACACCTAGTCTATAGTTTGCATGGTGATGGCGAATTACAAGAAGGTCAAAACTGGGAAGGTATCATGTACGCTGCTGCCAACAATGTAGATAATATTATTTCTACTATTGATTTGAATGGTCAACAAATTGATGGTTCTACAGATGATGTTTTACCAATGGGAAGTGTTAGAGCTAAATTTGAAGCCTTTGGTTGGACTGTAGTTGATATTGAACAAGGTAATAATATCGATGCTATCTTAGAAGGGATGGCTAAAGCCAAATCACTAACTAGAAAAGGAAAACCTGTTTGTGTTTTATTAAAAACCGTAATGGGTAATGGCGTTGATTTTATGATGCATACGCACGCATGGCATGGTAAAGCTCCCAATGATGAGCAATTAGCTATTGGATTAGCTCAAAACCCAGAAACCTTAGGTGATTATTAAGATGAAAAAACTATTAACAATACTCGTCATTTTCTCAATTGCATGTTGCTATGCTCAAGAGAAAACAATTACCATAGATTATACTGTTGAATATCTTGCTCCAAACAAACGTAAAGGTACTAATGATACCATTACTGTTGGATTTGAAAAAAATGGTAAATACATATGGACAAACAGTAAAAGTCTTGCGAGAGACCTTGGCAAATCTATGTTTAGAAGAAATGCTGAAATGTTGGAAAACGCAGAGTTAGCTATCATTTATGACACCGAAAAAGCAGCACTCATGATGTGTTTTCAGTCTGGAGAAAATGAACTTTTTATGAATTTTGAACTTTCGGCTTTAGTGCCGATGCCTTTTCCTTCTGAAGACGAAGAAGAATTCGAGTTAATTTCGGAAAACACTCAGGAAACCATAAACATCGCAGATAGAAAAGCAACGGTTTATGATGTTTATCCTTCACATAAAAATTCTGAGAAGATCTCTGTTGCTTTTGATGACAGTTTGAAAGTAAAAAACAGTCAGTTATTCAAAAAGATCTTCGAACTAATGTTTGCTTCTAAAAACAATGCAAATCTGTTAGGTTTTAATATTCCAGACGGGCTTATCATGCAAGTAGCAAGCGATGAAGAAACCATGATCAAAGCACATAAAGTAGATACAACGCAAAAAACAATCAACATTAATTACAGTTTCAAAATCAAAGAATGAAAACATATACAAACACAGGAAATAAAGACACACGCTCAGGTTTTGGAGCTGGATTAACAGAATTAGGTAAAACCAATGAAAATGTTGTTGCACTTTGTGCCGACTTGATTGGGTCTTTAAAAATGGATGAATTCAAAGCAAATCATCCTGAACGCTTTTACCAAGTAGGAATTGCAGAGGCCAATATGATTGGTTTAGCTGCAGGTATGACTATTGGTGGAAAAATTCCATTTACAGGAACTTTTGCTAATTTTTCTACTGGTCGTGTTTATGATCAAATTAGACAAAGTGTAGCGTATTCTGATAAAAATGTAAAAATCTGTGCATCTCATGCCGGATTAACACTTGGTGAAGATGGGGCTACACATCAAATCCTAGAGGATATTGGTTTGATGAAAATGTTACCAGGAATGACGGTTATTAATACCTGTGATTACAATCAAACAAAAGCTGCAACCATTGCCATTGCTGAACATCATGGCCCTGTATATTTACGATTTGGCAGACCTAAAGTAGCCAACTTTACGCCAGAAGATCAAACCTTCGAAATTGGTAAAGCAGTTCAATTAACCGAAGGAAATGATGTTACCATTGTTGCTACTGGTCATTTAGTTTGGGAAGCGCTAGAAGCTGCAAAAACTTTAAATGAAAACGGAATTTCTGCTGAAGTCATTAATATTCACACTATAAAACCTTTGGATGAAAAGGCAATTTTAGATTCTGTTGCTAAAACTAAATGTATTGTTACTGCAGAAGAACATAATTATTTAGGAGGTCTAGGTGAAAGTGTAGCTAGAGTGCTAACAAAACACCAACCAGCACCTCAAGAATTTGTGGCAACTAATGATACTTTTGGCGAATCTGGAACGCCAGCTCAGCTTATGGAAAAGTATGGTTTGAATGCAAATGCTATTGTAAAAGCAACCGAAACAGTCTTAAAGAGAAAGTAATATTTTTCGTTTGGCAACGTTTTTGATACTATACATCAAAATCACAAAAAACGAATATATTATGAAGAAATTGATTATTAGCACGTTTTTATTAACGTTATTTTGTTTAGGCGCTTATGCGCAAACAGGAAGTGCATTTGGTATTAAAGGTGGATTAAACTACAATGCCAATGGCGATTATTTTGAGTCTATAGGCGAAAATGCCCAAAATCCAGATCGTAATATTGGTTATCATATTGGAGTCTTCGGAAAGCTAGGTAACAAGCTCTATTTTAGACCAGAACTTATGTATACAAGCACAAAGAGTGATTATAACGATGATTCTTTTGACATGAAAAAACTTGATGCGCCACTCTTAGTTGGCCTGAAGGTTATTGGGCCTGTAAGTGTATTTGGTGGTCCATCATTACAATACATTCTCGATACCGAATTTGATGGTATTAGTGTGGATAATATAGAAAATGATTTCTCTATAGGATTGAATTTCGGTATTGGATTAAGTCTCAATAAAATTGGTATCGATTTACGATATGAGCGTGGCTTTAATGATAATGAAGCAAACTTTATTGGTAACAATTTAGGTGAAGGCGTTGTAAGTAGAATTGACACAAGACCAGATCAGCTTATTTTAAGTTTATCAATTGCATTATAAAAGAGACCCGTTAAAAAACGAAAAAGACGCCTAATGGCGTCTTTTTTTTATTGCTGTACTGAAGTTTCCCTTTTAAGAATCTTCATTTGTTTCTGTAGAGTCTGCATCTAAATAATTAGGAATCCCATCACCATCAGTATCATCATTAGTAGGATCTCCATCATTATTAATATCTTCGTTTGTAGTTAACACACCGTCACCATCATCATCTGCATCAAAGAAATTAGGCACGCCATCACCATCTGTATCATCATCATTAGCATTCATATTTTCATTTAAATCTTCTAGTTGAGAAGGTACACCATCATTGTCATGGTCATTAGCCTCTGCTCTATACAATTCAAACTTAAAAATAAGATTAGAATACACAGGTACACCAAAAGGAGGTGTTGAGAAATACGCTAACCCAGAAGGTAAAAACATAACGCCAAAACCATAATCGCTATATTGTACGGTACCATCAGGATTAATAGTAAAAGAATCTGCCGTATTAAATTTTGTTAGCACGTTTCTCCAACCTTCAATAAGTCCTAACATATCAAAGGCAAAGTTTGGATTAACAGAACTATCAAACACCGTTCCATCCATTAAATTTCCAGAGTACACAAACTCTGCTAAATCACTAAAATTAGGGCTATAATCACTTCCTCCCTGATTTAACTTTAATATGTAATATTCATATTCGGTTTCCAAAAATGTCGTTGTGTACGTCTCAACAGCATCAATTAATAGGGTATTATCATCTGGATCTGGAAGTGGCAAATAATTACCATCATCATCTTGAGGTAACTCTGTAATTATAATGTCATCCATAGAATAGTCTCCAGGAGTTTCAAATAAGGATGAGTTGTAATAATGCGTTTCGAAATAATCTATTAAAGAGTCGTTATCAACAACTTGCTGTTCGGTTCTATCATTATCTGGGACAGGTACAAAATCTGGATCATCTGGCTTACAGGCAAAAAAAGATAATGCTGAAAGCGCGATAACCGCTGCTACATTTTTTAATTTCATCATGATTAAATTTTTCTTTATTCAAATAAATTTGAATCGTTCAATATTGCTTATTTTTAACACGCAAGATACAATAATATAATATTTTTGTGCAATACAATTAACGTCAATTTCACAGTTTTAATATGCGAATAGATAAATACCTTTGGTGCATTAGATATTGTAAAACGAGAAGTATTGCCACTAATGCGTGCAAAAAGGGTCATGTCAAGGTAAATGAGCAGGTTGTAAAACCCAGCAGAGAGGTCTACCCAACAGATAAAATAGAGTTTAGAAAAGACCAAATAACATATCAAATTGTTGTTAATGACTTACCTGAAAGTCGCGTTGGTGCAAAACTGGTAGATATTTATAGGACAGACGTTACCCCAAAAGAAGCGTTTGAGGCACAAGAACTCCTCAAATATTCTAAAGATTATTACCGTAAAAAAGGGACTGGACGACCGACGAAAAAGGATCGTAGAGATATTGATGATTTTTATGATACTCCAGAGGAAGATATCCAAAATTAAATCGTTTTAATAACCGAACTCTTTTTATATTTGAAGAAACAAATCAAAGTATGAGTCATACTAAAAACATCATCTTAAATCATCAGGAAATCCAGCATAAAATAAAACGTATTGCTTACCAGATTTATGAAAGCAATGTTTATGAAGAAGACATTATTTTGGCTGGAATTGAAAATAACGGCTACATATTAGCGAAAAAGCTAAAACAAACGCTTGAAAAAATTTCAGATTTAAATCCCATACTTTGTAAAGTTACCATTGATAAAAAGCAACCTTTATCTGAGATTAAAACCTCTTTAAAGGCTGAAGAATACACCAATAAGTCTGTTGTTTTGGTAGACGACGTCTTAAACTCAGGTAGTACTTTAATTTATGGTGTAAAACATTTTTTAGATGTACCGCTTAAGCAATTTAAAACGGCTGTTTTGGTAAATAGAAATCATAAGAAGTTTCCTGTAAAAGCCGATTTTAAAGGCATCTCATTGTCGACGTCATTACACGAACATGTTGAGATTATTTTATCTGGCAAGCAGCATGAGGCCTATTTAGAATAGTTGGGCTATTAATTCTCCTACAACTTCGTCTACGTCTTTAGCGTCTGTTTTTATTGTTATATGCGCTTGCTCATAAAATGGCGCGCGTTCAAATAGATGCTTTCCTATAAATTCGTTTAAATTATCTTTAGACGTAATATGTGCAATTAATGGTCGTTGTGCTTTTTCAGAAAACAAACGATCAGATAAGCTTGGTATTAAAGCCTTAAGGTAAATGGTTTGCGCGTTGTTTGCATCTAAAAGTTTAGCCATATTATTTCCATAACAAGGTGTTCCTCCTCCTAAAGACACAACAGTATGCGATGTTGCAAGAACATCATCTAAGTATTTATGTTCGGCTTTCCTGAAATAAATTTCACCTTTAGCATCAAAAATGTTGGAAATAGTAGATTCTTCCTTACTTTCTATAAAAGCATCAAAATCTATAAAATCGTAGTTTAAAACTTCTGCTAGTTTTTGACCAATTACTGATTTTCCAGAGCCCATATATCCAACTAAAAACAATGTCATTTTTTCGTTATAAATTGATTATTAAAAACATAAGATAATTAATCACAAAAAAACGAAAAAATATCTAAAAATTGGTTTGGAATATTAATTAATCGTTTTATATTTGCACCCTCGTTAGAGAAACTTATTGACTTGGTAGCTCAGTTGGTAGAGCATCTCCCTTTTAAGGAGAGGGTCCTGGGTTCGAGCCCCAGCCAAGTCACTTAAAAAGCCTAAGCATTTGATACTTAGGCTTTTTTTATGCAATCAATTGAGTAGTAATCTTTGGTGTTTATCCCTTTTAAAAAAAGGGGTTTTGGCTCTACCCTACTTTCTTATTTTACCAGATATTTGTTTTGATATTAATCTTAACTTGTACTTAGAATGAGCAGCTATAGAGAAAAACTAGCCGATAAAATACGCGATGGTTATAGTTGCAGGACTTTATTCTGGACCTATTTCATAATTATAGGTCTCATTTTAGGGATTATTTTATACGCATTTTTTAGCTCTCGATAACGCCTATATATTCTTGTTGACATTAAACACCTACGCACTTCCTTTTTTTATATGGCAAATACATGTCATTCATGCGATTTAAAAAAAAATAATTAATCCGATTTGATTTGGGTAACATTTTTATTCGTCTCGGAACTTTCAGGTAGTACTACTATTATTAAACCATAAAAATTAACTCGTATGAAAACAAAAAAATTAAAAAAACTAGCACTATTAACGCTAAGCATGACTTGTCTGTTAAGCTTTCAGAATTGTTCTGAAGACAATATAGTGGAAGAACAAGAGAATTTAAACAGAAACGCTGTTATTGACAAACTACTTGAAAAAGGTTACGCTCTAGAAACTATTGTTGAGCTTGACAATTTCTTCTTAGTTGGAGGCGATTTAATGTTCTCTAAAGACATTAAAGACTATGCAGAGCAAGATGATCATTTAGACAGACACGCGCATACTAATAATTTAGTGTCTCAGGCTAATGTAACTTCAATGACTGTATTTGTAGACAACTCTATTCCGCAATTAGGGCCTGATAATTGGCGAACTGAAATTAACCAAGCCATGGATGATTGGAGCAACATTCAGGATAACTGTATCAACTTTACCTTAACTACCAATCCAAATGCTGATATCGTTGTAAGAAGTGATAACAATTCACTTCCGAACAATGTAATTGCTTCTGCTGGATTTCCAAATGCAAATCAACCTCACAATGAAATATTGATTAATCTAAATTTTGACGGTAATACTACAGTTAGTACTGGACAAAAGCGCTATAATATGGTTCATGAATTTGGACATTGTATTGGTTTTAGACATACAAATTGGGATGCAAGAGGTGAAGGCGTTGGCCCTGTTGGTGCTAACCTTATACCAGGCACACCAGCTCAAGATCCTAACTCTGTAATGAATGGAGGAACAGCGAACTTCACATGGAATGGCTTTTCTAGTTTTGATATTATTGCTGCCGACTTTTTATATGGTGGTTGCGCTGCTCCTAGCTTTACAATTTCTGGAGCAGAATATGCATGTAGATTTGACAACCTCACGTTTACAATAAACGGAATGGCACCATCAGTATCATCATGGACACACTCTCCAAACTTACAATTCGTTAGTAGCAATGCTACGTCGCTTACTGTAAGTGTTCCTAGTGATAGTCGCGCTAGCGGATTTATAACGGCAAATTTCAGTGATGGAACAAGTGTAACCAAAGACATCTGGGTTGGAAAACCACAATCTCCAGCGAGTATTAGTGGACCATCAACAGTAAACACAGGTGCTTTAGTTAATTATAATGCTGGTATTTCTCAAGGTGCCGAAGATTATGTATGGTGGTTACCTTATCCTTTTGATGTATCTAACCCTATCGACTATTTTTCTCAAAACTGGCAAATGCAACCAACAGATCATAGAAACCTAACAGCAATGACTGGCTATGGTCAAAACGCTGGTTATGTTCAAGTTATGGGTAATAATCCTTGTGGAAGAGGAGGCGCTAAAATTATCTACGTGACACACGCTACTAGTGGTGGCGGTGGCGGCGGTGGTGGTAATCCTAAAGACGGCGGAGGTATTCCTAGACAAGCTGAGAAACCTGTAAAAAAAGGGTAAACCATTTAGCACACTATTTATAAATTATCAAGGGTTAGACTTTAATTGGTCTAATCCTTTCTCCTTTATATACTTATAGTAATTATGATTTAAAGGTAATTTATGTGCACAGTAAATTATGTTTTCTATATCCTTTTTTATAGCTTTGCCGCAGCTTAAAAAATGCGCACGTGGCGGAATTGGTAGACGCGCTAGCTTGAGGGGTTAGTGGACATTAGTCCGTGGAAGTTCGAGTCTTCTCGTGCGCACCATAAAATCGAAAAAAGATGCTTGACTTATGTTTAGCATCTTTTTTTATTTTAATCGAAAGGATGTAAGTCTGGTTCTAGAAATTCGGTCTTTGCTTTATCAGATTTAAAAATATCATAACTGTAATGACGCCCTATCAAACCTTTAAAATTGGTCTTTAACTGAGGGGTTTCAGCAATAAAACTTTTAAAATCACGTGTTTTAGATCGTTTCATAAAATGGTAAACAGCCTTTATAGCCACAACCGTTACTGTTGTATGGTACTTATCTTTTGCACCAACATGTGCTACAAAATTTTGTAACTGATTTTGAATCGTTTCTTCGGCTTTTATGAGTCCGAGATTATTAATATGAATCCAAGCCAATCGCAAATGTGCTTCATGACTAAATAATCCAGGATCTAACTTACAAGTTTCGAATTGGCGATTAAATTCTTCATCAGAAAATTGATAATGTTCTTCCATTCTATTTCATAATATTAAATCTCAACTTTTAACAAGGCCTTATAAGGATCTCCTTTTAATCCTAATAATTTAGCAAAGGCTGGTTCGGTTTTATAACCTTCTTTTTTTAGTGCAATAATCTTATCTCTAAACGCTAAACCTTTTGTCTTTAAAATCTTATACTCAATAATCATATGCTTATAAGCGTTTTGCTGTAATACGGGTTTGTTCTGTGCGAAAATTTCAATTTTAAAGGACTCCTCCTGAAATTTAACAACAGTAGACTCTATGCCATCATAATAATCTGTTTGCTTTTGAAATCCTTTTTTATCTCCATATAAACTACTTATATTTAATGAGAACTCTTGATGATCTTCACATTGACAAATAATATCTAAGTCGCTACTTGGTATATCAATTTCTATTGGAATTGTTCCCGACAACACAGGATTATATTGGCTGAGCCTCTCTAAAATTTTCAATGCCTTTAACACCTTATAAGCATTTTGTTGCCTAGGATTACCAGTAATTAAGTATTCTATGTTTGCAAACCAATCCATAATTTTAGAGTTCGTTTACCATTGAAGACAAACAAACTATTCATCTTTATGATGATAAGGTAAAAAATAGTAAAACTATAAAAGTCGAATAATAAAGTCCAAATATGATGCATTGTTAACAGTTATATCATTAAAAAAAGTATAAATCTGAGTTCTGTATTAAAAAAAGTTTATTTTTGTTTAACCTTTTTAAACTAAAAATGAACAACATTAAGAGTACATTTAGTATCAAAGATCTCGAGAATCTTACTGGCATAAAGGCACATACCATTCGGATTTGGGAAAAGCGCTATAACCTGTTACAGCCCGAGAGAACAGACACTAATATTAGATGCTATAGCTTAGGAAATCTTCAAAAACTGCTTAACATCAGTTATTTAAACAATAATGGCTATAAGATTTCTAAAATAGCATCTTTAGATAGTATGGACATTCCCAATTTGGTGAAAGAAGTTGCTCAAAACGACCAAACAAACAACCACGCTATTGATACCTTTAAGTTAGCGATGCTCAACTTTGATCAAAAACTTTTTTATGATACCTATGAAGGTTTAGAAAAAGAGAAGACATTTATTGAGATTTTTTATCAAGACTTTATGCCCTTGCTATCCCAAATAGGTGTGCTTTGGCAAACAGATACTATTACACCTGCTCATGAGCACTTTTTAACCTCATTAATAAGACAAAAGATCTTAATTAATACTGAAAAAATACAGTCTAAAAACCAAGTAGATACCAATAAAGTTTTTGTATTATACCTTCCTGATAATGAAGTTCATGAATTAGGTCTAATGATTATAAATCATGAAATCATTGCCAAAGGACACCAATCTATTTTCTTAGGACAAAGTGTGCCACTTCATAGCCTTAAAGATATACTGGGCTATTACGATGACATTACCTTCGTTTCTTATTTTACAGTAAAGCCCGAAAAGGAAGGCCTTAAGAAATATCTAAATGACTTTTCAGATCATTTATTAACTAAAACATCTGTGAGGCTTTGGATTATTGGCAGAATGCTCAATGATATAGACAGAAATCAACTACCAAATCAAATTTCGCCTTTTGATACTATCGAAAGTTTGGTTAAAAATTTATAAAAAACACATAATTAAAGTTAATTTTGTTTAACTTTTTATTAAATTTGTTAAACAATGAATAAAAGCATCTCCATAATTGGTTCTGGTTTTTCTGCTCTTGCGGCTTCTTGTTATTTAGCGCGAGATGGATACAATGTTACAATCTTTGAGAAAAACGAAACTATTGGTGGTAGAGCTAGGCAACTTCATAAAGACGGGTTTACCTTCGATATTGGACCAACTTGGTATTGGATGCCTGATGTTTTTGAACGATTTTTTGCAGATTTCGAAACGACTCCTGAAACCTATTATACCCTAGAGAAATTAAATCCTGCTTACAGTGTCTATTATGGAAAAGATGATTTCATAACGATCGAGGATACTTTAGATAAAATATGCGCTGCCTTTGAGCGAGAGGAAAAAGGAAGTTCTAAAAAATTAATGTCCTTTATTGACACCGCCCAAAACAACTACGAAGTGGCGATAAAAGATCTTGTATATAGACCAGGCGTTTCCCCTTTTGAACTGGTGACACCAGTCACTATGAGAAAAATTGGTCAATTTTTTAGCACTATAAAAAAAGATGTTAGGAAAGAATTTAAAAACGACAGACTGGCCAAAATTCTTGAGTTCCCTGTACTGTTTTTAGGCGCCAAACCAGATAATACACCCTCATTTTATAGCTTCATGAATTATGCCGATTTCGGTATAGGTACCTTTCACCCAAAAGGTGGTATGTATCAAGTTATAATGGCAATGGAATCATTAGCAAAACAGCTTGGTGTGGTTATAAAAACAAACCAACCAATAGATAAGATTGTCGTTAATAAAGGAAAAGCAACTGGAATTGTTTCCAACGGAACGAGCTATGATAGTGATATTATTTTGAGTGGTGCAGATTATTATCATACCGAAACACTTTTAGATGCGAAATACGTTCAATATTCTAAAAGCTATTGGGAGAAAAAAACCTTTGCTCCTTCTTCCCTATTATTCTATGTAGGCTTTGATAAAAAGTTAAAAAATGTAAATCACCATACGTTGTTTTTTGATGTAGATTTCGAGAGACATGCCAAAGCTATTTACGACGCACCAAAATGGCCAGAACAACCATTATTTTATGCAAGTTTCCCCTCAATAACCGATAATAATATAGCTCCGCAAGGAAATGAGGCCGGAATTTTTTTAATCCCGCTAGCCCCAGGCTTAGAAGATTCTAATGATCTTAGAGAGGCCTATTTTGAAAAAATAATAGATCGTTTTGAGGATTTAACATCACAACGCGTTAAAAAAAATATTATATTTAAAGAGTCCTTTTGCGTCAACGATTTTATAAACGACTATAATTCGTATAAAGGAAATGCCTATGGAATGGCAAATACGCTCTTACAAACTGCATTTTTAAGACCCAAATTGAAAAGTAAAAAGGTAAATAATCTATACTTCACAGGACAATTAACGGTTCCAGGACCAGGAGTTCCTCCCTCACTAATTTCAGGCAAATTAGTGTCAGAACTCATTAAAAAACACCACAGTAACTAATTATGAAAGCTATTTTTGATACCGTTTCAAACCAATGCAGTAAAACTGTTACTAAGTCGTACAGCACCTCTTTTTCATTAGCAACAAAAATGTTATCCAATACAATTCGTCAGGATATTTATAACATCTATGGGTTTGTGCGATTTGCAGATGAAATTGTTGATACCTTTCATGACTACAATAAAGAGTTATTATTTAATAATTTTTCGACTGATTTAGAACTAGCACTCGAACATAAAATAAGTTTAAACCCTATTCTAAATTCATTTCAACACACTTACCATAAATATAATATTGACAAAGACCTTGTTGACGCTTTTATGAAAAGTATGCGATTAGACTTATACAAACAAAACTACTTAACCAATGATGAATATAAAGATTACATCTATGGTTCTGCCGATGTTGTTGGACTCATGTGTTTAAAAGTGTTTGTTAAAGGAGATCGAAACAAATACAATGCATTAAAAGATGCGGCGATGAGTTTAGGGTCTGCCTTTCAAAAAGTCAATTTCTTGAGGGATTTAAAAGCCGATTTTGAAGATTTAAACAGAACGTATTTCCCTAACACAGATCTTAGTCAGCTAGATGAAATTTCAAAGCAAACCATTATTGATGATATTCAAAAAGATTTTGCTAAAGGATTACAAGGCATTAAAAAATTACCAATTGAAGCAAAGTTTGGGGTATTTATGGCCTATCGTTATTATAGCCAATTACTTAAAAAACTTAAAAAAACACCTGCCTTAGAAATCAAATCAACTAGAATTAGAGTTCCTAACTATAAAAAGTTTGAACTCCTTACTAGAAGCTATGTCAAATATCAATTAAATTTAATGTAATCGTATGCAGACAGTATTTTGGATTCTCATTTTTTTAGGCGTTTTCTGTACGATGGAATTTATGGCGTGGTTTACACATAAATACGTGATGCATGGTTTTTTATGGAGCCTACACAAAGACCATCATCATAAAGACCACAAAAGTTGGTTTGAAAGAAATGATGCTTTTTTTATATTCTATGCAGCGGTAAGCATGGGTTGTTTTTATCTTTGGAGTTATGAAGCTGTTTGGTTTTGCTTGCCCATCGGATTAGGAATTATGGCTTATGGAGCCACATACTTTCTGGTACATGACATTTTTATTCATCAGCGTTTTAAGTTATTTAGAAATGCAAATAATTGGTATGCAAAAGGAGTGCGTCGCGCTCACAAAATGCATCACAAACATTTAGGAAAGGACGACGGCGAATGCTTTGGGATGTTATTTGTTCCGTTCAAATATTTTAAAAAATAGTAGGCAACATAATTTATGACACATCGTTCCCATTTCGATTATATTATCATAGGAAATGGTCTGGCTGGTTTACAACTGGCTTTAAAATTAGCCTCGGATTCTTACTTCAAAAATCTACAGATTGCCCTTATTGATCCTATTGAAAAAAACACCAACGACAAAACTTGGAGTTTTTGGGATATCGAGCCATCACAATGGAATCATCTTACACACAAGTCATGGACTAATGCATCGATTATCACTTCTAAAAAAAGGATTGATCTTCAGCTTAATCCATATGCTTATAAAACCGTTCGAGCTATTGATTTTTATACAAACGCTTTAACTACTTTAAGAGCACATAAAACTATACATTTCATAAAAGAACGAGTTACCTCCGTTATTGACAATGACAATGTATCAGTCGTAACAAATCGAAACACATACACAGCCTCACATGTATTTGATAGTCGTGTTCCTAATGAATTTACTGAAGCATCTAAGACACGTAATACTTCAATTATTCAACATTTCAAAGGCTGGATGATTTCTACAGAAACCGATACATTTGATGATCAAAACGTAACGATGATGGATTACCGCCTGAAGGATGGAGAGCAAACCACCTTCACCTATATTTTACCATTTTCGAAAAGGGAAGCCTTAATTGAGTTTACATATTTCACAGAACACCTTGTGGATGAACCTATCTACGATTCGTTTTTGAAAACCTATATCAAAACTGTATTAAATATAGATGCTTATACTGTTCTAGAGGAAGAAACTGGACAAATACCTATGACCAGTTATAACTTTTCAAAACACAATACCAATAACATCACAAAAATAGGAACTGGAGGCGGATGGGTTAAAGGATCTACAGGGTATTCTTTAAAGCATACAGAAAAAAAAGTATCTCTATTAATTGAGAATATAAAAAATGGAAAACCTCCATCTCACCAGTTATTTAAAAGGAAACATCGATTTTATGACAAGGTGTTTTTGAAAGTTTTAAAAGATGAAAATCATAAGGGCGAGTGGCTTTTCGAACAATTTTATAGCAAAAATTCGGTGCAGACTATGTTTAAATTTTTGGACGAAGAATCATCACTTTTAGAAGACTTGAAAATAATGTCTTCACTATTTTCTTGGTCATTTATTAAAGCGTTTTTTAAAACGCTTTAAGAGCGTTATCAAGTGTTTCAATAACGTGCTCACTATTCCAATCTGCAGCTCCTGATTTATCAATGATTATTTCCCCACTTCTATTAATAACAAACGTTCTAGGAATAGAGCTAACATCAAACGTTTTTGGGTAATTACTTATAGATTGATAGACGTTAAAGCTATAACCTTCATGAACCATGAATTCGTATAATTTCTCTTTATCCTCATTAGAAACAAACAAAAACACAAGGTCATCATTAGATTTGAAATGTTGATACAATTTTTCTAGACTTGGCATTTCGGCTATGCAAGGTGGACACCAAGTGGCCCAAAAATTAATAACAATCACTTTTCCTTCTGCTGTTTTAAAATCAAATTGGTTTCCATTAATATCTTGTAAAGACCATTTGTAACTAGATAACTTAGTCCTTTCCGAAGCCTCAATAACAGACGGTTTCACAAAAAAAGCTATAGTCTTATTAACCACGACCTGAATAGGCTTACGCGTTTGAGGAATCAACATGAGCGCAATAACAACAAGAATAAGAAGGTTATAAATTTTTGATTTTTTTGATTTCGTCATAATATTAAACATAAGAAACGCACTACCAAATAGTCGGCAATGCGCTTCAAATCTAACAACAAAACTTTAAATATTGTAATCCCTAGTCTAGTTTCGTGTTACAGAGCCTGTTGGTAAAGACGATAGGTTTTGTCCAAAACTATGTGTCGATGGAGCAGTATCGTTACCAGCAGTACCCACTAAAGGCTTAAGAGCGAAAGGTGCTGGAGAATCATCTGGAACAGGTTCTACAGAAATCACTACAGTACGACCTCTAATATCTAAAGGAAATGTTTCTCCTGCAGGAGCATTTAAAAAGAAATCTTCACCAGGAATTGGAGGTCCCGCGTTATTTTCGGTTCCGCTAAATCCGTTTGAACTATCGGCAGTATCAAATTCGGTAAAAGTCCCTGTAGACAAAGGTCCAGACTCTCCTACTACCCAACCTTCATACGCCCAACCTTCTGGTAAAGTTGGCAAGTTAAAGTTTGGTGTTGGTGGCATTCCTGGCGTACCAAACCAAACACCATATTCATCATTCATGTTATTTGTTCCTGTTTCATCAGTAGGTGTTCTTAAAAAGAACATTCCAGATGCCGAGCTAAAGTCTCCAATAAGTCCTGTATTAACTGCAGCAGAGTTACCTGCGAATTCACCTCTTAATACTTTTGTCGCAGCAGGAGCTGGATCTGGATCAACCGCTGGTTCTATTGAAAGCACAAATGCAGTTGCACTATTTAACTGTGCTGTATTCACTGAAAACGTCTGTGGAAAAGTTACACTTGTAAATGTTCCTGTAGATACAGGAGCTCCATTTACAATTATCCATCCTTCATAGACAAAATCACTTCCTAATGCTTCTAAACCATTAAGATTAAGAGTTAAGTCTGAGTTTGTAGGACCATTGTTATCATCGTCGCTACTGCAAGAAGTGGCAAAAATTCCAAGTGCCAAAACTGCTAAAAACATTTTTTTAATCATCGCTTATAATTTTAAAATTTATACTTCAAAATTATAACTAGCTATTGTTATAAAATGTTAGCTATCTAACACAAGTGAAAAAAAATTAAACAATTATGCAGAATGTTTAATGATTCTAATCTCTTTTCTATTAAAATTGATGTAGTTTTCTTCTTTAAGTTCATTAAGAAGAATATTTAATGTAGGCCTAGATGTTCCAATTAATGAGGCAATATCTTTTTGAGTATAAGGATGCTTGATAACATTATCACCTGTCTTGGGGCAGTCATAACCATAGTCGGCACACAGTTCATCCAAAAATTCTACTAAGCGCGTTTTTGTATCTTTAAATAACAGTAATTGAAGTCTGCGTTCTAGTTTTTTGAATTTAAATCCAATAAATTTATACACCTTAAAACTAAACGTCTGGTTGTCTCTCATTAGGTCATGCATAGTCGTCACACCTATGGGACATATTGAAGTCGAGTTGTCTATAGACTGTGCAAATTCGTCACGTTTATTGTCACCCAATATCGCTTTCTCTCCAAATAATTCTCCCTTAGATAAAATAGCCTTTACAATTTCATCTCCATTGTCATTGTAGTAACCAATCTTAACTTTGCCTTTTTCTATTAAATAAATTTTGTTTGCTGAATCATCTTCAAAGTAGATATAATCCTTTTTCTTATAAGCATCAAAATCATGATCCTTCTTATAAGACTTAAACTTATGAGGACAGAGTACTTTAAATAGGTTAACATCGTCAAAGAACCACATTGACTGCATTTGGGTGTGTTTTATTGTTAGATTTCTTAGACAGTCGTTATAACTTAAGAATCCTTACATAAATTCATAAAAAAAGCTCTTGATATCTCAAGAGCTTTTTTATATAATTAGAATTTCTGCTAAGCAGCATTTTCTTTTTTAATTAGATTTAAAGCCGATCCTTCATTATACCAATCAATTTGTGATTGATTATATGTATGATTTACTTTAATGGTGTCCTTGGTTCCATCGGCATGAACAACTTCAATTGTCAACTGTTTATCTGGAGCGAATTCATTTAAATCTAAGAAATTAAATGTATCATCCTCTTGAATTAAATCATAATCACTTTCGTTAGCAAATGTTAAACCTAACATCCCTTGTTTTTTAAGGTTTGTTTCGTGGATACGTGCAAACGACTTTACAATGACAGCGGCAACACCTAGATGACGTGGTTGCATCGCTGCATGCTCACGAGATGAACCTTCTCCATAATTGTGATCACCAACAACCACAGACTTAATTCCAGCTGCTTTATATGCTCTTGCTGTATCTGGTACTCCTCCAAACTCACCTGTTAATTGATTTTTAACAAAGTTTGTCTTTTTACCAAAAGCATTTACAGCACCAATTAAGGTATTATTAGCAATATTATCTAAATGCCCTCTAAAACGTAACCATGGTCCTGCCATTGAAATATGATCTGTAGTACATTTACCAAAGGCTTTAATCAATAATTTAGCTCCAGTAATTTCATCTCCAATTGGTGTAAAAGGTGTTAAAAGTTGTAGCCTTTCTGAATCTGAGGCAACTTTTACTTCAACGCCACTACCATCTTCAACAGGTGCTAAGTATCCGTTATCATCAACCTCAAATCCTTTTGGAGGTAACTCCCATCCAGTTGGTTCATCTAACATCACTTCTTCTCCATTTTCATTGATTAACTTATCAGTTAATGGGTTAAAGTCTAAACGTCCAGCAATGGCAATAGCGGCTGTTAATTCGGGAGATGCAACAAAGGCGTGGGTATTAGGGTTTCCATCGGCACGTTTTGCAAAATTTCTATTAAAAGAGTGTACAATACTATTTTTAGGTGCATTTTTAGGGTCTTCATAACGCGCCCATTGTCCAATGCATGGTCCACAAGCATTCGTAAATATTTTAGCATCTAATTTTTCAAATATTTCTAAGATGCCATCTCTTTCAGTCGTATATCTTACCATTTCAGAACCTGGATTAATTCCAAATTCTGCTTTGGTTTTTAAACCTTTATCAAGTGCTTGCTGTGCCACAGAAGATGCACGAGATAAATCTTCATAAGACGAGTTAGTACAAGATCCTATTAATCCCCATTCTACTTTTATTGGCCAATCATTTTCTTTTGCTTTTTCAGACATTTCAGATCCTATAGCTGTAGATAAATCTGGTGTAAACGGCCCATTAAGTAATGGATTTAATTCTGATAAGTTAATATCAATTACCTGATCAAAATATTGTTCAGGGTTGGCATAAACATCGGCATCAGCTGTTAAGTATTCTTTGATGGCGTTTGCAGCATCGGCTACATCAGGTCTATCGGTTGCACGTAAATAACGTTCCATAGATTCGTCATAACCAAATGTTGAAGTTGTTGCTCCAATTTCAGCTCCCATATTACAAATTGTACCTTTTCCTGTACAAGACATTGCTGTTGCTCCAGGTCCAAAATATTCTACAATAGCACCTGTTCCACCTTTTACGGTTAAAATATCGGCTACTTTTAAAATAACATCTTTAGGCGCTGTCCATCCAGACAATTTACCTGTTAATCTCACACCAATTAACTTCGGAAATTTCAACTCCCAAGCCATACCAGCCATAACATCAACGGCATCTGCTCCTCCAACTCCTATCGCTACCATTCCTAGTCCGCCAGCATTCACAGTATGCGAATCGGTACCAATCATCATTCCTCCAGGAAATGCATAATTTTCTAAAACTACTTGGTGGATAATCCCAGCACCTGGTTTCCAAAATCCAATACCATATTTATCTGACACAGATTCTAAGAAATTAAATACTTCATTACTTGTATTTATAGCATGTTGTAAATCTGAACTTGCCCCATTTTTTGCTTGAATCAAGTGATCACAATGTACCGTAGTTGGTACAGCCACTTTTTTCTTTCCTGCCTGCATAAATTGCAATAGCGCCATTTGCGCGGTCGCATCTTGACAAGCTACTCTATCTGGTGCAAAATCTACATAATCTTTTCCTCTAGTAAATGCTTTAGTTGCTTTACCATCCCAGAGATGAGCATATAATATTTTTTCTGAAAGCGTTAGTGGTTTACCTACAATATCACGAGCTGCATCAACGCGCTCTGTCATATTCGAATAAACCTTTTTTATCATGTCTATATCAAAAGCCATAAGTAATATTTAAAAGGTTGATTTTCATTTTTAAAGTCATGCAAAATTACAAATTTTAAAACAAATTAAAAAATATGTAATGAAATGTGAAAAACATTGAAAATAAATCAATGAATGATGATTTTTTAATCATTTAAATGAAAAATTAACAAATAAATAGCACTAAAATTATTAAATTAACAATTGAGGCTTATTTAAAATGATTCTTAATTTTCTCATGTTCACGGAGATTAGTCATTGGTCTTTCAAAAACCCTATACAAAAGATAAGAAGCTCCAATAGTAATAGTGACATAACTTATCAAATAGATAATTAAACTGAGAGACGACAACCCTTCAGTAGGAAAAAAATGCTTCATTAATTGCATTACCACAGCGTAATGAATCAAGTACATGGAATACGAAATTAGACTAATTAAAGTTACTGGTACGACTAGTACTTTTGGAGCACTTTTAATCTGAGACAATACTGGTAGTGTTAATGTTATAGCGAGACTATTTATAGGTAAATACAGAACGTTCCAAAAAAACGGATAAGCCTCAATAAATATTTGTTTTGCAGGTACAACAAAATTAAGTGCCACAAAAACCAATAGACCAATACTAAAAAACAAATACTTGTATCGTGTCCAAAACGCGGTTTTATTTATGGCAATATATGCTGCCAGCACACCATAATAAATGGCATCAATTCTATAAATGGTAACTGCTTTTAGATTCACATTCCAGAACATCATAGTAGTTTGTGGATGATTGAAATAATAATATGTTTTGGTCAAAAAGAACATAAAAATTATAAGTACGGTTATCATCAAAAATAGTTTAGGCCTACTAATCCTAAGTTTTAGAAATAGCGTCATATACAACAGTAAAGGTCCAATAATATAAGCGAACTCTTCAATAGGCAGGCTCCAAGATTCTCCAAAAAACAGTGGCATTTCCCAACTAAAGTTTTGAATGAAGAAGAAGTATTGCCATAAAGACTCTGGCAGCTTCGTTCCTAAATAAAGTGCTAGAAAGATATTAAACACAAGAATCAAATAATAGTTTGGAAGTGTTCTAAACCATCGCCTAACCCAAAAGTAAACCATATGTTTGGCGCTATAATTAGATGCTGTAAACAGTTTATAAATCAATCGACCAATCAAAAAACCACTTAGAACGAAAAAAATCTCTACACCAACAAGACCAGCAACACTCATCAAATCTGTAAAGATGTTTTTAGTACGCGGAAAAATCCAAACAGAATGAGAAGCAACTACCAGTAAAATGGCTATAGCTCGCATAATATCTAGACCAAAAATTCGGTTCTTGTAATTTACTTTCATCCTAATCCAGCTATTTTTTTTATCATAAGGGTTTCATTACATTTGAATATACAGTTTTACTCATGCGTAGAAGATCTAAATTTATACTAATTTTTCTGTTTTTAATTCTAGCAGCTGGATTTATTTATTTTAAATCCCTTAAGACAAGGCACCAAGAATTGATAAAATCTAAGATTTATTACACATTAAATTTGGTTGATTCTGAATGGAAAAAAGAACTAAATGATTCTGAAGTCATTTTCACATCCCCAACATTTGTGATCAGTAACATTTATAAATCAATGGAAGGTCCTAAGTCTGATCAATATGTTGTTATTGACGACTCTAATGAAGAATTATTGTACCTCACTGCCTTTAAAACCAACGCTGTATCTTCTGATGAAGCTCGTAACCTTTCAAACGACTTTGTATGTCACACTAATTTCGAATATCGCGATGCCGAGCATTACAACCGTTGGAATATGACAGATCGCATCAATTCTCAATATCCAAGGATAACATCAATAAGTAATGGCGTTGAAAATTTTAAACTCCCAGAGGGTTTTGGGTTTCCGGTGTTCTCTAATGAACGTCTATTTATAAATGCGCAAGCTCTAAATCATAATATTACTGACTCCTCTTTTCATATTAAACACAAAATTGAAATTGGATACACAAAGCACAGTCAAAAACCTTTAATTCCACTTCAGCCAAAAACTGTATTTATGATGTTTCCTTTTGATCCTAATAATCCCGATAAAGGACCAACTGAACAATTACCAAATGCTTGTATTCCTGTGGAAACAAAAAATCACACCTACATTGATACTAAAGGCAATCCATTGTCTGGTCATTGGATTATTAAACCAGGGAAATATAATTACGCATATGACGCCTCTTCACAACTTCATATAAAGGACAGTATTAGGTTACATCAAATTACATCACATTTACATCCCTTTGCGAATAGATTTGTACTCAAAGACAAAACTACAAATCAAATTATCTACGATTGTAAGAGTGAAAATTTCGAGAATAAAATAGGTTTAAAACGAACACCTTCATTTTCTAGTGAAAAAGGTGTTTGGATGTATGAAGATCATACTTATGAGATGCTTCTTGAAGTTAACAATACAACAGATAAGGATCAAGAAATGATGGCTAGCATGGCTATTTTTTATTACGACGACGCTATGGAAAAAAAGATAAACGAACTCAAATTCTAGTCTTTTGAAACCTCAAATTTTTATACTAGTATTTTTAGTGCTTATGTCTTGTAAAAAAGACACAAACGCACTCCCAATACTAAGTTACAATTATGTAAACGGAGCTAAAGAACTTTATAAAATTGACAGTTTCGAATTTACAAATCAGGATGGGAATTTGATCACATCCGATTCAACCAAAGGCTATGTGCATACCATGAATTTCTTCTTCACGAGTTGCCCTTCTATTTGTCCTCCTATGCGCAACAAGCAACACGAGATTGTAGATACTTTTTCTTCAGAAGAAAATTTCAAACAATACTCAATATCCATTGATTACAAAAAAGATAGCGTTGGTCAACTCAAGCAATACGCTACCATTCATGATATCAATTCTAAGCAATGGCAATTATTAAGAGGTACATCAGAAATACAATTAGAACTTTTAGCGAGTAGGTTAAAAACCAACTTTAAACCCAATGAAGATGGTACAGATTTTTATCATTCAAGCTATGTGGCACTAATAGATAAAGAACAGTATATTAGAGGGTTCTATAATATCCTTTTAAATGAAGAAGTCGAACTTTTAAAAGACGATATTAAAACGTTATTGGACGATTAAAATGTCTCTCAATATTTACAAAACTCATAAATACCTACAACGTCATTTAGCCGTATTTCCTTATTCAAATAATTACCTTCTAAATCATAAACCCTCATTAAACTATAAGGCTTATTCATGGACCATCCGTTTCTCAATGTATGACCAACTACTATCTCATTATCATTTAACTGGTAACCCCCTCTTGTTAAGAATTTATTCTTCAAATCTGAACTCATTTCTAGTGCAACAATCTTCTTTTTCAAAGTGACTGGGTTCACAACAAACAACGAATTACTAAAATACTGAGTGTAAGCTAATTCATTGTTAATTTCAAAAGCATCATGGAGTCCTTCACACTTGAAATGTTTTATACATTTTTTCTGATCATCTAAAACAACGAGACCTCCATATCTTTTTTTATTGATCTTAAGTTTCTTTCTAATCTTATTGAACCTTGCCGTAGATTTCCCTAAATAAGATATAAACATTCTTTTGGAGCTTTCATGAACACTGTTGATATGATGTTGATGGAGCAGCGAGTCTTTTTTAGTCATGATGTTATAGCTCGTTTCACTATCATAACTACTTTGTAGTGTTTTTTCTGTTTTCTTGTTTAATCCCCATCCAAACCAAAACGGTTCAACATGTTTTGATTTTAGGTCAACTTCAAAAACGGCATCGAGGTTTGTATTAGCTAAAAACAACTTATCATTTGTAACACACAAGCCATGAACATCAGAAAACTGATGATGAGCAATCACCTCTTCAACTGTTAAACCAGGCAATGAAAACCTAATCAATCTATCCCATGTGGCCATCCAAAATTCATCATTCACACGCTTAACACCAGCAAAACCTAATTTGTTACTTGGAATATCTTCAGAAAACAACTCTTTGTATTGTCTTTTTTCAATGACTTCTCCTTTGTCAAAATCAACAATTACAAACGTCGGATAATCGAAATGCCCTCTAACTGTAACAATAAATTTCATACTAAATAAGAATTACGTCAAAACCTAAAAATAAAACACTAGGCCAACTTGAGTGCTATAAATTCGAGGATAGGATACTATTAAAATAGACTCTTAATGATTTGATCATCACTAATACCCTCGGCTTCAGCCTTATAATTTTTAATAATTCTATGACGAAGAATACCTGAAGCTACAGCCTGAATGTTTTCAATATCTGGTGAGAATTTACCATTAATTGCGGCATGTGTTTTTGATGCTAACACCAAATTTTGAGATGCTCTTGGTCCTGCTCCCCAATCTACAAACTCAGATACTAAATCTGATGCAGTAGATGTATTTGGTCTAGTTTTCGCCACCATACCTACGGCATACTCAATAACGTTATCAGCCACAGGAATACGACGTATTACATTTTGAAAATCAATAATCTCTTGAGCTGTAAACAGTGCATTTACTTTAGCCTGTACATCTGTAGTGGTCGATTTTACCACTTCAACTTCCTCCTTGAACGAAGGGTAATCAAGATTAATGGCAAACATAAAACGGTCTAATTGCGCTTCTGGTAAAGGATAAGTTCCTTCTTGTTCAATTGGGTTTTGAGTGGCTAAAACGAAATATGGCAAACTCAGTTTATAATGATGTCCTGAAACTGTAACCGCTCGTTCTTGCATTGCTTCTAGCAAAGCAGCCTGTGTTTTAGGAGGCGTACGGTTAATCTCATCTGCCAAAATAATGTTTGCAAAGATGGGCCCTTTAATAAATTTAAACTGTCTGTTCTCATCTAGGATTTCACTTCCTAAAATATCGCTAGGCATTAAATCTGGTGTAAACTGAATACGTTTAAAATCTAAACCAAGCGCCTGAGCAATAGTATTAACCATTAAGGTTTTTGCTAGCCCAGGAACACCGATTAACAAGGAATGTCCTCCAGAAAAAATAGAAATCAAAATCTGATTAACAACATCATCCTGTCCAACAATAACTTTGGAAATTTCGGTTTTTAGGGCATTATATTTTTTTACAAACTGTTCAATTGCAGCGACGTCAGACATATTATTTCTTTTCAGTTTTTAACCAGTTACTATTAAATTCACAATCTTTATAATCGTCAGAAATTTTCACATATGTATCATATATCTTTTCTTCTTGCCATTTCTGAATTTCTCTGAATTGCTTTTCCTGAAGCGCCAGATTTTTAATCTTTAAATAATCACGTGCAAAATCTGCTTTGTGTTCATCTACTCTATCAGTAACCGTTAATATTTTAAACTTAATAGGGTTTATTCTGTCTTGATCTTGTAATACCAAACTAATCTCATCATCCTTCAGGTCTTGAATCTGGCCATAAAGTTCTGGATCCATCTTTGTCAACTCCATACTAGAATCTTGAGTATATGGGTTGATAAGTTCTCCGCCATTATATTTAGTTTCTTTTTCATCACTAAACTCAAGAGCTGCATCGGCAAATGTTAGGTCACCCGATTGGATACGGTCTCTCACTTTAGTAATTTTTTCTTTAGCAGCCAATATTGAAGACTCTGTAATTTCTGGACGAATTAAAATATGTCTTACGTCATACTCCTGTCCTCTAATCTTCTCTAGTAATATAATATGATACCCGAAGTCTGTTTCAAAAGGCTCTGAAATTTCACCTTCTTGCAAAGAGAAAGCAACATCTCGAAATTCCTTCACCATTTGAGGACGTTTCCTGTTTAAGGTATACATACCTCCCTTACTACGTGCAGCCTTGTCATCAGAATAAAATACAGCCTTTGTAGTAAAGCTGGCTCCATTCTCAATAACATCTGCCTTATATTCTTTTAATTTATCAATAGCATCTTGCTTAGCTTCTTCACTAATTTCAGGAATTACCACAATCTGAGCTACTTTAAGTTCTGTTCCAAATTCTGGTCTCTCCTCTTCAGGAATACTATTAAAATACTCTCTTACTTCCTCTGGAGTTACCTCAACATCTGCAATAATTTTCCTCTGCATGTCACCAGCAAGTTTTGCATTTTTGTTGATTTCAAACATTTCCTCACGTAAGCTCTCTTCACTATCCTTATTATAAAACTCTAAAAGTTCTTTCATAGAACCTCCTTTTTGTTCTAAAAAGGTATTCATTTGCTGCTCTATATTAGAACGAATTTCTAATTCATTTACTGTAATACTATCTTGAATAGCATGATGTGCATAAAGTTTATCTTCCAGCAGTTTTCCGAAAAGTTGACATCTGGTAATCTCTGCTATAGAAACACCTCTGGCCTGTAGCTGAATGTATTCTTTGTCGATATCAGAATCTAAAACCACAAAATCTCCAACAACAGCAGCAACGCCATCTACCTTTTTTCTGGCCGATATTTGTGTTGAATCCATTTTCTTTTTAGAGTTATCTACTTCATCCTGAATAATCTCTTGCGCTAATGAAACATTTACAGTACATACGCATGCAATAATTGCCACGAGAACCGATTTAGTTGTAAACTTCAAATTGTTTGTTTTTAATTGCATCTTTGGTAATATCTTTTTCAAGCTGTTTTATCAACTCTAATTTTCTTTTGTTAATTACAATCTGTTTAATGGTAGGTTTTACATACTCTAAAGGCGCTAGATCGTTTTGTGATAATACGTCTTTAATTTGCATCAAATATAGGTCTAATGAATCTTTGAGTTGTACAAAATTAGATTTTTTTAACAGTTCTTTTTTGTTTTCAGAATTTAGAACATTAATTTTTTCGGTGATTTGTGACGCTTTAATCCACATTGAATCATTAAGTGAGAAGCTCTTAAATTGAACAGAGATAGAATCGAGATACCTTTTGTCTTCGGTATTAAACCTTCTAAATCGCTCTTCGATTTCATCTTCATTTATAGCATTTTGAGGAATTGTAATATATCGAAACTTAACCAGTTCTTCATTGAGTTTAAACACTTCTTGGTTAGCTTCGTATACTTGCCTAGCTTGAGTTTCATCTACGAGTGTATCGATACTTTTTATAACTAAAGCTTCTAAGTAAGCTTTGGTATACAAATCCATTTTATATTGATCGACCAACTTATTAAAATCAGATTGCTTTTGCTCTGGTAAATTTCGTTCTGCACCATCTAACAACAGTTGTTGTGTTGCCCATCGAATTATAAAACCACTTACAATTTGCGTGCTATCTTCTTTAGCAGTTCCGTCTGCCACCAAATCTTTAATATCTTCTTGATACAAGTAGTTTTCTCCTACTCTCGCCACAGGAATTCTATCATCTGCCTCTTTAAAAAAATCACAAGACACCAGCGCACATGCAAGAAGTATTAAAACAACTCTCTCCTTCAAAATTAATTATTTAGTATTTGTTTTTTTACACGCTTCAAAACAGCGTTATTGTGCTTTATCTTAAAACGTTGATTTAATCCTTGTACCCAATTATCTTCAATAAAGCCTTGATAGTCACTAACAGCCTTTCCCCTAGCCTCATCTAGGGTTTTTGGTTGAGCAGGTAATATCCCATTCACTTTTATAACATGAAATGCGTCATTATGTTTGTATACTTTAGAAATACCTGCTTTAAAATCGAAGTCTTCAGGTAATGCTTGATTACCCGATTCAAAGATATCAGCTGTAGAAATCACGTTCAAATCATCTTTCGTATTCATTTGAGACATCACATCTTCTACCGAAGTACCATTTTCAAGCTCTCGTTTTATCTTCTTCATCGTTTTTTCAGAAGCCGAAGACAATATAATCCCATCTACTCTATCTTTCCAAACGTACTTTGATCTATTATTTTCAAAAAACTCCTTTAACCCTAAAGTATCCTTAGAAGCTCTATTCCACACTTCTTTTTCCATTAAGTCAAACAATAGCAAACCATCGCGATATTCTTTTAAAACAAAAGCAAAATCTTCGTTTTCATATTCAAGATTATCTTCGTGATATTTTAATACTTGAGTTTCATAAAAAGCATTAAATTCAGTTTGAACTAAGGTTTTAATATTTGCTCTTCTATTGTAATATTTGCGCTGATTCTTCATTAAATAGCCTAGAAATTCTTTATTAGATATTTTTAAATCTCTAATAGTCATTATCGTTGGGTCTCCATTAAAATCTTCAGGTGCCTTCCATGCTTGCTTAAAATAGGAGTCGTTCAAAATACCCTCGAAATAAGCCAGTTGATCATTATCTTTTTCAACCTTGTACTTTGCCGCTAATTTTTTAACCAATGCAGAATTAATGAGCTTGGATCTAGAATCTCGCTTTACCCTATTTTGAAGCTGAACCTTAACATCTTCAAAAGGTTGTATTCCTGTTTTACGAATCAACTTTACAATATGCCAACCATAATCTGTTTTAAACGGTTTAGAGATATCACCTTCATTTTCTAAAGAGAACGCTACATCTTCAAATTCTTTAGAACTCAATTGTCCTCCTGTAAAAGGAGCCAATGCTCCTCCTTTTTTAGACGAACTTTTGTCATCCGAAAATTGTTTAGCTAAAGATTCGAATTTTTCCCCTTGTTCAATTTTCTTATAAATTTGATAGATTCTTTTTTCAGGAACCACAGTCGTATCTTTTTGTGTATTCGCCACCATAATATGCGCAACTGTAGCTTCTCCTAGTGATTTACGCTTATCAAATACTTTAACTATATGATATCCAAACCGTGTTCTAAATGGCATGGACACTTCGCCTATTTCAGTATTAAACGCAACAGTTTCAAAAGGATATACCATTTTAAATCCTCCAAAGTAACCCAAATCTTCTGCAAAGATGGTTTTACCATCGTGCACGTCTTTTTGTACTGTGGCATAACCCTCATTTAAAATACGTTCACGTAATTTTAAAAGTTGGTTGTACACGGCCGTAGTATCGCTCTCTGTTTCATCAATTCTAACTAATATATGAGATGCTTTAACATCGTTAGTTGTTCTGTCATAAGCCTCTCTTACCAACGCATCTGTAACCTTATTATCAGACATGAAATTTCGCGTTAGCTGTTTTTTATAATTATTAAACTCTCTTAAGTAGTTAGGGTCTTTATCAAGATCTAATCGACGTGCTTCTTTAACCTTCAGTTGATAGTTAACAAAAAGATCTAGGTAAGCATCAATATCTTTCTGACTTTCATCTTTGACTAAATCTAGATTTTTGTTATAAACTCTAATAAATTCTGTTGCCATAACAGGCTCTCCGTCTACCGTAAACAGCACATCCTTATCCTTAACTTGAGCTTGACTCATAAGGCTTAAACAAAGAAAAGCAGTTGTAACCAATAATTTCATATGTATATTTTAATTTATAAATGGGTTAGAACGCCCATTGTGCTAAAAACTTAAGTTTTATAAGCTAATTTCAGCAAAAATAACATAATTAGCACACAAAACAAGTTGCTTTTTGCAAACGAATAGGATTCCTTTTTAGTATGAAATACATCTACGATGTCATTTATATTTAGATAAAAAATAGCCACTCGTCTAAAATTATGGTTATTGAACTTTCATTAACATTGAGTTTCCAAAAAACTAACTACATTTAAAACTGAATAATCCCTCTAGATTCAAAATGAAATACATTACAGAAATTAAGGTCAAAGTGCCATTGGATGAGTTCATAAAAAAAATGGATAATGTTGAAAACATGAAACATTGGCAGCGCGGATTAGTATCTGCTGAACATATTTCTGGAAATCCTGGTGAGTTAGGTGCTAAAATAAAACTACGCTATAAATTTGGTAGACGTAACATGGAACTTATTGAAACCATAACCAAACGAAACTTCCCTAACGAATTTCATGCTAACTACACATCCAAAAGCGTTCATAACGTTCAAAGAAATTATTTTGAGAAGACAAGTGACGGATTTACAAAATGGACTTCCAAAAGTGAATTTTTACCACTAAATTTGGTGATGAGAATTATGTTGTTTTTAATGCCAAGTTCATTTAAAAAGCAAACACTTAAATATATGCAAGATTTCAAAAATTTTGCTGAAGAAGGAACATCTGTCGCCAATGCGTAAACTAAAACTAATTTGGGATTTTCGAGGCCCCGATGCTTTAAAAATTGCTGAACACCACGAAAAACATTTAAAAGAATATTGCGTTATTCAAAATACCAACTTTAATATTACTGGGTTTGAACAACGCTCTAACATCCATTCTGTTGCATTTATGGTTGTTACAGATGATGAAATGAAACCTATCAGAGATGCACTTAAACCTCATCGAGGAGAAATATATTCAGAATAAAAACTATGAAAAAGCAAACACTTTTATACGCTCTAATCGTATTAACAATGAGCTGTGAAACCGATAAAAAAACAGAAGATACAGCTTCCAAATATGTTGAAGAATCACATTCATACGCCAAACCTAACGAGTCTGTAATCAAGCATTTAGATTTAAATATAGATGTTAATTTTACAACTAAAACTATTGACGGAACAGCCACTTACACCATTGATACTAACAATGCTTCTGAAATTATTTTAGATTCAAAATTTTTGGAAATTGAAAGTGTTGAAGCCGATGGAAAAGCTACCAATTTTAATCTTGGAGACTTTGATGAACAGTTAGGACAGGCTTTGCATATAAGCATCGAAAATGATACCAAGCAAATTTCGGTTCATTACAAAACAACAGATAAAACAGAAGCCTTGCAATGGTTAAATCCGCAACAGACAGCAGATAAAACGCATCCATTTTTATTTACACAAGGTCAGGCCATTTTAACTCGCTCCTGGATTCCAATTCAGGATAGTCCTCAAATTAGAATTACCTACGATGCCACTGTGAAAGTACCAAAAGAACTTATGGCAGTTATGAGTGCCGAAAATCCAAAAGAAAAAACCGTTGATGGTATTTACACGTTTAAGATGAAACAGCCAATCTCACCTTACCTTATGGCTTTAGCTGTTGGCGATATTGCCTATAAAGCAGTAAGTAACAGAACTGGTGTATATGCTGAAAAATCTATGGTCGATAAAGCTCAAGCCGAGTTTAGTGACATGGAAAAAATGGTAGTTGCTGCCGAAAACCTATACGGAGATTATGATTGGGATCAATTTGACGTGATCGTCTTGCCACCTAGCTTTCCATTTGGAGGTATGGAAAACCCAAGACTTACTTTCGCTACACCTACTGTTATTGCTGGTGATAAGAGCTTAACATCACTAATAGCTCATGAACTCGCCCACTCTTGGTCTGGAAATTTAGTAACCAATGCCACATGGAATGACTTTTGGCTTAATGAAGGTTTTACCGTGTATTTTGAAATTAGAATCATGGAAGCCCTCTACGGAAAAGATCGCGCTAATATGATTGCATTAATTGGAAGGCAAGATTTGGAAGAAGAAGTTGAAGGCTTTAAAGACGAACCAGAAATGACCAAATTAAAATTGGATTTAACTGATAAAAATCCTGACGATGGCATGAACAGTATTGCTTATGACAAAGGTTATTTGTTCTTGAGAACTTTAGAGGAGAAAGTAGGTCGAGATAAATTTGATGCCTTTCTAAAAAATTATTTTAAGACCAATGCTTTTTCTACCGTAACAACCGAAGGCTTTATAGATTATCTTAATTCAAATTTATTAGAACCTAATGGGATTGATTTTAATGTAGACGAATGGGTGTATCAAGCTGGTGTTCCAAATAACCAGGCCATTATCGTATCTAACAAGTTTGAGAATGCCAAAAACACTTTACAATCTTTTATAGATAATAAAACTGTAGATGCGTCAAAAACTTCTAATTGGACTACGCAAGAATGGGTACATTTCATTAGAAATTTCCCTGAAACGATTACTACCGAAGATTTAAAACGTTTGGACGATGCCTTCGATTTAACTAATTCTAGTAATTCTCATATTGCTATGGTTTGGTATGAACAAGCCATTAACCATGATTATCACGGAAATGACGTAGACCAACATATTGAAGACTTTTTAATTCGCGTAGGAAGACGTTGGTATGTATCTACATTGTACAAGGCTTTTAAAAGAAATGACAAGGTTGATGACGCCTTAGCAATCTATAACAAAGCCCGAGCTAATTATCACTCGGTAACTGCCAATACTATTGATGACCTATTGGGATACAACCAATAAACATTTCATTCTAGAATAGTTTGTATCTTTAACTAAAGTACATTTATTCTATACAGATGAAAAAGTTAGTCAATTCGGAAACCAACAAAAATGTTGATGCATTTATAGATAACATAGACAACGCCACTAGAAAGGCAGATAGTAAGCTATTGGTTGATCTTATAAGAAACATAACAAAGAAAGAACCTAAAATTTGGGGAGCTCGCATTGTGGGTTATGGCAAATACGCTTACAAAAGAAAAAATGGTGACGAATTCGAATGGTTTAATGTTGGTTTTTCACCTGGAAAAGCGAATCTCACTATTTATGTGATGTATGACATTAATGAGGAAGAAGCGCTCCTAAATCAGTTGGGCAAACACAAAACAGGACGAGGTTGTCTTTATATCAAAAAACTAGAAGATATAGACATAAACGTTTTAAAAAAAATCATTAAAAAAAGTGATAAATGGAATTGATGTGTCGCCTCTATAAACGAATAAAATTAATTATATAGCCTTGTATACCATAACCTAAATTTATGAACAAAAAACGCTATACTTTAGTTCTAGTTTTATTCTTTTTAACCATTTCTATCGTTAAAGCTCAATCTAAAGAAGCAAAATTTTAGAATTGGGTCGTTGAACACAAAATGGAACTCGAAGCCTTTATTAATTATAGAGGAAAAATGATTTTTTGTTGCGGTGAAATTATGAAAGAAAAAAACAAACTGACCTATTTCCTTAATAAGAATCAGCTCATTGATAGTCTTGTAATAGAAAGTCTAGAGACCGATAAAAAAATGTCTTTTGAATATGAATACCAATAAAACAGGCTTTTAAAATGAAGGTTTTGATATTTGGAGCTTCTGGTTCTGGAACCACAACTTTAGGAAACGAAATTGAAAGACAAATAGCGTTTAAACATTTAGATGTTGACCACTATTATTGGAAAAATACCGAACCACCATTTCAAGAAAAAATACCGCTAGACGAACGAAATCAAAATCTGAAAGCCGATTTTAAAACATTCGAGAACGTTGTTGTGAGTGGCTCAATGGTGCGCTGGGGAATAGAATGGCAAACGGCATTCGACATAGTTGTTTTTATAACATTAGATAATGAAAAAAGAATGGAACGGCTTAAAAATAGGGAAGCTGAACGCTATGGAAAACGACTGATAACGAATAAAAGCATTAAACAGAATTCAGAGGCATTTTTAGAATGGGCCAATCAATATGAAAACCCTAATTTTGAAGGTAGATCTCTAAAAATTCATAACAATTGGATCAAACAACTTAATTGCAAGATCATGAGAATTGATGGAGAGATTGAATTAATTTATAAGACAGCAGAAGTAATTAACGCCATAAAAAACTACAAACCACATTGCAGATGAACCTGAATACAATAAAAAATATTGGATTATTATTTTTGATGTTGTTATTGGCTTCATGCAATAAATATGCTCGTAAAAACTACCCTCAATTCGTCTCAAAACCTGAAAGCTACAAACATATAAATAGTTGTTATTCTGCTGACATCCAAAATTTGGATGACATTCCAATCGATGTAAAAAACAATGTTATCTCTTATCTTAAAAACAGATTAGGTAATGATAATTTTCAAAAGCTAGAATTTGATCATGCTAATGTGCTATCTAATAGGCTTACAGACATTGAAACGATTAAAACCAAGGACAACATTTCGTCACTTCTAGGTGAAGAAGACAAAAGGAGTGATTGTGATACCATTTCGGCTTTCCCAATATACTCTGTAGTTTATCAGCTTAAAAACCCTGAAATTGGAATTGAAAAAATTGGATTAAATGTAATGATCGACAACAACGGAAAAACCATTAAAGACATTGAATTTCCAAGAGCAGAATTTGTAGATATAATAATACCTATAGACTCTGTACATTCAGAGTTAATTCGTAGAAAAATACCCTCAAAAAACCTAACTATAGAATTGTGGTTCGACAAGAAAACGGAATCACTTTTTTGGTCGACCAACACCGTGGTTCGAAAAGGTAGTATTGCAGGACCTAGTTGTTTTCCTGAAATAGACTACCATTTTAAAATGAACGCCATAACAGGCAAAATAACAACATATACTTTTGAAACACATGAAGACTATTTTGCCGAAAGATATTAACTCAATTTCGTCCTTATTAAAACCACTATAAACACTTCCCGTTTTTTTGAACTAAAGGTTTGCAAGCGTTTACTTTTTATTCTGACTACCGTAAAATTACGTTTAATCTTTACAAGATATGGCACTCAAATTATCATCCTGTATGACTGTAATAAGAAAATCCGCATCTTTCGCATGGTTCGCTAGGATGGCCTACAAAATGCCCACATTGTTCCGAATGTCCAGAATAACTTAATTCTTTTTTAACGGTTTCAACCGTTGGTTCTAGTTTCATAATTATCTGTTTAATTGTTTCTATAGCTACCCATCGTGTCTATTTATAAATGTCATCAAAACAAGCATTTAACTACTCTAAACCCCTCTGAATAGAATTCATTTCAATTCATTATCTTTCGCTTATATCCAAAACTTAAACATCAAAATAGGGCTTAAAAAAATTAATGGAAGATAAAATACAGGACATATTTGGTTTGAAGTTAGATGTAAATCAACGAAAAAAAAGTTACGACTTCATTGAAACATTTATCGAAACTAATGTTACAGATTGGAGTACAGCTCCAGATACAGAAGCCGTTGAAATCGCATTTACAGAAACACTAAAAACCCTATCTAATAATGAGTTGGCTTTTTTATTAGTGCATTCAGGCTATATTCCAGAATTTTATGGGCATGATTCCTCTCAAGAAACACTATATTCAAAGCTGGTGGAATCCCTTGTATGCGAATGGGCCCAAAGAATTGGTTTTAGTGATACTGCATTACAAAAACAAAAGTCTAACAAAGAAGATGTAACTGTAAAAATTGACAATAACATCATCGTTTGCGACGCCAAGAGTTTTCGGCTTGGCAGAAGTCAAAAAGCCCCTAATGTCAAGGATGTCATAAAACAAGCGTCTTACATCAAATGGTTAGATCAATATGAAGATAATGAGTGTCGCGCAGGATTGGTAACCTTTCCATCACTATTGGATTGGAAGAACAATAGTGAAGCCTACCAATATTTTTCTGACCACCATTTACCTATTCTGTTTTTGTTCTATGAACATTTATCTTTCTTACTCATCTCTGACAGCTTTAATCATCAAACTATCATTGACCTATTACATAATTATGAAGATGTTTTTCCAGAGAGTTCTCGGCACAAAGCAGCTTATATTAATGGTCTTAATAATTCACTATTTCTGAGTCCAATAAAAGAAGTGCTCGATAATTTCCTTGAGCTTTCAGCTTTAGTCATAAAGGAAAAAGTTCAGCATTCAATTCAACGAATTGAAGCAAAAGCAATAGAAGTAAAAGCAGCCATAGAAAGTCATATTAATGCCATGAAACTTGAGCAGTTAAGAGCATTTACATTTGAGGTAACTTATGAAAATGAATTTGGCCAAATGCTAAAACAGTTAGCCAATATTAAAGACTATAGACCACATTAAATCTTTGACAGAATAAGTCGTGAAACTTTAACGATTTCATTACTACTTCGTTTTGAGACTGTATTGAGGTTTAAACCACTCAAAGTCGAAAATATCTCAATCATAACCGCTCTATCATTCTCATCAATTTGAGCTTTTGTCTTACTATTTCTTTTAAATTCTTCAAATAAAGCTATAGCTTTATAAAGTTGCGTGTTTTCGGGTAATAATTGCGTGTCAATCTCATTTAATTGAATGATTTGGTTACGTTTCTCTGTATAGAGCCCGTTAGCAATCAACAAATTTGTATCGACCTCATTCTCATTCAAATATTTAGACAGATATGTTCTTGTAATATCGTCATAAATACCACTATTTCTGTGTATTGAAATTTTAGAATAATCCCTAATTACGTCTCTATAGGCATCATCGAAACACTTTGCATTGAGAATCATATCCTTGCAAGCCAAAGCCGCCAAATAAATGACTTTATGACTCTCCAATATCTCTCCTTTTTGTACTTCGATATCGAGAGCTGAGATGTCATCTGATACGCTTTTAATATGTGTTTTGTCTTTTTTCATTTTAAAAACAATAACACCATTTAGGGCTTCATAAGACATTGCCCTAGGTCTGGCAATACGCTCCATTTCCAGTGGTAAGCATTCATCAATAAATAAATTTGCATCTCTAATGGCTTCACCAATAACCTTCCAACCTTCAAAGGTTTTATGCGAATAAAGCATAAGTGCCTTTCCATTAGATTTCAGTACTCTATTGACTTCTTTTAGAACGCCTGTCATTAAACTTTGATAATGATTCTGATCTTTACCATTTTTTCCTCCATTTGCGAGATCAACAATAGCTTCAGAGTTATGGTCGTTCTCTAAATTTGCAGACTCTGAAAATGTATGTTTTATAATAACTTCAAACCAAGGTCTAAAGAATTCACTAAGTCCTGTATAGTCTATAGAATCAAAATAAGGTGGATCTGTAAGTACAATATCAATATACTCGTCTTTAAAAGGCAATGCTGTTGATGATCCTTTGATAATCTCAACTTTATGCTTTAAATCTATTGCCATAAACGTATTACAAACTCTATCTAACTTAGATCTAAGATTTGAACCCGATTTATAAAATGGATTCACTTCAATAAAATCCCATTTCATTCCTACTCCTGGTCCAGCCAAACTCCTCCCCGTTTGCTCATTTTGAGCTATCCACATTGTTCCTTTGCTATTCCAATCTACAAGAAATTCAACAAGCGAAGTAAGGCCTAATACTATTTGTTTAGCTGTTTTTAAATCGTACACTTTGAGTAGTCGATTGTATTCATTTATGATTTCATCAATTAAACCTAACAAAATAACAAGCTGTCTATCGGTAAAAAAATCTGACGGTATTTTTAAATCATATAATGTTGGGTTTATTACGCCTCCCTTTTTTGTAACTATATTTTTTGGAAGTAATTGCTCTAGTCTATCTAATTCTAATGCAATAGACGCTTTATATTTGTTTAGATCCTCACCATCTCTACTATCAATTTTCCTATATGCTTTTTTTTCTTTTTCATTATGATAGCATATGGCAAAAGGCCTATAACCTAATGTATTGTTTACACAGTAATCTTTAATATCCTTAAAGCTGTTAACTACTCCGCATTTTGGACATTCAAATCCTTTTATTTTACTATTTGTAGTGGTGTCCTGTGTATCCTCAACTATAGTTTCATTATGGTCAAAATAAATTGTTTTCTTCTTTTTCTTGCTTAAATACTTCAGACGTTTTAAATCAATTTCAGAATTACAATTAACACATTTTGAGATTTTCGAACAATATATCACATATGGGACATCTCCATTTAGATCAAAATACTTAGCATACTTTTTATTTAAGTTTTCAATAATAATTGTCCCAGAATTTCTCAATTTTTCAGAATAATCGGGTACCTCGATGGCATTAAATATTGTGTCTTGTAATAATGAAGCAACAGGATTTAATTCAGCAGAAAACGTTTGAAAACCTAACCTAGAACTTTCAAAAGGTATCGAACCTCCACCTGCAAAAACATCAAGCACTTTTAAATCTGAGGTTTTAAAATCTTCGGAAAATTTCTTGAAATACTTCGGCGCCGGATTAGTATCTGAAATCAAGCTAAGATCCACTTGAGGGCCCTTATTTTTACGTTTGAACATTTCCAGAATCAGGAGAGAACGCATGGCAGTTGTAGGTCGTCTTGCCCACCACACTTTAAGACTATTATAGTGGTTTTTTCGCAAATATTTCTCTTTGACTCCAATTTCACTAATTATTTTACTAGTCAACTTAACTTTCATCCGTTCGAATAAATTTTCTTCAAATATAGTTCTTTACAAACATAGTTCTAAGCAAGATTAACAACTATTAAGAGGAGTAGATTATTACGCGGTAGTTTGAAAAAAATTGTAACATTTCAATTAAATACGTATCATTATTTAGTAAACTGAATAGAAATGATCAATAACCGCGTTTTCTCAATTATACTCATCTTATGTACGTTATTAGTTAGTGCACAACCACTACAAGTTCCAGATTCGACCTACATAAACAAAAACATTAAATCTATTAATGTTAATACCAGCTATAAAAATGGCAACTGGAATCCTGTTCTTAAACAAGTTAAAAACAAACGAATAGTGCTTCTAGGAGAACCAAATCATGGCTCGAAAGAAATATTTGAATCAAGGAATGATTTAATAAAAGCATTACACGAAAAATTGGATTTTAATGTCATCCTTTTTGAATCTGGACTAGGAGAACTCATTTCAATCAATTTGCAAAAAGAGACCTTAAACCCTACTGAAATGACCTATGGTTTTTTTAGTGGATGGCGAACATCAGAGTTTGTGGATCTTATGGAGTATATAAAAGCAAACGACATTTCAATAAGTGGTTTCGATGTTCAGCGTACTGGCAATTCGTTTGAGAACCTCATGAAAACGGAATTAAAAAGATTAGGTCTTGATGCCAATCAATTGTCACGCTTAGAAGCTCGTTTTTCCGAAGAAAAAAAGAAACTAACCAATAGAAAATCAATATTTGATTCTTTAAACAATTCTACCAATACACTCATAAAAGATTATAAACAACAACTTTCATCTATTGAACTGTTAGACAATCAATATTTAGATCACACATCTCATTTAGTCATAAGAACTATTAAAAACCGTATAAAATATCTAGAATACTTTTTGGTTTTTGTGAAAGACAAAGATTGGAGTAAAAGATGGCAAGCACGAGACTCTATGATGTATTCTAATATGGATTGGCTTTTAAAAACTATTTACAAAAATCAAAAAGTAATAGTGATTGCTCATAATTTTCATATTTCGAAACATAATGGCAAGGAAGAAGTTATGGGAGAATTTCTCAAAAAAAAATATGGTTCTAAAATGTATGCTATAGGGGTGTTTGCTGGTAAAGGAAGTTTTTTTAATAACCGTGGACAAGAAGAGCAACTAAAACCAGTATCAGATATTGGTCTAGATATTAAACATGTCATACATCGACTAAGCTCTAGAGTTGGTTTTTTGAACATTCCAAAAAAAGCCAATAAAAACACAAATTGGTTATTTAATGATATCATCATAAATGATACATTCATTGACTTAAATGGTTCTAATCAAATGATTTTGTCTGAAAATTTTGATGGACTAATTTTTATTGACGAAATTTCACCGCCTAAAAAAATATAGCTATTTAGAAAACCCTTTGAACCAATGAGTATTATACAGGACATAACCGAAAAATATTACGGTAAATATTCTGCAGAATCTGAGAAGAGTTTTAATAGCCCTGTTGGTAAACATTCTTTCCAGCAAAAAAAAGGCATTATAGAAATAGACGGAACAAAAATTAGTATCAACCTAAACGCTGTTAAAGGAGCAACTTATGGTACTGAACCTTTCAGAATTACACTTCATTTAAATAAAACTTACACTATTAAATTTAGTGCTTTTCCAAAATCTTTATGGCACCGATTCTTAGATTTTCTTATACCAAGTCGAGTAGTTTTGATACCAAAATCTGTTAGAAATCAATTTTTATTTGGTGGTGATAAAGACATCATAAAAAATATCGTTTCAGATGAAATTTTCATCAAAAATATAGCTAATGAAAAACTCTACATTGGAACCATGGCTAAACCAACGAATAAAATTATCTTAACTCCTGCCCATGGAATTAAAGACATGAAACAATTCGAAAAGTTCATTAGTATTTTGAAGTGTGTTCAAAAAACCATAGAAGAGAATGCGCCATAGCAAACATAAATCAACTAAGTTAAAATCTTTCAGATTATTCTATAGTTTCATATATATTTACTAACTTAAATCCAAACAAGAACATAGTCAATTATTATGAAATTTTTCAAATCATTTTTAATTCTTACTGCACTATTTTTTCTAAAAAACGACTCCACGAAGGCGTATTATTTTCAGCTATCGGATTTAAGCACAAGTATCATTTTTAAATATGAATGTAAGTCTGATACTTCGAAAACAGAATATTGGAAATTAACATCAAACACCAAGAAAAACACTTTGATAACAGAAGCCTATTCAAACGATCTTAAAAAATATGAATTCTTTGTAGAAGAGTTCAACTCTGATGGATCAAAAGTTTTAAAGTTTATTAGTTACCACTGGAATAAAATTGGAGAAATAGAAGTTATCAAAAACAATCTAAAAGAAGTAGATGTTTTTAAATGGAAAAAAGATCAAACCTACTGCTACTCATCAGAGTATATTGATGGAACATACGGAAAAGTGTCGTTCTCTAAATGCAGAACTTTTTTGAAAGAAGAGGTCTTAACCATCCTAGGAAAAGACTATCCCGTTCTCAAATTTAAAGGGGTTTATAAAACCAAAATCCCAGGCGCCAATTATGACGATGAATACTATCAATATAGTTACTATGCTCAAGGGTTAGGACTAGTTAAAATGGAAAAGAACTACCCTAACGGAAAAACAACAGTATTAGAACTCACAGAGATTATATCAAATGACGATTGGGAAAAAAAACTAAATTAGATAGTCTATGATGCTTAGAATAAAAAAAAGGTTAGCATTATTGATTTTAACAGGAACTGTCATATCTATTCAAGGGCAAGTTCAAATTGGAGATGACATAGATGGTCTAAGCGCTGGTAACCTTTTTGGAAATAAAACGAGTATATCTTCTGATGGGACCGTTGTTGCTTGCGTAGGTATTGGAAATGCTGGAGGACAAGGAAATATCCGTGTATTTAAAAACAATAATGGGGTTTGGAGTTTATATGGAACAGATCAAAATGGTGCTAATTTTGAAGGCATTGGTGCTTATGATGTAAGTCTATCTGCAGATGGTAACACTTTAGCAATAGGTGGATGGTCTAATGCTGTGAGGTTATATACTTACGATGCTGTAACCGGTTTTTGGACACAGAAAGGTAATATTATTACAAATAATACTGGCGTAGGTACTTTTGGTTATAGCGTTAGCTTATCAGCCGATGGAAATAAAGTGATCATTGGAATACCAGGATTAGGAACCCCTCCTCCACCTGAGTCCGGGATTATTCAAATATTTGAATATAATTCGGGCACTTGGAGCCAACTTGGAAATAACATTGAAGGTTCTGTTTTTGCAGGTCATTCTGGGCTTAGCGTAAATGCATCTTCAGATGGCAATAGGATTGTAATCGCCAACTACGATTCGGTATTTATCTATGAGAACATTGCAGGTCAATGGACACAACTAGGAAACGAAATTATAGGCGACAATGTATCTGGGTTAGACATTAGTGACGTTGCCATCTCATCTGATGGTAATACTGTAGCTGTTGGAGAACCTGATTATAGCGATGCTTTTATTCAACGTGGACGTGTTAGAGTCTTTAATTACGAATCTGGAATATGGCATCAAATTGGTAGTGCTATTATGGGAGAAATAGCTTACTATCGAACAGGCTGGAGCGTGAGCTTATCTTCCAATGGAGACATATTGGCTATTGGAGAAATAGGCAGTATGAGTGGGTCTACTGACAAAGGACGTACACGAATTTTTAAAAACGTAGGTGGTTTTTGGTCCCAAATAGGAACTAATATTTTTGGTGAAGCGAATGAAGATTACTCTGGCTGGAGTGTAAGTTTGTCTGAAGACGCTAGTACACTTGCTATTGGTGCATCAAGAAATGACGGAAATGGAGATAATTCTGGGCACACCAGAATTTACAATTTGAGCGCATTACTGTCTGTGAACGATTTGATTCAATCCCAAATTAGTATGTTTCCCAACCCCGCTAAAGAAGAAGTTACAATTGAGTTGAATGACGCAACTACATTAAATACCGTAAATATCTATAATAGTTTAGGGAAATTAATTCGTACAGTTAACAACCTGATTATTGATACATCAAAACTTGCTTCAGGCCTTTATTATGTTGAAATTAAAACCAATTTAGGCAAGGCAACTAAAAAATTAGTGATTCAATAAAACTAACGTTCCTTTTATGGTCTTCATTCCGCATACCTTCTAAATGACCTAAACCTTAACAACATGATGTGGACATTTCAAACCGACATTTTAAACGAAGGGACTCTAAAGTTTCAAATTCATAATGATGGTAAAACCATTAGTTATCGTGATTGGATAGATCTCATTCAAAACTCGGTTGAGTTCTGTACATTTTATACAGAACTTTTAAGAACCTGTGATTTTAAAGGCTTCTTTTGGGAAGTGAAGCCAATCAATAAAAATGAACTCGATTTTGATTTCGAATTTGTTCTTGTTGAAGGCTCTAATTTAAAGTATTTGGTTGCCAATAGTTCTCGCTTCGAAAAGTACTTTACGCCACACGAGGATGCTGTTAGCTTTCCTAATCTTAGAGGTGATGCGCAACTGGTTGTACCTACGAAAATTTCAGAAGCAAAACACTACGCACATTTAGCATTATTCTTACGCCATGCACCTAAATCACAGATTTTATCATTCTGGAAAAAAGTAGGAACGACCTTTTCTCAATTTCTTGGAGAAGATAAAAAATGGCTAAGTACAGCTGGTTTAGGAGTTCATTGGCTGCATGTAAGGATAGATTCAAGCCCAAAATATTATAGGCATAAAGATTATAAATAAATTTACTTTAAGTTATTCTTCATTAGAATGACATCTCAATTAAGCTAGATTCTTTGTTTTCTTTTACTAAATTAGTAGCTATAGAAAAGAACGAATAGCCAACATTATAAAACGAAATGATAAACTTCTTCAACAAAAAAAAAGCTAATATCAACTCACTGACAATTCCTAATCTTAATTGGACAAAACAACAAGACAATAAGACTATTAAACAATGGGTTAACCCAGAGCAAAGTATTGCGCTGTCTTTACATTTCTTTGACTTAGAACCCGATTTGCCAACGATAAAAAATAAAGATGCTCTTAGAGATTTCTATAGAAATCAAATAGTTCAACACAATGGCGGCTTAGTTTTAGTAGATACAACGCAGCTAAAAACACATTCTGCTGTAAAAACTATATTCAAAATTCCTCAAGAACCTACTGGGATGGTTTATTTAGCATCCTTGACGATTCCTTTTAAGACCTGCAGTTATGTGGTGAAAATACAAGCTCCTGAGATTGGAATGACTGGAATGCGAGACACTGTAATTGTAGATAAACTTCTAGGTGAAGGAAAAATTTCATTTGGAGATGATGGCATTGAAAATTGGTTTTCGGATCCTTACGATAGTTCATTCACCGAAGGAACATTAATGAACAAATCTGAAGACGCTATTTACGATGTCGATTTTCAAAATCATCCATTAACCTTAGCCAGACAATTAATCGCTCAACTAGAAGAAAATATTGGATTTAAACCTGAAATAGAAAAACTCATCCCATTCGGAAAATAATTATAATTTCAACTATGAAAACTTACAAGTCACTATTCTGGATTGCATGCCTTTCTTTTATAATACTATTGTGCTATTTCTATTTACGAAAGTTAGATTACGATTATGAAGTATCTTCAAAGACATGGGATATTCAAAATCATGAATATGACATTCGTATCATTGATGAAATCTTATCTAAATCTGATCAATCGAGGCATCAAATTGATAGTATTTTAAAAGGTCATTATCCGTCTGATAGTGATGGCTTTCGCCACGATGGAGACACCATATTTTTAAGCCAATCCAAACTGATATTTAAAAATGGACAATTAACTAACATCGCTAATCTATACGCTCGAGAATGAACGCAACCAACATAGATATTTACGACTTTAACTTCCTTATTGGAAAGTGGACCGTCCTAAATAAAAAATTAAAAGAACGCCTTAATAATTGTAATGAATGGACTGAGTTTCAAGCCGAAATGCAAACCAAACCATTTCTTAATGGATTAGGTTTGATGGATGAAATGAAATCATCACATTTTGGAGATGATTTTATCGGATTTAGCATTAGAATGGTAAACCCAAAAACCAACTCATGGACGATCTATTGGGCAGACACTGCACATCCCGAAAATTATTTAAAAGAACAGGTTGTTGGCGAATTTAAAAACGGTATTGGTGAATTTTATGGTGAAGAAACTTATGAAGGTCGTTCCTACAAATTACGGTTTACTTGGACAAAACCATCCGAAAATACAGCACTATGGAAACAAGCCTACTTTGATGAGAAAAACAGCCAATGGGAAACCAATTGGATTATGGAATTTACTAAGATGAATTAGGACATACACCATGTAATCAGGCTTTAACTAATTTTAGTAATATTAAATTTAGAAACGTTTGCGATGAATTTTTTATACTAGATTAAATATGCAATAAAGTAACTATGATAACATTCAATTTAAATGAGGCTATTAATATCCTTGAAAGAACTCCTGAAACTGTAAGTTCTTTGCTTAATGGTTTACCAGAACCTTGGATAAAATCCAATGAAGGTGAAAATACTTGGAGTCCTTATGACATTATTGGTCATTTTATTCATGGAGAAAAAACAGACTGGATGGCACGTGCCAAAATTATTTTAAGCACATCCAATACTAAAACCTTTGAACCCTACGATCGGTTTGCACAACAACGTGAAGATCAAAATAGACCAATTTCAGAATTACTAAACACATTCAAAATACTAAGAGACCAAAATCTTATGACGTTAAAATCACTTAATTTAGGTGTCGACGAGCTCAATAAAACTGGTATTCATCCAGAACTCGGAGTCGTTACCTTACAACAATTGTTATCAGCTTGGGTTGTTCATGATTTGGCTCATTTAGCACAAATTAACCGTGTTATGGCAAAACAATACGCAACTAACGTTGGCGTTTGGAAAGCCTACATGGGCATACTTAATCAATAAATAATATATATTTAAATAAATAAAATGAAAAAACTCATACTTTTTTTTAGCATCATTGGGCTATCACAATTAGCTTGGTCACAAGATTTTTACAACGAATTTCTAGAACATTGTAAGACCAATGATACGGTTAGTCAACTAAAAGTTCTTAAACAATGGAAAACGTCAAACCCTAATGACCCAGAACTTTATACGAGTTTTTTTAACTATTATTTTCTCAAATCTAAACAAGAGGTTATTGCATTAACCAACGATAAACCCAATGGAGATGGTTTGGCACTAAAAGACAGCCTTAATCAAACAGCTGGTTATTTAGGAGGTCAGATCATTTATAATGCGAAAGATATTCAAAATGCAATGGAGGCCATTGATAAAGGCATTGCTTTATTTCCTGACCGTTTAGATATGAGATTTGGAAAAGTATATGCTTTAGGGCAAACCAAAAATTGGGCAGCATTTACATCAGAAATTATTAAAACCGTAAAACATTCTTCTCAAAATGATAATCGTTGGACTTGGACTAACGATGAAAACAGAGAAGATGGTAAATCTTTACTCTTGTCATCTATTCAAACCTACCAGGTACAATTGTATAATACTGGAGATGATAAATTACTGAATAACATGAGAACCATTGCCGAAGAGATTTTAAATTATTATCCAAATCATGTTGAGAGTTTATCTAATGTTGCTTTAACTTATATGGTAACGGGAGCATATGATAAAGGTCTTGAGTCCCTCTTTAAAGCTGAAAAGATAAATTCGAAAGACGCTATTGTTTTATCTAATATTGCCCATTGTTATAAATTAAAGGGAGATGCAAAAAAATCTATTGTTTACTATGAAAAGGTCATTGCTTTGGGAGATACACAGTACAAGAACTATGCTGAGCAACAAATCGCAGAATTAAAACAATAAATAGACCTGTTCTTATGACCATAAATGTTCTAAAAAATATATCAACCAGTCAGCTATTAGCCACATTCAATCTGGCCTTTTCAGATTATTTTATACCATTTCGGCTTACATTAGAGCAGTTACAATATAAACTGCTAGCAGATCATACCGATTTAAATATTTCAGTTGGTGCATTTGATAAAGATAAGCTCGTAGGATTTATATGTCATGGCATCCAAACCGTAGGCACTTCCAAGTTGGTATATAATGGTGGAACAGGTGTAATTCCCGAAAAAAGAGGACATGGTTTAACGGCTAGAATGTACGATTTTATCATTCCTGTTTTAAAAGAAAAAAATGTAGATGCCATTGTTTTAGAAGTCATTTCAACTAATACTCAAGCTATAAAATCTTATGAGAAAGTAGGTTTTAAAACGAAGAGAATGTTGCATTGCTATAAAGGAAATGTTACTATTTCTAAAGTGTCAAATGCTGTTGAAATTAGAGAATTATTATACTATGATTGGGAACTAATGGAATCGTTTTGGGATAGTACTCCCACGTGGCAAAATGCACCTCATGTTTTGAACAAACTAAAAAGCAACAATCATATTTTTGGAGCTTTCATTAACAAAACTCTTGTAGGCTATGTTATTTATAATGCACAAAGTAAACGACTACAGCAAATAGCTGTGAATGCACGTTTCCGAAGACAAAACATAGCATCATCAATTATACTGCATATTTCAAAAACATTTAGTCCAGACTTATCTATTATCAATGTTGATGAGCAATCTAAGTCTACCAATACCTTTTTACAAACCATTGGCCTTAAGCATCACCTAAGTCAGTTAGAAATGAGATTAGACCTTAAAAAGCAATAAACATGTCTGGAGAAACCAATTTAGTTCAACTTATAAAGGGTATGACACCTCAACTGCATAAAGGCAATTATGTGTTTTGTACAGTTAAGAATTTAGACCGAATAAAAAGAGACGATACTATTTGTGAATTTCAAGAAATTGAAGGCACAACTGTTGTTCTAGAACAAAGCAAAGCAGACGCACTAGGTCTTAATTATGATTACGTATCTTCATGGATCACATTAATGATACACTCATCGTTAGATGCTGTGGGCTTAACGGCAGTTTTTTCTAACGAATTAGCCCTAAATAATATCAGTTGTAATGTCGTTGCTGGTTACTATCACGATCATATTTTTGTAGACTCTAAGGATGCTAGCAAAGCTATACACGTTTTACAGGAACTTTCTAAAACCTATAAGTGAGACTTTATTTAGGATAGCGTTTCTGAATGTCTCTAATTAAATCTTCAAGACCATTTAATTTCAACTCATATACTTGAGTAAGCATATCGCCTAGTTTCCCTTTTGGAAACCCTTTATTATGATACCATACAATATAATGCTCAGGTAAATCGATAAGGTAGCGACCTTCGTATTTACCATATGGCATTCTGGTATGCGCTAATTTTATAAGAAAGGTTTTATCAGGTTGAAGCATGACCCTACTGAGACTTGAAGTCTTCAAATTTTTTAAGTTCAGATTTCACAAACTCCGACCAAATGGCTTGCTGTTCTTTATTGATTGAATTCTGACTTTGAGTATCATAAGCATTCTGCATTTTTGCGAGATCTTCATTAGCTTTAACATGAACACGCCTAAGATCTTCTTTAATCTGTTGTGACATTTTAAGTCTTGAAATTTGATAGCGTAATATCCTTACATGCAATTCTGTAATATCAAAGTGTAACTGTTCATGTGCTAAAATATGATCATCACCTTTGGCCTTTATATACCATGATTTTTCTGGGTAAAAATGTGCATTGGCTTGTGCTTTAAAACTCACCAATCTCTTATTACTTTCCTTAACAGAAAATGAGAATGTAATTCCAGAAGCAGTGACTGCGACGGCATCTGTATTGGTGTCTACAGGACCTCTAAAATCAGCCCAGGTTAGTTTTTTTGATTCACTCCACGGAATCTTAACCTCATTGTTTTCGGGGACAATGAGTACACTCAATACAACAATTAAAATTCTTAATAACATTAGTTCCAGTTAAAAGTGATATCCTTTTCGATATCAGGGTGTAAACTGTAATGCACAGGGCAAGTATTTGCTGTACGTTCTAAAATTGTTCTTGTTTTTTTATCAGCTTCGAAAGGGAAGTCTAATACAACTTCAATTTTGGAAATACGTCTAGGATCACTAGCCATTGTTTTGGTGACATGAGCCGTTGTGCCTGTCATATCAACGTTTAAATCTCTAGCTTTTATTCCCATAACAGTAATCATGCAACTTGCTAATCCTGTAGCAACAGTATCTGTAGGTGAAAACGCTTCTCCTTTGCCATTATTGTCTGTTGGCGCATCTGTTATAAAAGAATTGTTTGATTTAAGGTGTGTACTTTCAGTTCTTAAACCACCTAAATAGGTCACTTTTGATGTCATAATTTGGCTTCTACAATAGTTAAATTATCATATTTCACAATATACACAGCTTCGTTGTAATAGCCTCCAAATAGTTTCTTAGAATATCTAAATTTATTCTCTACGTATTCAGTTTCAATATCTCCAGAAGATGCTTGATAGAGGTCATCTGCACTAGCCAGACGTAATAACAAATCTAAAGTTAAATCAAAGCCTCTTACAGCATACCTATTAGGGCTAACATTGTATTGTCGTCTATAAGCTCTTACAAACGCATTTCTCGATGAAGAAATATCTGTTGTCTTGTTAGGAGATGGGTAATGAAATTTTAAATTAGACAAGTGGTAATTAGAAATCTCACGTCCTTCAAATGCTCTATTTTTATCTGTAGTCATTAAGACAACTTCTTTATTATCAGAAATAAAACCGTTAATCATACTAATAACATTAGATGCAAACCCTTCATTATCGGTTTCTAAGAACACGATATTTCTTCCATTTACAAATACATTTTCTAAATCGGTTTGATATACGAAATAAGCCTCTTCGCCTTTCTTATTTTTTCTAGAAAAAATTTGTTTTGCTAACGGAAATTCTTGTTTCAGTTTATCACTAATTCTCTTATGTTTAGAATCTGAAATAATAACAATATGCTTTGACAATGAATCTGACTTTACAAAATTGATAATTGTCTCTTCCAATAAATCGTTTGAAGGAATGGTTTGAAATACATTGTCATATAACTTTTCTGGCATCGTCAATGGCGATAATACAGGAACGTTATCTTTCTTCAACTCTGTGGCTACGCGATCTAGATTTTTAGACAGTAAAGGGCCTATAACGGCATCATATTCAGAAAAATCATTATCATTTAATATTTTAGATATTTCCGAAGGTTGATTTTTTGTATCAAACACTTTAAGATATGTTGATATCCCTAAACGTTTGGCAGAATCTATCGCCATTAAGGCTCCTGCATGGAAATCTAAAGACACTTTAAGTAAGGCATCTTTTCGTATGGCTTTTTTGGCCTCTTTAACAGAATCTACATCAATACGATGTGTTCTATAAGGCATCATTAAAGCAATTTTTTTACCACTAAAATTAGTTAGACTGTTTGATAAATTTGTGTTTTCTACATCTTTTATAACAAGTTCTGTCTTAGCCGTTTGAGGAACTCGCAATACCATGCCTAATTTAAGCCCGCCCGCTTTTAATTCTGGATTCAAGGCTTCTAACTGTTCTTGTGTAACCCCAAGTTTTCTATTGAGTGCCATGTATCCTTCACTCTTTAAAACCGTATAATAATTGTAATTTTCTTCAACAGTTTTTTCTTCATTATCACTAATATTAGGCACATTAACTTCTTGCCCTGGTTGTAAAACGTCTCCTAAATTTGGATTTAGCGCTTCAAGTTCTGGTACTGTAATGCCAAATTTATAAGCCACGCGCCATTTACCTTCCTTTGGTAATACTTTATATTTCTTTACAGTATTGTTAAAAGATACTTGGCTTACAATAGTTTTATATCTTGGGATTTTTATTCTGTCACCTTTACGCAAGTTTTCAGAATATAAGTACGTATTATGCTTTTTTATGTCTTCGATAGAAACGTTATAATCTTTCGAAATACTATATAAAGTCTGTTTACGCTTTACTTTGTGCTTTTTGAAACCTATAACTTCTCTTACGGTTTCTGGTATAGGTTCATTTTTAACTCTTGATGTTGGAATAATCAAAACCGTATTAAGGTCTAGTTTATTTTTAGCATCTGGGTTAAGCGCATAAATATCGAAAGGTGTGACTAAATATATCTTAGCAATATCTTCTATCGTCTCTCCTTGCTTAACTTTATGAGTTTTATAATCTTGTGCAAAAGCAGATATACTGCATAACATGACAAGAACTATTAGAATGATTTTTTTCATTTATAATCTATTTACCTAATCTATATATTGAACGTATTTATTCCCATTCAATTGTAGCTGGTGGCTTTGAACTTATATCATAAACCACTCTATTTACACCTTTTACTTTATTTATAATTTCATTTGAGGTCTTTTGTAAAAACTCATATGGAAGGTTTACCCAGTCTGCGGTCATACCATCTGTACTCTCGACAGCTCTTAAGGCAACACACTTTTCATATGTGCGCTCGTCTCCCATTACTCCTACGCTATTTACAGGTAATAAAATCGCTCCTGCTTGCCATACTTTATCGTATAGATTCCAAGATTTTAAATTATCAATAAACACTGCATCTACCTCTTGTAATATACGAACATTTTCTCTAGTTAGACTACCCAGAATACGAATTGCTAGTCCTGGTCCAGGAAATGGATGTCGTCCTAAAATGTTTTTATCCATTCCCATAGATGCGCCTACACGACGTACTTCATCTTTAAATAGTGCTTTTAATGGCTCTACAACTTTAAGTTTCATAAAATCTGGCAATCCTCCTACATTGTGATGACTTTTTATAGTTGCGCTTGGACCTCCAGTAGCCGAAACACTTTCTATAACATCTGGATAAATTGTACCTTGTGCCAACCATTTCACATCTTTAATAAGATGAGCTTCATCATCAAAAACCTCAATGAACACACGACCAATTGCTTTTCGTTTTAGCTCAGGATCGCTTATATCTTCCAAGGCATCCAAAAAGCGTGCCGAAGCATCAACACCTTTTACATTAAGCCCCATTCCTTCATATTGTTCAAGTACGCTTTCAAACTCATTTTTTCTTAGCAATCCATTATTCACGAAAATACAGTACAAATTATCCCCAATAGCTTTATGTAATAAAATTGCTGCTACAGATGAATCTACACCTCCAGACAACCCTAAAACAACCTTATCGTTGCCTAATTGGTTTTTAAGAGCCGCTACAGTTTCTTCAACAAACGAATCTGGAGTCCAATCTTGCTCTACGTTTGAAATATGAACCAAGAAATTTTCGAGCAGTTGCTTCCCATCTGTAGAATGATAAACTTCTGGATGAAATTGAATAGCATAAGTTGTTTCTCCGTCTATCTTAAATGCGGCATTTTCTACATCGTGAGTACTAGCCAGCAAAACTGCATTTGCAGGCAAGTGCTTTATAGTATCACTATGGCTCATCCAAACTTGACTACCTTTTGAAATACCAGTAAAAAAATCTTCATCTTCTTTCACAAAATTTAAGTTAGCTCTACCATACTCTCTCGTATTAGAAGGTGCCACTTCACCTCCCGAAAAATGAGCTAGATATTGTGCGCCATAGCAAACTGCTAAGAGCGGTTTTTTTCCTCGAATTTGCGATAAATCTGGATGAAGGACATCTTCTCCCCTTACCGAATTTGGACTACCAGATAATATGACAGCTTTAAAACTTTCTGAATCTGATGGAATTTTATTAAATGGATGAATTTCGCAGTAGATGTTTAACTCTCTGACGCGACGCGCAATTAGCTGAGTATATTGCGAACCGAAATCTAAAATTAGGACTTTGTTGTGTTGCATGTGCAAAAGTAATAATTGATTTTAGATTGACGATTTCTGATATGCTATTTTTTGAATATTTTTTTAACATTTAAAGTTGATGTATATGTGTTAATATTTCAACTGGTCTACCATTTGTCCACCTCCATTTTTAGCGCATCTAAAATCTTGATTATAAGTTTACAAGGTCATTAAGTTGACCCACACTTTTAAATCACAAAACCAGCATATTATGAAATCTATTTTAAAAAAAACAGTCTATTTATGCATTCTTTTTTCAACGTTTATCTTATCTAACTCATGCAGTAGCGATGATGGACCAACAACTCCTCCTATAGTTGTTTCCAGTATTAATAACACCATAAACGAACATCCGGAAAATGGAACATTCATTGGTATTATTACCACTGATATGGCAGGAACTTTGTCTTTTAGCATTGCATCTCAAACACCAATCGATGCTTTTAGCATTAACAGTACAACAGGAGAAGTTTTGGTCAATGACAATACAAAATTTGATTATGAAATCAACGCCTCTTTAAATGCAACTATATCTGTAACAAACGGCATGAACACCGCCACAAGTTCTGTAAACGTCATGCTAAACAACATTGATGATATTGCATTCTTCCTTTCTAACTCGCAAGCGGCTTATAATACTGCTGGAGTTGGAGACTGGATAACAATTACTGAAGCTGAATACAACACTTTAGCCACATCTTTAACTGATATCACAAAAACGAGTACTACAGATGAACACTATGATTACGACGTCAATATTAGTACGGCATCAAGTTCAGCCAACGGCATATCATTTGCCAATGACAATGGCGCCACTATCCCAACAAACAGTTTTCTTTTTGCCTTTAAATACTATGCCGCTAACGGCCCGATTCCAAATACAACAAAGGTTAAAACATCTACCTCTAGCGCAACTACAGGATATTCCGACTTAGGTTCTGTATTACCAGAAGTGCATCAGACTGGCAACCATTATTTTGTATTAAAAGGGAATGACATCAGAACAAATAACACTGGTTATCTAGGAATATACACCAACTTAAATTTAGGTTTTAGAGTTATTGATGATCCAACCAATTATAATTTCACTTTTAGCGACAACAGTGATCTTGATAATGTAGGAGGTACAAATTCTGCCATAATAATGTATCAAGGTTTGAGTAGTACACAAAAACAATGGGATTAGATTTTAGGAGCGTTATAATCTTAAAAAAAAAAACATTAAACACCTGTTAGTCAGAGAAGTAAATCTTCCTAATCCATAGCTGGAAGGTTTACTTTTATAGTGTTACAATAGAAAATTCCCCATTTAAAGGCTCTAATTCTTCTATTAACTTAGGAATAAGTGCTGCTCCATAATCCAAATAGAATTCAGAGAAATTCATATTTCGCTCTTGAAGACTTTGAGAAGGAAATAATTCGTCTTGAAGCTCTGTAACGCGTTCTAAATAATTACTTAATTTTCGTTTTTGAGCTTTAAGCAATCGCTTTTCTAGATGCTCTAAACCTTTAATTTGTTTTCGCTCCTGAGCAGCAACTGCTCCTTTAAACGATTTATCGGTTTGCTCAGCAAGTTTATATAAAGCATCAAATTGCGCTTCTAAATGTGTTTTTTGAGAAGAAAAATCAATATCAATTTCCGATATTTTCTGTGTTACTTTTGTTTTTAAGTCATACTGATTCAAAAACAAATCTTTAATCGAAACATCTAATTTTTGAAGTTTCTCTTTATGCTTATCGGTAATGAGTAATACCGAATTACGCAACAATAACATTGGAAATGTGACGTTCTGCGCTTCAAAGTTTGACTTAAGTTCTAACCAATACGCCAGTTCCCCTCCGCCTCCAATATAGCAAAGGTTTGGTAAAATCACCTCTTGGAATAACGGTCGCATTATCACGTTTGGACTAAAGCGTTCAGGGTGTTCTGAGAGTACGTTTTGTAGCTCACTTTTACTCCAAGAAACATCTGTATTGAGCACCTGATAATTACCTTCTGTTTCTACAATTCGTTCTCTTATCCCCTCATTAATATAAAACAAATTGATGGCTCTAGGGTTAACTTGAATTTTATAATTACCCTCTAAAGCATGAAGCTGTTCATTAGAATGGGACACTTTATTAAATGATGTTTGATGTATCAATTCATCCTCAGCATACGGAATAAACAATCGTTTTAAATCAATATCGTTGCCATCTATAATAACCAATCCATAATCTTTAAATAAGGTATTAACCAAATAACGCATGGCGTCGGTTAAATTTTGATGTTCTATATATGCGTTTTCAAATAATTGCTTCAATTCTAAAGCACTGGTTGTTGAATTCAGCTGATTTGAAAACACTTCAAATACGTGATTCAACCCATCAAGTTGTAACTCTCCAACAGCTCCAGACGCCTCTCTATTCCATTGTACTTTCTGTCCTCTAAAATTAAAATAATTGATTTCATCAAAGTCATGATCTTCGGTCGCCATCCAATAAATGGGTACAAAATTTTGTTCTGGATATGCTTTTTTTAACTGCTTACATAAATTAATGGTAGAAATAATTTTATAAAAGAAATAAAGCGGCCCCGTAAACAAATTGAGTTGATGCCCAGTAGTTATTGTAAATGTGTGGTCTTCTTTGAGTGCATTAATATTACGCTGTGTTACTTCGGAAATATCAACTGATTTATATTGGCGTTCTAATGCTTTAACCAATATAGCTCTTGTATTACTGTTAAACGACTGCTGTTTTTCTTGGATTTGAGCTTTAAAATTCTCTAGCGATGGAAATCGATTGTAAAATGGTTTTAAATCTTCTTTTTCATCTAAATAATCGCACATCAGCGAAGAAAAATAATGGGTTTCTCTAAACGGAATACAGTCTGTTGGCATAGTTATGGTTCAATTCTCGTGTAAAGATAATGCTCTTAACTTTTTTTAAGTCCTAAATTTTAGTTAATTCAATGGCACTTCATATCTTTACTCATTATCACAATCAAATTAGTTAAAAATCTATGATTAAATCATTAGCTTTTCTCGTCACATTTCTATGTTCTGTCACAATTTCTGCTCAAAACCTACAATCTCCTTCTCAATTTTTAGGATACGATTTAGGCACAAAATTCTCAAGACATCATCAGGTAGTAGATTATTTCAAACATGTTGAAAGTCAAAAACCACTACAAGTTAAACTCGAAAAATACGGTAAAACCAACGAAGGACGAACTTTAATGTTAGCCTTTGTTTCTTCCGAAGAGAATCTTAAAAACCTTGAAACCATAAGAACAAACAACCTTAAAAACGCAGGTCTGTTAGAAGGAAATCCTAGTTCTAACGATGTCGCTATTGTATGGTTAAGTTATAATGTTCACGGTAACGAAGCATCAAGTACGGAAGCCGCTATGAATACCATATATAAACTGCTCACTGAGAAAAAAGAGTATCTAAAAAACACAGTTGTTATCATAGATCCTTGCATTAATCCAGATGGTAGAGACCGTTATGTAAATTGGTATAATGAAACGGCAAGCCTACCTTATGATATCGATCAACAAGCTAGCGAACATCAAGAACCTTGGCCTAGTGGACGGCCAAATCATTATTTATTTGATCTTAACAGAGATTGGGCTTGGGCAACTCAAGTTGAATCGGCATCTCGATTAAAAGCGTATAACAAATGGATGCCACATATTCATGTTGATTTTCATGAGCAAGGCATTAACGAACCTTATTATTTTGCCCCTGCAGCCGAGCCGTTTCATGAAGTTATAAGTGACTGGCAGCGAGATTTTCAAACGCAAATAGGAAAAAACCACTCCAAATATTTCGATGCTGAAGGTTGGTTATACTTTACCAGAGAGCGTTTCGATTTATTATACCCTAGCTATGGTGACACCTACCCAACCTATATGGGAGCCATTGGTATGACCTACGAACAAGGCGGTCATGGACGCGCAGGACTCGGGATTTTAAACGATGAAGGCGATGTTTTAACTTTAGTAGATCGATTAACACATCATACAGTAACAGGGTTATCTACAGTAGAAATTTCTTCAAAAAATGCTAAAAAATTAAATACGGAGTTCGCTAAATTCTTTGATAATTCTAATCTCAAATATAAAAGTTATGTCCTACAAGGTCATAGAGATAAAATAAACCAACTAACAAAATTACTTGATAAACACGATATTAAATATGGCTATGGTTTAAACAGTAAAGTTAGTGGTTACAAGTACTCGACGGCAGCTCAAGGCCAAATGACGACATCTTCTAAGGATTTGATAGTGAGCACCAACCAACCTAAAGGAAAAATGGTAAAGGTCTTATTTGAACCTAATACTAAATTAAGTGATTCTCTTACTTATGATATTACGGCATGGAGTGTTCCTTACGCTTATGGTTTAGATGCCATTGCAAGTAAAACTCCTGTTCAACAAACAGAGACTGGTTCTATACGCATACCAGCTTCAATAGTAGATCCTTCACCAACGGGTTACGTTTTAACATGGAATAGCTTACAAGATGCTCAGTTTTTAGCCGATTTATTAAAAAAAGGCATCAAAGTTCGGTTTACAGAAAAACCATTTACCGCTCAAGGCGAAACATTTAATAGAGGTTCACTAATTATTGTAAGAGGCGACAACAAAAAGGTTTCTAATTTTGATGCCATTGTAAAAGACGTGGCATCATCCCATGATCGCGTTTATAAAGCGGTGTCTTCTGGGTTTTCTAAATCTGGACCAGATTTTGGTTCGCCAGATATCAAATTGGTTAATCCTCCTAAAATTGCTATGCTCTCTGGAGATTACACTTCATCCTTAAGTTATGGAGAACTATGGCACTTTTTTGAACAACAGTTAAAGTATCCTGTCACATCAATTAATACCGATGATTTAAGTGGTACTAACTTGTCTAAATACAACGTCTTAATCATGCCTAATGGTTATTATGGTGGTCTATTAAATGACAATCTAATGACCAAACTCAAAACTTGGGTGCGTTCTGGAGGAAAACTCATTGCCATAGATGGTGCCCTTAATAGTTTTGCTGATAAGGAAGGTTTTGGATTAAAAAGAAATAAACCAGCAGATGCATCTGAAACCGATAATGAAGATGCTAAACGCATCAAATATGCCGATCGAGAACGTGATTATACTAAAAACCTAATCACAGGAGCTATTTTTAAAACCGATGTAGATAATACGCATCCAATGGCTTTTGGATATGATGATAACTATTTTACCTTAAAGTTAGGAAGTTCATCATATAGCTTATTAGATGGTGGCTATAATGTGGCATATCTTGGGCAAAATCCTAAAAATGTATCTGGTTATGCCGGAAAAGACGCTCTAAAACGACTAGATAACTCATTGGTTTTTGGTGAACAGCGTATGGGTAGTGGAAGTATTATCTATTTAGTTGACAATGTAATGTTTAGAAGTTTCTGGGAACATGGAAAGCTCTTTTTTGTTAACTCCATTTTCTTTGTCAATAATAATTTAGTAGAATTATAAAATTTAGTAACGACATAAAAAAAAGCTCAAGACTTGTTCTTGAGCTTTTTTTTATATCAACTTTTTAAATTACATACGCTCTGGCACATTAATACCAAGTAAACCAAAGGCATTTTTTATAACATTGGCCACTGTCTTAGATAATTCTACTCTAAATGCTTTTTCGGCAGTCGTATCAGCACCAAGAATTGATACATTCTGATAGAATGAACTAAACTCTTTTACCAAATCATAAGTGTAATTTGCTATAAGCGCAGGACTGTAATGATCCGCAGCATTTTGAATAACTTCTGGAAACAATTCGATTTGTTTAAGTAATTCTTTTTCCTTGACATGTAGAACCAAATCGTTTAGATCTAATGTTTTGTTTGTTTCTATATCAGACTTTCTTAAAATAGACTGTATCCTAGCATATGCCATTTGTATATATGGCGCTGCATTTCCTTGGAAATCGATGGATTCTTTAGGGTCAAATAAAATACGTTTTCTTGGGTCGACCTTTAAAATAAAATATTTTAAAGCACCTAAACCAATTGTTTTATAAAGTGTCTTCTTTTCATCATCAGAATAGCCGTCTAATTTGCCTAATTCTTCAGAAATTTCACCAGCTGTTTGTGCCATTTCATCAACCAAATCGTCAGCATCTACAACAGTTCCTTCTCTACTTTTCATTTTTCCAGAAGGCAAATCAACCATACCATAGCTCAAATGATATAGGTTTTCCGCCCAATCAAAACCAAGTTTTTTGATAATTAAAAATAAAACCTGAAAATGATATTCTTGCTCATTTCCTACGGTATACACCATACCTCCAATATCAGGAAAATCCTTTACACGTTGAATTGCAGTTCCAATATCCTGAGTCATGTAAACAGCAGTACCATCACTACGTAATACTATTTTTTCATCCAGTCCTTCTTCGGTAAGATCGCACCAAACAGAACCGTCTTCCTTTTTGAAAAACACTCCTGTTTTTAAGCCTTCTGCAACAAATTCTTTCCCGAGCAAATAAGTCTGACTTTCATAATATAATTTATCAAAATCAACACCTATATTTTTATAGGTGATATCAAAACCTTCATACACCCAACCATTCATCATTTCCCATAAGGCAACAATCTCCTCGTCTCCAGATTCCCATTTTCTAAGCATGTTTTGAGCTTCAAGTAATAGAGGTGCATTCTTCTTCGCTTCCTCCTCTGCTTGACCATTTGAGATTAAGTCTTGAATTTGTTTTTTGTACTCCTTATCAAACTTTACATAGTAGTTTCCAACGAGCTTGTCTCCTTTTAAGCCAGATGATTCTGGTGTTTCACCGTTTCCAAAACGTTTCCAAGCTAACATACTTTTACAAATATGAATTCCTCTATCGTTTATAATTTGTGTTTTATAAACCTTTTTGCCAGATGCTTTTAAAATTTCAGAAACGCTATACCCTAAAATCACATTTCGAATATGTCCCAAATGCAAAGGTTTATTTGTGTTAGGTGAAGAATACTCTACCATCACAGCTTTCCCATTAGAATTCGTTTCGGCAAAACCATAAGATTCATTATTCTTTATACTATTGAAAAACTCCAAATAGTAGGCATCGTTAATTTCAACATTCAAGAACCCTTTAACAACGTTAAATCCTTTGACTTCTTGGACGTGATCTACCAAATATTCACCAATCTGTTCACCAATTTGAACAGGGTTTCCTTTTACAACCCTCAGCATTGGAAATACTACTACAGTAATATCGCCTGCAAACTCTTTGCGAGTTGCTTGAAATTCTACCGATTCTAAGTCCGCATTAAAAACAGCTTTAACTGCCTGTTTTACATTGTGTGATAGTGTTTCCTGAAGATTCATTATGATACTTTTTTATAAGTCTGCAAAGATAGGTTTTTTATTAAAATTTAGGGATGCTCCAGAGCTTTAATTGATTCGATCTTAAATCACTGGAAACATCCTATATCTCATTGCAACGCAAAAAAAACATTTACCTACAACGCACTTATAGGTTCAATTAGCATAAAATATTGATAATCAGTAATTTAAATTTAAATAATCTGTAACATGCATTTCATCGATAAAAGTGTCGTTTTTCTATGTTTTTTGCCGTTTATCTATTCGTCGATAATTTTGTGAATTTCAATAGTCACTTTAACTAATTTATAGGCATTAAAACCTAAAAATTAGGGTTTCAGGCGCTTTTTATTCATTTTTGGTATTGCTATTAATCAAAGTCCCAAACGTTGATGAAACTTAATAATCAATCTTTAATGAGATTGGCATTATTATTTAAACACTCTAACTATCCAACCCTAATGACGGTTTTGTGTGAAAATAGTTTTGCGATTAAAACTCTAATCAAAGTATGAAGCAGTTAATTACATTAGCTGTTTTATGTTCATCGTTCTTCTGTTTTTCACAAGCAAGCGAGATTGATAGTCTTACCCTGCGTTTATCTTTTCAAAAACAAGACTCATCTAAAGTAGACACCTCTTTGAGGTTAGTTAAAGCGCTCTATGAAGCTAAGAGTTACAAAAAGGCACTTACCTACATTGAAAATGCAGAACGTCTATCGAAATCTTTAAATCATACCAAAGGTATTGCAGATATTAATTATTATAAAGCATTAATCTATGCTCAAAAAGATGATTATTACAACGCTATTGACGGTTATAACAGATCAAAGCGTTATTACATGCAACTTGGAGATACTTTAGGTATTGCCAAAGTAAACAACAGCATTGGTTTAATAGAAATTAAGCGTGGGAATTATACTGTTGGTTTAGAAAATTCATTGTCTGCGATTCAAACCTTTGAATCTAGAAATCTAAGAAAAGAATTAAGTTCGGCATATAACAATCTGGCCGAAGCCTATTACAATACAAAGCAAGTAGATAAGTCTCTTGAATTTAATATTAAAGCACTTAACATTAGAGAGCAACTGAGAGACAGTATTGGAATAAAAACATCCACTAGAAATATTGCATCATTGTATTCTGAAAGAAAAGAACACAGAAAAGCAATTGAATACTATGAAAAAGTTCTAAAACTTCTAAACCCAAATACCGATCAAAAGTTAAAAGGTGAAATTCTGCCACGCATTGGCGCAGAGTATCTTCAATTCAAAGATTACGTAAAAGCAAGACAATATTTGGTTGAAGGGTTGACTTTTAATAAGCAAAACAAAAATCTGGACGGTACACTTAGAGCGTTAAACGCTATTGGAGACCTTAACATCCAGCAAAGAAATTATAGAACAGCTAAAGGTCAAATTGATGAGGCCTATGCTATTGCTACGACAATTGACAATAAACTCGAGTTGTTAAAAAACTACAAGCTACACAAAGAGCTAGACTCCATAAATGGTAAATTTCAAAATGCATTCTTTTGGCAGGGAAAATATTTCACCCTAAAGAGTGAACTTGACAAGGAAAATTCGCCTAAACTCCCTGTTATTACACAACCCATTGAAATTAAACCGCTCATTGAAAACCAAGAGGATTTCGATGCATTGGCTAAGCAACAAAAAGAAGATGAGGACGCTATCTTTGAAAAGCGATTGAAGGCAATTTCATATATTCTAGGAGCAGCATTCTTAATAGTATCGACCATACTTTTATTGATTTATCTAAAACGGAAAAACACTCTAAAATTTAATAGAGAACTGCAAGAAAAGAATGAAAAAATTAAAATTCAGAACACAGAACTGTCTAAAAAAACAACGCACCTCGAAGAAGTGAACAGTGTTAAAGACAGGCTTTTCTCGATTGTATCTCACGATTTAAAAGACTCCATATCATCAATTAAAGGGTTTATCGATTTACTCAAAGAAGATGGAATTTCACGTGAAGAGTTCTATGATTTAGTTCCTGAATTAAGTGAAAACGCCGATAGTGCCTCACAATTATTATACAACCTCTTAAACTGGTCTAAATCTCAAATGCAAAATTTAGAGCCTAAGCCAGAACTATTCAATATACAAGAGGTTTTTCAAAATAAAATCAACTTAGTTGAACAAAAAGTTGAACAAAAGCGTATCGTACTTATTGATGAATCGCATCGCGACTTTATTTATGCAGATAAAAGTATGATCGAAATTGTGATTCAAAACTTAATCACAAATGCAGTTAAGTTTACTCGAGTTGGAGATGTGATTACCGTATCTAACAGTGATCATGATGGTAAGAGTTTGATTTGTGTAGAAGACACAGGTGTTGGTATTTCTAGAGAAAACGTAGATAAATTGTTCCAGAATGGCACCTTTAGCACCCGAGGAACAAGTAACGAAAAAGGAACAGGTTTAGGATTAACAATTTGCAAAGAATTAGTAGAACTCAATAAAGGTAGGATTTGGGTAGAAAGCACACTAAACGTTGGAACAAAATTTTACGTTGAACTTCCAAAAATCAAGCCAGCTTAGTAATCATTTTTTGGTATCTTTCTAAAAAATAAATCAACTATGCAACGTCAACTACTTCTATTACTTATTGCAATATCTCTATTTAATTGTAAAAATGACACCTCAAATTCACAAGACAATTTGTCTTCCGAACACTTGTCAGAACTTTTCGCTCTAATGCAAGGCTCCTATAATTCAGAAATTCAATCCCAAGTAGACTCCACTTATTATAATATCTCACTTCATATGTATCCTATATGGAAAGACAAAGGAAATTTCTTGTATGTAGAACAGGCACTTAATTCTAAACAAGATCAACCTTATAGACAACGTATTTATGAGGTTACGCAATTAAATGATAGTGTCTATAGTTCTGCCATTTATACTATTGAATACGATTCTTTATGGATAGGAAAATGGAAAACGCCAGAAGCATTTGATACGCTTAATTTAGACAAAGTCACCAAAAAGGAAGGCTGCGAAGTGCTATTAAAACGACTGGAATCTAACTTATATCAAGGTGAAACTGGAGAAAAAACATGTGAGAGTACTCTTTATGGCGCATCTTATGCCACAAGTGAAGTAGAAATTATGGAAGATAAAATCATTTCATGGGACAGAGGCTTTGATGACAAAGGTGATCATATCTGGGGCGCCGAAAAAGGAGGCTATATTTTTATAAAACTAGACTAAGCCTTTGGTAAAAATACTTCTGCCATCATACAACGTGCACTCCCACCACCACAAGTTTCGATAGTTTCTAACGAACTTGACAAGATTGGACAAAATTTTTCAATATCTGCAACTTGCTTAGGAGTTAAACTGTCATGAGCAGCTTTACTCATTACAAGATAACGCTGATTATTATGTCCTTTAACTTGCAACATATTACCCGCAAAATGATGCATTTGTGTTTCAGAAATATCTATTATGGCTTTTCCGTCGGCTTCAAGGTGCTTAATAACATTCTTACGTTCCTTTTTATCATCAATAGTATCAAGACATATTATCGAGAATTTTTCAGCTAAACACATCATAACATTAGTATGATAAATGGGTAAGCGCTTACCATCTACCGTTTGATTTGCGGTGAATACAACAGGTGTATACTCGAAATCCTCGCAAAACTCAATAAATAACGATTCATCTGCTCTTGCAGACAAGGCACAATACGCCTTAGCATTCACACGATCTAGAAGTAAACTTCCAGTACCTTCTAAAAAGATGTTCTCATCTTCAGCACTAGTATAATCAATAATGTTTTCAATTCTAAAACCTTCTTTTTCCAAGCGTAATAATACATCTTCTCGACGCTCTCTTCGTCTGTTTTCAGCAAACATCGGGTACAGACCCACATCACCATTTTCATGAAAACTCACCCAGTTATTAGGGAATATAGAATCTGGTGTGTCTTGAGAAGCCACATCTTCCTCTACAATAACCTGAACACCAACGGCTCTTAATTTTGCAACAAAATCATCAAATTCCTTTTGAGCCTTAGCATTTATTTCGGCATTTTTTAAATTTAAATCTTCTTGGAAATAATTATTTACAGCCGTTTCTTCATTCATCCTAAAGTTCACAGGACGAATCATTAAAATTGTATTTGTAGTTTGTGACATTTCAAAAAATTAAAGTGCCGTAAAATTAACTAATTTTAATGTAGAATTCTACATCGCACTTTTATTATTTTGATTCATAAGTAACCAGTCTAAAGCATTCTGTCGCTCTCTAAATATTTTAATATTCCAATTGTTATGCTTATTAATATCCATAACAATTTGGGTGGCCATTTCTGCGCTCTGACTATAAACCACAACAGCTCTAAATGCAATAAAATCACTGAATTCGCCCATAGCTATCTGAGCTTCAAATGTATATGAATAGGCATTTTCTTTATTAATGAGAAGAGAAATTGGTTTGTCTTTATCTAAATGAGATTCTAATAATTTTCGGTAAGCTGCAACCATTGACGCGTCAATTAAAACGCCTTCGTTTATAATGACTTCGGCTATGTGAGACTCTAGAATAGAAATCTTTCCGAAGGGTAAAATAAAAACTTTCATTTAGCTATTAGTTTAGAGGGATAATCAAATTTAAGTTAACTTTGAATGCTTTTGATTTTATAGCTATAAAGAAATAAACAACATATTAACAATTGATCTTATTCTTAAAATTTCAGTATGAAAAAAATAGTCGTTCTACTTCTAATTCTAATGTCTTGTTCTTCGGAAAAAGATAAGCAAGATTTTGATTTTAAAACTGTTTTCGAAACGTCAAATGGTACGCAAACAGCAACCTATGACCAGGTTATTTCGTTTTATAAAGACCTAGCCGAAACTTACGATTCTGTATCCATAGAATCAATGGATTCAACAGATTCTGGACATCCACTGCATATTGTTACTTTAAATCCTGATGAAGATTTTAACTTTACAAACATTAAAGAGCAAAAGCGCATTATTCTCATAAATAATGGTATTCACCCAGGAGAATCTGATGGTATAGATGCCACAATGATGTTGTTTCGCGATATGGCCCAAGGTAAAATTGATATGCCGAAAAAGACAGTTCTTGTCACCATTCCTATTTATAATATCGGAGGAAGTTTAAACAGAAATTCTACAACTAGAACAAACCAAAATGGCCCAGAGGCTTATGGCTTTAGAGGTAACGCTCGTAATTATGATCTTAACCGAGATTTTATAAAATCTGACACAAAAAATGCTAGAGCTTTTCATGGAATATTTAATACTGTACAACCAGATGTCTTTATTGACAATCACGCAAGTAATGGTGCAGATTACCAATATACACTTACGCATTTGTTTACACAACATAATAAATTAGGTGGTGAATTAGGCGAATTTCTTCACGCCAAAATGATGCCTCAACTCGAGCAAAAATTGGCCGATAAAAGCTGGGACATTACACCCTATGTAAATGTATTTAATAGAACACCAGAACAAGGTTTTAATCAATTTATGGATTCTCCGCGATACTCTACAGGGTATACAACCTTATGGAACACCCTTGGTATGATGGTTGAAACACATATGTTAAAACCATATAAGCAGCGTGTTGAAGGCACTTATGAGCTCATGAAAAGTATGATTGAAATTACTGAAGAAGAAGGAGAAACGATCACAAATTTACGCAGAAATGCCGTTGCCGATTTGCGTTCAAAAAAAACATATCCGTTGCAATGGAGCATAGACACAACACGTAACTCTACATTACAATTTAAAGGATATGAAGGTCAAATGATTGAAAGTAAAGTTACAGGTGCTCAGCGCCTAAAATACGACAGAGCAAAGCCTTTCACTAAAGACATCACCTATAAAAACTATATGACACCCACGTTAGAGGTTTCTATTCCAACATCTTATATTATTCCTAAAGGCTGGTGGAATGTCATTAATCGTCTAAAACTTAATGGCGTTGTTATGCATGAACTTGACCAAGACACGACATTAACAGTTCAATCTTATAAAATAAAAAGCTACGATACGAGAAAGCAGGCTTATGAAGGACATTACCCACATTATAATGTACAATTAGAAACTCAAGAAGAGCAGGTTAAATTCTCAAAGGGTGATTATTTAATAAATACGAATCAACGCAGTTTTAGATATCTTATGGAAACCTTAGAACCACAAGGTGTCGATTCGTTTTTTAGTTGGAACTTTTTCGATACAATTCTTCAACAAAAAGAAGGGTTTTCACCATATGTATGGGAAGACAAAGCACAAGAATTACTAGCACGTCACCCTAAATTAAAAATCGATTTTAATCTTAAAAAAACATACGATGAAGATTTTGCTAACAATTGGTATGCGCAATTAGATTGGATTCACAAACAAAGTGCTCATTATGAAAAGGCCCATTTACAATACCCTGTATATCGTCTAATGTAAAGGTTAAACTAAGGCTTTAATATTAGCATAACTATTTTCTAAAGCTTTTTTACTTTCATCGGGTGATAACCACTCTACCCTTGTGATGCCTTCATTTTCTTGAGGGTACAACGTGCCATTAAAAGCAGTAGTCATTTCAAACCAATAGGTGATTTTAATCTTATGTTTACCATTTCGTTTAAAAATATGGTAGGTTGTAGGAAGTGCTTTTGTAATATGCAGATCTTTGACTCCTGTTTCTTCTTCAACCTCTCTAATAGCAGTAGTTTCTATAGTTTCTGTTCCCTCAGTCTTGCCTTTAGGGAGATCCCATTTATCATTTCGGTAGATAAACAAAACATGACCTTCGTTATTAAAAACCTTTCCTCCTCCTGCAATTACATTAGGCAATAGCTTTAAAAATTTCTTTAAAAGATTTTTCTCTTTACGTCCAATAAGTCTTACTTCCTTCAACGATGTCGAATTAAGCTCCTTAATCACCTTACCAATATTAACTTTTGATAATAAATAATTTTTAAAACCATTTTCTTGCTCAACCTTTGTAGTAAGCACAATGGGTTTATCATTGACAAAAACGTGATACATGTATAAAGTCTGTAGGTTTTTCAGTAAGTAAAAATATCATTTTTATAAAGACAAGCCCTATTTTTTCTATTAATTTTATTTAAAATTTTAAAATCTATTATTACCAAAATTGTGTAGTTTTGCAACATGATTTTTGATAAAGAAACCGCTAAGCGAACTGCCGAAGTTTTATTGCAAATTAATGCCATAAAACTTCAACCCAACGATCCCTTTACTTGGGCTTCAGGATGGAAATCTCCAATCTATTGCGACAATAGAATTGTATTATCATTTCCGCCTATTAGAAATTACATTCGAGAAACTATGGCAAAACATATCGAAGTACACTACGGAAAAGTAGATGTGATTGCTGGTGTTGCCACTGGTGCTATTGGCATTGGAATTCTAGTGGCAGAATATCTAGGACTTCCTTTTATATATGTTAGACCAGAAGCCAAATCTCATGGACGTCAAAATCAAATTGAAGGTTTTGTAGAGGCTGGTCAAAATGTTGTTGTTGTGGAAGATCTGATAAGCACAGGAAAAAGTAGTTTAAATGCTGTAAAAGCCTTAGAAGAAGCGAAGGTGAATGTAAAAGGCATGGTAGCTATCTTTTCTTATGGATTTGATATTTCTAGAAAGAATTTCGAAACTGCGAACGTAGCATTACATACGTTAAGTAACTATGAAAACTTATTAGAACAGGCTCTTGAAACCATGTATATTAATAGTAAAGAACAAGAAGTTTTGGCACTTTGGAATGACAACCCGAGTGAATGGAACACTATTTGATTATAGCCAATTATAACATATAATATAAAACACATGAAATTAGAATCACCAAAAACCCTTATCAATAAATCAGCTCAAGAAACTTTTGATTTTTTGTCTGACGTAAAAAATTTCGAAAAATTAATGCCTGAAAACATTAGTAAATTTGAAGTTTTAGAAAATGATAAGTTTTTATTCGCTCTTAAGGGAATGCCAGAAATTGTGTTGAAGAAAAAAGAAGCGATCGCTCCAAATAAAATTGTTTTGGGAGCTGCTGGTGGAAAATTAGATTTTTCGCTTACCGGACTCATTTCTGAAATTGATGCTTCAAAAAGTGAAGTAGAATTAGTTTTCGAAGGTGAATTTAACGCTATGATGGGTATGATGATTAAAGGCCCAATTAGCAAATTTATAGAAACACTAGCTAGTAATATGCCAGCACAAGTTTAATATAAAAGTTTTACAGCTTTCAAATCAAATTCCTTTAGAACATTATCTTCTAGTAATATTCGTAAGTAACCAGCATTTGAAACACCATATATAAAACCTGAAAACATAGAACCTTCAGCATCTTGAAATGTTGAAGGTTTATTTTTTCTGAACAACGCCGCCTCATATAAAGATTTCAATTGGGTTTGTTGTTGGTTTTTTAATTCCTCCATATAGTCCTTTAAATATCCAATTACAGCAGTTAAGACTTCATCTAAATTAAAGGCCTTGCCCGATACTTTTTGCATTGATGTTGCATTTGGTAAATCATCAAAATGAAGTTGATTGACATTGAGTCCGAAACCAATAATAGTAGCTTGCAACTGATTGTTTTTTATGACATTTTCAATTAAAACACCTGAAATCTTTTTTTGGTCTGCCAAAATGTCGTTAGGCCATTTTACTTTCACATTTTTAATTTGAAAACTTTTCAATGCCTTCGATATAGCCAAAGATGTAGCCATACTAATATAAAAACTATCTTCAATAGATAAAAAGGAAACATCTACAAACACACTAACCATAAGGTTTTTTGAAGGTTGAGAGCTCCAAGTTGTTCCCATTTGACCACGTCCTTTAGTTTGAGATTCGGCAACAATTATGGTATAATCTTCAAGAACTTCACTAGTACTTAACTGTCTTAAAAAAGTATTGGTAGAGTCGATGGCACTAAGTTTGATTATACGCATAGTAATGAGTTAAAAAAAATTATATTTTTCTTATGATGAATAACAGTTTATAAGAAGTAAAAAAATAATAACTTTGTACAAAATTAAATCAATTTAATGGCGAAAAAAAATACGAATCCAGATCAACTAATAAGTACGGTTATCGCTGGCATTGAAGATGTAAAAGGAAAAGAAATTACAATTTTAGATTTAAGAGAGATAGAAAACACAGTATGTGACTATTTTATAATTTGTGAAGGTACTTCTAATACCCAAGTAAACGCTATTGTAAACTCCATACAGAAAAAAGTAAGTAAAGAACATAAAGATAATCCTTGGCACATAGAAGGAAGTGATAATGCAGAATGGGTTTTAATGGATTATGTTAATGTTGTTGTTCATGTTTTTCAAAAGCACATTCGCGAGTATTATGATATCGAGAGCCTTTGGGGAGACGCAAAAACAACCCAAATAGAAACAAGTTACTAAGGAATATTAAAATAAAAACACCACAATTGTGGCAACTATAGATGGCAAAAGACAACAAAAATTTAAATAAAAAACCAAAGTTTAGCCCTTACTGGATTTACGGATTCGTCATTGCTGGTATTTTAGCAATACAGCTTTTTTCTGGAGGTTTTGGTGGCTCTCAGGCAAACACAATTACTCCTGATAAGTTCAAAACATTTTTAAAAGATGGTGATGTTTCTGAGATTATGATCATTAGAAACACCCACACTGCTAAAGTTTATTTAACGAAAGAAGCATTAGATAAGGAGCTACATAAAAAGGCTAAACCTAGTAATATTGCGCTTTCTATTTCAAAGCAACCTAATTACACCTTTGAATTTGGTGATTTACAAAACTTTGAAGACGATATTGAAAAAATCATTGATGAAAGTCAGGTCAAAGTTGATGTTAAATATGATACTGAAGAAAACACATTTGGTAATCTCTTATTCTCCCTTCTTCCATTTATCCTAATTATAGGTGTTTGGATTTTTATCATGAGACGTATGTCTGGTGGCTCTGGAGGAGGTGCTGGTGGTCAAATTTTTAATATTGGAAAATCGAAAGCTAAACTCTTCGATGAAAAAACAGATGTAAAAACATCATTTAAAGATGTTGCCGGTTTAGAAGGTGCCAAAGAAGAAGTACAAGAAATTGTTGATTTCTTGAAGAATCCTGAGAAGTATACATCGCTTGGTGGTAAAATTCCAAAAGGCGCATTACTAGTAGGGCAACCCGGAACTGGAAAAACCTTATTAGCAAAGGCTGTGGCTGGTGAAGCCAAAGTACCTTTCTTCTCATTATCTGGTTCTGATTTCGTAGAAATGTTTGTTGGTGTAGGTGCATCTCGTGTAAGAGATTTATTTAAGCAAGCAAAAGAAAAATCGCCTGCAATTATCTTTATTGACGAGATTGATGCGATTGGTAGAGCTCGTGGAAAGAGTAATTTCTCAGGTTCTAATGACGAACGAGAAAACACCTTAAACCAGTTGCTTACAGAGATGGATGGTTTCGGTACAAATACAAACGTTATTGTACTCGCTGCAACCAATAGAGCCGATGTCTTAGATAAAGCCTTAATGCGTGCTGGACGATTTGATAGACAAATTTTTGTAGATCTTCCTGATGTAAGAGAGCGTAAAGAAATTTTTGAAGTTCATTTAAGACCGCTTAAACAAGCCGAAAAATTAGATATCGATTTTCTTGCGAAGCAAACACCTGGTTTTTCTGGTGCCGATATTGCCAATGTTTGTAATGAAGCGGCATTAATCGCTGCACGTAAAGGAAAGAAAGCTGTAGATAAACAAGACTTTTTAGATGCCGTAGATAGAATTGTTGGTGGTCTAGAAAAGAAAAATAAAATCGTTACTAAAGAAGAGAAAAAGGCAATTGCCTTTCATGAAGCTGGTCATGCAACAGTTAGTTGGATGCTAGAGCATGCTGCTCCTTTAGTTAAAGTGACTATCGTTCCGCGTGGTCAATCTTTAGGTGCTGCTTGGTATTTACCAGAAGAGCGTCTTATTGTAAGACCAAAGCAAATGCTAGACGAAATGTGTGCCGCTCTTGGTGGTAGAGCCGCCGAAAAAGTGATTTTTGACGAAATCTCAACTGGAGCTTTAAGTGATCTTGAAAAGGTAACGAAACAAGCTAGAGCAATGGTAACTGTTTATGGTCTTAGCGACAAGATTGGAAACTTAACATATTACGATTCTTCAGGGCAAGAATCAGGCTTCACAAAGCCTTATAGTGAGGAGACAGCTGAGTTAATTGATAAAGAAATTTCCGATATTGTTGAAGAGCAATACCAACGCGCCATTAAGTTGTTAGAACAACATAAAGACAAACTTACAGAGCTTGCCGAGGTATTACTTGAGAAAGAAGTTATTTTTAAAGATAACCTCGAAAAAATATTTGGAAAGCGTCCATTTCACAAAGAAATCGCAGAGCGAAAATTAGAAGCAAATTCTGAAGAAGAATAATCTGCTTTTATCCTTAAATAATCTTATAAAAAACTTAAATTGACTCACATTAATTTAAGTTTTTTTATATTTGATACTTACATTAATTCTATTAGGTTAATAGCAATCCCTATACATGAGTCTATTTCGTAAAATCTTCGGTTTAAAAAACACACCAGAAGACAACATAAAAAGCGAAGAGAGAGGCAAATACATGCCCGAAATAAAGCTGCCCGTTGATGAACAATTCACGATAAACTTCAAAGCTAATGGAGGAAAATTCTTGTATTGTGAAAATATGCAGGAAGTTCAAGACAGCCTAAATTCGATTTTAATAGAAAATAGTTGGGAAGATGATAAAGTACTGTTATTTGATGAGCGTTTAAATGATTTATTTAAAGATTTCGACTTTAATATGACCAAACGTATTTCAGAAAGCACCTTCTTTTTTTCAACCTGCGAATACCTTATTTCTGATGATGGCTCACTTTTAATATCTTCAAATCAAATTGCAGAAAAGAAATTAAAAGAACTTCCAGACAATTTTGTGATTTATGCTACAACAAGTCAGTTTGTTCAGAATATCGGAGAAGGTTTACGAGGAATTAAAGGTAAGAATAGAGAGAAAATCCCAACAAACATTACCACAATAAAACATTTTAAAACAGTCGAAGATAAAGACTTTTTGACTTACGGAAGCAGCTCAAAAAACTTATATTTGCTGCTCTTAGAAGACTTATAAATGAAAGAAATTGGTACAAGAGCGATCTCAGGACTACTATATGTGTCGCTTCTTATTGGTTCATTATATTGGCAAAATGCCGTAATCGCACTCTTTTTTGTATTTGGACTTATCAGTATGGCCGAGTTTAAAAAACTCATTCAACTCAAGAGTTTCTTTCCGTATATCGTATTTACAATTCTATACTTAGGTTTTGCCTACTGGAAAGTTATTGTAGACTCCGCTAAAGGCATAGACGAAGCTGCACAAATTTTATTGGTCATAACCATATTTGTACAACTCATCTTAATAAAAGATCTATTTTCAGAAAAAACAATTCCGCTATTTAGCTCAAAACGTTTTATCATAACAACATTTTATTTATCAAGTGGTTTTGTGTTTTTATTATGCGTTGCTAATTTCAACCAAACCTTTACGCCTTTACTTCTACTTGGCTCATTTATACTTGTTTGGGTTAATGATACTTTTGCGTATCTGGTTGGGAAAAACTTTGGAAAACAAAAACTATTTCCTAGAATCTCTCCTAAAAAAACAGTTGAAGGCTTTTTAGGCGGACTCTTTTTTTCATGTATTGCTAGCTATTTTATTGCTAACTTTACAGAGACTCTAGGCTTTACCAATTGGCTTATATTGAGTATTATTATAAGTGTTTTTGGAACGCTTGGAGATTTAATAGAATCTAAGTTTAAACGCCAAGCAAACGTAAAAGACAGCGGTGTCATCATGCCAGGTCATGGTGGATTATTAGATCGTTTGGATAGTATTATTTTTGCGGCACCATTTATATTTTTATTTTTAAGACTCGTCACTTATGTTTCATAAAGAAGGTTATAAAATCATATTCATTACACTTGTAATTGTAATCATTTCGGCTTTAGCCATTGATAAATTTATTGATATCTCATGGTTACGACTATTACTAATGATAACGCTCTTAGTATTATTGGTGCTTATCTTACAGTTTTTTAGAAACCCAAAACGTCATACTAAATTAGAAAACCATACAGCTGTATCTCCTGTAGATGGTAAAGTTGTGGTTATCGAAGAAGTTTTTGAAAAGGAAGTTTTTAATGACAAGCGTATTCAGGTATCTGTATTTATGTCACCTTTAAATGTTCATGTAACACGTTATCCTATTAGCGGAAATGTGACGTACAGCAAATATCATCCTGGAAAGTATCTTGTGGCTTGGCATCCTAAAGCTAGTGAAGAAAATGAACGTACCACTGTTGTTGTTGAAAATGATAACTTTGGAAAAGTACTCTACAGACAAATTGCTGGAGCTCTAGCAAAACGTATCGTAAATTATGCTAAGGTAGAAGATAGTGCTGTTCAGGGATCTGATTCTGGATTTATTAAATTTGGATCACGTGTAGATTTATATTTACCCTTAGATGCCGATATAAAAGTTGAACTAAATCAAAAGGTAAAAGGAGGCGAAAGTATTATTGCCGAAAAAGTATGACTTCAGAAGAATTAGACATAGCGTTTAACGAAGCAGTGGAACGTATCAATGCGCATACCGAGCCATTTCCTGCCGATTTTTTATTACGCCTTTATGCCTATTATAAAAAAGCAAGTAACGATTATGGCAGACCAAGTAGTAGTAAGCCCATCATTAATGCTTTTAAAACCAATGCGCTGTTTCAGGTGAAAGATGTTAGTGAAGATGAAGCCAAACGTATTTATATTGACCTTGTAAATAATTACTTTTTATACCGAAAATAACCCCGAATAAACCCCAAACTATTATGAAAAAATTAGCCCTAACTTTATGCCTAGTCTGCTTCGTTAACCTTACCAATGCGCAAACGTTTAATCAATTTTATGCCGATGTTGTTGCAGATGTTTCAGAAACAAACATTCTGAACGACCTAACAGCCTTCGAAAATTTCGGTATTAAAACCGTTGGTTCTACTGCATTAACAAATACTCAAAATTGGATCACAGCACGCTACCAAAGTTATGGTTATACCGATGTTGAATTACAGCCTTTTACTTACGCTGCCGGAACGAGTAATAATATTATTGTTACTAAAACGGGAACTGTATACCCAAATACGTTTTTAATTATTGACGCACATTACGATACCATTAATGGGCCTGGTACAAATGATAACGGAACAGGCACTGTATTGCTTTTAGAACTCGCGCGACTTTTAAAAGATATCGACACAGAATACTCTATTAAATTTATTCATTTCTCTGGTGAAGAAGATGGTTTAATTGGCAGCAATTATTATGTAAACAATACTGTAATTCCTGAGAATCTGGATATCAAATTGGTATTTAATATTGATGAAGTTGGCGGTGTTAATGGCTTAATAAATGATACTATTGTTTGCGAACGTGATGAGTCTAATCCAACATCAAACAACGCTGCTTCAAATACAGCCACAAATAGCCTAGCCACTTGTATGGAACTATATTCTAATCTAGAAACTGAAATTTCTAATGCCTTTGCTTCAGATTATATTCCTTTTGAAAACAATGGTGAAATTATTACTGGTATCTACGAAAAGAATATATCTCCAGTAAACCATACGGCTAATGATAATTTAGCCAATATGGATGTCAACTACGCCTTTGAAGTCACTAAAGGTTCTTTAGGTGCGGCTATGGAATTTGCTTTAGCTTTCGAATCGTTAAGTGTTGAAGAGCAGGACAACTTTAACAATCAGGTAAGCATCTCTCCTAATCCTTCTAAAAATTATTTTAAAATCGAATTTAAAAACCCTGTGCAACGCGCCATAGATTTTAAACTCGTAGATATGCTTGGTAAAGATGTTTACGAAAAACGACTTACAAAGCAAACGCAAACTATCGCTATAGATAGTATTGCCTCTGCGCAATATTTAGCCGTGTTCAAAATTAATAATAAGCGTTTTGTAAAAACGGTTGTTATCGAATAATTAAGGGTTTCTCAAATTTTGTTTTGTTACTCGTTATAGTTTTTGGATATTTAGGATAACCTTAAATGTCTAAATATGAAATTCGTAACCGCTTTACTTCTAGTACTTAGCTTTAATTTATCTCTTGCGCAATCTCCTGAGGTTGTCGACTTTATTGAAAAAGGAATAGCATTCCATGATAATGGGGATTATGCCAGTGCTATTGCCGAATATAATAAGGCCCTAGAAATTGAGCCTAAATCTTCATTAATTCATTACGAATTATCACTAAGCTACTTCTATAAAAAGGACTTCCAAGATGCCATAAAACATGCTGATGTCGTGATTAAAAATGACGACAAGTATGTAAAGGAAGCCTATATCACAAAGGGATCATGCTTGGATAATTTAGGAAAGACAAAAGAATCTATAAAGCTCTTTAAAAAAGGGATTCGTAAATTTCCTGATGTCCTACTCTATTATAATCTGGCACTTAATTATTACAAATTAAAAGAGTTTGAAGATGCCGAAAAGTATGTGACACTTGGTATAGCGCAAAAAGCCGATCATGCGAGTAGCCATTTATTATTGGGCTATCTCAACTTTGATAAAGACTATAAAGTGCAAAGTCTGCTAAACCTTCATTATTTTTTATTACTAGAACCAACAAGCAGTCGTTCTCCTCGTGCTGTAAAACTCATTAAAACCATGATGAGCGCCAATGTTACCAAAGACGAAGACGACCCTAAAAGCGTAACAATTAGCTTGTCGTTACCCTCTAAAGACAACGAATTTGGTGCAGCCGAAATGATGCTTGGTTTGCTAGAAGCGTCCAAATCATACGAAGAAAATGAAGGGAAGTCTGATGACGAGATGTTTGTTGAAAACACCGATTCTTTCTTTACCATTCTAGGTGAACTTCAAGATAAAAAGAAAAAGAAAGGCATCTACTGGGATGTGTATGTGCCGCTTTTTTATGATTTAGCAAAAAGCGATCATATGGAAGCCTATTGTAACTACATAACACAATCTGCCAATGAGAATTATGAAAATTGGGTAGATAATAATAGTGATAAGCTCGATGCTCTGGCTGAATGGTTTAGTAAAAAATAAGCCATGACACAGCAACCAGATTCTCCATTACAATTTACCTGTGGTGCTCAAATGCCCAACCGGTTTATGTTAGCGCCAATGACTAACACTCAGAGCCATGAGGATGGTTCGCTCTCTAATGACGAATATGATTGGCTTACCATGCGTGCTAAAGGTGGTTTTGGATTAACCATGACCTGCGCCTCGCATGTGCAAGTGATAGGCAAAGGATTTCCTGGACAGCTAGGCATTTTTTCTGATGATCATATCGAAGGCCATACACGACTTGCCAATGGTATTAAAGCTCATGGAAGTCTGGCGGTTATTCAGTTGCATCATGCTGGAATGCGCTCTCCTTTTGAGGTGATTAATGAGAAAGCTGTTTGCCCTTCAGAACACCACAAATACAATGCGCGTGCGTTAAGTTTAGAAGAAGTCCACCAATTGCGTGACGATTTTATTGCGGCTGCCATACGTTCCCAAAAAGCGGGTTACGATGGTGTGGAAGTACATGGCGCTCATGGCTATATCCTGACCCAATTTTTAAGCTCTAAGATCAATCTACGCAATGATGATTATGGCGGAAGTCTCAGCAATCGTTCGCGTCTCCTTTTTGAAATTGTTGATGGTATTAGAACTGCTTGCGGACCAACATTCTTGCTTGGTGTACGTCTCTCCCCTGAACGTTTTGGAATGCAACTCCAAGAGATTACAACCATTACGCAGCAATTGATAGACCATCACAACATTGATTTTTTAGACATCTCTCTCTGGGATGTGTTTAAGCAACCCGAAGACAGCGAGCACCAAAACCGCTCTTTACTCGAGCATTTTAGTGCACTCGATTTCAAAACTGTGAAATGGACAGTTGCAGGCGAGATTAGAACAGGAGCCGATGTACAAAAGGTATTAGATGCAGGTGTTGATTTTGTGTCTATAGGACGCTCTGCCATTTTGCATTACGACTTCCCAAAGCAAGTGCTTAAAAACCCAGACTTCAAGCCTACAGGCTTACCTGTCTCTGAAACCTACCTGAAAGCCCAAGGCTTAGGTCCAGATTTTGTGACCTATATGAAGCGTTGGGATGGTTTTGTAGCTGAATAATTTATTCTAAAATATACGTAATTCTACGTATAAATGGTATTGTATAATTTAATAGCTTTAATGGTAATAAAAACCGCGATATAATTTCTGTTTTTGGGTGAAATCTCACCGAAATCAGGACATTTTATTCGTATGCAACCAGTTGTGGCTAATAAAAAATGATAGAAAACAAGGTGACGTTTTGAGACTTTTAATGTTTTTTAGAACCTACTTTAAGTTCAAATAGGGTTATTTCAATAAGCATTTATTTCAGTTCAAATCTATAGAATAGTGTTTTAGCAACCTAGTTTTGATTAGTAAGGACTGCTTAATTTTTTATGTTAATTGACATATCCAATTTAGAGATTGACCCATAAATAGCAAATTCCTTTTCTTTTTCGATTGCCCAAATAGCATTTCCATAATCAAAATGCCAATATTCTTTTAGATCACATACAAAACCTTCACTTTGAAACAAACCTATTAATAGTGCTCTATTTTCTTTAGCTTCTTCACTAATTTTGGGATAGTAAGGATAACACTTTTTAGAAAGATTTATATCATATCCTTTGTTCGTGCCAAAATCCATTACACATTTTTTAGCATCATCATAAATTAATGCATCTACTGCACCTCCAGTAGCATGCATTGACTTTGTAGGAAAAGCAATAAAATAACTAACAATTTTTTTAACTCCGGAGAAGGATTTTTCTGGATACTCTTTTTGAAAAAATTCAAATTTAGTATCCCATAAAAGTTGTTGATGCTCTGAAGATCTCCATGCTGATCGAATAATCAACCTCTTATTTTGGGCATTTAACTTTTCACTAATTCTCCCTATTTTCCCAAGAATGTCTTCTCTAACGAGGTACATATAATCTACAGAAATAGAAGGCTCAAAAATTAAATTAAAATCTGTATTAATTAAACTTATTAATGGCGAGTTATTTTCTGAAATTCTAATTGAAGGAGTTAAAAGTTTGTTCCTACTATCTTTTGCTTCAACTGCTTTGCAGTACGCTTTTACATTCATTAAAATTGATTGTATTTTTAGTTATATACGGTGAATTTAATACTCTTAATAAAGCACTATAGTTCAAGTCAAACTCTACAGTATCTCCTACTTTTAAATTTGACTTGGTGTTATCTATCACAATGTGGTCACTACTTGCACCCAAAATATCAATGTTTTGCCTTGGAGTAATTCCTGAAACATCAACATCTTGTCCTCCTATAGCTAGAATAGCTCTATCCATTAAACCTTTTTCTTTGAATTTTTTAATTTTTCCATTGGCATTTTGAGATACTTTGCCATAAGGTTTGGAAGGTTTTATTTTTGATTCAATTACTTCAACCACTAATGTAAAAATGTCTGTAAAGAGTCTAGGTATTGGCTTTCTGCAAAGTGCTTCCCTTCCTAAAAAGATAGACTCTCCTAATCGTAAATTATTTATTCTACCCACATTTTTTGAAGATTTGAACCAATGATAGTTTGCAGAATTTCCGCCAGAAATAATTGCTAATTTAATTTTAAAAGTTTTTTCTAAATGTGTCGCTATTGATGATAGCTTACTCATTTTGCTGGCATCAGGCCCTATTCCTCCAAAACAAGCAAGATTTGAACCTATCCCTATTAAGGAAAGCCCTTTTAATAGTAGTACCTCTTTTACAGTGTTATTTATTTCTAAAGGCATAATTCCTTCTCGTAAATCTCCCAGCTCCACCATAAGAATCACTTTATGTATAATTTGATTCCTTATAGCATATTTTGATAGCTCTTTTAGGACGATGAGTTCAGAATTTAAGCTTATATCGGTGTAAATAACAACTTCTTCTACTTGGCTTAAAGCAGGTGTTCTCAATAACAAATACTTTGCTTGAACACCAGCTTTTCGCATTTTCACAATATTTTCAATTCTAGAATCTGCAAGAATCTTTATGTCTTTTTTTACTAAAATTGAAGCGATTAGTGGATTGCCACCAATGACCTTTGTAACACCAGTAATTTGAATTCCTTTGGAGCCATATAGCTTTTTTAATTGTTGAATGTTATGGGCGATTTTTCCAATATCAATATCTATCCTAGGGATTTTCAAAGTAATACGGGCTCTCTCTTTAATTTCGGAAATGTTTTTAATAGTTCCTTTATCAGTTTATCACATCCATGCTTCAAGACATCTGTAGTAGGTAGGTTATAATCTATTTGATAATCTATAATAGTATTATCAATTTCTTGATCAGTCATATCTTCATGATTAATAGTAATAGCAATTACCTTTGATTTAGAAAATATTTCTATCATCTCTATCTCATCCTCTAGTGACAACATTGGGATATTAGGATAATCGCAATAATTTTCTCGCATTGGTGGATGTTGAAGAATAATTGCATCTGGCATTGCGCCACGTAAAATTGCACTTGAAGAAGTAAAAGCAGGATGGCTTAAAGCACCTTGACCTTCAACAACTATAATATCTGGTTGTTCTTTCTTACAAGCATTTAAGATAGCATTTTCAACTTCTCCCGAAGCAAAACCAGAAGTTAAAACATCTATAGCAACACCATATTTTGACCCTTGGAGTATACCAGTTTGCCCTGTGGTTACAAACACAGTATTAAAATCCCTTTCTCTCAAAGCGTTTACCAAAAGTAAAGCAGTCGTTCGTTTTCCTACCGCACAGTCAGTTCCCATTACTGCAATTATAGGAATCTTTACATTCTTTATACCTCCTGTAAAATTATGGAGGTTTTCTCGTTTTGGAGGTTTTCTCACATCCTGAATAGTAACTCCATATTTGTTGGCAATATCTCTGAATTGAACATTATCATTTAAAAATTCTGGCATACCATTAACAATATTCATTCCGTATTTGATGGCAGTAAAAATTATTTCTTTTTGTTGGTTACTCAAAAAAGAAGTGAGAGGCGCTATACCATAAATAAAATATTGAGGAATATTTTTCAATTCTTTTAAAGCACTTTCCAAGTTATTGAAAATAGGAATCCCATTTTTTACACCGTCGAGATATTCGCCTGCATCCAAACCAACTTTTGTACTATCAATAATTCCAACAATTGTATAGGTTTCCGACTGACGAACTAAACCATTTGCAACTTTTCCATCTGTATTTCCAAATTCATTTTCACAATAAACTAATGCATTACTTTTCATAGTTATTCATTTTTAAATTATTAGTTTTTAATTGATCGTCAATATATGGCATTAGTTCTCTCTCAAAATAGACAAGCTCTTTTGCAGTAGGGTCTGCCTGAATATTACAATAGTATATTTTCCTAGCATATACTCTAACAATGAGTGGCACTGAAGGCCTAACTTTGGCGAACACAAAATCGCCAGCTTTAAATCTATTTTCCATGATTTTTTTATGATTATTTCTTTAATGATAGAACAAAATTATCTAACCATTTTTTATTGTAGTACATATCATCTTGAATGGTAGGTTGGCTTCAATTGAACTGCCAACAGCCCTAGGAATAAGAACTGAATCTCCAGTTTGCATAAAGGATGAATTGTTGTTGATAACTACTTCAGCTTTTCCTTCAATAATATAAATGAATCGAGAAAAAGGGGACTTTTCATATAACTGGACTTTTCCAAAATCAAAAGCAAAGACTTGTATGACACATGTGTTTTCAACAACTATATTTTTTACTCCAATAGTATTCGTACTATAATTTAGTAAGTCCAGTAAATTAAATTTAATAGATTCTTCAAACTCACTATTTTTCATCCTTCAAATGTTCTAATGTTTCCCTTTTCTCTATTCTGAATACTTTTTTGCATTTCGTTTTAAAATTTTAGCAGCTTTTTTTTCTTTAGCTGTTTTGGCAGCAGGAGTTTTACTGTTTTTTTTCTTACCTTCTTTTTCTTTTGACATTGTTTTAAGTATTTAATTGATTGTCATTTAAGTTAATGTAAATGTTATTTATAGTATTGTAAAAAAAACTAAATGAGTTACATATATCACAGATACAGTTGTATTATAAAAAATAAAAAAGCAGACTAGTAAGTCTGCTTTCACATGCCAAATGAGATATTTCATTTGGACTTACCCTAATTGATTAATAGCAATGCAAATTTGATTGATTTATTATAGTTTCAGTTACATAGCAATAACTCTAACTTACATAAATCACAGATTCTCTAAATTATACTTTCTTTTTTTACCTATTTTCTTATAAAATGAAGGGGATTGTCCTGTTACTTTTTTGAATTGATTAGATAAATGGGCTACACTACTATAATTAAGTCTATAGGCTATTTCTGTAAGGTTTAACTCGTCATAGAGTATGAGCTCTTTGGCTTTTTCAATTTTATGCTTGATAATAAAATGCTGTATTGTAATGCCTTTGACCTCGGAAAAAATATTAGACAAATAAGTATAATCATAATTCAATTTTTTACTAATAATGTCTGAATAATTAGTTTTTGGAACTTCATCAGAATAGTGTATCATTTCAATTATAACATTTTTAATCTTATCTATGAGTATACTCTTTTTATCGTCTAATAATTCCAGACCAGATAGAGCTAAATTTGATTTCAGTTCTTGTTTTAGTCCATTAGTAATATTCTCTTTTATTTCAATCATACCAAGTTCAATACTTGTATAATGCAACCCTAGTTTTTCTAGCTCATATTTCACCATGAGTTTACATCGTAAGCTGACCATGTATTTTATATATAATTTCATAACATTTCAACCTACTTGACAATAGTTTTAAAATTAAGCTTTATTTTCTGAAGATTAACTATCTATATAACTAATAAACTAAATAGAATATTTTTGAAATAGAAATGAGATAGGATTTGCATTTCAAAACAAAAAAAGTAAGATATAACTAGCCACAACAACATGCATAATTTGTAGCGCATTCTGTGTTTACTTGTTTTCTTTTGCTAATTTAGTTCTTGCCAACCTAACTACTAATATACTAACGCGTTAGACAGCATATTCAAATGGAAAGAGAACTGATTAAAATAATTCATCCGATTGGGCAAGGTGCTTTTATTTCAGAAAGGCATGATAATTTTAATGTTGTTTATGACTGTGGTGTAGATTGGCCAAACAGAAATTCAAAATATGTATATCAGTTAGTTAAAAACAGTTTCGCAAAGGGAGCAACTATTGATATACTTTTTATCTCTCATTTCGATTATGACCACATAAGCAAAATACCAATTCTCCAAACGAACTTTAGAATAAAAAAAGTTGTTATGCCTTTTATATCAAGTGAAAATAGATTTCTATTATCAGAATTATACAAAGGGATGGGCGTAACGCAAGATATTCAAAGCATCATCGATTCGCCACAAGATTTTTTTTCAGAATCACAAATCATAGAGGTTCAACCCTTTGAAAATAATGAAGAAGAAACTCAAGCACCTACTATTCAAATTGATGACATTAAAACTCCTTTCATAACATCAGGAACAAAACTCAGGATAGATTTCTGGGAGTATATCCCCTTCAATTTAGACCATTTATCGAGGTCAAAACAGTTTCTGTCTTTATTGAAAGCAGAAGGCATTGACCCTAAGAAATTAAGTAAACATTTTGTTTACACCGAACAATTAAGAAAGAAATTAAAACGACTTTACGAAAAGGTTAAAGGTGATATCAATCAAAACTCAATGGTCATATATTCTGGCCCTATTAACCCCAACATAAGCGCGTTGAAGTATTATGATTTAAAACAATCAATTAGTTTATTTCCTAGATATCGTAGAACATTAAAAAATAGAATTAGCTCTGTATACACAGGGGACTCGAGTATGAATGATTATGATTTAAAAAACATATTTGGATCAAACTGGAAAAAGGTAATTATGTTTCAAATACCTCATCATGGTGACATTAAATCTGTTGATATTAAACAATTAAGTAAGGATTCATATATATGTCCAATAAATTTTGGAAGTTATAATACTTACGGTCATCCAAGTAATAATGTCTTGGCCGAATTAGGAAAGAATGATCAATATATTAAATTGGTTACCGAAGATCCCAGTTCAATTTTGATGATAAAAATTTTATATGAAACTAAATAAGACATCTGAGTAATTGTTAGTTCCTTATTTACTCGGACATGTGCATAGCGAACTAACGTTGGCAAAACCATAACAATTTTCCTCTGGTTCGTTTTCTTTTGTTAATTTAGTTCCAGTCAATACAAACGTGTTATTAACCAGTCAAAATAAAGTTTATAATTTAGAATTATGCTAACAGACATCCATCCGAAGTTACCAATGCGTGACAAAAATATTACCAAAGAATTTTATAAAAACAATTTAGGATTTAATGTATTCGGTAGTGCCGACTTTGATGGTTATTTAATGATGGAAAAAGATCAAATTCAAATTCACTTCTTTGAATTTAAAGCAATAGACCCTAAAGAAAACTATGGAATGGTATACATCAGAACTGACAACATCGATAGTTTTTACCAATCACTATTAGATAACAACACACAAATACATCCAAATGGACCGTTAGAGATTAAACCTTGGGGACAAAAAGAATTTTCTATACTCGACCCAGACAGCAACCTTTTAACCTTTGGGCAGAGCATTTCAACATAATTTAGATTAAAAAAAGTATGGAATCACCAGATCATATAATCATCAATGGATACAGACATAATTCTTTTGAGATAGAATTATTTTCAGAGCATGACATAATCCATAAAAGTAAAACATTCCATAATTGGCTAGATAAACGTAGGTCTGTAAGGGATTTTTCTGATAAGGCTATCCCTAAAGAGGTTATCGAAAACCTAATTAAAAGTGCGTCTACTGCACCTTCAGGTGCTCACAAACAACCTTGGACATTCTGTGCTGTGTCTAATCCAATTTTAAAATCCAAAATTCGTAAAGAAGCAGAAATTGAAGAAAAGGAAAGTTACGATAACAGAATGAGTGAGCGCTGGAAAAAGGACTTAGAACCCCTGGCTACTGATATGCATAAACCTTTTTTAGACGTTGCGCCTTGGTTAATTATCGCATTTAAAAAAGTATACGAATTTGGAGATGACGGAACAAAGCATAATAACTACTACGTCAATGAATCTATCGGAATTGCTTGTGGTATGTTAATTTCTGCGATTCACGATGCTGGTTTAGTTACCCTAACACATACGCCTAGTCCAATGAATTTCTTGGCCAAAACCTTGAATAGACCTAGTAACGAAAGAGCATTTTTATTACTTCCAATAGGTTACCCAAAATTCCCAACATATGTGCCCGATTTGAAACGAAAAGCACTAGATGAAGTTGCCATTTTTTATGAGTAATAGAACATCATAATACTTCAGTTAAAACCTTACTGCTCATAATACTAAGACTTCTCTCTAAGTTCCGTGACTTATATAGAGGCCTGAAACAGGTTGTCCTATCCTAAAACTCTCTAAAAAATACGTAGTTCTACGTATTGTATTGCATTCACTTTCAAAGTAATTTTAAGTACAACTATTATTTGAAGCTGATAACTTCTCTTTTGGACGATTACTTATAAAAACATGAAGGAGTTATTGTTTTCACACAATTAAATACAACAGATTTAAAACAGAACCTAACATAAAAACGATAAGAAATGGAGTTACATTGTATGATAGCACAAGGAAGGTCAACTCAAGACCTTTGGGAAGAAGTGCATTCAAGGGTCCAAGAAGGTTGGACGCCTCAAGGAGGTGTCGCTGTGGCTAACGCGTCAAGTTTGATATTTCTTCAAGCATTGGTGATGAAAGTAGAATGAGTAGATGCCTCATTTAAAAACACAACTACCAGCCGCCTCCCCCGCCTCCGCCTCCGCCACCACCAGAGAACCCACCGCCACCTGAGCCACTTCCACTACTTGATGGTGGTGTAGCAGATTTGCTTATGGAATTGGAAAGTGATGAATTTAAAGTGTGATTAAATGTCGAGAAATTCCCTACCTGACCGTTATACCATGTAGGCTGATAGTCTTGATCAATTACGGATTTGTTAATTAAGTTTTGAAAATTTTGCCCCCAAACACGTTCTACTCCTAACACGACTGCATATGGTAATAATGTTTCAAATCTTTCTGGTGTTAACTCTGGCGGATTAAAATGAGCTATTTGTTTGACTTCCGCTGCATTCATATACATCTCAAATCCATCTATCAAAGATTTAAGTCTGAGTTTTTCCACAGCAGGCTTTCTTATTAAATATTGGTAAATCAAAAAGAAAATAATATTTAATCCCAAAAATAAACCGAATATCAATCCGTCATTTTCCCCCCGAAGGTAATTAGACGAAAGAAATATAAACAAGAAGATATAAGCAATTATGGTTAATATAGGAGCAATCCAAAATTTGGCATTAAAACCCTGATAAATGAGGCCTCGATGTTGTTTCCATAATGATGTCCTAAATGCAGTAACAGCGCTTTTTACTTTAGAATTATATTTTCCGTCTAATGCTAAAGTAGAAGTGTTCGAAAATAGTTTTTTGAACAGCACGCGTTCTTCCTTTTTGAGCTCTTTATCGACTTCCTTTAGTTTATGGATGACAAATTTTTTGCTTTTAAATAAACCAAAAACATAGTCTTGGGCATCTTCTTCAATATTAAGGTAGCCTCTTACAGCTAAATTTAAAATTGAGCCTGTAATCAAATCGCCATCATAACGCTGTTTATCTAACATACCAACAGATGCAGGCGACATGTTTTCTGGTACTTCAAATTGTGGATATACAGTTGGCTTTGGTGGATCTACACCAAATTTCAACCAAGTAAATCCGTAATAAAACAAAAGCATCAAGCTTATAAATCCACTTAAAAGAAGGGCTCCAAATTTCTCAAGAAATGTTGGAGGTGGCGGTGGAGCAGGCTGCTGTACAATACCCTTTTTAAAACCTACTGCTACAGTTAAATTCTCCCCAGGACTTAAGTTTTCGGCACTAAAACGAATGCTGTTATCAGATATGATTTCTGGGCTACAATTGGCACTATCACTACCATATCTTCCTGTATAACAAGCATTTTGAATACTATTTCCTCCCTCTGGTAATGTGACTAGGCTTGACACTTGATCAAAAGGAAGATCCCAATCAAAACCATTTACATTCCAATAAATTTCATCGTAGGAATCAAAAAAGCGAATCTGTCTACCCATACTATATGTAATCGTATAACTGTATTCGCCTTCACTTAAAAACACATCTTTTTCACCGACATAAATGGTAATCGTACCACTTCCTTTTTTGGTATGATATTTTGAAGACCTACCATCTCTTTCAACGGATAGAATTTTAAAATCAAACAGTACTTTTTGTCCTAAACTGTCTAAACCTTCTGTTGGAATCGTACGTGTAATACCTCTTTTAAAGATGTTTCCTTGGGCATAAATTTTAATCGTCTCATCTACAATAATAGTACTTGAGGTATCCACTTCTATATCAGAATGAAATGAAAGTATGCGCTCACTTTGCGAAAACGAGGCAAAAACGTTCGACATTAATAGTACAATAAAAAAGAGTTTTTTTAACACTTTAAAATTTTACTTGTGGGTTTTCACGTTCTGCTTCGGTATCAATTTCAAAAAACGCTTCTTTAGTGAAGTTCGTCATTCCGGCTATAATGTTTGAAGGAAATGAATCTATTAAAATGTTATAATCGCGTGTCGTGCCGTTATAATATCGCCTTGATTTTTCAATGTCAGATTCAATATCTGACAATTCATTTTGCAAGCTTAAAAAATTCTCATTTGCTTTGAGTTCAGGATATTGCTCAGCTACCGCATACAAGTTTATAAGTGATTTGTTTAACCCATTTTCTGCAGCTTGTTGTCCTTCAACTGTAGTTGCATTCTGTGCTTGGCTTCTTGCTTTTGTGACGTTCTCAAACGTTTCTTTTTCATGACTTGCATAGCCTTTTACAACTTCAACTAAGTTTGGAATTAAGTTATAGCGCTTTTTCAATTGAACGTCTATACCACTCCATGCTTCGCCGACAAGCGTTTTTAATTTTACTAATCTGTTGTAAATTCCAATGCCATAAAATGCAGCTAAAACAACAAGTCCTATTAATACGTATGTTCCTATCATAATCATAAAGATATTAAAATTTATATAAAATATAGGCGTAACTAAAAAACAACGAAAGCACCATAACAAGTTTAATTCATAACTGTTTTGTATACACATGAAACCTTAAATATTTTCCTCTGATTCATTTCCTTTTACTAACTTAGACCTAGCCATACACCAAAACGTTAACGGTTTTTTGAAAAGAGCAATATGACAAACCTTGAAATCATAAATAAACTCAAAGCATCGACATTTGTAGATGAGGATGGAGAAATATATCAGCTTGAATTTCAAGATGGTTTAACTGATTCGGAAATTGAACAATTAAAGGAGCAGTTCCCAAATAAGAAAATTGATAATCAATTAATAGAAATACTGAAACAAACAAAAGGTTGGGATGGTTACGGTCCAGAAATGGTTTACTTTGACTCCATTGGAGACTTTGGGTTTTGGGAATTATCTGCTAACTCCATCACTCTTGGACATGACGGATTTGGAAATCATTGGATTCTAGACTTAAACACAGATGGAGAATTAGGTAAAGTATTCTTTGCTTGTCATGATCCGGCGGTTTTTGTTGTTCATTCTCAAAGTCTTAATGAATATCTCAAACACCTTTTAGAATTTTATGAACGTCCAGATAAATGTCATATGACTGAAATACATTATAAAACAACAATGACAATTTGGAATCAAAATAAGCTTTGCACTTCTAAAACCGAATTCGAAAATAAATACCCTAAATTCAGAGACTTCCTAGCAAAATTTGACGGAGATGAATGGACAGTTGCCGACTTAAGAACCGGGCAAAATAAGGATGGTTTTGCTTGGGGAAAATTGGGTTCAAATCAGTTTACGGAAAGGCACCCAAATGAATTAATTTGGGTGATTAAGAATAAGAAAAAGGGATTTTTATCAAGACTTTTTGGAAAATAAAAACAATCACTAATACAAAGGTCATAAATCTAAAATGATTTATATAGAGTACAATTTAGGAGATGCAGGTTGGGCAACTGCAACTATAGGAAATGGACATCTCATGCAACAAATTAGGACGTCTTACTTGCACGATACGCTTAAACAGTTAGGTGAATCGGCACTATGTATTAAGGAAGACAAAGGGAAACGTGTCATATTTATGGATGAGCCTGGTGAACATCATTTAGTTATATCTAAGTTTTCTGAGAAAGAAATAGCTTATGAATTACGATGGTATAATGACCACACAGATTGGAATGCTATTGAAGATGATACATTTACGCTAATACTATCTGGAAAAACAACAACTGTAAATTATGTCAACGAAGTTAGGAATATTCTAAAAACTCTATGGAAAACATATGGTGCTAAATCATATAAAGAAAAATGGATTAATCATGAATTTCCAATAGATATCTTTGAACAATTGAAATAAACTACCAACATCGTCACTTTCACAAGCAACCTAAAACCAAACCATCATGCCGCGTCCAACAACCATACAGCAAGTCTTAGATGAACTCGATAGCATCATTAGCGACAGTATTGCCACGAATAGCAGGTTGGGTTTGTTTGCCTATATCTATAGGCGTACTACGGCAGAAATAGCAGCGGAAATTGTTCTGGGAAATTTTGAAGACAACCAACGTCTAGAGCTATTAGATGTAGACTTTGCGAATTTGTATTTAGATGCCTACAAAGCCTATAAAAACAATCAACCTGTAAGTGCGTCTTGGGCTTTTGCCTTTGAACATGCCAAAGAGCCTTTGAATATTGTACAACACATTATGTTGGGTATGAATGCACACATCAATCTAGACCTCGCGATAGCCACAGCTACAACGATGTCTGGAAAAGACATTCGAGATATTGAGCAGGATTTCAATAAGGTGAATGCCATTCTATTTCAGATCACTAATGAGTTGCAAGATCGACTAAGTCGTGTGTCTCCACTCCTATTTGTTCTAGATTGGCTAGGAAAAAACACAGATGAACAAATTATCGATTTTAGTATGCGAAAAGCACGCGAGCAATCTTGGAATTCGGCAAACTTACTCTGGCCTTTAACGGGAAGTTCCCAATTTGAAACAACCAAAAATGGAATTGATCAATTGGTACTTAAACTAAGTCAGCATATCGCAGCTCCTAAATCCAGAATCATTCGGTTTTTCCTAAAGGTCATTCAGAAGTTTGAAACGAAAGAAGTGAGTCGTATCATTTCAAAACTAAAGGCAGAATAAACACCTCGAAGCCGTTTTTGTTTTAATGAACTCGTCATAAAGACTATTAGCTCCAATAGCATAAACACCAACATAATTCACACATTATCAATACATTATACGTATAACACTTTCAATATTCAGTATTAAATCAACATATAATCAGCTTATATTTAAGTCAAATTGTATGGTTTTCCCATAATAATACTAAGGCTTTCCCATAGTCTTTGGTCAAACGTTAATCTTACCTTTTTAGAAGTTACATCAATGAATGATAAAACTTTAAACCACTTATCTCATAGTAGTGAACCAAGGAGATATCTGAAAATCCTAAAAAGAGTAAGAGCCAACTTATATTTAATTTATTTTATGAAAACTCAAGTAAAAATTTTAGCCTCCTTTTTAGTAATAATCTGTATGACATTTTACGCCTGTAACTCAGATAATGACATAACCGATAATAGTGATCAACAAACTCGTGTTGTAAATGATGAGTTTAGCCAAAGAAAAAAAGGAGGAAGTCAAATTCAATATAATCCAAATGGTCCTTGTCCTATGAGTGGTCCGTTATGTATTATTCCAGGAAACACCTATACATTTACAATAAATTGTAATGGCAATAACCCATCTGGAAATGTGTACTGGACTTATAGTGGATCTGGTATAACGCCAGCTACACCTCTAGGTCCTAATGGTCTTGGGTCGTCAAGTCAGTCGTTCACGTTTAGTTCAACCTTCAATAGTACAAATACATGGATTCAAGCTGTATGTGATGGCAGTTTTGGATGTAAAGATCAAGTGCTTTTAGAAACTTGCAACATTATTCCTCCAACATGTTCAATTTCTGGACCTAATTGCGGTGTAGAAGGTGATATCTTAACGTATACTTATAATGGCGCTAGTAATGTAAATTGGACGTCCTTAAGTTCTGGTATTACCTTGATAAGTTCTAGTGGAAACACAGCAACTTTCCAAGTAAATTCAAACTTTGGACAAAATGGAGGGTCTATTAGGGGAAGCGCAATTGGATGTAACACCATCACTTTTGATATTTCTAATTGTTGTGTTCCATCTATAATAACAGTAGATTATGACAGACGTGTCTATAAAAATTAAATGTATTAGATATCTTGTATAACGATGATATTATTTTCGGCACTCAAATAAGCAAACTATTTGGGTGTCGTCTTTATTCTCTAATCAATGGCATTGTACTACAACGTAACAAGCCTTCTTGTTTAGCAATTTCGGCATAAGGTACTTCCTCAACCGTAAAGCCTTGCTCTCGTAACCATGTATTTAACCTCGTAAAGTTCCGTTCAGAAATAATGACATCTTCAGAAATAGAAAATACATTACTATTCATATTGTACATTTCATCTTTCGTAATTTCAAAGATGTTCTCTTTTCCGAAGAAATCTACCAACCATTCATATTCGCTTTCAAGGAGGAATCCGTTTTTATGAAGTATAGCTTTATCCTTACCTACAGGTTGAAAACAGCAATCTAAGTGTAGGGCATTCTCTTTAGGTTCTGTATTAGATTTACGCAATTCGAATGCTTTTACCGTTTTTTCAGGAAACAGTTCTTGAATAGCTATTACGGCATCCATATTAGTGCGAGCTGTAATAAAATCTGGGTAATCATGGCCAGAATATGTTCCAATAAAAATATAATCATTCCAAGGCATCACATCGCCTCCTTCTACATGACACTCTTCTGGTAAACGTACGCGATTCTCTTCTGGGATTTGAGACCATACATGTTCGATAGCTTCAATTTCACGATCACGATCTGGTAAAATATTGGCAAAAATAAATGTGTTGTCAATCACAAAACCAATGTCTCTAGAAAAAATCTGATTGTAATCGTTAATCACTTGAGGTCTATAAACGGTAACATCATATTTTTTAAAGACCTCAGCGACAGCTTCCATTTCTTTAATCATATCTGCTTCTACAGGATAGGTTCCAGCTTTGATATGTTCGGCAGATTTTGGATCGTAAGTATCTTCTAAGGAAGGTGTTGGCCCTACGCTTTCTGCTGTTCCTAAAACAACAGCGCGTAAGCGAGCAGTTTCGTTTTGTACGTTAGGTTTGATCATAGATTGCAAATATAAAAAAAGCTCCATATTAATATGAAGCTTTTAGTTGGCATTTAAAGTTGCCTATCTCTTATTTATGTCTTTAAACGGTCTGTACGTTTCACCAATATAAATCTGTCTTGGACGACCAATTGGCTCCTTACGTAAGCGCATTTCTCTCCATTGTGAAATCCAACCAGGTAAACGTCCTAAAGCAAACATTACTGTAAACATTTCTGTTGGAATACCCATAGCGCGATAAATAATTCCAGAATAGAAATCTACATTTGGATATAGCTTTCTATCTACAAAGTATTGATCTTCTAAGGCTTCTTTTTCTAGGCCTTTAGCGATATCTAAAATTGGGTCTTCAACACCTAAATCGGCTAAAACCTCATCGGCAGCAACCTTAATTATTTTAGCTCTCGGATCGAAGTTTTTATAAACGCGGTGACCAAAGCCCATTAAACGGAAAGGGTCATTCTTATCTTTGGCTTTACCCATATACTTTTTAGTATCACCACCATCTTCTTTAATACCTTCTAGCATTTCCAATACTGCTTGGTTAGCACCACCATGTAATGGTCCCCAAAGCGCAGAGATACCAGACGACAATGAAGCAAATAATCCTGCATGGGACGAGCCTACAATACGCACTGTAGACGTAGAACAGTTTTGCTCGTGGTCTGCATGAAGAATTAATAATTTATCCAAAGCGTTAACTAAAATTGGGTTTTGAACATAGTCTTCATCTGGACGCTTAAACATCATTTGAAGAATGTTCTCTACATAGCCAAGAGATGTACTTCCATAATCTAATGGCATACCATGTTTCTTGCGCATTGTCCAAGCCACTAAGATTGGGAATTTACCTAAAATTCTAACTATAGCGTTATACATTTCCTCATCAGAATCGACATTCACAGACGTAGGATTAAATGCTGTAAGCGCACTCGTTAACGATGCTAATACACCCATTGGATGCGCTGCCTTTGGAAAGGCGTCTAATATTTTTTTAACGTCGTCATCAACAACAGCGTGCTTCTTAATATCTGAATGGAATTTTTCTAATTCTCCTGCATTAGGCAACTCACCAAAAATTAAAAGGTAAGCTACTTCAAGAAAATCTGCCTTTTCTGCTAATTCTTCGATAGAGTAACCTCTATATCTTAAGATTCCTTTTTCACCATCTAAAAATGTAATTGCGCTTTCGCAAGACCCTGTGTTTTTATAACCTGGATCAATAGTCGTTACACCACCTGTAACACCTCTAAGTGTTTTTATATTTATTGCAACTTCGTTTTCAGTACCTGTAACTAACGGAAAATCATGTTTTTGTCCATTAATTTCTAGTGTAGCTTTATCTGACATATATTTTGTGTATTTTATTTTGTGTGTTTGTCGAAATCGAGATTACGAAATTACGAAATATCTAAGGATTTACGAAGTCTATTTAGAAAGGTTTTAACAATTGTGATATTCATAAAATTGATATGGATTTGCCCCCTAAACATTAGCATATTCTCAATATAGAATTACATCGTCTGTCCTGAAGTTGTCAAAGTAAATCTTATTTTTGACAACAAATTTATACTCATGAAATATTTGCTGCTCATTATCTGGCTATTAAGTTTTGGTGCTAATGCTCAGGTGGTTAATATCGAAACATTACGGAAGCCATCAGATTCGGCCAAATGGACAGGTTCTGCTAGTCTTGATTTATCGCTAATTAAAAATACTAATAACATTTTCCGCATTTCTAATAAGGCTCATGTTCAGTATAACAATACCAGATCACTTTGGTTATTTGTAAACGACTTAAGTCTGCAACGTGCTGACGGATTTTCATTGGTTAATAGAGGTACACAACATTTAAGATATAATCGTCGCATATCTAATAGAGTAAAATGGGAAGCTTTTGGACAAGCGCAATACGACGCCATTTCTCAAGTAGATTTTAGAGGTTTATTAGGAACTGGTCCAAGATTTAAATTATCCAATAACGATAAGTACCGCTTCTATTTAGGAACGCTTGTGATGTACGAATACGAAAAAGCATCGAGCGACATCGCAGACCGCATTCAAAAAGACATACGAGCAAGCACTTATTTGTCGTTTAGCATGTATCCTACAGAAAAGATAAGTATTATTAGTACCAGTTATTATCAACCAAAAATAGATGCCTTTGGTGATTTTCGTTTTTCGAGTAATACAGCCCTCCTCTTTGAAATTTTTAATGATTTGGCCTTTAAAACGAGTTTCAATTACTTCTATGATGCTGTTCCTGTAAGTTCTGACATACCTAAAACCCAATATGAATTAACCAATGGGTTGTTGTATACGTTTTAGGATCTTCATTTAATCTTTGATAATTTTCTCAACACCTGTACCATTTTCGGTTTTAATTTTGACAAAGTAAACACCATTAGTCAAACTCGCTATTTGTAAGGAGACATTTGCCTTATTAACTATAGACGTTTGTATGATTCGTCCTTGAACGTCATATATTTCGATAAATTTAATTGTTGTTTTTGCCGAAATCGTAAGGACATCACTTACAGGGTTTGGGTAAATCGTTATTGAAGGATCAATCTCATGATCGTCTATTGATAAATTTTGGAAAACGGTATTGGCATTATTAGTCACTATTGGGAAGTTATAGTCAAAATGAATATCGGCCTTTTTAGAGACCAGTTCACTAGGCTGCACATTACTGTTCGTTCTAATTCTAAGCAAAATATTACCATGTCCTCCACTAGCGCTTAGGTTTATGTCTTCAAAAATAAACTTTACTTTATCGTCTTTAACTCGGGTATCTACAGGATCTGAAGCATTTAAAACTCGCAGTGTATTGATGTCAAACTGAGTTGGGTCGATATCAATTTCTATGACAACATTTTGAGCTGCAAAATTTCCGATGTTTTCAAAGTTGACGATATAAGCCAAATATGCTCCAATCTCAGATGTTGGTAAAATATCACCTTGCAAGCATGTAATATCATTGGGGTCATATGAACCGACGACTATTTGCTTATATTCAAAAATATTATCTGATGGCACCTCATCACTAGGTATAGGATTAATAAGCACATTAAAGTTCAATTGATCACCAATGTTTACGGCTGGAACTTCCATTGGCGAATTGACATTAAGCGTAATATATATACTCCTATTTTCAAAAGGTAAAAGGTCTATATAATCCCATGACAGGCTACCAAAAGTTTGATTGTCTGGTGCTGTTGTTGCTGAAACAAAATCTAAAACGTCATCATTAAAGGTCATTTCAAAATCACCAGAAAGTGTTTGGTTTCCTTTATTTCTGTATACAATTTGATACAGAGCATCAAATCCAGGAACGGCAAAATCTATAGGTGCAATATAGATCTCAACATCGTTATGGGTTCCTACTGGTGTGATACAAAAATCTTGAACTTCAACATTATTGTTATTATCTGTAAATGATACATTAGCGGTTAATGGCGTAATATTAAACCAAGATGGGTTTTCTAGGTTGGGTTCAAAATCGTAGTTACCAGTTAATGTGTAAAAATTATAAACCCCTTCATCGCTCGAAAACACAGATCCCAAACTTGTACCATCGTTAATATTCATTTTAATATGTGGTTGAGGAATATCTAAGGCATCACAACCATCTTCATTAAGATCATAAATTACGCTGCCTGTTATGGTATTATAATCACCACCAGGAGTAAAAGAACAATACGAACTTACTACTGTTGTAGGCTCTGCTTGTAGTTGCACACTATTAACTTGATCTTCATCTGCACAGATAAAATCTAATTGAGTTGAACTAAACATCAATATAGCCTCAATGCTCCCATTTTTGATATTTAACTCTGTAAGCAATCCATTTCCTGAGCAATCTAAAGTTTGAAGATTAGTATTTTGACTTAGATCGAGAACCGTAAGCAAATTAACAATCCCACAGTTTAAATCTTGAAGACTTTCACAATCTGAAGTATCTAAACTAGTTAGACTATTATCCTGACATCGTAATATCGTTAGTTGGTCTTTTTGGGTAAGATCTAATTGTGCAATACTATTAACACCACAAATAAGTGTTTGAATATCAAAATTTTGAGAGACATCCAGAGTCGTTAGATTATTCATATTACAGTCTAAATAAGTTAAATTTGGACTATTAGATAAATCTAATTGAGTTAATTGGTTATTATAACATGTTAACTGCTCGAGGCTAACATTTTGAGAAAGGTCTAAACTAGATAGTTGATTATTATGAGCAGAAATATTTTGAAGGTTTGCGTTTTGAGATAGATCTATGGTCGTGAGAAAATTATCCTGAAATGTTAATAGTGTAAGATTGGTGTTTTGGGTGATATCCAAATTGGTTAATTGATTGTCAAAACAATTTAAAATCTGAAGACTTGTATTTTGCGAAACATCTATACTAGACAATTGATTAGAACGGCAATTAAGTTCCAACAGGTTTGTAAATGCTTCTATTCCAGTTAAATCTGAAATATTAGAATTTTCTACATTTATAGTGGTTTGAGCTAATGCTTCACTTACCTGAATATCTCCATCTGTGTTGGTATCAACTCCTTGAGCAATTAATGCCGCTTTAAAATTAGCATCTGGAATATTCACTATTTGGGCTTTTGCAAAGCCTGTTACTAACAGTAATAAGAGCACTATTTTTTTCATAATCAATATATTAATTGTCTTATTAGGTTCAATTTTTAATTATCTTTTTTAAATGTGAGCCGATATCTGTTTTAACTTTTAAGAAGTAAACCCCTTGATTAATATGAGATATCTCTAACGTTGTCATTAAAGTGTTAGGGTAATATGACTGCACTTTTCTACCTTGAACATCAAATAGTTCGACATGCTTAATTATAGATTTGGCTTTTACGTTTACAATTCCTACTGAAGGATTTGGATAAATGTGTATCGTTTGGTTTTCAAACTCGTTTACTGATAAGGTTTGAAAAACAGTATTCGCTATATTGGTCTCTATTGGAAAATTATAATCAAAGAAAATATCGGCCTTATTATTTACAAAATCTCCAAGGACCAAGCTCTCAAGTGATCTCATTTTAAAAACTACATTTCCTTTACCTTCTGGTATTAAATTGATATCATCAAAAACAAACTCGATTGTATGATCTAGAATTCTAGCCATCATAGGATGTGAACTATATAATATTTGTAATGAACTGATATCAAATTGTGTGATATCGACCTCATCTTTCACAACGACAAAGGTTGCTGCTGCTGTTCCTGTGTTTTCAAAATTGATATTATAATGTAGGTACTCACCTATATATTCTGGACCTACAATGTCTCCTTCCAAACATGTAATATCATTTGGATCGTACGAGCCTACAACAACTTGATTAAGGTTAAATACGTTATCTGTAGGAATTTCATCTGTAGCTTGAGGTGATATATTCACTTGATAATGCAAAATATCTCCAATATTTACAGCTGGTGTTTCCATTGGTGAATTAACATTTAAAGTGACTTCTATAGTTCTACTTTCAAAAGGTAAAAGGTTGATATAATTCCATGATAAGGCACCCGTAGATTGGCTAATTGGCATTTCACTTGATAAGATATAATTGAGTACTTCATCATCAAAACTAAAGTCAATGTTTCCTGATACAATTTGATTTCCTTTATTTTTATAGACAATTTGATAGATCGCATCAAAGCCTGGGCGCGCAGGAATGATTGGAATTATAACAATTTCTACATCATTATGAACACCATTAGTCGTTACACAAAAATCCTGTACAGCAGTATTATTGTTAGCATCGGAAAAAGAAATTGTTGTTAGCTCTGGTGTAATATCAAACCAAGGAGAGTTTTCAATTCCGGGAGAGAGGTCAAAGTTTCCTTCTTCTGTATAAAACGTATAGTTTCCATTAGTATTAGTAAACATAGCGCCTTGATCTGTACCAGTATCAATATTAATTCTAACATTATACTGCGGAAAATCGTTAACATCACAACCGTTATTATTGCTATCAATAAGAGCAGTTCCGGAGATGGTATTAAAATTTCCGCTAGGTGTAAACGAACAATAAGAATTCACTTCAACACTTTCAGGAGCTTGATTGTTTATAGCTTCTAACTGCTCGTCATCCACACAAATGTAAGTTAGATTTGGGTTATTACTAAAGTTTAGAAGATTTTCAATGCTTCCATTTTTGACATTAAGCTCAGTAAGTTGGTTATTAGCAGCAAAAAGTACTTTAAAAACTGGATTTTGTGAAAAATCCAAGCTTGTTATTTGATTTGAAGTACAATTAAGTTCTGTGAACTCTGGACATTGAGAAAAGTCTAATTCGCTTATTTGGTTATTACGACACTGCATTTCTTTAAGAGCAACATTTTGTGTTACATCTAAAACAGTGAGTTCATTATATAAACAATATAAATATTCTAGCTGCGTATTTTGAGAGAGGTCTAAATCTCCTATTGTATTGAGATAGAGGCTCAGTGTTGTTAAGTTAGGGTTTTGTGTAACGTCAATACTCGTAAGCAAGTTTTCTCCGCAAAACAATTCTTCAAGATTAGGGTTTTGAGTCACATTTATGCTGGCAAATTGGTTATGCCAAATATCTAACTTAATAAGGTTTGGGTTTTGAGACACATCCAAATCTGCAAGCTGATTATGATTGCACACTAAAGTTTCTAGGTTACTATTTTGTGTTACATCCAAGTTTGTTAACTGGTTATTATTACATTCAAACCGTTTTAAATTTGTGTTTTGGGATACATCTATTGAGGTCAACTGACTTCCGTAGCAAATTAGAGTTTCAAGATTGATGTTTTGGGATAGATCAATACCAGCCGTTAAAGGATTCCCCACACACTCAAGAACTTCCAAATTTAAATTTTGACTTACGTCTATAGTGGATATCTCATTACCAGAACATTTTAAGGTTTTTAAGTTTAGGTTTTGACTTACATCTAAAGCTCCAAGGGATATATTAGAACAATTTAGATATTCAAGATTTATATTTGGAGATACGTCAAGACTTGTGATATCAATGGCACTGCAATCTAGTGTCACCAAATTTAAATTTTGAGATATATTTAAACTGGTCATTGGATTGCCATTGCAATACAGAGCTATAAGATTGATATTTTGGCTAAGGTCTAGATCTGTCAATATATTGTGCCAACAATGAAATTCAACCAAGTTCACATTTTGAGACAAATCTAGACTCGTTATGCCATTTAAATCACAGTTTAAATATTCGAGATTGGTAAATGCTTCTATTCCTGTTAAATCTGAAATTCCAGATTGGGAGACATCTAAGGTCGTTATTGTTTGAGCTTCACTTTCTTGAATTTCTCCATCAGTATTAACATCAACACCCAAATTAATCAACGCTGTTTTAAAATTGGCATCGGGAATATTGACAATCTGCGCATTGGCAAACCAAGAAGTAAATAATACTATATATAGAACTCTTTTCATACTCAATAATTAATTCAAACCTATTGCTTGATGATCTTTTCTAAATGTTCTCCTTTTGTTGTTTTTACTTTTATAAAATAAATCCCATCAGTTAAATTTGAAATATCAATAGTCATTTGAGCCAGATTAGGAAATAAAGATCTAACCCTTCGCCCTTGCAGATCATAAACATCTATATATTTGATAACCGACTGTGTATTGATGTTTATTAGATCTGCTGAAGGGTTCGGGTAAATGTGTATTGTGTTGTCCTCAAATTCGTTTACAGATAGCGCGTCAAAAACAGTATTCGCAACATTTGTTTCGATTGGAAAATTGTAATCGAAGAAAATATTGGCTTTATTATCTACAAAGTCGCCTTGGACTAAGGTTTCTAATGATTTTATTTTGAAAACTATATTGCCTTGACCTTCTGGCGCTAAGTTGATATTATCAAAAAAGAACTCTACAATTTGCCCTTCGATGGTGGTTGTCATGTCATGAGAACTATATAGAACTTCTAATGTATTAATATCTAATTGGGTATTATCAATACTATCTTTAACCGCTATAAATGTTGCAGCAGCTGTCCCTGTATTCTCAAAATTGATATTGTAATGCAGGTATTCTCCAATATGTTCTGGATTTACAATATCGCCTTCTAAGCAAGTAATATCATTAGGATCGTATGATCCTACTACAATTTGATTAAGATCAAAGCTATTATCTGAAGGCAAGTCATCTGTAGCTAAAGGTGAGATACTAGCATTGAATTGTAAAATATCTCCAATATTTACAGCAGGTGTTTCCATAGGAGAATTGACATTTAAAGTCACTTCAATAACTCTACTTTCAAAAGGTTGAAGGTTAAGATAATTCCATGATAAAATACCTGTAGATTGTGTAACTGGCATTTCGCTAGAAAAAATATAATTGAGAACGGCATCATTAAAACTAAAGTCAATACCTCCTGAAACTATTTGGTTTCCATTATTTTTAAAAACAATGTCATAAACTACATCAAAACCAGGTTGAGCAGGAATTATTGGTACGATAACGACCTCTACGTCATTATAAGCACTATTTGTTGTTAAGCAAAAATCTTGAAACTCTATATTATTATTGTCATCAGCAAATGAAATCGATGTTGATGCAGGAGTAATGTTAAACCAAGGAGCACTTGCAAAATCTGGTGCGACATCGAAATTTCCTTCATTGGTATAAAAAACATATGTTCCATCAGCATTAGTGAAAGTTGACCCTTGATTTACGCCATCATCGATAGTAATCTTTATATTAAATTGAGCCGTATCATTTACATCACAACCATTATTATCGCTATCAAAAAATGCTGTACCTGTAATGGTGTTATAGTCACCTCCAGGAGTAACCGAGCAATAATCTGTAAAAAGCACTTCCTGGTCGAATTCAAACGCCATAAAGTATGCAAAGTCGCTATCTGGATCATCAACACACATCACTTCTAAACTTGTTAGATTTTCAAAGTTGCCATAATTATTAGCATCACTATAATTATTATTTCCTGTTTTATAGTTTAAATAGGTAAGATTTGGATTATCATTTATAGAAATATATTGTACAGTAGTTAAACTACTTAAATCTAATGTAGTAAAAGCGTTATGCCCGCAATTAAAACTCCATAGATTGGAATTAATACTGACGTCTATATCTGTCATTTGGTTACCATCACACCTTAAAATATACAATAGAGGATTGCTACTTAGATCAAGGCTAGATAATTGATTATTACTAAGACCTAAAGCGTTCAATAGCGGAAGATTGCTCACATCTATACTAGACATTAGATTTTCACTAGCAAAGACATTTAATAACCCTGTATTGGTACTTAGATCTAATGTTGTGAGTTGGTTCTCATAAATTTCAATATCTGTTAATGACGTAAGGTTAGTTAAATTTATATCACTCAAGTGATTATACATTGCACGTATAGTTGTTAAAGCTGCATTACCACTTAAATCTAGACTTTCTATTTGATTAAAAGAACAATCTAAATTCGTTAACGATGAGTTATTGCCAAGATCTAATGCTGTCAATGCATTGTTAAACACATATAATTCTTCAAGATTACTATTATTACTTAAATCCATAGAGGTCAGTAAATTGTCTTGACAAAACAGCTTTTCTAAGTTAGTAAATGCTTCTATTCCTGTAAGATCAGCTATCGCTCTTCCGCTTAAAAATAAATTTTGAACCGTTGCAGCTTCTGTAAACTGTATTTCATTATCTTCATTGGTGTCTATGTCTGTATAGTTAAGCAAGTAATCCTTAAAATTAACATCAGGAATATCGACGATCTGCGCTTGAAGATATCCTACCGTAAAAAATAATAAAAGCGTAATGTTTTTCATGGTTGTTATTTTACATAAATGTACTAATGTTCTAAGGTAATTTTAGGTGTTAATGAGTAAACTAAGGGTTTGACTTAGAATTCGATAATCTCTGACTTAAATTGTTTTTAAAATTTCTTGTAGGCGTTCTTTTTTCCGTTGAGAAATGGGTAAATGACTTTCATCCTCCATAATGACATAGCCTCCATCTCTTTTTATATATGATTTGAGGTATTTTAAGTTGATTAAATGCGACTGATGAATGCGTTCAAAGCCATGTTCTGTAAGAAGTTCTTCATACTCTTTTAGCGTTTTTGAAATGAGAACAGTTTTGGTATTTTTAATATAAAATTTCGTGTAATTATCCTCGCTTTCACAACGTATTATATCGCTAATATTAAACAAGTGAATACCATCAGAAGTAGACAATGCGATACGTTTAAAATTATCAACCTTCTTCCTTATGTTTTCTAACAACAGGTCGATATGAGCATAGTCATTATTTTTTTCTAATACGGCTTCAATTTTCTTAATAACCTTTTGCAATTCTTCTGGATCAACAGGCTTAAGCAAGAAATCTAAAGCACTAAATCGAAATGCTTTTATGGCATATTGCTCGTATGCTGTTATAAAGACAATATTGGAAGTAATAGCACCATTTTTTTTTGCAACTTTTTCTAAAATATCAAAACCCGTTCCGTCGTTCAATTGTATATCTAAAAACACAACTTCTGGTTTTAATGTATCCATAGTAACAATGCCAGATGCGACACTATCTGCTTCACCAATTATTTGGATGCTTGGAGCAAACAATTCTAGCAACTTTTTCATGCCCTCACGGAGATTTTTATCATCGTCAATTAAAATAGCTGTTATCATATTTTAAATTATGTTTTACATTACATACTAATTGTTGTTCTGGTTTCAATGTATTGCAATGGCAATCGAAGTTCTACTTTTGTTCCTTTTACGATATCATCATTGCGAATTTCGTCTATGTGTATTGTTGCTACTTGCGCAGTTGAAGACGTCATCATTTCTAGTCGTTTTTTTATAATATCTAAGGCCATTGATTTATGAGCAACTACTGAGTTTTCTTTATTCTTTTTTGAGGTATGAATACCTATACCATCGTCAACAATTGTGCAAATTAAAATGTCATCACCAAGCGAAAATTTAACCGCTATGTTACCCATTTCTTTTTTAGGAATAACCCCATGAATAATGGCGTTTTCAACAAAAGGCTGTATGAGTAGAGGTGGCATGGATACGTCATCATCAATATGTTCACTTTTATGAATACTGAAATCGAACATGTGATTAAATCTAAGTTGTTCTAGCTCTAAATAATTTTGCAAACTCTCTATCTCTCTATCAATTGGTATTAATGATTCTTTAGAATACTCTAATGTTAATCGCATAAGTTTAGAAAACTTTGAAAGGTATTTAATGGCCGAATCTGTCCCATTTTGTACAATAAAGCTAGATATTGATCCTAAACAGTTAAACACAAAATGTGGATTCATTTGTAAATGCAAGGCCTTTTGTTCATATTCGGCTAGCTCTTTTTGAAGTGTTAATCGCTTTTTAAGTTGAGATCTGTTATAAATTAAAAAGCCAATTCCAAACAGTAAAAGTGCAGTTAAAGCACCAAAAATTAATTTCATTTTTGAACTTTTCGCTTCTTCCTTTAGGCGTATTTCTCGCTTTTCATTTTCTTCTTTTTGAAGTAACTCCTTCTTTTCAAATTCGTACTTCATTGAAGCTTCAACAGACTTTCTAATATTAGCTTCATTGATTAAACTGTCTCTAGCAACACTATATTTTTGAAAATGTTCTAAGGCTAAGGTGGTGTTTCCTTTTTTCTCGTAAATATCACTTAGGAGTTTTTCAGTTGTTGATTTTGCTTCTAGAACACCAATATCTTCAGATAAACCCAAAGCTATTTGGGTCATATGCAATGCTTTATCAAGATCATTTCGTTCATAATAGAATTTCCCTAAAAACAAATAGGTATCAGACAAGCCAAATTTATCATCAAATTGTTTAAACGTTGTTATCGCATTTTCCCAGCTTTCGATAGTCTTTGAATCCTCATTCTGAGATTCGTAATACAAACCAATATTATTATACCATTCCCCTAAAGCTCTAGGGTTTGGATTATTATCCAAACTTTGTTTTGCCAGAGTATAATATTCAAAAGCCTTATTGGGATTAGCTTGATCCTGATAAATATTAGCAATATTGGTTAGAGTAATACCTATATTGGGGTCATTTAATCGCTCTTGAAGATTTTTAGACTTTTCAAAATATTCTAGAGCTTTAGCATATAACGACTGTGATTTATAAACCACACCAATATTGTTATATAATCTAGAGCATTTAACATCATTTTTTAAGCGCTCATAGAGTTTAACAGATTTAAGATAAAATTCTAACGCTCTCGGATAATTACTTTGTTCGGAAAAAACAATTCCCATACTGCCATACGCTTGTGCAAGTCCTTCGGCTACATCATTATTTTGAGCATCCGAACCTTGTTGCCCTTCAAAAATGGTTTTGGCTATCGAAAAATCATCTAGAGATTGTTTATAATTACCTAGAATAATATTTGAGGTACCAATATTTAGGTAGGCGTTAGCCTCTCCTATGGAATTAGAGCTGCGCTTTGATAGTTCGAGTGCTCTATTACCATACTCTGCCATTTTATTCGGGTCTGAGTATTTATAAGCGTTAGAAATAGTATTTAATAACTTAACGCTCTCCAAATCGTTATCAACATCGAGTAACCTTTGTTGCAAACTGTCTAAAGTATGAGTTTGTCCATGTACAGTTATCGAAAAGAGAACTATAAAGAATAGAAGTGCTTTTACTTTCATTTTAAATTTATAGATAAGTTAAAAGTAAAGATTTAGTTGTTTAGATGATGTATTCATTTAGAATTTTAGGGGTTTCACTTAGAATTCGATATAAACCGTATTTTCAGACTTTCTAATAGGAGGTATAAGTTCGTCAAATCAGATTGATTCGGGTTTTAGATACCATTAAACTTTAGATTTTAAAACATTTTAGCACAGAATTACCAATAGTTGTTTTCACATCAACAAAATAAACGTCACTAGATACGTTCGAAATATCTATCTAATATGTTTCTGAAATCATCACATCTTGAGCTTTTCCTCCTTGAACATCAAATAAGGTCTATTCTACTATTTGATGGTATAATAGTCTTCAATAAGTACTTGAAGATACAAAAAAAAGCCAGTAATAAAATTATACTGGCTTGTTTAATATGCTTTTGAAAATAGGCCTTATTTCACCTTGAATGCTTTTTCTTGAGGGTAATAAGCGACTTCATCAAGTTCTTCTTCAATACGTAATAACTGGTTGTATTTTGCCATTCGATCACTACGAGAAGCAGACCCTGTTTTAATTTGTCCGGTATTTAAGGCTACAGCCAAATCTGCAATAGTATTATCTTCTGTTTCACCAGAACGATGAGACATAACAGATGTATAACCAGCATTATGAGCCATATTCACTGCAGAAATCGTTTCAGTTAAAGTCCCAATCTGGTTGACTTTAATTAAGATAGAATTAGCGATACCATTTTCAATACCACGAGATAGACGTTCTACATTCGTTACGAATAAATCATCTCCTACTAATTGTACTTTATCACCAATTCTTTCGGTAAGATATTTCCAGCCTTCCCAATCATTTTCGTCCATACCATCTTCAATAGAAATGATAGGATAATTATTGGCCAATTCGGCTAAATAATCGGCTTGTTCTTTACTAGAGCGTACTTGTCCAGAATCTCCTTCAAAGATGGTATAATCATATTTACCATCTTTATAGAACTCGGCAGCAGCGCAATCTAATGCAATCATAACGTCATCACCTAAAGTATATCCAGCATTAGATACAGCTTTAGCAATAGTATCCAAGGCATCTTCAGTTCCTCCTTCTAAGTTTGGTGCAAAACCACCTTCGTCACCAACAGCTGTACTTAAACCTCTATCATGTAACACCTTTTTAAGATGATGAAAGATTTCGGTTCCCATTTGCATGGCGTGAGTAAAATTCTTGGCCTTTACTGGCATTACCATAAATTCTTGAAATGCTATTGGAGCATCACTGTGTGAACCTCCATTAATGATATTCATCATTGGTACAGGTAGCGTGTTGGCAGATACACCTCCTACGTATCGATATAAAGGCATTCCCAACTCACCTGCAGCAGCTTTTGCAGCAGCCAGAGATACGCCTAAGATTGCGTTAGCTCCTAATTTAGATTTATTAGGCGTACCATCTAAATCTATCATTAATTGATCTATTCTATTTTGGTCAAATACAGATTCTCCTAATAGTTCTTGAGCAATTATCGTATTGACGTTATTAACAGCTTTGGAAACTCCTTTTCCCATATAAGTATCGCCACCATCTCTCAATTCAACGGCTTCATGTTCACCAGTCGAAGCACCAGAAGGAACTGCTGCTCTTCCCATCATTCCGTTTTCGGTAACGACATCCACTTCAATTGTTGGATTTCCTCTAGAATCTAAAATTTGTCTTGCATGAATATTAATTATAATGCTCATTATATCTAATTTATGTTGTTGTTATTTTAAGTTTCAAATTTACGAAATTGTTGGTCTAATAGCTGCTTATATAAAGCAGATTTACATTATATCTCAACGATAATGTTTTCGTAAAACAAGATTGGCAACGAAATTTAAAATTCATTGCCAATTCTGCATTAGTTGTTTTTTATGTTTTCAATAAAGGTATCAAACAAATATGTTGAATCATTTGGCCCAGGGCTGGCTTCTGGGTGGTATTGTACCGAAAAACAATTCTTATTTTTCATTTTGATTCCGGCAACAGTATGATCATTAAGATGTACGTGTGTAATTTCTATATCGGGATGCTTTTCAGTTTCTTCTCGATTAATAGCAAATCCATGATTTTGCGATGTAATTTCGCCTTTAGTAGTTACAAGATTCTTTACAGGATGGTTAATTCCTCTATGTCCATTATGCATTTTATAAGTTGAAATTCCATTAGCTAGAGCAATCACTTGATGTCCCAGACAAATACCAAATAGTGGTAAATCTCTGCTTATAATTTCTTTGGCAACAGCCTGAGCTTCTACCAACGGTTCTGGATCTCCTGGTCCATTTGATAAGAAGTAACCGTCGGGTTGAAACGCTTCTAGGTCTTCAAACTTAGAATTATAAGGAAACACTTTAATGTAAGCATCTCGCTTGGCTAAGTTTCGTAATATATTCTTTTTAATACCAATGTCTAATGCAGCAATTTTATAGGTAGCATTTTCGTCTCCAAAGTAATACGGTTCCTTTGTAGATACTTGAGATGCCAACTCTAAACCTTCCATACTTGGAACTTGAGCTAGTTGTTTTTTCAATCCGTCAATATCATCCACCTCTGTAGAGATTACCGCATTCATTGCTCCATGATCTCTTATATGACTCACCAAGGCTCTAGTATCCACATCTGAAATAGCTAAGAGGTTATTATCATTTAAAAACTCTTCGAGCGACTTGTCGCCTGCTGGTCGAGAATATTCAAAACTGAAGTTTTTACATATGAGCCCAGCAATTTTAATAGAATCAGATTCTATTTCTTCAGATTGGGTTCCATAATTACCTATATGAGCATTAGTGGTTACCATTAACTGACCATAGTATGAAGGGTCAGTAAAAATTTCTTGGTATCCTGTTGTTCCTGTGTTGAAGCAAACTTCACCAAAGGCAGTTCCTTCTTTGCCTATTGATTTTCCATGAAAAATCGTTCCATCTGCAAGAAGGATTAAGGCTTTTTTACGTTTTTGGTATATCATTTTTTTAGAAAAGTTTTACAAAATTGCATAAAAAAAAGGATAATCTAAAATAGATTATCCTTTATATATTAAATGCTTATTAACATTTATTCTTCTTCGTTAGTTGCTTTCGTTTCAACTGGAGCCGCAGCTGGTTTAGAGCCTCCTCTTCTACTTCTTCTAGTAGTTTTCTTCTCTTTCTTACCAGCGTTGTAGATTTCGTTGTAATCTACTAACTCTATCATTGCCATATCAGCATTATCACCAAGTCTGTTTCCTAATTTGATGATTCTAGTATAACCACCTGGACGATCTCCTACTTTTACAGCTACATCTCTGAATAATTCAGTAACAGCATCTTTTTGTCTTAATCTAGACATAACGATACGTCTGTTATGAGTTGTATCTTCCTTTGATTTAGTAATCATTGGCTCAACAAATTGCTTTAACGCTTTTGCTTTAGCAACAGTAGTGTTGATGCGTTTATGTTCGATTAACGAACATGCCATATTAGCTAACATTGCTTTTCTATGAGCAGTTTGCCTTCCTAAATGGTTAAATTTCTTTCCGTGTCTCATGACTTTCTATTTATCATCTTGCTTCCAAACTCATTTTCAGAGGAGCAAAATATGATTATTATAATTTAATCTTTATCTAATTTGTATTTTGCTAAATCCATTCCGAAGTTAAGACCTTTAACATTTACAAGCTCTTCAAGCTCTGTTAAAGATTTCTTACCAAAGTTACGGAACTTCATTAAGTCATTTTTATTGAATGATACTAAGTCTCCTAAAGTATCTACCTCTGCAGCCTTTAAACAGTTTAGTGCACGAACCGATAAGTCCATATCAACTAATTTAGTTTTAAGCAACTGTCTCATGTGAAGTGATTCTTCATCATAAGTTTCAGTTTGAGCAATTTCATCAGCTTCAAGAGTGATACGCTCATCAGAGAATAACATGAAGTGGTGAATTAAAATCTTAGCAGCCTCAGTTAACGCATCTTTTGGATGAATAGACCCATCTGTAATGATTTCAAAAACTAATTTTTCGTAATCGGTTTTTTGCTCAACACGGAAGTTTTCAATGCTATATTTAACATTTTTTATTGGTGTATAAATTGAATCTGTAAAGATGGTTCCAATTGGTGCAGAAGCCTTTTTATTTTCTTCAGCAGGAACATAACCTCTTCCTTTTTCAATTGTAATTTCCATGTTAATATTAACTTTAGGATCTAAGTTACAGATCACTAAGTCTTTATTTAATACTTGGAATCCAGAGATGAATTTTTGAAAATCACCTGCTGTAATTTGATTTTGTCCAGAGATAGAAATTGAAACAGATTCATTATCAACCTCGTCAATTTGACGTTTGAAGTTAACTTGTTTTAAGTTCAAAATCATTTCTGTAACGTCTTCTACCACACCTGCAATAGTAGAGAATTCGTGGTCTACACCTTCAATTCTAACTGATGTAATAGCGAAGCCTTCTAAAGAAGATAATAAAACTCTTCTTAAAGCATTACCTACTGTTAGTCCATAACCTGGTTCTAAAGGTCTAAATTCGAATTTACCTTCAAACTCAGTAGAATCAATCATGATTACTTTGTCGGGCTTCTGAAAATTTAATATTGCCATGTATTCTTCGTTTTAATTGTTATTCAGTTGCGCGGTTTAGAGGTTTGAAGAAGGCCAATAAACCCTTTGGCTAAATACCAATATGATTAATTTATTATTTAGAGTATAATTCGACGATGTATTGTTCGTTGATATTTTCTGGAATTTGAATTCTTTCAGGAACAGAAACATAAGTTCCTTGTTTTGTATCATTATTCCAAGTAATCCACTCATATACATTACTAGAATTAGCTAATGAATTTTGAATAGATTCTAACGATTTAGATTTTTCTCTAACCGCAACAACATCACCAGCTTTTAATTGGTAAGATGGAATGTTTACGATACCTCCGTTAACAGTGATATGTCTGTGAGATACTAATTGTCTAGCTCCACTACGAGATGGAGACAATCCCATTCTGTATGCAACATTATCTAAACGAGATTCACACAATTGAAGTAAAACTTCACCTGTAATACCTTGAGCAGCAGTTGCTTTTTTGAACATGTTTCTGAATTGCTTTTCTAAGATACCATAAGTGTACTTAGCTTTTTGCTTTTCCATTAATTGGATAGCGTATTCAGATTTTTTTCCACGACGCTTATTAGCACCATGTTGACCTGGAGGATAGTTTCTTTTTTCGAAAGCTTTATCATCTCCAAATATAGCTTCGCCAAATTTTCGAGCTATTTTAGTTTTAGGACCAGTATATCTTGCCATTTTTAAATTTGTTTTGAGAGTGTTTGTGAATTAAGGTCTTAATCTTATCCTTCGACAACCGTTGATCTCTCGTTGATACTTGTTTGTTATTTTTCAGTTTGCAAATTTACATATAAAAAATGAATATCAACCATTAAAAACAGTTGATATTCATTTAGTATGTATATAAATTATACTCTTCTTCTTTTTGGAGGTCTACATCCATTGTGTGGTAATGGAGTAACATCGATAATTTCTGTTACTTCAATTCCAGAATTGTGGATAGATCTAATAGCAGATTCTCTACCATTTCCAGGACCTTTTACGTAAACTTTAACTTTCTTAAGTCCAGCTTCTTTAGCAACTCCAGCAGCGTCTTCTGCAGCTAATTGAGCAGCGTAAGGGGTGTTCTTCTTAGAACCTCTAAATCCCATTTTACCAGCTGATGACCATGAAATTACGTCACCTTTTTTGTTTGTTAAAGAGATGATGATGTTGTTAAAAGATGCAGCTACATGCGCTTCACCTACAGCATCTACAATGACTTTACGTTTTTTTGTACTTGACTTTGCCATATTTTTCAGTTTCTAGTTGTTAGTTTTTTTGTTTTTAGAATCCTAAACATTACTATTTCAAACAGATTCCTCTAACGGTTAAAACTAATGACTAATGTCTATTTATTATTTAGTTGCTTTTTTCTTGTTAGCAACAGTTTTTCTTCTACCTTTTCTAGTTCTAGAGTTGTTTTTTGTTCTCTGACCTCTTAATGGAAGTCCAGCTCTATGACGTATACCTCTGTAACATCCAATATCCATTAATCGCTTAATGTTTAATTGTGTTTCAGAACGTAATTCACCTTCAATGGTATAAGATCCAACAGCGTCACGGATTGCTCCAATTTGCTCATCTGTCCAATCTTGTACTTTGATGCTTTCGTCTACTTTAGCCGTTGCTAAAATTTCTTGTGCTCTACTTCTACCTACTCCGTAGATATAAGTTAAAGAGATTACTCCTCTTTTCTGTTTTGGTATGTCTACACCTGCAATTCTTGCCATAATTACCCTTGTCTTTGTTTGAATCTAGGATTCTTTTTGTTAATGACGTAAAGTCTACCTTTTCTGCGGACTAATTTACAGTCTGCGCTTCTTTTTTTAATGGATGCTCTTACCTTCATGGTTTTAGTATCTATAAGTTATGCGAGCCTTTGTTAAATCGTACGGGCTCATTTCTAATTTTACTTTATCTCCAGGTAACAACTTAATGTAATGCATACGCATTTTACCCGAAATGTGTGCTGTCACAATGTGACCGTTTTCTAGTTCAACTCGGAACATCGCATTTGACAATGCTTCTATGATTGATCCGTCTTGTTCTATTGCTGCTTGTTTTGCCATATTATATATTTTAGTGTTTAACCTTGGATTAGCAAATACCTTGCCTAAAATTTTTCCGAAGGTTACCCTCTAAATTAGTATTACATTTAAGCTACTGCTTTTCTGTTTTTACCTGTCTTCATCAAGCCATCATAATGTTTATTCAACAGATATGAATTCACTTGCTGCATTGTATCTATTGCAACTCCAACCATAATTAGTAGCGATGTGCCACCAAAGAATAATGCCCATCCACCTTGAACACCCATAATCTTTACAATAATTGCTGGGAACACAGCTATCAATGCTAAGAAAATAGAGCCCGGTAATGTAATTTGCGACATTACTTTATCTAAATATTCAGATGTTTCAGTTCCAGGTCTAATTCCTGGAATAAATCCACCACTTCTTTTTAAATCATCTGCCATCTTGTTCGTTGGAACTGTGATTGCAGTATAGAAATATGTAAAAATGATAATTAATAATGCAAATACAACATTATACCATAATCCAAAAGGATTACCAAACTCGGCTTGCATCCATTGTCCTACTTCACTAGAAGCTCCAAATGATTTTCCAATTAAACTTGGTACAAACATAATTGCTTGAGCAAAGATAATTGGCATTACACCTGATGCATTCAATTTTAATGGTAAAAATTGTCTATTACCAAACACATTTTTCTCGTAACCACCAGAAGCCGTTCTTCTTGCATATTGTACAGCAATCTTACGCACTGCCATAACTAACATTATCGATGCTAAAATGATTACAAACCAAACTACTAGTTCGATTAAGATCATCATTAATCCACCATTTCCACCACCATCTAATCTAGCTGATGCATTTTGTAAGAATGATTGAGGTAAAGTAGCGATAATACCCACCATAATTAATAATGAAATACCATTACCAATACCTTTATCTGTAATCTTCTCTCCTAACCACATAGCGAATATACAACCAGTTACCAAAATGATTACTGACGATATATAGAACGTTGGTCCTGTACCTAATAAGAATGCTGAAGAAGGAATACCAAATGCAGGTTGTAAACTAGCCAAATATCCAGGTGCTTGGAACAAGCAAATAATAATGGTTAACCAACGTGTAATTTGTGTAATCTTCTTTTGCCCACTTGCACCTTCTTTTTGAAGTTTCTGTAAATAAGGAATCGCAATTCCCATTAATTGTACAACAATAGAAGCTGAAATGTAAGGCATAATACCCAATGCAAAAACAGAAGCGTTTGCGAAGGCACCACCAGTAAACATATTAAGAATTCCTAATATCCCACCATCTGCACCATCTTGCAAACCTCCAAGTTGAGTTGCATCAATACCTGGTAAAACAACCTGAGCACCAAAACGGTAAACTAAAAGCAGACCAAGCGTAAGAATGATTCTGTCTTTTAACTCTGTTATTTTCCAAACATTTTTTAATGTATTTATAATTTTCATACTAAAGTGTTCTTATAAAGTTACAGCTTCTCCTCCTGCAGCTTCAATAGCAGCTTTTGCCGTCGCCGTAAATTTATGAGCAGTTACTGTTAATTTTGATTTTAATTCACCACGACCAAGAATTTTTACTAATTCATTCTTTCCCGCCAAACCTAGATCAACTAAAGTTTGAAAATCAACTGCATCCTTTATTTTCTTGTTATCTACTAACTCTTGTAACGTATCTAAGTTTACACCTTGATATTCTACACGATTAATATTTTTGAATCCAAATTTAGGAACTCGTCTTTGAAGAGGCATTTGACCACCTTCGAAACCTAATTTCTTAGAGTATCCAGAACGAGACTTCGCTCCTTTGTGACCACGTGTTGCCGTACCACCTTTTCCAGAACCTTGTCCTCGACCTACTCTTTTACCTTGATTCTTTACAGAACCTTCTGCTGGTTTTAAATTACTTAAGTTCATCTTATATTATTATTTTGTTTCTTCAACAGAAACTAAATGTGAAACTTTACTTACCATTCCAAGAATACTTGGAGACGCATCATGTACTTTGGTTTGACCAATTTTATTCAATCCAAGAGCTTCTAAAGTTCTCTTCTGATTTTGCGTACGATTTATTGCGCTTTTTACTTTTGTTACTTTAATCTTTGCCATCGTCCTATTGATTAACCGTTAAACACTTTTTCAAGTGAAATTCCTCTATCTCTAGCAATTGTATTTGCATCTCTTAATTGTAACAAAGCATCAAAAGTTGCTTTTACTACGTTATGAGGGTTAGAAGATCCTTGAGATTTTGATAATACGTCATGTATACCAACTGCTTCTAAAACTGTTCTCACAGCTCCACCAGCAATTACACCTGTACCAGGAGCAGCAGGAATGATATTTACTCTTGCTCCACCATATTTACCTTTTTGTTCGTGAGGTAAAGTTCCTTTGATAATAGGAATTCTTACTAAGTTCTTCTTAGCATCTTCAACAGCTTTTGCAATTGCAGTTGCTACATCTTTAGATTTCCCTAAACCGTGTCCTACAACTCCAGCTTCATCACCAACCACTACGATCGCCGAAAAACCGAAAGCTCTACCACCTTTTGTTACTTTAGTAACTCTTTGAACACCAACTAAACGATCTTTAAGATCAATTCCACTTGGTTTTACTAATTCTGCGTTTTTATATTTTTGATACATAGTGTCTTAGAATTTAAGTCCGCCTTCTCTTGCGCCTTCAGCTAATGATTTTACTCTTCCGTGATATTGGTATCCTCCTCTATCAAAAGAAATGGTATTGATACCTGCTTTGATTGCTTTCTCAGCTACAGCTTTACCTACTAAGGCAGCTATTTCTGTTTTAGTTCCTTTTTCAGAAGCTATTGCTTTATCTCTTGAAGATGATGCTGCTAAAGTTTTACCTGTAACATCATCAACAACTTGAGCATAAATTTCTTTATTACTTCTGTAAACAGCTAAACGCGGTCTTGCTTCTGTACCAGAAACTACCTTACGTATTCTGCTTTTTATTCTTAGTCTTCTTTCGTTCTTTGTTAATGCCATAACTAATTTTTTAAGCTGATTTACCTGCTTTTCTTCTTAATTCTTCACCAACAAACTTAACACCTTTTCCTTTGTAAGGTTCTGGCTTTCTAAATCCGCGAATTTTCGCAGCAACTTGTCCAACTAATTGTTTATCGTGAGATGTTAATTTAACTATTGGGTTTTTACCTTTTTCTGAAATGGTCTCAATTTTAACCTCTGGTGCTATATCTAAAACGATATTGTGAGAGAATCCTAAAGCCAAGTCTAATTTTTGACCTTGGTTAGATGCTCTGTAACCTACACCAACAAGTTCTAATTCTTTAGTCCATCCTTTAGAAACACCATCAATCATGTTGCTTACTAAAGATCTGTATAAACCGTGTTTAGATTTTTGTTCTTTGTTATCTGCTGAACGTGTTACAAGTACGTTTCCGTCTTCAACTTTAACTTCAACAGCGTCGTATGGTTGTGTTAATTCTCCTAATTTACCTTTTACAGTAATTACGTTGTCTTTAACTTCAACTGTAACTCCTTCTGGAATTGCTACTGGGTTATTTCCTATTCTTGACATTGCTCTTTCTGCTTTAAATTAGTAAACGTAACACAATAATTCACCACCAACATTTTCGCGCTGTGCTTGCTTACCTGTAATTACACCTTTAGATGTAGACACGATAGCAATACCTAAACCATTAAGGATTCTAGGCATTTCGTTTGCGCCAGCATATTGACGTAAACCTGGTGTACTGATTCTTTGAATTTTTTTGATAACCGATTCTTTAGTTTCCTTGTTGTACTTTAAGGCAATTTTAATTGTCCCTTGTACAGTTGAATCGTCAAATTTATAACTTAAAACATATCCTTGATCGAATAATATTTTAGTCATTTCTTTCTTTAAGTTTGATGCAGGAATTTCAACAACTCTATGGTTGGCCTTCACAGCATTTCTGATTCTTGTTAAGTAATCAGCAATTGGATCTGTATTCATTTATATTAATTTGCGGTAATGGTTTTCGACTTTCTGCCGAACCTAAAACCAATTTATAATTCTTGTTTATAATCGCGATAAAACGATTTGGTTTACCAAGATGCTTTTTTAACACCTGGAATCAAACCTTGGTTTGCCATTTCACGGAATGTTACACGTGAAATACCGAAAGTCCTCATGTACCCTTTTGGTCTTCCTGTTAGTTTACATCTGTTGTGCATTCTAATAGGAGAAGCATTTTTTGGTAACTTTTGTAATGCTTCGTAATCTCCAGCTTCTTTTAAAGCCTTACGTTTCTCAGCATATTTAGATACTGTTTTTGCTCTTTTTACCTCACGGGCTTTCATTGATTCTTTAGCCATATCTTAGTTCTTTTGAAATGGTAATCCCATTTCAGTTAATAACGATTTTGCTTCTTTATCTGTTTCTGCAGATGTTACGAAAGAAATATCCATACCAGAGATTTTATTGATTTTATCAATGTTTATTTCTGGAAAGATAATTTGTTCAACAACACCTAAGTTGTAGTTTCCTCTACCATCAAAACCTGTAGCTTTGATACCATTGAAATCTCTAACTCGTGGTAACGCAGAAGTTACTAAACGATCTAAAAACTCATACATTTGCTCTCCTCTCAAAGTTACTCTGGCACCAATTGGCATTCCTTTACGTAATTTGAAAGATGCAACATCCTTTTTAGACATTGTAGCAACAGCTTTTTGACCAGATATCATTGTTAACTCATCAATAGCATGATCAATTAATTTCTTATCGGCAACGGCAGCTCCCACACCTTTAGATATAACAATCTTCTTAAGTTTAGGAACTTGCATTACGTTTTTATATCCGAATTCTTCTGTAAGAGCAGAAACAACCTTGTCCTTGTACTCTTGTTTTAATCTTGGAATATAAGCCATAACTATATTACTTCATTTGATTTTGTTGAAAATCTTACTTTCTTGTCACCTTCCATTTTGTAACCTACTCTTGTTGTTTCTCCCTTTGAGGTTAACAACGATAGGTTAGACATATGAATTGGTGCTTCTTTTTCTACAATGCCACCTTGAGGATTTTGTGCACTTGGTTTTGTATGTTTCTTAACCATGTTCACGCCTTCTACGATGGCTTTGTTTTTATCCTTTAATACTTTAAGTACGTTACCTTCTGTACCTTTGTGGTCTCCAGCTATTACTTTTACAGTATCTCCTGATTTAATTTTAAACTTTGTCATTTTATTAGTCATTAAAGCACTTCTGGTGCTAATGAAACAATTTTCATGAATTGTCTATCACGAAGTTCTCTAGCTACAGGTCCAAAAACACGTGTTCCTCTCATTTCTCCTGTTGGATTTAAAAGTACACAAGCGTTATCGTCAAATCTAATATAAGATCCGTCTGGACGTCTAACTTCCTTTTTAGTACGAACAACTACTGCTGTTGACACTGCTCCTTTTTTAATGTTTCCATTAGGAGTAGCATCTTTAACTGAGACAACAATTTTATCTCCAATAGACGCGTATCTTCTTTTTGTACCACCTAGAACACGGATAGTTAATACTTCCTTTGCTCCTGTGTTATCAGCTACTTTTAATCTTGATTCTTGTTGTACCATAATTACTTCGCTCTTTCAATTATTTCTACTAATCTCCAACATTTAGATTTACTCATAGGTCGTGTTTCCATGATCTTTACAGTATCTCCAATGTTACAATCGTTTGTTTCGTCGTGAGCAACATATTTCTTTGTTTTCAAAACGAACTTTCCGTACATAGGGTGTTTTACTTTTTTAACTTCAGCAACAACAATTGATTTTTGCATCTTGTTGCTAGTAACAACACCTATACGCTCTTTTCTTAAATTTCTTTTTTCCATCTTTCAGCCAGAATACAATTATTGTATTTCTCTTTTAGTTAATTCTGTTGCAATTCTTGCTACTGAACGTCTTACGTTACGTAACTGAATTGGGTTATCTAATGGAGAGATTGCATGTGCCATTTTAAGGTCTGCATAACTCTTTTTAGTTTCACCAAGTTTCTCTTGTAACTCAGCTACTGATAATTCTTTAATTTCTGATTGTTTCATAATATCAAATAAATTATGCTTCGTAATCTCTAGCGATTAAAAACTTAGTTTTTACTGGTAATTTCTGTGCAGCTAAACGTAAAGCCTCCTTAGCAACGTCCATTGGTACTCCACCAACTTCGAAGATAATTCTTCCTGGTTTTACTACAGCTACCCAGTATTCTACAGCACCTTTACCTTTACCCATACGTACTTCTAATGGTTTCTTTGTAATTGGCTTGTCTGGAAATACTTTAATCCATAATTGACCTTCTCTTTTCATATAACGAGTTGCAGCAATACGCGCAGCTTCTATTTGACGAGATGTCAAGAAATTAGCATCTAAAGATTTTATTCCAAACATACCATTAGAAAGCATATGTCCTCTTCCGGTATTTCCTTTCATACGTCCTTTTTGGACTTTACGAAATTTTGTTCTTTTAGGTTGTAACATCTTATTACTTTTTCTTTAAAAATTACTTTCTACGACGAGATTTGTTGTTCCCACCGCGTCCTCCAGACTTGCCACCTTGCTTCTTAGACAAGCCAACTAATGGAGAAAGTTCTCTTTTTCCGTACACTTCACCTTTCATGATCCATACTTTAACACCTAATCTACCATAAGTAGTATGTGCTTCAACTAAAGCATAGTCAATATCAGCTCTAAATGTAGATAAAGGAATACGTCCTTCTTTATAGTGTTCTGAACGTGCCATTTCAGCACCGTTTAAACGACCACTAATCTGAATTTTTATTCCTTCAGCATTCATACGCATAGCAGCAGCAATAGCCATTTTAATTGCACGTCTGTAAGAAATACGATTTTCAATTTGACGAGCAACACTAGATGCTACTAAATATGAATCAAGTTCAGGTCTCTTAATTTCAAAGATGTTTAACTGAACTTCTTTTCCAGTAATTTTCTTAAGCTCTTCTTTTAACTTGTCTACCTCTTGTCCACCTTTACCGATAATAATACCAGGTCTAGCAGTAGTGATAGTAACGGTTACAAGTTTAAGCGTACGCTCAATGATAACTCTAGATACACTAGCTTTCGATAAACGAGCATGGATATACTTTCTGATTTTATCATCTTCAGCAAGTTTATCACCATAATCATTTCCACCATACCAGTTAGATTCCCATCCTCTGATAATTCCTAAACGATTTCCGATTGGATTTGTCTTTTGTCCCATATCTCTATTTAAGCTTGTGTGTTATTTTTAGCTCCAATCACTACTGTTACGTGATTAGATCTTTTTCTAATTCTGTGAGCACGACCTTGAGGTGCTGGACGTAATCTCTTTAACATAGATCCTCCATCTACTCTAATCTCTTGCACAAATAAATCTGCTTCTTCCATGTCTGCATCTTCATTTTTTGCTTGCCAGTTAGCAATTGCTGATAACAACAATTTCTCTAATCGACGAGATGCTTCTTTTGAACTAAATCTTAAGATTTGTAGTGCTTTCTCTGCTTCTTTTCCTCTTACCAAGTCTGCAACTAAACGCATTTTTCTTGGTGAAGTAGGGCAGTTATTCAACTTTGCAAATGCAACGTTTTTTCTGCCTTCCTTAATAGCGTCTGCCATTTGTTTTTTACGACTTCCCATAGCTTACTATTTTTTTCCTTTATTTTTTGCACCTGCGTGACCTCTAAAAGATCGTGTTGGTGAAAATTCTCCTAATTTATGACCTACCATGTTTTCTGTTACGTAAACTGGTACAAATTGACGACCGTTGTGAACTGCAATAGTTTGACCAACAAAATCTGGAGAAATCATTGAGGCTCTTGACCACGTTTTGATAACTGTTTTTTTGTTAGCTGCTACATTAGCTTCTACTTTTTTAGCCAATTTATAGTGGATGTAAGGTCCTTTTTTTAATGAACGTGCCATATTATTTCAATTATTTCTTTCTACGTTCTACAATATACTTATTACTCGCTTTCGTCTTAGAACGTGTTCTATAACCTTTAGCTGGAATACCATTTCTTGATCTAGGGTGTCCTCCGGAAGATTTACCTTCACCACCACCCATTGGGTGATCAACTGGATTCATTACTACTGGTCTTACTCTTGGTCTTCTACCTAACCATCTTGTTCTACCTGCTTTACCAGATACAGTTAATTGATGATCAGAGTTAGAAATAACTCCAATTGTAGCCATACATTCTGAAAGAATCATTCTTGTCTCACCAGAAGGTAATTTTACTGTTGCAAACTTACCGTCTCTTGCCATTAATTGAGCAAACGCTCCAGCACTTCTTGCCATTACAGCCCCTTGTCCAGGACGTAACTCAATACAAGAAATAATTGTACCTAATGGAATTTGACTTAATGGCATAGCATTACCAATTTCTGGCGCTACTCCTTCTCTACCAGACACTACATTTTGCCCAACTTGTAAACCATTTTGAGCAATGATGTAACGCTTCTCACCATCTTGATAATTCAATAATGCGATAAACGCTGTTCTGTTTGGATCATATTCGATAGACTTAACTTCACCAGGAACACCTGTTTTGTTACGTTTAAAATCGATAATACGATACTTTCTCTTATGACCTCCACCAATTTGGCGCATGGTCATTTTTCCTTGACTGTTTCTACCACCAGATCTTTTGTTCGGAACGAGTAAACTCTTTTCCGGCTTATCAGTAGTTATGGCGTCAAATCCATTTACTACTCTAAATCGCTGAGCTGATGTGATTGGTTTTAATTTTCTTACTGACATTGTTGTCTAATTACATGTTAGTGTATAAATCAATTACTTCACCTTCCGCCAGTTGTACAATTGCCTTTTTAACAGCATTTGTTTTACCATGTTGAATACCTGTTTTTGTATAACGAGTACTACGATCTGGACGGACATTTATAGTACGAACTTTTTCAACAGAGACACCATAAGCAGCTTCTACTGCTTTTTTGATTTCTACCTTGTTCGCCTTGGTGTTCACTTGAAATGTAAAGCAGTTATTCAACTCACTATTAGTTGTTGCTTTTTCAGTGATGATAGGTTTAATTAAGATACTCATTGTCTTCTTATTTACTTAAATTCGATTCAATTCCTTCTAAAGAACTCTCTAAAAGAACTAATTTATTTGCGTTTAAAATTTTGTAAGTGCTTAATTCTGAGTTCATTACAACTTCAGAGCCTTTAAAATTTCGTGATGACAAATATACATTATTATTCGACGCACCCAACACAAACAGAGATTTTTTATCTTGTATGTCTAGTGCTTTTAATACAGCTGTAAAGTTTTTCGTCTTTGGCGCATCAAAATTGAAATCTTCCAAAACAACGATATCTTTATCATTTGCTTTCATTGTTAACGCTGATTTACGTGCTAAACGTTTCAGGTTTTTGTTCAGTTTAAAACTGTAGTTTCTAGGTCTTGGTCCGAACATACGTCCACCACCTTTAAATACACCAGATTTGATACTACCTGCTCTCGCAGTACCTGTACCTTTTTGTTTTTTAATCTTACGTGTACTTCCTGTAATTTCTGCTCTTTCTTTAGCCTTATGCGTTCCTTGACGTTGGTTAGCAAGATATTGCTTAACATCTAAGTATACTGCATGATTATTAGGCTCTATAGCAAACACATCTTTAGAAAGGTCTACCTTTCTACCTGTGTCTTTTCCGTTTATATCTAAAACTGCTACTTTCATTACTTCTGAATAATTACATAAGAGTTTTTGTGTCCTGGAACACATCCTTTAACTACAAGTAAGTTCTTTTCTGGAACTACTTTATATACTCTTAAATTTTCAACATTCACTCTTTCGCCACCCATTCTTCCGGCCATTTTCATTCCTTTGAATACTCTCGCAGGATATGAAGCAGCACCAATAGAACCAGGAGCTCTTAAACGGTTATGTTGACCATGCGTTGCTTGACCAACTCCAGCAAATCCATGGCGCTTAACAACACCTTGAAAACCTTTACCTTTTGATGTACCAGCAACATCAACATACTCACCTTCTATAAAGTGCTCTACTGTTATTGCATCACCTAATTTGTAATCTCCTTCAAATCCTTGAAATTCCGCGACTTTAACTTTAACAGAAGTACCGGCTTTTTTGGCATGGCCAATTTCAGCTTTAGTAGCACTTTTCTCAGTCTTGTCATCGAAACCAAGTTGAAGGGCATTGTACCCGTCGACCTCTTCGGTTCTGACTTGGGTAACGATACATGGTCCAGCTTCGATTACTGTACATGGAATATTCTTTCCATTTTCATCGAAAATGCTGGTCATACCGATTTTTCTTCCTATTAACCCAGACATAATTATTAATTTATTTATTATTAGTATTTATTAAAATTCAAGGCCGAAAATACATTCGACCTTGAATTGTATTTTTACCGTTTTTCCTTCGCACGCAGCTCCGGACATGTTCTTTCCACCATTGTGGAATAAGTTCATTACACTTTAATCTCTACTTCAACTCCACTTGGCAATTCAAGTTTCATTAAGGCATCAATTGTTTTAGAAGATGAAGAATAGATATCCAATAATCTCTTGTAAGATGATAATTGAAATTGTTCTCTTGACTTCTTGTTTACGTGTGGTGAACGTAATACAGTGAAAATCTTTTTGTGTGTTGGTAATGGAATTGGTCCAGTTACAACAGCACCAGTACTTTTTACTGTTTTTACAATCTTATCAGCAGACTTGTCAACTAAATTATGATCGTAAGACTTTAATTTTATTCTAATTTTCTGACTCATTTTCTTTTAGTTTTAAGCTTCTACGCCTTTAGCTGCTTTGATTACTTCTTCTGAAATGTTAGAAGGAGTTTCAGCATAATGTGAAAATTCCATTGTTGATGTTGCACGACCTGAAGATAATGTTCTTAATGTTGTAACATAACCGAACATTTCAGATAATGGCACAGTAGCTTTTACAGTTTTTGCACCAGCTCTATCTCCCATATCACTTACTTGACCACGACGACGGTTTAAGTCACCTACGATATCACCCATATTTTCTTCTGGAGTAATAACTTCAAGTTTCATGATTGGTTCCATGATTACTGCTTTAGCCGCTTTTGCTGAATTTTTAAATCCAAGTTTTGCTGCTAATTCGAACGATAATTGATCAGAATCCACATCATGGTAAGAACCATCAGTTAATGTTACTTTCATTGAATCAACTTCGTATCCTGCTAATGGTCCATTAACCATTGCCATTTTAAATCCTTTCTCAATAGATGGGATAAATTCTTTAGGAACATTACCACCTTTAATTAAAGACTCAAACTGTAATCCAACAGTTCCTTCATCTGCAGGTTCTAATGTAAATACAATATCGGCAAATTTACCACGTCCACCAGATTGCTTCTTATAAACCTCTCTGTGTTCTGCACGTTGTGTAATAGCTTCCTTGTACTCTACTTGAGGCTGTCCTTGGTTAACTTCAACCTTAAACTCACGCTTCAAACGATCTACAATAATATCTAAGTGAAGCTCACCCATTCCAGAAATAATTGTCTGTCCTGAAGCCTCATCTGTTCTAGCCGTAAATGTTGGATCTTCTTCAGATAATTTAGCCAAAGCCATACCTAATTTATCAACATCTGCTTTAGTCTTAGGCTCCACAGCAATACCAATTACTGGATCTGGGAAATCCATAGATTCTAAAACGATAGGATTTTTTTCATCAGACATAGTATCACCAGTCTTGATATCTTTAAATCCTACTGCTGCTCCAATATCTCCTGCTTCGATAAAATCGATAGCATTTTGTTTATTAGAGTGCATTTGGTAGATACGAGAGATACGCTCTTTCTTACCTGAACGATTGTTCAAGATATATGAACCAGCATCTAAACGACCTGAATATGCTCTAAAGAATGCTAAACGACCAACATAAGGATCTGTAGCAATCTTAAATGCTAAAGCCGCAAAAGGCTCTTTTACATCTGGCTTACGTAAAATCTCTTCACCTGAATTAGGATCTGTACCTATAATACCTTCTTTATCTGTTGGAGAAGGCAAGTAACGACACACAGCATCTAATAAGAACTGTACACCTTTATTTTTAAAAGCAGAACCACAAATCATAGGAATAATAGACATATCCATAACAGCAGCTCTAAGTGCAGCGTGCACTTCGTCTTCTGTAATAGAATCTTCATCTTCCATGAATTTTTCTAAAAGATTCTCATCATAACCCGCAACTTCTTCGATTAAAAGTGCACGATACTTACGAGCTTCTTCTTTCATATCTTCTGGAATGTCAATAACATCAAAAGTTGCCCCTTGAGTTTCATCATGCCATACGATAGCTCTATTTTTTACTAAATCAATGATACCTTTAAAATCTGCTTCATCACCAATGTTTAATACAATTGGCACTGCATTTGATTTTAACATATCTTTTACCTGCTGACAAACAGCAAGGAAATTAGATCCTTGACGGTCCATTTTGTTAACAAAACCAATTCTAGGAACTTTATAGTTATCAGCTAGTCTCCAGTTAGTTTCAGATTGTGGCTCAACACCATCAACTGCACTAAATAAGAATACTAAACCATCTAATACACGTAATGAACGATTCACCTCTACGGTAAAATCAACGTGACCAGGAGTATCAATAATATTGAAGTGGTATCCTTTTGTATCAGGAGTTGGTTGTCCATTCTCCATTGGGAAATTCCAAGTACAAGTTGTAGCAGCAGAAGTAATTGTAATACCTCTTTCTTGCTCTTGCTCCATCCAGTCCATTGTTGCAGCACCATCATGTACTTCACCAATTTTGTGAGAAACACCTGTATAATAAAGAATACGCTCTGTTGTAGTAGTTTTTCCTGCATCAATATGTGCAGCAATACCTATATTTCTTGTAAATTTTAAATCTCTTGCCATGTCGTTAATTAAAATCTAAAGTGAGAGAATGCCTTGTTTGCTTCTGCCATTTTATGAGTATCAACTCTCTTTTTAACAGCCGCTCCTTCTTCTTTAGCTGCTGCTAAAATTTCAGCTGCTAATTTTTGAGGCATAGATTTTTCATTTCTTTTTCTTGCGTATCCAATCAACCACTTCATTGCAGTTGAAACTTTACGGTCTGGACGAATTTGCATTGGAATTTGAAATGTAGCTCCACCAACTCTACGACTACGTACTTCTACGTGAGGCATAACGTTAGATAAAGCATCTTTCCAAGTCTCTAACGCTGTTTTTTCATCGTCAGTTTTCTTTGATTCTACGATATCAATTGCATCATAGAATACTTTAAAAGCGATAGACTTCTTTCCATCCCACATCATCATATTAACGAAACGAGTTACTAACTGGTCGTTAAATTTTGGATCTGGTAAAAGCGGTCTCTTTTTTGCTGCTCTTTTTCTCATGTCTTCTTCTTAAAGTTTTAAATTACTTCTTAGGGCGTTTTGCTCCATACTTAGATCTACGTTGTGTTCTACCTGCAACACCTGCTGTGTCTAAGGCACCACGAACGATGTGATATCTAACTCCTGGCAAATCTTTTACCCTTCCACCTCTAACTAATACTATCGAGTGCTCTTGTAAATTGTGTCCTTCACCGCCGATGTATGCATTAACCTCGTTTCCGTTTGTTAAACGAACCCTTGCTACCTTACGCATTGCTGAGTTTGGTTTCTTAGGCGTCGTCGTGTAAACACGAGTACACACACCACGTCTTTGTGGACACGAATCTAGAGCAGCCGATTTACTCTTCTTAGTTATTTTGGCTCTTCCTTTTCGTACTAATTGTGAAATTGTTGGCATATATTACTATATATTTTTTATTAAACCCTCTCCTTAGAGGGCTGCAAAGGTAGAAATAAATATCAATAATTCAAATCCACAACGATTAATTTTAGAAAGTTTCTTAATTTATTTTCATTCGTGGATATTTTTACTGATATATTTCCGTTAGATTTGAAGAATATTTCTATTGATGCTGAGAAAAATTAGTCCTTTATTATTACTCCTATATATATTATGGTCAACAAAATTGTGTGCTCAAAATTTATATTTAAGCTCAGTTGGCAACACCGAAAAAGAAACCAAAACCATTGATTCTTTAGGATATAAAAAAACCTTTAGTGATTATCTGTCTTTAGAAAGCGAAGTCAAACAACTTCAAAAAAAGCTAACACAAATAGGGTATATAGAAAACGAATTACTTCATTTAAAAAAGCAGAACGACTCCTCATATCTTGCCAGTTTCAGTTTAAAAACAAAATACAAAACGATTACCGTTTTTCATAACAACCTAGTAGATCCTGCCATTTTAAAACTTACAGATTTTTTAGATGAGAATGCGCTTGTTATTCCAATTGCAAATCTCGAAAGCACGTTACAAATGATTAATACGGAAATAGCCAATCGCGGCAATCCGTTTAGTTCCTTAATAATTAAGGATATAAAAAAGATTGATAAGTATACGCTGTCTGGAGAACTATCTGTTTCTGAACCTAAATCAAGAACTACAGATAAAATTATTATTAAAGGCTATGAAAAGTTTCCAAAATCCTTTCTTAACCGTTACTTGAAAATTAAAACAAATGAAGTTTTTAGTTTAGCAAACATAAAAGACAAAACGGCGGTCTTAAATGATTTGGTGTTTGCAAATCAAATTAAAGACCCTGAAGTGCTTTTTACTCAAGACTCTACCATATTATATATGTATATAGAAAAAGCTAGAAGTAATACATTTGATGGTTTTTTAGGTTTTGGAACCAATGAGTCCACCAATAAAATTGAATTTGATGGGTACCTCGATTTAAACCTTACTAATAATCTTAATTATGGAGAGTCTTTAAAACTTCTATATAAAAGTGACGAAAATGATCAACAAACGTTTGATTTAAAACTAACAACTCCTTATATATTTAATTCGCCAGTAGGACTGGATCTAAATCTAAATATTTTCAAAAGAGACTCCTCCTTCCTAACGGTAAGTCAAACAGCAAAAATAAATTATCAAATTAATAGTAAACATATAATTTCAGCAGGAATTCAATCGGTGACATCAACAGATTTATTAGACATTCCAACAGCATCAATTACCGATTATGACTCTAATCAATACCTTATTAATTATACATTTACTAAACGACAACATTACGATCGTTTATTCCCAATAAACTTCTTATTCGATGTATCTTCTAGTTTTGGAAATCGGTCTTACGAGACTTTTGACGAAGAGCAATCTAATTTTTATATTAATACGTTTAAGATTTTCAATCTTAACGATAAGAATAGTTTCTACGGAAGAATAAATGCCAATTACTTGGTATCAGATACTTATTTAGAAAATGAATTACCCAGATTTGGAGGTATTAATTCTATTCGTGGTTTTGAAGAAAATAGTCTCATTGCAAATTTATATGCCGTACTTAATACGGAATACAGATATAAGTTAAACTCTACCATTTATGTGCATTCTGTAATAGATGCTGCCTACTTCGAAAATCAGATTTCAAATCAAAAAGAAAAACTTTTCGGATTCGGATTCGGATTCGGATTACTCACCAAAGCAGGCTTGTTTCGATTTAACTATACTAGTGGAAAAACAGAGCAAAGAAAATTCAGATTATCGGACTCAAAAATTCATTTAAGTTTAACAACTCAATTCTAATTTGAATGAATTCTTAAAAAAAATCAAAATTTTCTCACGGATTGATTGTTTCTTTAGCTTTTTATTATGAAATTTGGGCTAGACCAATTTTAATCAAATCAACAATATGAAAATAACGCTTAGTAAAGTGCTGACGCTTTTATTGCTGTTAGCTGTGCAACTTACGTTAGCACAAGAAAAAACCATTTCCGGAACTGTCGTAGACAATACCGGTTTGCCAATTCCCGGAGTTAATGTTTTAATAAAGGGAACGACAACCGGAACACAAACAGACTTTGACGGAAATTATAATGTAAATGCCAATGTAGGAGCTATCTTGGTGTTTTCATACGTCGGTTTAAAAACTCAGGAAATCACAGTAGGTGATCCTAATGTCATTAATGTAACAATGTTAGAAGATGCTGAATCTTTAGACGAAGTTATTGTAACTGCTGTAGGTATTAAAAGAAAACCTGATGAAATTACCACAGCCTATGAAAATTTAAAAGCAGACGAGATTAACGCTGCCAACAACCCAGATGCCGTACAAGCTCTTGCTGGTAAAGTTTCTGGTTTACAAATTAACACCATCAATACTGGTGTGACGCCTAACACTCAAATACGATTAAGAGGTACAAAATCTTTATCTGGAGATAATGCGGCGCTTGTAGTAATTGACAATGTGATTTCATCGGCAACGATCTTTTCTAATTTAGATCCAGACATCATCGATAACGTCACAATATTAAAAGGACCTAATGGTGCAGCATTATACGGTTCTAGAGGTGGTAACGGTGTTATTGTTGTCACAACAAAAAAAGGAACTAAAGAAGGTGGAAAAGTAACCGTTGGTGTTAACTCATCAGTTACTTTTGAAGATATTGCTTTTTTACCTCAGCTTCAAGATCGTTACGGTAAAGGATATTGGGGAGAAATAGATGCTATTGATCAAGGATCTTGGGGACCAGAATATGATGGTTCTATTCAACCCGTAGGATTACCTTTCCCAACATTCACAGATTTTAGAGATGAAGTTTATGAATTTAAGAAAGAGAATATAAGACCATTCTTTGACACAGGTATTACGCTACAAAATACAGTTACTGTAAGTGGTGGTGATGCTGAAGGTTACTTCACTTTCTCTGGTAACAAAAGACAAACTGAAGGTATTATTCCTGATGATGAGTACGTAAAGGATTTCTTTAACCTTAATGCAGGTAAAACTTTTGGTAAATTATCAGTAAGTGGTATTGCTAGGTTTATTAAAGAAAGAACAGATGTTGTATCTGGCTATTCTGGTGGTACATTATATGGTAACTTATCACAATTACCTAGTGATGTTGATATTGAAACATTCAGCTCAGGTGATAATGGCGATCACTGGACAGCTTTTGGCGATAGTCCATACTGGATTCAAAATAATTCGAGACGATCTACAAGACAGTTTACAAGTGATTTAAGTGGTGAAATTTCTTATCAATTTAACGATAACATTAGTTCTTTAATCAGAGCCAATGCCGTTAATTCGAGTTATGACTTTACAGATTACACTAACGCTTATACCGCAACATTCACAATTACAGGTGATGGTAGAAATATACAATCGGCGTTACAATTACAAGGTGGTAGATCTAGTAGATTTTATGTGGATTTCATTAATAATTTCAACTACACCCTTACAGATGATATAGAAATGAAATCATTATTAGGTGTTAACTTTACTGAAAGAAAAACATACTTCTTAGATACTCAAGGTAATGATCTTACAATTCCTGGATTGTATACAGCGAGTAACATTTCAAGTGGTATTCAAATTACAGATAATAGAACAATCTCTAGGCAAAATGCAATATTTGCTAATATTGATTTAAGCTATAAAGATTTCTTATTCCTAAACTTAACAGGTAGAGGTGAATGGAACTCTGTATTAGAATCACCAACAGTAGATGATACATTCTTCTTCTATCCATCAATTGGTGCATCATTTATACCAACAAAAGCGTTCCCAGAAATTAAGAGCGATATTTTACATAGAGCAAAAGTTTCTGCTGGTTATGTAAGAGTTGGTAATGTTGGAGCATTAACACCGCATAGATTATTCGAAATAGGTGTTCAAGGTGCAGGATTCCCGTTTGCAGGTGGTGTTAACTCATTTTTAAGCCCAACTGGAACTGCCGTTGCAGGTATTAAACCAGAATTTGTTTCTACTTTTGAAACCAATCTTAATTTAGAGTTTTTAAATAGAGGTGGTAAACCAAGACTTACACTTGACGCTTCCGCTTCTTTTTATACTAATACCGATCAAATATTAAATACAGCAGTGTCTAGTTCTTCTGGTGCTACATCGTCTATCGTTAATATTGGTAAAACCGAAACAGATGCCTTTGAAATTGATTTAGGGTTTACACCTATCAAAACAGAAGACTTTGAATGGAATGGTAATATTGGATTTAGTACATCGAAAACAACGGTTGTAAAAGTTTCTGATGATTCTAATTCACTTCCAATATTTGCAGGAGGTTTACCAAATCTTTACGCAATTGAAGGTCAAGAATTTCCAGTAATTCAAGGTAGTGCTTACCAGAGAGATGATCAAGGACGTGTGATTGTAGATGCCAATGGTGTGCCTCAATCGGATCCTTTAAAAATTCTAGGAACTACAACTCCAGATTATATATTAAATTTCGCAACTGAATTTAAGTACAAAGGGTTTAGATTATCTGCTACAGCCGATTTCAGAACAGGTCATGTATTTTATTCTCCAATTTTTAATAACCTAACTGGTCAAGGTCGTTCATTTATTACTGCTGAAAATGGAAGAGGACATTTTATCTTTCCTAATTCAACAGTACAAGGAACAGGAACAGACAATACAACCGTATTAACTGGTCCTTCTTATGGTGGACCAACTCCATATGCACAGTACCAATCTTTTGTTCAAAGTGGTGATTTTACTGGTGTAGATGAAAATTTCATCTTAGATGCTACAGCGTTTAAACTTAGAGAAATTTCTATAGGATATACTGTACCTGCAAAGTATCTTGAAAAGACCTTTATTCAAGGTTTATCATTAGGAGTTAGTGGAAGAAACTTAGTAAATGTTTTACCTAGAGAAAACAGACGCTATAATGATCCAGAAATTGGACAAGGACTAGGAGGTTTTGGACAAACACCTCCAACAAAATTTTATGCTATGAATATTAACTTAACATTTTAAACACTGATAACTATGAAAACATATATAAAACTCTTCGGATTGTTATTGGCATTTGGAATGCTAACACAATCTTGTGAAAATGTATCAGTCAATGAGAATCCAAACGGTGTTATTGTAGATGAATTATTACCTGAGGTAGTAATGCCTGGTGCGCAAGTGAGGCCATCGGCTTTATTGATGTCGCGTATGAACCAATTAGGGAATACTATGATTGCTACTTGGTCAGGAAATGCACAACAAATACAAGCGCCATACTTCGTTGAATTTTCTCAACAAGTAACAGCAGATTTTTACGATGATATTTGGGATGGTCTATACATTAGAACTGGAAACCTTTCTAACATTATTGATTACGAAGGTGAAACCAATTATGATTACTACCAAGCAGCTGCGAAAATATTAAAGTCGTTTTACTTTCAATATTTAGTTGACACCTATGGTGATATTCCGTATTCTGAAGCTCATAAACGTGGAGCAAATCTTTTCCCGAAATATGACGCTCAAGCAGAAGTCTATAGAGCTTTAGTAGATCAAATAGATAGCGCTATTAACCAAATAGATAATACCGATATGTCTACTGTTGTAAATATGGGCGGTAATGATGTTATGCTTAATGGTAACATGGACCTATGGAAACGTTTTGGTAATACCGTTAAATTAAGGTTGCTAGTACGTCTTATGAATCTTGCAGATCAAGATGGAGCAACACAATCTTACCTTCAGGAAGAATTTGCTAGTTTAAATGGCGGTTCTGGCTTTATTGGATTAGGTGAAGATATCACTATAAATCCTGGTTATACAGATGAGAACGGTAAATCAAATCCATTCGCTGCAACATACGGATTTAACCCTGGTGAATTTGGTCAAACTGGTAGTGAATTGTTTGGTAATACCGCTACGGGACCAACAACCTTCTTAGTAGAATTATTAAACGGAACGTCCAATGGTGTGTCTGATGCTAGATTATCTAGACTTTACGAAGTAAGAGGTGGACAAGCCACTATTCAAGGTAACACCCAAGGTGGTGAAGGGCAACCTTCTAAAATAGGACAAGGTCTATTGAGTTCTGCTGTTCAAGATGGTATTATTATGACTGCTGCAGAATCTTTATTCTTGCAAGCAGAAGCTACACATCGTGGTTACTTATCTGGAGGCGCAAGTGCGAAATCATTATTTCAAGATGGTATTACCGCTTCATTTAATAGATTAGGTGCTAACCTAGGAACTTATTTAACAGATTCTGATAATGTTAACGGTATCGGATGGGATGGTACTGCCGATAAAGTTGAGGCCATTGTTACTCAAAAATGGATTGCACTTGGTGGTACTAACGGATTAGAAACTTGGATCGAGTTCAACAGAACCGGATACCCAAGTAATATGCCATTACCAGATATTGCTAGTCAAGCAACTCAACCTAAGCGTATGCTCTACCCTACTTCAGAATATGTAGGTAATACAGCTAACGTTTCTGAATATGGACAAACTAATGCTTCGGCATTTAATACCAGTATTTTCTGGGATGTAAACTAAAAAAATTGAAAGATGAAAAAATTTAAACTTTTATTATTTGCAATTCCACTTTTAACATTTTCATGTTTAGTGGATGACGATGCTCTTCAAATAGAGGAAGACCTTTCCAACACACCTTTTGTTGTTGGATTTAATAATAGCTCTGCTGGTCCTGCTTTTTTAACTGACGGACAAGTAAATCTATTTAGTGAAAATATTGTTTTATTTGGTGGAAATGATTTTTCAACAAATCCAAGTATTACAGTAAACTTTGAAGTCGATCAAAGTTCAACTGCCGTTGCTGGAACCGATTTTGATTTTGTAAACCCGTCTCAGTCAGTAACGATTGATGCAGACAGAGAATTTGCAAAACTGGATATCAATTTCTACTCAGATGTTATAGATGTTGACAATCCGAAAACATTGATATTAAATATTACTTCAGCTACTAATGGTGAAGTTGCAGATGAATTTAGAACATTAGTAATTACTATTAATGGTATTTGTTTTTCAGATATTGGAGGTATGTACAGCGTAACAACTACATATGGATATCATGATTTCTTACCAGCTTACAATCCTCAAACTACCGATATAGAAATTGAGGCCTTAGGTGATGGTATGTATCGTGTATTTGATATGTCTAGCGGTTTGTATAGCTCAGGACCATATGCAGATGCTTATGGTACAGGCCCAACGAGCTTCGATGTTGTTTTTACAGAAAATTGCGGTGAAATATCTTGGGTAGACCAAAATGATCCTTGGGGATTAGTTATTCCTTTAGAAGGAGGCGTTAATTCTGTTGATCCAGATACAGGTGTTGTCACCATATCATGGTTCTGCGAAGGCTATGGCGAAAACGGAGTTTCAGTTTATACACCACTTTAATACTTTGAATAACATGAAAAATATACATAAAAAAATAAGTTACTCTTTAGTTGTTGTATTTCTATTAGGTCTTGTCTCATTTTCATGTGAAAATGATGATTCAATTCCTAGAAGAGGAAAACCAGAACTAAGATTGGCGAACAATTCAGTTACAGTAACTGAAGGAGAAACTGCAGTCTTCAATATAGACGTAGAATACCCAGTTTCAGAAAAAATAGATATCAGGATTGATATTTTAGACGCAGATGGAAATCCAGTACCGACAGCAAACCCTACAGATGGGGATCCTACTACAGGTAACGGTTTCTTAGACAGAATTCAATTTGAATCTATTGAAGTACCTTATCCTACATGGTTTGAATCTGGTTGGTTCCAGTATGGATATTTGGGCGGAACAGGATACGTAGCATCCTTCCCTCCTTTTACTGAAGCTATCGAGCTAAATATTGAAACTATTCAAGATTTCATTCCTGAAGGTGCAACAACAGTTAATTTAAGATTAACAGCTACATCTTTAATGGAAGCAACTATCGAAGAAGATATTAGTATTACTATTAACGACTTTGTTGGAAACGACCTAGTAGCTCGATTAAATTGGGCTGGAGATTACCTCGAAAGCGGTGCTGATCCTTGTGATATAGATAATGGGTTAGACTTAGATTTAGAATTAATCTATGGTGGTGCTTATATTCAAACTAGTTATAACGACTGTCCTGAAGAATTAACTATTCTAGGTTCTGACGCTGATGGTACTTATATCATTGATGCAAGTTTCTGGACTGCCAACGGTAACTCGGCTACAGATAATAGCAATGTTCCAGCTTCTATAGATTTTATGAAAGCAGGTGTATTTGTAGAATCTGTTGATTTATCGTCTTTATTTCCACTAAATGATGGTGGACTTAATGATGGGAACGGTAATGCAATTACATCGTTTACTATAGAAAAAGCAGGAAATACATTTACAATTACTGATAGTAATGATACGCAAATTGCTCAAGGACGTTTTTCTGATCACAGAATGACGATCAACGAAAAACGAGCATTAAAGAATAGATAATTTAATATATCTATACATTAAAAAAAGTCACCTAAATTTAGGTGGCTTTTTTTTGTTAAATATGGCTTGTCTTAACTATTTTTGCCTTTTAAATGTTAGGTTTACAAAAAAAACAGCACTAACCGTTTATCAAATCAATTGCTATGATAAGAAAACTACTCGTCTCTCTTACCTTACTCTTTTATTTTAATTCATCTGCTCAAAACACTTTAGGAACTACATTTATTACAGAAGATGTTTTCGAAGCATTTACCCTTTATACCGTAAATACAAAATCGTATTTATTAAATAATTGTGGAGAAGTCATTAACGAATGGACCAGCGCTTACCTGCCTGGCAATGCCGTATATTTATTACCCAATGGAAATTTACTCAGAGCTGGGCGGCTTGCAGATGGCTCTAGTGATATTTCATTAGGTGGTCAAGGTGGTATTATAGAACTCTATAATTGGGATGGAGATTTACTATGGTCTTATGTCTATAATACAAATACATTTAGACAACATCATGATGTCTTTCCTATGCCTAACGGAAATGTATTAATTCTTGCAGTAAAAACAATTACAGATACCGAAGCTATTGACGAAGGAAGAAACCCTGCTTTATTAGCTGACACACGCCTCTACATGGAGGAAATTTTTGAAGTGGAACCTGTTGGTACCAATCAGGCGAATGTGGTTTGGGAATGGAATATAAAAGATCACTTAATTCAAGATTTTGATAACACAAAAGCTAATTTCGGGGATGTTTCAGCCAACCCTGGAAAAATGGATATCAACTTTTTAAATGGAGGTTCTGGTGGTGAAAATTGGTTACATTTTAATTCTATTCAGTATTATGAAAATTTCGATCAAATTGTAATTAGTTCTAGAAACCTCAGTGAAGTTTTAATTATAGATCATTCTACAACGACAGCAGAGGCTGCCACAAGTTCAGGAGGAAATTCAGGAAGAGGTGGAGATTTCGTATATCGATGGGGAAACCCTCAATCGTACCAACAAGGAACGGCTACAGATCGTATATTATACGGACAGCATTATCCGCATTATATTGCAGATGGCCTAACCGATGAAGGGAAAATAATTTTGTTTAATAATGGCAATGGAAGAGAACCTAATTTCTCTGAAGTTTTAATTATAGATCCTCCTGTTTCTGACACTGGTATCTATTCTTACACGCCAGATACAGCTTATGGGCCATTAGCAGCAGATTATACATATTCCGATTTACCAGCCGATCCTACCGCAGATTCCGATTTTTATTCTGCAATTGTGAGTAGTGCACAACGACTGCCTAACGGAAACACACTTATTTGTGAAGGTCGAACCGGAGAAATTTTTGAAATTGATGCGAGTGATACGATTGTATGGGAATATCAAAACCCAATAAGCAATGCCGACGGAACATCATATATTCAAGGTGAGGCACCACCAGTTAACGGGCTTGTTTTTAGAGCTATTAAATATGCTCCTGATTACCCTGCATTTGTTGGTAGAGACCTAACACCTGGAGCTCCATTAGAACAAAACCCAGATCTTACGGCTTGTTTCAATTTAAGTGTAGATGATTTTGAAATTACTGAAATATCAATACATCCTAATCCAGCAACAGATTACATCAATGTAACATCAACTAGCAATATAGATAAAATTGAACTCTATTCGGTTTTAGGTAAAAAAGTACACGAAGTAAACGATGTTGATACTATGAACCTTTCAAATTTTAATTCTGGAATATATTTCGTTCGATTATATTCTGGCAATAATAGTATCAGTAAAAAAATAATAAAGCAATAAACTTGCTTTACATATATTAAAAACCATTCTATTTTTAGAGTGGTTTTTTTATACCTTTGAACCATGGAAAAAGAAACCACCATTTTTGGTATACGTGCTGTAATTGAGGCCATAAAGTCTGGAGAAAATATTGATAAAATTTTTTTACAAAAAGGATTACGAGGTGAGTTATTTACAGAGCTAGAACAACTGTTAAAAAAGGAGCGTTTAAATAGTTCTTACGTTCCAGTTGAAAAGCTCAATCGTTTATCTAAAAAAAATCATCAAGGTGTTATTGCTCAAATTGCTCCTATTTCATTTTATGATATTGAAAATTTAGTAATGAACGTTATCGAATCTGGAAAAACGCCACTCTTTTTATTATTGGATCAACTTAGTGACGTTCGTAATTTTGGTGCTATTGTTCGTACCGCCGAATGCACAGGTGTTTCTGGTATAATCATTCAAAAGAAAGGTGGTGCTCCCGTAAACGGAGACGCCATCAAAACCAGTGCTGGTGCGCTTTTCAAAATGCCTATTTGTAAGGTAGACCATATTAAAGATGCCGTATTTTATATGCAAGCCAGTGGTATTAAAGTTATTGCTGCTACCGAAAAGACAGATCATACAATTTATGACGTTTCATTTAAAGAACCTTGTGCAATTATTATGGGGTCTGAGGGTAGAGGCATTAATCCTTCAGTGCTTAAAATAGCAGATGATAAAGCGAAACTTCCACTTTTAGGTGATATTGAGTCGCTAAATGTTTCTGTAGCTTGTGGTGCATTTTTATACGAGGCCGTTAGACAACGTCTTTAATCGTTATTCTTTTTAAATGTATACGTAATCGATGGCTTCTCGTTTTCTTCGGAAATAGCCTCCTCCTCTACTTCTGGCTCTAAATTTTCAATAAAGTTTCCGTTTTCATCGAAATGTTTCAAAAAGGGATCATCCTCTTCATTATAATCTGGTTGTTGCCAAACGTAACGTTCAGGCTTAGCAATAGCTTTTCTAAAAATAACGGCAAAAATGAAACCTGAAATAAGACCTCCAAGATGTCCTTCCCATGACATACCATCTTTTACAGGAAATGCGTACCAAATCATACTTCCGTAGAGAAAAATGATAATAAGAGATAAGGCAACAAGTCTAAAGTGTCTTGCAAATATGCCTTTAAAAAAAATAAAACTTACTAGCACATACACCAATCCACTTGCCCCAATATGGTTTGCTGGTCTACCAATAACCCACGTAAACAACCCAGAAAGTACAATGCCAAAAAACAAGACTTTCCATGATATCTTCCTATAGAAGTAAAATAAGGCTACAGACAAGATAAACAATGGAATACTATTATGATACAGATGCTCTATATCTGCATGAATAAACGGACTTGTAAAAATGCCTAGCAAACCTTCTAATTCTTGAGGGTAAACTCCCATGCGTTTAATAGATGGAAAAAAGCGGACTTGCAACCAAAATACGATCCAAATGGAAAGCACGAAAGCAATAGGATAGGCAATAACTCCCGTAGAATATTTAAAATGTTGTTGGTTATTACTCATAGCCATGATCTAATTTAAAACTTTAATATCAAAATACTGTCCATTTATTAAAACTATGAAATATTGTCACCTCTGTTTTTTGTAATTTTACATTATGAATGAACCTCTAGCAGAACGATTAAGGCCACAAACTCTTGATGATTATTTAAGTCAGTCGCATTTAGTTGGCAAAACTGGCGTTTTAACCCAACAATTAAATCAAGGTGTTATTGCATCAATGATTTTCTGGGGACCTCCAGGGACGGGAAAAACCACACTTGCTAATATCGTTGCTAATGAATCTCAACGTCCTTTTTATACTTTAAGTGCCATCAACTCAGGTGTTAAAGATATTAGAGAGGTTATAGACAAAGCCAAGCAAAGTGGTGGTTTGTTTACTACCAAGAATCCCATTTTATTTATTGATGAAATCCATCGTTTTAGTAAGTCGCAGCAAGATTCTTTATTACAAGCAGTAGAAAAAGGCTGGGTGACTTTAATTGGTGCTACAACTGAAAATCCAAGTTTTGAAGTTATTCCTGCCCTATTATCGCGATGTCAGGTTTATATTTTAAACTCTTTCGAAAAAAGTGATCTAGAAGCCTTATTGCATCGTGCACTGAAAGAAGATAATCTTTTATCAAAACGAAATATTACGCTTAAAGAAACCGAAGCCTTAATAAGACTATCTGGCGGCGATGCTAGAAAACTATTAAATATTTTTGAGCTTATTGTTACTTCTTTTGATGAAAAAGAGACCATTGTCATTACAAATGATGTCGTTTCTAAACGCGTACAAAGCAATACTGTACGCTATGACAAAACAGGCGACCAACATTATGATATTATTTCGGCATTTATAAAATCTATACGAGGTAGTGATCCAAATGCCGCTGTGTATTGGTTAGCTCGCATGATAGAAGGTGGTGAAGATGTTAAGTTTATAGCACGACGATTACTTATCTTGGCGAGTGAAGACATTGGTAATGCTAACCCAACAGCTTTGGTTATAGCTAATAACGCATTTCAGGCTGTTTCTGTTATTGGTTACCCAGAGTCCCGGATTATCTTAAGTCAGTGTACAACCTATCTCGCTACATCTCCTAAGAGTAATGCAGCCTATGAAGCGATTGGAAAAGCCCAACAATTGGTAAAGGAAACTGGTGACCTCTCTGTACCATTATCTATTAGAAATGCACCTACAAAATTGATGAAAGAATTGGGTTATGGAGATAATTATCAATACGCACATAAATACGAGAACAACTTTGTTCCGCATGAATTTTTACCAGAAGAAATTAAAAACACAACGCTTTATAAGCCTGGAAACAATGCGCGAGAAAATGCCCAACGCGAATTTTTAAAATCGCGGTGGAGAGGTAAATATGATTATTAAAATTTCAGATTAATTTTTTTAACACGAAGACGGTTTCCATCATTTTCGGCATAAACCCATCCGCTTTCATTTCTATAAACAACAGCATCTTTGCCCTGAACAATATACATGTCGGGAGAACCAGAGTACAATAACATCATGACCTTCTTAGGCTCTGTATCTACAATTTGAAATCCATTGTTAATAGGTTGCGCATATAATATGTCTTTTTTATCCACCACTTCGGAAGTAATAACAGGCTCCTCCTCCTCTTCGATGATTTCAATTTCATCAGGAATTTTAACCTTCTCATCAGCTGCTTTGATTTCAGATTCTACGACTTCAAGTGTTTCTTTACTATCAACTTTAGTTTCGGCCGCTTTTTCTTTCACAGCTTCAACGTTAGTTGTTTTGCTTTCTGAACTTCCGTTATACTTATAATCAAAGTCTTGATACGTAATAAAAGCATCTCTAGTAGCCTTAGTATACGCTTTTTTAAAGTTCTTAATTTTAGTAATACCTATTACAGATGTTGCAACGGTGTTATTTTTACAATCCACCAAATCGATCTGAATTTTAGTTACTAGAAACCCACCTTTTACATCCTTTAAAACAGCTTTGAGTGCCATACAGTTGTCTGCTCCTAAATCACTAGGAAACTCATCACTTTGCAAATATGCTTGATAACCATGTTTGTTAAACAAAAATTTGGTTAAGGAGTTCAATTGATATTGATCTTCAGATTTTTGAAAATCATACTGTGTAGGAACAATAATATATTTATAGTTATTAATCGCATCTTGAGCGTAAGTACCAAACTGAAATATAAAGCTAAAGGCAATAAAAAAAAGTATTCTATTCATCTGAATCAAAAATTAGGTTTATTCCGAATTGTAAAGATACACTTTGTGCTCTAGAAATATTTTGCAATTCGGATAAATTATTACCCATGAAGTACATATTAAAACTACCGATATGAAAAGAAGCTCCTAAACCTATGTTATGGTAAGAAAAATCATCCACTGTATAGGTGAGTTTAAGTCTTAAAAAATCAAATAACCTTCGGTAGTAAAATGCTGTAGCCGCGAACTGAGGTTGCCTTGGTCTAAATATTGAAAATAATTGCAAACCTACGGCATTTTGATAAGGCTTTTTCCCTGCGTAACAATCACAATCTTCCCCATTCTCCTTTCCAAAATTATAACGATAAGATGCATTGAATTTTGTTGAACGCCATGTTACATAATTACCTTTTAGTGTATCTATTTTTATATTTTCGTCAAACTCATCTTCCAAATTTTGCCAATATGGCGTTGTTCCTTCGGCATTAATTAAAGGCGGAAACACGAGCTCAACTCCTTCTGTTGTATAACTTCCATTGAGATGATACGTTTCGACATCTTTAGTATGAAAAACAGCACCTAGATCTAACAAGCTACCAGTAATGACATGTTGTTCTTTGGGTTGATATGTAAACCCTACATCAACACCTAAGCCTAAATTACCACCTAGAAAAACGCGTTTTCTAAGTGTTTTTATATCCTCTTTAATATCAGAATTGTCATCAGCCAAGAGCGAAGCAATTCCTGAGGTCTGCGCTTTTCCATCTAAAAACTGAAACACGTGTTCATATACATTATCGCCTGTTGTACTTGGACGCGTTGTAAATGTTCCAGAGTTATTTGTACTGTTTACATTTGCAATACTTGAATACAACTTTGCTCTGGCTCCAATGGTTAATTTTTTGCTTACTTGCTTGTTGATTCCAAAATGAAACACAGATAAAACCTCCCCTTTAAAACTCACATCTCCTAAGGAAAATGATTGTCCAATATAATCTGCATTTCCATCCCAAAGTAAAATTGCAAGATCTTTAGGGAAATATGCAATGATATCGGCCTCCTCATATATACCATATGAAAAATATGTGGTTTCATTTTTTCTCCATCCACCATTAATAACCTCTAACTGCTGGTTAAGTGTAAAATAATCTCTTTTAGAGAGAGAAAAAATGGCGTTTCTAATTTTCGTATTAATATTTACACCATCGTCTTTAAAAATATCATAAGCCGAAATACCTGAGCTACCAACATTTAAGTGAAATTGTGATAATAAAGGGATTCCAAAGTGCTTGTCAAAAGATACGAGAGCACCTGGATTTTGATTTAACGTTTGAGGCAGGTCATTAAAATCATACAATAGCTCTTTGTTCTGGCCAATTGCCAATACTGAAAGCAATAATGCTATGTAGGTTATTTTTAGACGCATTCATTTATAATTCGAAATAAAAAGTGGCCTTAGATTCCAATTTCAATGATCCTAAAGTTGTAGCATCAATGGGATTGGTACTTGCTGGCAATGTTATCCTGTAGATTAACTTTGTAGCTTCTTCAAAAGTACTGAGTTCTGGTTCTTCGATTAAAAAACTAGAAGTTACCTCTATAGGTGCGTCATGTTGACCAGAAGGCACATCAATTTGAGCTAAATAGCGCTGTTCATCGGCATCAGTAACAAAAACTAAATCGATATTAAAATTTCGATCTATGCTATTGGTAAATTCAAAGGTTAATTCAGTTTTGGCGAGTTGATCAACAAAAAAGTCTGAATTGATATATTCAAGTCGTGTTGTATCTGTTAAAATTAAGACCTCATCTTGAGTAACATCATCAACAAAGCTAGGCCCTTCGAGGTTAGAAAAAATTAAACTGGCTTCAAAAACTGGAGTCGGTAAGATGTTCTCAGCTTGGTCAAAATCTACATCACTTACGCAAGAAGAGCATAGAAGAATACTTGCTATTATAGTAACTAACAATAAGAACTTAGGCTTTTTCATAATGACTTAGGCTTAGTACTTAAACGAAAATCCCGACAGTTAAGTATATCACAAATACTTTTTTAAATCTTCAAGTCGTTTTACCTGTTTAATATGATCTATAGTTTTATAGTCGTGATAATTGTATAAAATTACATCTAACCCCACATCCAATGCTCCTAAAATGTCAGCTTCATAGTTATCTCCAATCATTAAACTTTCATTAGGCTTTGCATTGGCTAAGTTCAGGGCATAGTTAAAAATGATAGGGTTAGGTTTCTTAACACCCGCTCTTTCAGAGTTTGTTATGGTTTTAAAATATTTAGCAATATTGGCATTATCCATTTTTTTCTGTTGTGCCTCTTCGAAGCCATTGGTAATAATGTGCAATTGATAGTTTTCTTGCAAATGCTCTAAAATAGAGATGGCACCATCAAATAGGTGATTAAACGAAGTTAGGTATGTAATATAATCTTCAGATAATTGATTAATAATATCGTCTGTTACAGTATAATTTACCGCATCAAATGAATCTTTTAATCGTTTATATCTCAGGCTCCGTTTATCAATTTTTTCTTCCCTATAAAGTTTCCAATAACTGAGGTTAATGGGCTCATAAGCCGTTAAAAAATCTCTTGCATTAATATCTAATTTATGTATTTCAAAGATCTTTTTAAATGTTAATGCCGAATTCTTATCAAAATCCCAAAGCGTATGATCTAAGTCAAAAAATATATGTTTTACCCCTTCAATTTTCATGTCGTGATTTTAAAATTTGAGTAAATAATTGTCTAAATCCTTTCCACCTCACATCGCTTCCAAAACAATAATTATGAAACACTGGTGTAAATGTTCCATTCACTCCTTTAACGGTATCAATAAGTCGCTGCAATTCTTGAGCTTTATCTAATTGCGATTGGTATTTAAGCAAGGCGTGGTCTAAACAATGAAATGAATGAATTAGCAAAGGTGTTCGCATTTCATAATCGAGATCATAAAACAAAAACGGTGTACAGGTGCCAGCTCTAAAACCTAAATGATTGAGATAACCCATGGTGAAATCATTCTTTATCTCTAACTCTATAAGGTTGCGGTACGAGTTAGGCAAATTGATTTTAGAAAACGAATTTCGGGTGGCATCTAACTCATAATTTGTAACAAACTCCATTTTCTTCTTTTCTTTTTTCAGAATGGCAATACTATCTAATGAAAAATAAGAAGCCTTAAGTCCAACCTTACAATAATCTGTAATAGATTTGATAAGCGACACAAATTTCTTTTTATTAATATTTATGTTCTTATCGAAAGTAGAATAATCTCCAATTAGAAAAAAAACAATAAACTTAAAATCGCACTGTTTTTGTTTATTTATAATCCACTTAAAAGTATCATACGGATCTCGTTGAAAGCCAAACAGTACTAAAAATCGTTGATAAAATCGTCTTAACTTGAATCTAAATAAATCATTAATTGTACCTCCAACTGTACGCATTAATCCTTTCTGTTTAAAGTAGTACGCCATAGGTACGTCTATAACAGGTTGTATGTTATAAGTGCGCTCTGGAAATTTGAAGTCTTCGAATTTCTGTTCTAATATTGCTTTGAACTTATAGGCCCAAATATCTACTACTGGTTGATGCAAAAAATCTTCCTTATACGCTATACTTTCTGTGGCCGTAAATCGACCAAATTCATCTTTAACATGCGGAAGGTATTCCTCATAACGACTTAACAAATAAAACGACGCTGCAAAAATATCAAACGGTAAAGCACTCTTTTCACCTGTTGAAAAAAAGCATTTGGTATCGCCCCAATCTTGAACATTAATATCTATATCTGACAAACCTTGTTCAAATAACAACTCGTGATTTCTTATAAAAATCTCATGGCTCAATGGCTGTCTTGTATAAGACATTTTTAAACTATCGTGCGCTATAAACTCCTCAATGGTTGTTGTAAATGACACAGGTATACCTAGAACCCTTGTACAAAGGTGTTTAAAAGCAAAACGGAGTCGAGGTGTAATTTTATGAGTATAAACGAGTAGCAATAGTCTCTTTAGTTTTAAAGCAGGTTTTCATCTGCGAAACTAAAATATGCTTTTTCTGTGATAATCAAGTGATCTAAGACCTTAATATCTAAACTTTGAGCGGCTAGCTTCAATTTTTGAGTGAGATTTTTATCGGCTATACTCGGTTTTAAATTACCAGAAGGGTGATTATGCGTTAGTATTAAACCAACAGCACCAGACTCTAAGGCTGTTTTCATTACTAAACGTACGTCGACCAAGGTTCCTGTTATGCCGCCTTTGCTCAATTGCTGTTTTTGAATCACTTTATTAGCATTATTGAGATAAATTATCCAAAATTCTTCATGAGGCAATTCTCCAATTATCGGTTGCATCAATTCAAAGACCGAGTGACTAGAAGTGATTTTATTTTGCAACAAGGCTTCACCTCCTCTCCTACGTCTCCCTAATTCTAAGGCTGCAACAACTGAAATAGCTTTAGCCTCACCAATACCTTTAAAGGCCATTAATTGTTTTAATGTTAATTTTCCGAGGGCGTTTAGGTTATAATCAACACTACTCAAGATTCGCTTACACAAATCAACAGCGCTTTCTTCTCTATTTCCAGAACCAATAAGTATGGCAATCAATTCGGCATCGCTTAAGGCTGGTAACCCCTTATCTCTAAGTTTTTCTCGTGGTTGATCATCCTGTGACCAATTTTTTATTGAAAATGAACCATATTTTTGAGTCATCTTATAAAGATATATTGTAACTTTCTAGAGTATAAATATAATGCATTATATAGAAAAAATACTACACTTTATGAAATCTATATTCAATACTGAGGCACATCAGGAAATTATGGACAGACTCGAACAGCTCAATGAGAATTCTCAAGCCAATTGGGGTAAAATGAATGTTGCACAAATGACATGGCATTGTCAAGGTCCTTTTAATATTATGCTTGAAAAAAACAACTATGGAATGAAACCCAGTTGGTTTGCCAAGATGTTTTTTAAAAAATCACTTTACAACGACAAGCCATGGCGGAAAGGATTACCTACGGCCAAGTTTTTAAAACCTACAGAGGACAAAAATTTTGCTAATGAAAAAGCTAAACTTGCAGAGCTCATCGATGAAACTCATGCGCAACGTGTTAAAAGCGAATGGAATCCACATCCTGCCTTTGGTTACTTCACAGCTGAGCAATGGGGACAAATGCAATACAAACATTTAGATCATCACTTTAGACAGTTTGGTGTATAACTTGAACAAACCTAAAACATTTGAAAATTGAATTATCCTCCTAAATATCATCAAGATAATGACCAAAATCACTTGATTGAGGTTATAAAAACCTATCCTCTTGCGACTGTAATTTCTGTTGAAAACAACCAACCTTTAATTACACATTTACCCCTAATATTTAAAAACGGAAAGCTGGTTGGTCACATTGACGTCTATAATCCACAGGCTAATTTGTTAAAAAACGGTAATGAGGTAACGCTCTTATTTTCTGGGCCAGAATGTTATATCTCACCTAGTGTCTATGGAACAACTCAATTACCTACATGGAATTACATAAAAGTTCATCTCAAAGGACATGTTGACGCTATTGAAAGTAAAGAGGCTTTAAAACAATCATTAATTTCAATGACAGAATTTTTAGAGGCGCCAGATTATAAGTATGTGTTAGAACCAGATAACCCGAGACTAGATCGTAATCTTGATTACATCAAAATGTTTGAGATTAGCATTACGCATTGGGAAGGAAAATTTAAGCTGTCGCAAGATAAAAAACCTAGTGATACCACTTATGCTCGTGAGGAGCTTATAAGAGCAAACCAAGAGAGTATTAAACAGTTTTTAGATAACGTATTTTAAACGCTTAGACCCAAATCAAATCTGCCCAAATGGGTCAATACACAAACCTCAAATTGTTTTAGAAAATAGGCTTCAGCAGGATTAAAACCACCATCTCGGTTTCTAGTTGAAATGTTAATTTCACATCAGATAAATTTGCTATATCATAAAAATGTCCGAATTTCGTTTTATATTTAAAACAAAAGCAAACTCAAGAACAATGAAAAAGATTTTATTACTAATGCTATTTGTGTGTAGCATTACTTACTCATGCCTTCCAGATGATAGTGACTCTGGTGCAGAACCCGATGGACCAACGATTTCAAATATTAAATTTGAAGTAACAACAACAAGAAATACTGAGGGTATTATCACGACAACTATTAATAATGATACAGAAACCGAAGAGGTAGAAAATTTACCATATAGTCGCACCTATGCTCAAGTGGAGTTAGAAAGCGGTATCTATTTTAAATTAACATTTCTAGAAAACGGAACGTACAGTGCCTCTTCTGGAGGTGGTACTAGTTGGACAGACTATACAGCTGTGCTAACTATTTCTATTGATAATGTTGTGGTTAGAACAGAAATATTTAATATCAATGAAGACAATGCTTCAACCGTAAGAGAAATTGATCTTACTGTAAATTAAAAGCTATATATCAATAAAAAAAAGCCACGATTTAAATCGTGGCTTTTTTTTTCTACTAAGCTATACTACTCTGCAATAGAATAGCTATCTAAACGTCTTATAACTGATGGTATATCACTACTTACAAAAGATGATGTGTCATAGATTAAACCGAAACCATCTGCATAATAAAAATAATCTACCGCTGGAGAGTTATTGCCATCTGGTAATATGGCATAACGTTGAGAATTAATGCAAGTAAATGTTCCCGCTTCAACATCTAAAGTGCTTTCCCCTTCAGCTAGTTGCTCTACGATATTTCCCCAATTGTTTTCGCTCAAAACCCTAACTGAAAAATCATTATTCGTGAACTTTACATCGCCCTCACTCGTTACTAAATTGCCATTGGTTTCTCTTAAATACTCAAAATGTTCTCCGTTTGCATTACAAAAGGTAATGCCTTCTTCATTTCCTGTTGTTAGTCTTCTAAACTTGAAATATGTGTTTCCTGAAATATCTTCGGTAGCAACAATACTTACAGAATCAATAACTCCAGTGTCGTCATAAACTTCTGTTTGATGATTATACCTATAATTCTTATAAACCCAAAAATTGCCAACTGTCAAGGCATAAAAATTGTCCTCTTGAATTTCAGGAGTGGTTGAAGCATCATCCGAACAAGAAAAAAGGCATGCGGTAAAGCATATGCAGAAAAGAATACGTTTCATAATAATTAATGGTTTTGGTTAATAATTAGTAAACGTAAAAGTGTAGTATAGAATGAGTTGGTTTGGTTGTTGTAAGAATAACGCTATAAAATTTAGTTTATTACAATCCTATAAATTATTTCTTTTATATGTATCAATCGTATTTATTGGGTACTTAATTCTGAGCTCTTTCTGTTCTTCAACATAAGCCTCGCTGCTTTTAAATTCATCAAATACAGTTTGTTCTTTTTCCCGTAAATCGTGAGCTGCCCTAAATTGAGCAGACAGTGCTGTAATATACTCTTGATATGTCGTTTCTTCTGAAATGATATAATTAACAACGGTCTCTTTGGAAATGTAATTTTTAAATTTTCTAATCAACATCTGTTGTGGAACAATTAGGCCATCTATAACAATCTTATTTCCAACATGGACATTCAAACTATCTTTAAATGACCTATTATTCGGAAACGGTTCAGGAATTGGTGGATAAGATGAAGCATCTCCTGGTCTAAATTGAAGCACATGATTTGTTATAAAATTTCTAAAACCCTGTTGATTGTAATTTCTTGTATAGGGGTTCTCATTATAAACAACATAGCCCACCTTGTAATACCCCGAAGCGTATAAATTTGCCTCTATTTGTTTAACATAATTGAGTTTTATGGTCTTGTCTACAGACAGTCTAATCTCTAAATAGTCTAATAATTCTTCCCTAAACCATAAACTTTTTCTTGCAATTTCACTAGGGATTTCGTGCATTTCTATGGTCTCCCCATCTTCGTTTTTTATAAGGATTTCGTCATGGTTATTTTTTATTACTTTGAAGTTAACTTCGGGGTACCTTCCTCTGCTAACCTTAGTATGATAAAATGATCTAGGCAAATCTACTACAGGATTAGCTTCTAAGGCCATTTGATCTATGGCTTTATAATTAGTCAAATTAATTCTACTTAACCCTAATGAAAGTAGACAAAGTACTATGGCGTGTATTAACATAAACTTCCACTTTCTTCTTTTCAAAACCTTATTTAAGGTTTTCCATGATTCGAGGTATAAAGCAATAATTAAAATCCCAGCTATTATATATCTAGAATCTGACCAAATGGGATATTCTACACAGCATATTGCAAATGCTCCAAACATGAACCCTAATTTTGCAAACCAATGTGCAAAATTAAAGCCTAAGAAGATTTGTTCGTTTACAATTCGTTTTCGTTTAAAACTTTTTCTCGACATCAATTTTTGAGGTCGATTAAATATAAAACTTAGGGCTATTGAATTACCCAAAATAAGCGATAAGCCGGCAAAGAATAAATTATAAAAATTCCTGTCTGTTTCATTTAGAATATTTGGGTAGAGATCGTAGCTAAAAGATATCACTCTAGACACTTCACGTATGATATAAGAAAAACTATAGATGACAACGGCAGAAGTAAGTCCGATAAATATAGTAATCAATAATTTGCGCTTAGACATTTGTCTAAGATTAATATGATCATCATAAAACCGTCGGTTGAATTTCATAAATCGTGCTTATAATTATAAGTACAATCCTGAATCAAAACGTTACAATAATTAATACGCTAATACATTGAATCTTGGTCGAGATTTTAAGCAATGAGTCCTTTCACCTCGTCAAAATCTAGACCTCCGTAATTTCCAGAACTCATGAGTAGTAACGCTTTATCACCAAAATCTTGAGAAAAGAGATACGACTTAAAATCGTCCGGATTGGTATAAATAATGAGATCGTCTCGCTGAAAAGCATTGGCTATTTGTTCGTGGGTAACCTCATCTAACTGCTTAATTTCTACGGCATGCGGAGAATAAAACACAACAGCAACATCGGCGGCATCTAAAGCTCCTTTATATTCTTTTAAAAACTCAGCATTCAAACTGCTGTAAGTATGCAGCTCCAAGCATGCTACTAAGGTTCTATTTTGATATTGCTCTTTTACAGCATTTGTTGTAGCTTCAACCTTACTTGGAGAGTGGGCAAAATCTTTATAAGCAACACTTTTAGAGCTTTCAGCAATTTTTTCCAATCGTTTGCTAGCACCCTTAAATGTTGAAATGGCCTCATAAAAATCGTCTTCATCAATTCCCATATGCTGACAAATCCATTTGGCACCTGCCAAATTATTGAGGTTATGCTTTCCAAAGACTTCAATAGGTAAATCACCTTCTGGCGTAGCAAGCAATGTTTGCCCATTTTCAACACGATACTCAGGCGTATGATAAGCCAGTTTTCTTATGGTGTTTTCGCTAGCCTCAACAACATGTTTTACTGCTTCATCTTCTTCGTTATAGTTGATGCTGCCACCTTCAACAATCGAATCTACAAAAATTGAAAACTGTTCTACATAATTATCATACGTTGAGAACACATTGATATGGTCCCACGCAATCCCACTCAATAAGGCAATATTGGGTTTGTATAAATGGAATTTAGGTCGTCTATCTATTGGAGAGCTCAAGTACTCGTCACCTTCTAGCACTATAAAATCATTGTCTTCGGTTAATTTCACCATGACATCAAAACCTTCAAGTTGCGCTCCAACCATGTAATCGACATCTCTATCATGATAATGCATAACATGTAAAATCATGGAAGTAATCGTTGTCTTCCCATGACTCCCTCCAATCACAACACGTGTTTTGTTTTTAGATTGCTCATACAAAAATTCAGGGTAACTGTATATTTTCAAATTGAGCTCTTGCGCTTTTAATAATTCTGGGTTATCAGCCTTAGCATGCATTCCTAAAACAATAGCGTCTAAATGAGATGTGATTTTTTCTGGAAACCAACCAAAAGATTCTGGTAGCAATCCCTTAGCATCTAATCTTGATTTTGAAGGTTCAAAAATAGTATCATCACTTCCCGATACCTGATATCCTTTATTGTGCAGAGCCAAAGCCAAGTTGTGCATTGCACTACCTCCAATAGCTATAAAATGTACGTTCATTTACTGAATTTTAGACCTTCAAATATACTAATTGAAGCGTTAAAATGAACGAACTATCTCAGAAGATTTTATACAGAAATTATAGCTTTTGAATCTTTTGCTTTTCCTTTTTAAAAACTTTGATCTTTGGCAAACTCACCATGGCTTTATCAATCCATTTTAGTGCTTCTTTCTTTTGACCTTTGTTCTTGTAGATTTGGGCCAAGCGATAGTAAGCCCATGCCTTTGGCACACCATCTTTTTCCGAATAATTTTCAATATAAGTTAGCAGGCAGTTTCTTCCTTTATCGAGTTGAATATTATATTCTGCACAGACTTTTCCAATTTGATAATGCATGGCATTACGTTGATGTTTTTTACCAGAAGATTCTAAATTAGCAATAGCTTTTTCAGGCTGGTTCTCTTTTTCATAGAGTTTGGTAAGTTTATCATAGCAGGTTAGAGAACCTCCTACATTAATAGCCAATTTATAATATTTCTCGGCTAATTCTGGCTCATCATCATACTCATAAATATAACCTTTAGCTAAATATCCATCTACTTTAGACAAGGCTTCTAATTCTTTCGCATATTTAAGAGATTTGCTCTTACTTCCACCAATTATACCAGGCAATTGCATATAAAGTTCAACCAGCGCCCAGCGTGTATCAATATGTTTTGGATCTAACTCTGCCGCTTTTAAAAAAGCTGATTTAACATCTCCAATAATCCCTAATGCCTTTATTTTACTTACACTCAGGGCCTTCATTCCTAATGCTCCTCCATATTTATAATGAAAGTTTGCATTGCTAGACTCGAGCTTTGTTAATTTTTTATAGTGTGTAGCTGCTTCGTCCCATTTTTTCTGATGACCATAAGCATCTCCTAATAACTCAAGCCCTTCTTTGTCATTTTGATGTGCTTTTACATACGTTGAAAGTAACTGCTCTGCTTTTTCAAATTTTTTGGCATCAAGAAGTGTCTTAGCATTATTTAATGTTGATGCTTGGCCAAAACTTAATATTGGAACTAACAGAAAAATATATAAATATTTCATACGTCTCTTTAAACAAAATGCATACCAATAATTTATAATTTTAGAAATGGTATTGTTTTTGATTTTCAAGTTGTAAATATAATGCGTTTACGGCTAAAATTCATAACTTCACTCAACCAAACGAGGTAATACCTAATTTGTTGTTTTACAGTAAGTTTTTAAACTTTAGTTTGCACAGAAACAATTGAAACAAATGAAACCATTTATAAGCCTATTAATGATACTCCTTTTTGCCAATTTCTCAAATGCTCAATCTCCTGAAGACTATAATAAGCTCTGGAAAGAAGTTAGCGATTTCGAAAGAAAGGGGTTACCAAAATCAGCTCTAAAAGTTGTCGAATCAATCGAAAAGAAAGCAAAAGCAAGTCATAATACACCTCAAGAAATTAAGACTTTACTTTTCAGAAGTAAATATGCACTAATTCTTGAAGAAGACGCGCAATTTAATATTATCAACGAGTTTAAAACTGTTATTTCAAAAAGTGAAGCTCCAACTAAAAATGTGCTACAAAATATGCTGGCTACACTGTACTGGCAATATTTTAATCAAAATAGGTGGAAATTTTATAATCGAACAAAAACAAGCGAGAAAGTTGATGAAACCGACTTTAGAACTTGGGACCTTCAAACCCTATTTGATGATATCCATTCTAATTATCAGCAGTCTTTACAAAACGGATTGATACTTCAACAAACGCCTTTAAAAGATTACGAAGCTATTTTGGTGAGTGAACCAGATTCTAAATTATATAGACCTACACTTTTTGATCTTTTAGCTCATAACGCCCTTGCATTTTATAAAACAGACGAAACCAATATTGCAAAACCTGCGTACAAATTTGAAATTGACAACCCAGATTTACTAAGTCCTTATAAATCATTTATTACCTTAAAATTAGATGCTAAGGATTCGACATCTCTCCAGTTAAACGCACTAAAAATTTATCAAGATTTATTGAAATTCCATAGGTCTGATGCCTCCCCAAAGGCTTTGGTTGATGTTGATGTGGAACGTTTGTTTTTTACGTATCAAAATGCCACTTTCGATGACAAACAAGATGTACTATTAAAGGTTTTAAAAGACGAGAGTGCGCATTGGCATAAGATTAAGTCTGATGTAGCCGCGTTATATGATTTTGAAATTGCTAAAATTTATGTTGAACAAGGTCATCAGTATGATCCAAAAAAAGAGGATAACAATTTTCGTTGGAAATTTAAACAAGCATTAGAATTGTGTGAATCTGCTATTAAAGGTTTCCCAGGCAGTAAAGGAGCTCAAAAATGTGAAGTGCTTAAAAACCAAATTTTAGCGCAGTCTTTGCAAATAACAACTGAAAACTTTGTACCTATTGAGACCCACTCATTGGCCTTAATTCGTTATAAAAACATAGCCGATATCGATTTCAAGATTGGAGTTATTAGTGATCCTGAAGATATAAAGATTATTTATAGTCATCGCAAAGACATGCAGTTTGATATTCTTAATAGAATGCAAGCAATCCATAGTTGGACGGCAAAACTCAAAGACGAAAATGATTACCAAACACATAGTACAGAAATAGCTGTACCTAAACTTAAAAACGGTCGTTATTTTATTTTTGGTAAAGTCCAAAATAGTAACAATACATATGCTTTTAAAGAAATACAGGCGACTAACATAGCTTATATCCAAAAAGAGCAAAAAGAAGTTACTACCTATCAGGTCATTAATAGAGCAAATGGAAACCCTATAGCTAATGCCAAAATCACTTACTCCTATATTAAGGATTATCAAGGTGATCATAAAACCAATACGTATACGACTGACACTAAAGGAGAATTTCATATCAAAAGAAAAGTTTACAGGAGAAATAGTATCAAACTCAAAATTGAATCTCAGGATGATATAGCATACTTTGAAAACCTGTATGTAAATCGCTATTACAATAATAGGCCATCTAAAAATCAAGCCTATAAGGGGTTTCTATTTACTGATCGAAGTATCTATAGGCCAGGTCAAACTCTCTATTTTAAAGGCATAACCATGGTAACTAGAGATAACAAATCTATGGTTACCAAGGATCAAGCTGTTAACGTAACCTTATACAACACTAATGGAGAGGAAGTCAAAAAACTAGAATTAACAACAAATGATTTTGGTTCGGTATCAGGAGAATTTATTCTTCCCAACACAGGACTAACAGGTCATTTTTCGTTGCGCCTTACAGGCGGAAATAACTTAAACGTTTATCATTCTTTTTCTGTTGAAGAATATAAGCGTCCAAAATTTGAAGCGACTTTCAAACCTGTTTCTAAAACTTACAAAATAAATGATACCATTAGCGTTAACGGAAACGCACTTGCCTACGCAGGAAGTAATATAACCGATGCTAAAGTAGTATATCGTGTTCATCGAAAGGTACGTTACCCAAACTGGTACTATTGGTACAGGCCTTATTTTAATAGTGAGCCTCAAGAAATCACTCACGGAGAAACCACGACAGATGCTTCTGGAAACTTTGAGATTAAATTTAAAGCCATTCCAGATGAAAGTGTAGATAAGGCATCACAGCCTATTTTTAATTATGAAGTCATTGCCGACATCACAGATATTAATGGTGAAACAAGAAGCACTACAACTACTGTAAAGGTAGGTTATCATGCGCTTGTGGCTTCCGTTACTGTAACGGATCGTTTGGATAAAAACGATAAAAAGAACCAAATAAATATCGATACTAGAAATTTAAATGGTGAATTTGCACCTGCCACAGGGTCTGTTAAGATATATAAACTTAAAGCTCCAAATTCTGTTTTAAGAACACGACCATGGCCTGCGCCAGATTATGTTCAGTTTACAAAAGAAGAATTTAAAACCTTATTTCCTAATGAAGCCTTTTCTAACGAGCATAATGTTTTGTTTTGGGAAAAGGGTGAAATGGTTTATTCTAAAGCGTTTGACACGGAAAAATCGAAAGCCTTAGAATTAGGCCGCATTAAACGCTGGAAATCTGGCAAATACCTTGTCATTCTAGAAAGTAAAGATCGTTTTGGGCAAAACATAAAAGATGAAGCCCGATTTTCACTGTATAGTGATAATGATAAACATCTTGCCGACCATCAACTTTTTAGTGTAAGTACTAATAAAAGTTCGTATAAAATCAATGACACTGTCGAGCTTACTTTAGGATCTTCTGCCAATATTTATGTTACTGTTGATATTGAAAAAAATCATGAAATTATTGATACACAAATCATTCATTTAAATAATAATAAGAAAACCATAAACATTCCTGTAACTCGTAATGACTTAGGAGGTTTTGCTATTCATTATACCTATGCGTTTCAAAATACGCATGCTCAAAGTACCTTAACTATTTCTGTGCCTTACCCAAAAACAGATCTAGATATCGAAACGTTAACATTTAGAGATAAACTACAACCTGGAGTTGATGAAACATGGCGTTTTAAAATTAAAGGACCGAAGGGAGATAAAGTCGCGGCAGAGTTATTAGCTAGCATGTATGATATGTCTTTAGATCAGTTTAAAGCACATCAATGGCATTTTAATCCAATAAGTAATAGGACTTATTATTCTTCATTTAGACCAAATTATGGCCGAAGTTTTAGTGTTCAGCAGTTTAGAGTTGAAAACCTAAAAAGAGACATTGGTAGTTATCACGTTCAAAATTATGATAGATTGAATTTTTTCGGACTCTATTTTAGTCATTACTACTATGGTCGACAACAATACCTAAAACGCCTTAAACATTCAATTCCGTCGACTTATACGAGCAAAACAATTAAGAGTCAGAAAAAAGGAATCATCAAAGGTATCGTATATGATAATGAAGGAATTCCTCTCCCTGCAGCAAATATTTTGATAAAGGGTACCTCAACGGGAACTACTACAGATTTCGATGGCAATTTCTCGCTTAAAGCAAAAAAAGGTGACGAATTAGTTATTACATACATAGGTTATAAATCGTTAAACATAAAAATTTCAGAAGACAATTACTTCACCATTACACTTTATGAAGACGGAGACCTATTAGATGAAGTTGTAGTTGTTGCCGAACAAGTTTCTCAACCTAGAGCAGAATCAGGAATACTAAACCTTATTAGTATGGATGATGAGGCCGACAAGGATAGTTTCGGATTTGAGACTAATGGAAAGTTTAAAACATCTGGAAACAAAAACTTTAGAGATGGTGATTCACGATCTACTGAAGCCTATAAAAAAGAACAAGAAAAGAAGGATGAACAAAATTTTGACGATGTTAAAATTAGAAAGAACCTTCAAGAAACGGCTTTTTTCTTTCCACAATTGCAAACCGATAAAGATGGCAATGTTAGTTTTAGTTTTACGACACCTGAGTCTTTGACCAAATGGAAATTGCAATTATTAGCGCATACTAAAACATTAGACCATGGCACTATGTCTCTCGAAACAGTGACACAAAAAGAACTCATGGTGTTACCCAATGTACCGCGTTTTTTACGTGAAGGAGATCAAATTACAGTGAGTACCAAAATTGCAAATCTTACAGATAAAGAATTAAAAGGTGTTGCTGTATTGCAGTTATTTGACGCACTAACAGGAAAATCTGTTGACAGTGAATTATCTAATGCCTATAATGAATTAAGTTTTACGGTTTCAGCGGAAGGAAACACTAGTGTATCATGGAATCTTGATATTCCTTTTGATATTGATGCAGTACAATACAAAATTATTGCAAAAGCAGGCGATTTTAGTGATGGCGAACAAAATGCATTGCCTGTATTAAGTAATCGTATGCTTGTTACAGAAACCTTACCAATGTGGATTAAAAGTAACGAAACAAGAACCTTCACTCTTGATAAACTTAAAAATGTATCGTCGTCTACGCTTAGACATCAAAAGTTAACTTTCGAAATGACTTCGAATCCTGCTTGGTATGCTGTACAAGCCTTACCATACCTTATGGAGTATCCTTATGAATGTAATGAGCAAACCTTTAGTCGATACTATGCTAATGCTTTAGCAAGTCATATTGCTCATAGTAATCCAAGAATTCAAGAGGTATTCAATCAATGGCGAAATACGGATGCTTTATTAAGTAATCTTGAAAAAAATCAGGAGTTAAAATCTATTTTAATTCAGGAAACGCCTTGGTTACGTGATGCGCAAAGCGAAACCGAACAGAAAAAACGCATTGCCCTTTTGTTTGATTTGAACAAAATGAACAACGAACTGGCTATGGCTAAGAATAAATTAAAAAATGGTCAAATGGCAAATGGAGCTTGGCCTTGGTTTAACGGAGGACGTCCAAGTCGTTACATTACACAACATATTATAACAGGGTTTGGACATCTCAACAAATTAGGAGTGACCACTAGCGAAGAATCATCAATGATAACTAAGGCTCTTAATTACTTAGACGCCGAGTTTGTTCAAGAATACAAGGATCTTAAAAAGTATAATCCTGATGTCGATTTGTCTAAAGACCATCTCAGCTATACACAGCTACATTATTTATATATGCGTAGTTTTTATCCTGAGATTGACGTCACAAAAGAAGTACAGACTATAATAGACTACTACCAAACGCAAATACAAAAGTATTGGTTAAGTCGTTCGCTCTATGCCAAAGGCCTAATGGCACTTGTAACACATCGAATGGATGACAAAAGCACAGCCGAAAGCATCTTAAAATCACTTCGTGAAACGAGTATCACGTCTGAAGAATTGGGCATGTACTGGAAAGCGAATACAAGTTCTTGGTATTGGTATCAAGCACCTATTGAAACGCAAGCCTTACTTATTGAAGCTTTTTCTGATATTGAAAATGATACCGCCACAATCGATAATTTAAAAATATGGTTATTAAAAAATAAACAAACGAATCGTTGGCAAACTACAAAGGCTACAACAGATGCTATTTATGCTTTATTATTGCAAGGCAGTGATTGGTTGAGTGTTACAGATATGGTTGATATTGTTTTAGGCGGACAAGCCATAGAGCCTTCAAAATTGGAGGACGTCAAAGTAGAAGCTGGAACTGGATATTTTAAAACCTCATGGTCTGCTAATGAAATTACACCAGAAATGGCCACTGTTAAACTTACCAAAAAAGGAGATGGTATTGCCTGGGGAGGTTTGTATTGGCAATATTTTGAAGATTTGGATAAAATCACATCTGCCGAAACACCTTTAAAATTGAAGAAAAAACTTTTCAAAAAAGTGAATACAGACACAGGCGAAGAAATTACTGAAATTACAAAGGAGACCGAGTTAAAGGTTGGTGATTTGGTAAGAGTTCGTATAGAACTACGTAGTGATCGTGCGATGGAATTTGTTCATATGAAAGATATGCGTGCGGCTGGATTAGAGCCTATAAATGTGTTGTCACATTATAAATATCAAGATGGATTGGGCTACTATGAAAGCACAAAAGATGCTGCTACCAACTTCTTTTTTGATTATTTACCAAAAGGCGTTTATGTTTTTGAATACGATTTAAGAGTCAATAATGCTGGTCATATGAGTAATGGAATTACCACGATTCAAAGTATGTATGCGCCAGAATTTAGTAGTCATAGTGAAGGCCTAAGAATCTCTGTAGAAAATGATTAACTGTTAGTAAACATGGTCATTTTCGACAAATTCACTATATTGATATACTAACTAATATTAAATATTATGAATTCAAAGGTGTTTTTGGTCTTGAGAATTTTACTCGGACTGTTCGTTTTAGTTTTTGGACTAAACAAGTTTATTGGGTTTATTCCAGACTTCCCACTAGAAGGTGATGCATTAGCTTATTTTGGTGCATTAACCAACTCTAAAACAATGACGTTAGTTGCGATTGTAGAAATTGTAGCTGGATTAGCATTAATTACTAATAAGTTTGGAGCTTTACTCGCCATCATTTTAATGAGTGTATCGGTAAACGCAGTGTTGTTTCATGCAACGCTAGATCCTGCAAACAGCGCTGGCGCTATTGCGTTGTTGGTACTAAACATTGCTGTGCTCATAGGCTATAAAGATAAATACAAAGCATTATTAAATTAAGTAAAAAAAAGAGAGGCTTTAAAAAGCCTCTCTTTTTTTTAGATGCGTTTTACAATAAGTGCTAGTTGCCCCATATGATTGGCCTGATGTTCCATAACATGAAACCAAGCCCAATGATTGGTCATAGTCCCATTTTTTTTCTTAAACCACTTATCGTCTTTTGTTTTTAGTAATGCTTTGGTTTTGGCTCTTACTTTATCATAGATTTCTAAATAGTAGGATATTGGCTTTCCTTTAAATTCCTGTCTAGCTGTATCACCTAGATTTAAAGCTGTATTCCATTGTTTGCGTTCCTCGGCATTAAATCCTCGTCCTTCAAAAGTATACACCTGATAATAGGCTTCGGTGGCTGCTAAATGATAAATAATGGCTCCTGGACTATTAGCTTGATCATCTAAAAGAAAATCGGTGCCTTTTTGATCTAAGCCTCGAACATTTCTTTCGACACGGGCTTTTAAGTTATCTAACATAGATACCATCTGCCCAACATCATTAGAATATCCTTTAGGGATTTTAATTTCAGAACGTTGTGCAAATAATGTGACAGAAGAAAGGAATAGGGCAAATACTAGTGATACTGTTTTCATGGTTATTGTTTTAATTTCTATTAAAAATAAAACAATTCGCAACTCATAGCGATATCATTAACAGCTCCTTAACGCTCTTACTAGTTATTTTGATTCTGGAGGAAATCCTTGAAGTACTTTATCTACTAGAGCAGTAAATAGCGCTTCGCGTTTGTCTGGCGTGGCATTTGGTTTATAGTTCGACTCCGAAACAGCCTGCCAAAAGAGTCCGTTTTTACGTTCGTCTACAAAATCAAATATAATTTCTCTTCCTAATTGACTTTGACCGATTGGCAACCCAATAGAAATTCCGCCACCAACATTGCGGCCAGTACCTCCAACGCCTACTCCAACATTATTATTACGTTGTTGTTGAAACTCGGCACTTTTAATATCGATAAGAAAATCTGGTGTTTCCGACAAACTATAACCCTTACTTTGCAAGGCTTGATTTAAAGCATTAATAAGACGCTTATCGTCTAATTCGTTCATACCTGTATTAAGGTTGGTATAATAATTATATGTTTTATAAGCGGAAAAGTCGGTTGTTTTCTCGTAGTCGTAATTAACTCGGATTGGCGCACAAGACGTAAGTAAAGCCAATACGAAGATGATATATATATTTTTCATTGCTTTTTTATTTTAAAGATAATCAAAAAAGTACTATGTCATTACAACTTTAACTTAACCCTATGCGTTAAGGATGGAATCATTGTTGGAGCTCCTCTCTGAGAGCGACTGATGAGAGCCTGACGCTTTGTAGTAAATACGACAAAGGGTAACGCCCAAAAGTTAATCGTTAAGAATTTTCCAGAGTTTATCTTTTAGTTGCATAATACCTTGTTGCGCTACAGAAGAGATAAACATATACTCAATGGGAAGACTTTTATCTAACTCACTTCTAAGTTCTGCCTTAAGTTCGTCATCCAACATGTCACTTTTTGAAATAGCAATCATGCGTTCTTTATCTAACATTTCTGGGTTATAACGCTTAAGTTCATCTAGCAAAATATCGTATTGTTTACGAATATCATCGGCATCGGCCGGAATAAGGAATAACAATATCGAATTACGCTCAATATGTCGTAAAAAATAATGACCAAGTCCTTTACCTTCGGCAGCGCCTTCAATTATTCCAGGAATGTCGGCCATCACAAACGTTTGATAGTCACGATATTCTACAATACCCAAATTTGGTTTTAAGGTTGTAAATTCATAATCTGCTATTTTAGGTTTAGCAGCGGTAATCACTGACAACAAGGTTGATTTTCCAGCATTAGGAAAACCTACTAATCCAACATCGGCTAAGATTTTTAGTTCGATGGTAATATCTCGTTCTTGAAGCTCTTCACCAGGTTGTGCATAACGCGGTGTTTGGTTTCGAGAATTTTTAAAATGCCAGTTTCCTAGTCCGCCACGCCCACCTTGAACCACAATTTGTTCTTCATGGTCTTCGGTAATTTCGAACAAGACTTCATCTGTCTCGGTATCTTTAATAACGGTTCCGAGCGGTACATCTAAGTAGACATCCTCACCATCGGCACCTGTACTCCTACTCTTACTTCCGTGTCCTCCATGACCTGCTCTCGCATGACGTTTAAATTTTAAATGCAATAAGGTCCAAAGATTAGAGTTTCCTCTAATAATTACATGACCACCACGACCACCATCGCCACCATCTGGGCCACCTTTTTCTATAAATTTCTCGCGATGTAAATGCGCAGATCCTTGTCCGCCTTTTCCAGAAGAAACATGCATTTTAACGTAGTCAACGAAATTGCCTTCAGTCATAGTATTGTATTAAGTAAAATCGTTTACCGATTAAAAATTAAAGCGTATTAATAACGACTTTTAAACGTTCTGTTATGTCGCTAATGCTACCAACACCATCAACACCATAATATTTATTTTGAGTTGCGTAATACGCTTTTAGAATGGCCGTTTTATTGTAGTATTCGGTAATGCGGTTTCTAATGATAGACTCATCTGCGTCGTCTTTTCGTCCACTTGTTTTTCCGCGTTCTAAAAGACGTTCAACCAATACTTCGTCATCCACTTCTAAGGCGATCATTGCATTAATTTGAGAATCCTTATTCTCCATAAGGTTATCCAGAGCTTTGGCCTGTGCATTTGTTCTTGGGAAACCGTCAAATATGAATCCATTAGCACCTGCATTTTTTTCAACTTCAGCGCTAAGCATATCAATAGTAACTTGATCTGGAACCAATTCTCCCTTATCCATATAAGATTTAGCCAACATGCCTAAAGCTGTTTCATTTTTTATATTGTATCTAAACACATCACCTGTTGAGATATGTACAAGATTATAGGTTTCTTTTAAAAAATTAGCTTGTGTTCCTTTTCCTGCGCCTGGAGGTCCAAATAGCACTAAGTTAGTCATGTGTTGTGTTGTTTTTAATTGATATATTTCTGGTAAGTCTCGTCCTAATCCGTTATAGTCTAAACCATAACCGACAATAAATTTATTTGGAATCTCTTTACCAATATAATGCAGTTTATAATCTTTTTTGTAGGCTTCTGGTTTATAAAAAAGTGTTGCTATTTTAAGCTCATCAACACCCTCATTTTCAAAAATGCGATGTACTTCTTCGAGGGTGTTACCAGAGTCGATAATATCTTCTAGTATGATTACTTTTCTTCCAGACAAATCCTGTGTTAAACCAATAAGGCGGTGAATATCCTCGGTCGATTTTAAACCTTCATAAGATGCTAGCTTTATAAATGTGACTTCGCAAGGTTTAGGGTACTTTTTTACAAAGTCGCTCACAAACATAAACGAGCCATTTAAAATTCCAACAAATACTGGTACTTCGTCCTGTAAATCAATTGCAATTTCGTCGACCATACGTTGTACAATATCATCAACTTCTTGCTCAGAAATAAAGGGTTTAAAGTATAAATCGTGTAGTTTAATCACTGGATTTTGATTTTAAAAAAGCAAAGATAATCAATAGATTGGCGATTACCGATTTTTGAATTCTATTTTTGTTAATCCTTTCTATTTTATAATGTATTTTTGTGAAAGAAAAGCAATAGGTTTAACTTTTAGATTTTCTTAGTACAGGAAATACATATGAATTATTTTTCTTCAAATTTCAAACTCGGTATTCTCGGTGGAGGGCAATTAGGTAAAATGATGTTGTATAGCACCAGAACCTTTGACATTACAACGCATGTAATGGATGCTAGCAATGAAGCTCCTTGTAAGCTAGCGTGCAATCAATTTACTTTGGGTGATTTAATGGACTACGATGCTGTTTATAACTTCGGAAAACAAGTAGATGTGTTAACTTTTGAAATTGAGAATGTTAATGTTGACGCCTTAGAATCCTTAGAAAAAGAAGGTGTTCTCGTTTATCCATCATCTCAAACCTTAAGAACCATTCAAAACAAAGCAACTCAGAAGTTGTTTTACAGAGATCATGATATTCCAACATCAGATTTTACAAGGTTCGCCTATCTTTCTGAAATTAAGGACGCTATTGAAAATGGCGGATTAAAACTTCCATTTGTTTGGAAAGCGGCTCAGTTTGGATATGATGGTAATGGCGTTAAAATTGTAAAGCAATTATCGGATTTGGAAGGTTTACCAAAAGGCGAATGTATTGCAGAAGATTTAATTCCGTTTAAAAATGAATTGGCAGTGATTGTAGCAAGAAATAGTTCTGGAGCAATCAAAACCTATCCTGTTGTAGAAATGGAATTTCATCCAGAAGCTAATCAGGTAGAATATGTCATTTGCCCAGCTAGAATTGACGATGCCGTTGCAAGAAAAGCTCAGGATATAGCCCTTAAAGTTTCGGAAGCCTTTAATCATGTTGGATTGTTGGCTGTTGAAATGTTTCAAACTAAATCTGATGCTATTCTCGTAAATGAAGTAGCGCCTAGACCTCACAACTCGGGGCATCAAACAATAGAAGCCAGTTACACCTCACAATTTGAGCAACACATACGAGCCATTTTGAATCTTCCATTAGGAAATACCGAAAGTAAAGTTGGAGGTATTATGGTTAATTTGGTAGGAGCCGAAGGTCATACAGGACCTGTGATCTATGAAAATATAGCAGATATTATGCAACTTGATGGTGTCACACCACATATTTACGGAAAAAAACAAACCAGACCTTTTCGTAAAATGGGACATGTTACCATTGTGAATGAAGATATTGGTGAAGCAAGACGTATTGCTGAAACCGTTAAAAAAACGATTAAAGTTATAAGTAAATAATTATGGGAAAAGTAGCAGTAGTTATGGGAAGTAAAAGTGATCTTCCTGTTATGCAAGATGCCATAGACATCTTAAAAGAATTTCATATCGATGTTGAAGTAGATATCGTATCTGCGCATCGTACGCCTGAGAAATTATTTGATTTTAGCAAGCATGCACATACTAAAGGTATTCAAGTTATTATTGCTGGAGCTGGTGGTGCAGCACATTTACCAGGAATGGTTGCATCGTTATCACCTTTACCTGTAATTGGTGTTCCTGTAAAAAGCAGTAATTCTATCGATGGATGGGATTCTGTATTATCTATACTTCAAATGCCTGGAGGTGTTCCAGTGGCAACTGTTGCCTTAAATGGCGCAAAAAATGCAGGTATCTTAGCCGCACAAATTATTGGAGCTGGAAATGAAAAGGTCCTTAAAACTATAATTGATTATAAAGAAAGTTTGAAGTCCAAAGTTATTGAGTCTTCCAAAAACTTATAGGATAAAACAAAAAAAACCTCGCTGTTACACGAGGTTTTAGAGCTATTAATCAATTCTTACTAAACCTTACAAAAAATAAGTTTTAATAATACTGCAAAAGTAATAATTAATTTGATAAATCGCTCTTAACTAATCGTTAATGATATAATAAAATATTAGACACCCAATTTCATGAAAAAAACAGCATTACTTATACTATTATCTTTCATACTAAGCTGTAGTAGCAATGAGAATCCTGATATTTATTCTGGCGAAATTTCTGCCTTACAAACAGAGGAAGACCTTAAGGCTTATTGGCAAAAACTTCATGATCTTGATCAAATTACCTACTTAAAAGAAACTAAAGGACACCTACAAGGTGATTCTATTTCAATAAGTAATATGATTAGAACGGCACTCATGTTTGAAATTCATGGACCTGAAGTTTACACACCAGACAACGTTGTACCAATTTTGAACTTTGCCCATAATTATTATGGCAAATCGAATATCGCCTTTTGGCCAATTATTCAGGCCTGTAAAAAAACAGGAGGCGTTATCGAATCATTTGGAGGCAAGTTTCCTGCATATCCACTAGAAGCTTTAAGTCTGACTTTTTATGATTTTTCGCTGTTCCAACAAGATGAACGCTATGATGGACTATTAGCGAAACTAAATAACAAAACCTATGATAAAGTAAGTACTACGCTTTTTGAACTTCAAGGTGAACAACGACGATTATCTCAATTAGAAGTTAAAGACGTCATTGGCAAATGGCATATAGAACGTATGAAAAACATTGAAGAAAAAGGATTCTTTGAAATTGTTAAAATGTCGGATAACACACTATACATAAAACGAAAACATCGCTTACAAAGGTTAGTTTCTGTAAAAACAAGCGACAATACTGAACATTACAAGATTGAAGATGAACCTTTTGGTTGGACCTATATACTCAACAATGGAAATTTGAGTTTAGTAGATGACCAAGGTAGTACGCTAATTGATTACAACATATATAAATAAAATAAGATGAGTATTCTAAATTCTAAATTCGACACACCATACCATACAGCACCCTTTTCACAAATAAAGAATGAAGACTATTATCCTGCATTTTTAAAGGCTATTGAAAAAGCACGTGAAGAAATACATACCATAACGTCAAATTTGGAAGCGCCATCGTTTGAAAATACGATTGAAGCCTTAGATTTTTCAGGTGAGGAATTAGATAGGTTATCGAGTATCTTTTTTAATTTAAATAGCGCAGAGACTAATGATGAGATTCAAAAGATTGCTCAGAAGGTTTCTCCTCTCTTATCCGAATTTAGTAATGACATCACACTTAATGAAGATTTATTTAAACGCGTTAAAGCCATTTATGACACTAAAGGGTCATTAGATTTAAATACAGAACAACAAACCTTGCTCGATAAGAAATATAAAAGTTTTTCTAGAAATGGTGCTAATCTTTCCGAAGCTAAAAAAACAAGGCTTCGAGATATTGACAAACAGTTAAGTAAGCTAAAACTTAAGTTTGGTGAGAACGTTTTAGCCGAAACCAACACATTTGAAATGCATCTTACAGATGAAAGTCAAGTAGCTGGGTTGCCCGAAGGCGCAAAAGAAGCGGCACAACAACTGGCAGAATCTAAAGGAAAAAAAGGATGGGTAATTACACTCGATTATCCTAGCTATATTCCATTTATGACTTATGCTGATAACCGAGAGCTGCGTCAAAAACTAGCTATTGCTGCCGGAGCAAAAGCCTTTAAAGGTGACGACTTAGACAATCAGGAGAATGTTCTTCAAATTGCAAAATTACGTCATGAACGTGCCAAGCTTTTAGGTTATGAAACCCATGCTCATTTCGTATTGGAAGAGCGTATGGCAAAAACTCCAGAAACGGTTGAGACCTTCTTAAACGAACTTTTGAGTAAAGCAAAACCAGCTGCAATTCGCGAATTCAATAACCTAGAGGCATTTGCTAAAGAAATGGATGGCATTGATACCCTTCAAAAATGGGATGGCTCATATTATTCGGAAAAACTAAAACAAAAACTCTTTAGTCTTGATGATGAGCAACTTAAACCCTATTTCAAACTTGAAAACGTTATAGATGGTGCTTTTACTATTGCAGAACGGCTGTACGACCTAAAGTTTGAGAAAATTGATACAATTGATAGGTACCATGAAGATGTATTAACCTATAAAGTCACAGATACAAAAGGAAATTTAGTATCTATTTTTTATGCCGATTTTTTCCCGAGGGCAGGAAAACGTAATGGTGCTTGGATGACAGTATATAAGCCTCAGTATATTAAAAATGAGACCAATGATAGACCGCATATCTCAATTGTATGCAATTTTACCAAACCTACTAAAAGCAAGCCTTCGTTACTAACATTTAATGAAGTGACGACCTTATTCCATGAGTTTGGTCATGCCTTACATGGTATTTTGGCAAATACGACGTATCCAAGTTTATCTGGTACAAGCGTGTATTGGGATTTTGTAGAATTACCTAGTCAAGTTTTAGAAAACTGGTGCTATGAAAAAGAGGCGTTAGAATTGTTTGCTACCCATTATGAAACAGGTGAAGTTATTCCTATGGAATTAATCGAAAAGATTAAGGCTTCTGCAACATTTCATGAAGGCATGCAAACATTGAGACAAATTAGTTTTGGACTATTAGACATGTCTTGGCATGGTCAGGACCCATCGCAAATCACCTCTGTAAAAAAGCATGAAACTAATGCTTTTGAGAACACGAAATTATATCCTGATGTTTCTGAAAATTGCATGAGCACTTCATTTTCTCATATCTTTCAAGGTGGATATAGTTCTGGCTATTATAGCTATAAATGGGCTGAAGTTTTAGATGCAGATGCCTTCGAATATTTCTTAGAAGAAGGTGTGTTTAATAAGGATGTAGCTAAAAAATTTAAGGATAATGTTCTTTCGCAAGGTGGCATTGAAGATCCTATGGTACTATACAAACGTTTTAGAGGAAAAGCACCTAAACCCGATGCTTTACTAAAACGTGCTGGTTTAGTTGAAAAATAATAGGTTAGAATTTACGTTAGGTTTTATATGAAACTATTGAGAGCCATAGGGCATCTTATTATCACTATATTCCTTACAGCTTTAACCCAAGTTGGCGGTTTAATTTGGCTTCTGGTCCTGCTATTAGCATCCAAGTTTAAATTAAAAAAACGCTATCTATTTCCTATGGTGTACTTGGTTTTTAATCTGTTACTTGTTCCGCCAGTAGCCAAGTACTTTGGCAGAGAACAATTACCAGTATTTGATAAAGATCTTAAACCAAGACATTATTTATATCCGCTACTATTTAGAAATTATGTTGTTCCTGAAATGAAAACCCTTCTGGAGCAATCTGCAGAGCATTTAAAATATCAATCTATTGGGATTACTTATTTAGACGCCAATTTTCCATTTTTGGATGGATTTCCGCTTCTTCCGCATTTAAGTCATAGCGACGGAAAAAAAATAGACCTCTCATTTCAGTATGTGAATTCAAAACATCAACCTACAGACAAAAAGCCTTCGCTTTCCGGTTATGGCGTATTTGCTTTGTCGGAGCAAAATTTCACGAGCAACTCATGTATTGAAAATGGCTACTGGCAATACGATTATAGTAAGTACTTGACGTTTGGTACCATTAACGATTTAAATTTTGATAGTAAGAACACAAAACTTCTTATCCAAGAGCTGCTAAAATATCCAAGTGCCCAAAAATTATTTATCGAACCACATTTAAAGCAATCCTTAGGATTAGGCCATATGGATAAGATTAGATTTCATGGTTGCCAAGCAGTGCGACATGATGATCATATTCATTTACAGATAAGATAGGTCAATGTTTGAGTAATTTTACTGTCCTGGTTGTTTGCCCTAACGTAAGTTTTACAATATAAATCCCAGCTCTTTTTAAGCCTAAATCATAAGTCACAGTGCCTGTAATTGTGAGTATATCATTCTGAATTAATTTACCAAGAATATCATATACCTTAATAGAATAAGCACCGCTTTTTACGAATTTCAAACTACCATTAAGTACTATTACATCCTCACCTATCAAAAAATCATTTACAGTTAAAGTGGCCGCGTTAAATCCATAATCCGATCCTTTTAAATCGGCCGACTGTCTCGATAAATCGTCTGTTGTAATTAAAAAGTACCAATCATATACTTGTATTCCGTTAGGAACGCTAACTAAGTTTTGAGACACCGCTTCTATATATTGCCTCGTTTTTGGGTTAAAAGTTGCGACATAATACCCCAAAGTATTATCATAAGTTAGAGGAATCATTTGTCCAAGATTGGCTAAAGTAAATTCGCCATCGTTATAGTCCCAAGTAACAGGATCAGCATCGGTTTGTAAACCCGTGTAGAGATATAAATTAGGATTACTAAAAGGGTCAAAAATGGAATAATCGCCAAATTCGCCATACTTAAATGTGAATGTACCTGAATTGATATTACTTGGGTTTGGTTGCAACTCTATTTGAGAAAACCCAAGTGTGGTAAATAAACAGCAGAGTATAAAAAGTAATGGTTTTGTCATAGCAAAGATTTTAATATGCTTAAATGTAATAAAAAAAATAATTCAAAAATAAACTTTCAATAATTATTGAAAGTTTAAAATATTTTATATATTTGTCATGTAAAACAATTCGAACAATGAATTACGAAGAAGCTAAAATGAAGTTTGTAAGTACCTGGGGAAGTTTAGGTTCTCTTTGGGGCATCAACAAAGCTATGGCTCAAATTCAGGCCTTATTGTTTGTATCAACCAAGCCATTATCGATGGAAGACATCATGGAAGATCTTAAAATTTCACGAGGAAACACGAGCATGAATTTGCGTCAATTAATGGATTGGGGTATTGTAACGAAGGAGATTATTCCTGGTGAGCGCAAGGAATATTTCACAACAGAAAAGGATGTTCAAGAATTGGCGCGCATCATTGCAAAAGAGCGCAGTCGTAGAGAGATTCAGCCAGTAATTAGAGTACTAAAGGACGTCTCTTCTATTAAAGATGATGGCACAGCGAAAACGAAAGAACTTATAAAACAAACTAAAGCCTTGCATGATTTAACCGAAACAGCAGATGATATGATTAATAGATTAGTTAATCAAAAACAAAATTGGATCACCAAGTCTTTACTTAAACTCATTAAATAAAAAAATTTGAACCATACTTTCAATTTTTTCTGAAAGTTTAATACGTATTTAAACTATGAAAACAACATTAAAAACATCAAAGATTATCAACATTATAGCGCTGTGTTTGTTAGTATTAGGGCCATATGGGTTACCATTCACTGGCTTTTTACAAGTTATTGCAGCTATTTTATTCTTAATTGTGTTTCCAAAAAACAAAATGATTTACCTCTATTTTATTCTGGTAGGCGTATTCTTTACACTTTGGGACGGAAGTATTACCACCTTAAATTGGTTATTAATCATTCCTCCTTACCTATTAATTCATTTAAGCTTGCTTGTACACACTAAAAAAATTTAAAAGAAACTTTCAAAATTTTTTGAAAGTTTAAAACACAAACCATGAATTATAATATCCTAACATATTGCATTTATCTGCCTGTCATAGCTGTAATTATGATTAAAGTAGGCTGGATGTTTTATACACATGGTGAGGTATTCTTATATCATTTATTTCAACAGCATACAACAATAGTAAAACCAATAAATAACATATTCCTCATTGGCTATTATCTCGTTAACCTTGGATATGCCATCATTACTTTGGCGTATTGGGAAACTATTGAGTCAATACCTCAAATGCTTAACACATTAAGTGAACATCTTGGCGTCATCATTTTGGGCTTAGCACTTTTACATTATAACAATGTGTTATGGCTTAATTATCTCGTAAAATCAAAAACCTTAAAACAATAAATCATGGACAATTCAAAAATTATAATCGGATACCTCATCTATTTACCAATTGTGATTATACTCACTATTTACGTATCAAAAATGCTATTCAAAAATGGCAAGTACTTTATGCTCGATATTTTTAAAGGCAAAGAAGATATTGCACTGGCTACCAACAAACTTTTTGAAATTGGCTTTTACCTCATCAATATTGGTTGGGCGCTATTAATTCTCAAAATTAGTTATAGGAGTTCAATAGATATGAGTTCTCAAACTCTGATTGAAATTTTAAGCAAGAAAATTGGTGGTTTTTCTATCTACTTAGGCATCATGTTATTTATCAATTTATTCTTCTTTAGAGGGCGACGCAAATCAAGACAAAGCCATAAAATAGTACCAAAAACACCCGTTTTTGATGCTGGACAGAAACACTAATATAATAGTGAATTAGTATACAATGAAAACGCTAGAAAACCATACATTACTATATGATCAAGAGTGTCCTCTATGTCAGATTTACACATCTGGATTTATAAAAACCAGAATGCTCGACACTAATGGACGTACTCCGTTTAGCGATTTTTTTGCTGAAGAATTTGATTTTATAGATATGAAGCGTGCTTCTAATGAAATTGCTTTGGTAAACAAAAAAGAAAAGACTGTAATTTATGGTATTGATAGCTTATTACGTGTTATTGGCGTTAGGTTTCCAATTGTAGAAAAAATTGGAAACTTAAAGCCTATAAAATTTGTACTAAAACAATTGTACTCATTTATTTCGTATAACAGAAAAGTGATTATACCAAGTAAAGAAAAAAGTGATAAAACACTTCAATGTATTCCTAGTTTTAATACTAATTATCGCCTTTCATATATCGTATTAGCTATCTTAATGACAGCGTTTGTCTTATTCTCGTTTTCAAATACAATAACATATTTGTCAGAATCCTCAATAATTAGGGAGAGCTCTATAACCATTGGGCAGATTATTTTTCAAGGTCTATTTATAGTTAAGTTAAATAAAAAAACCGTTCTAAATTATATAGGCAATTTAATGACAGTATCCCTAATGGGCTCACTACTCCTATTACCTATACTCTTACTACAGAGTATAACTTATGTTTCTGATAATATTTTATTGTTATGGTTTGGTATCACGGCAAGTTTAATGTTCTTAGAACATTATAGAAGAATCAAACTGCTTAAACTACCATACTTTTTATCATTTACTTGGGTGTTATATCGCATCCTCATTTTATTAATCATATTAATTTAACTTATGAAGACTATAGTAATAGCAGGAGGTAGTGGTTTTTTAGGACAAGTCTTAGAGCACTATTTTTTGAAAAACGGAAACCGAGTATATATCTTAACAAGGCACCCAAAATGGGAAAATGATGTCTATTGGAATGCCAAAAGTTTAGACAAATGGACTTCTGTTATAGAGGGGTCAGATGTTCTTATTAACCTTACTGGAAAATCGGTAGATTGTAGATATAATGAGACCAATAAAAAACTAATCTTTGATTCGCGTATAGATTCTACTCATGTCCTAGGATTAGCCATCAATTTATGTGAGCAACCTCCTAAAATTTGGTTAAATTCTTCTACTGCTACAATCTATAGACATTCGCTTGATAAAGAAATGACAGAATCTCATGGCGAAATCGGAGATGATTTTTCAATGAATATCGCAAAGTCTTGGGAAAAGGCTTTTCATTCAATCATAACACCTAAAACTAGAAAAATAGCATTACGAACCTCCATAGTTATGGGTAAAAAAGGCGGAGCTACACAACCATTAAAACATTTAGTACGCTTTGGTCTAGGCGGAAAACAAGGTACTGGAAACCAAAAAGTAAGTTGGATTCATGAACTTGATTTCGCAAGAGCTATCGCGTTTTTAATAGAAAACGAACACCTCCATGGTGACTTCAATTTATCTGTCCCAAAACCAACAGATAACAAGACACTCATGAAAAATTTTAGACATGTTATGAATGTCCCATTTGGATTTTCACACCCCAAGTGGCTTATTAAAATTGGCGCATTATTAATAGGAACCGAACCCGAATTGGTTTTAAAAAGTAGAAATGTAATTCCTGAACGATTGTTAAAAAACGGATTTAAATTCATACATTCAGATATAGAAATTGCGCTTGACGACCTTTTAAACAACTAACTATGAATTTCTTAAGTGCTTATTGGAAAAACCTTATACTCATAAACTATGAGGTAGATCCCTCTATATTAAAGCCATTTGTTCCAAAAGGAACCGAACTAGATCTTTTTAACGGAACTTGCTTCGTAAGTCTTGTAGGTTTTATGTTTATGGACACAAAAGTTCTTGGTTTAAAATTTCCCAATCATATCAATTTTGAAGAAGTCAACCTGAGGTTTTATGTGAAACATAATGGTAAAAGAGGCGTGGTTTTTATCAAAGAGATTGTGCCTAAGTCACTTATTACATTGGTTGCCAACTCAATGTATCACGAACATTATCAAACGTGTAAAATGACACATGCTTGGACCGAAACCGATAAAAACAAATGTTTCGAATATCAATGGAAAACTAAAGACCATTGGCAGTCTATTTCTGTAAAAACTAGCAAAGAGTTTTCAGATATTGCAGACGGTTCTGAGGAGCAATTCATCACTGAACACTATTTTGGATATACTAAACATGGGAATACAACATACGAATATGAGGTAGTACATCCATCATGGCGACAACTAAAGGTAACCGACTTTAAAATCAATGTAGATTTCGAAGCCAATTACGGCTCAAACTTCAAATTTCTTAACAAAGCAACACCAACTTCAACGATCTTGGCAGAAGGTTCTAAAGTGCATGTCAAAAACAAAAAAACCATACATAAGTAAAACTTTAGATAAAATCATTTTTTTACGTTATTTTTGAGGTGAATTTTTCAGGAAAAAAAATGCCAAAACACGTCATAGATCCCAATCAGTGGATTAATCTGTATTCCGATTATCTTTTTAATTATACGATTACTCGTGTAAATGATAGAGAGGTTGCTAAAGATTTAGTACAAGATACTTTTGTTGCTGGATTAAAATCTATGAAGAATTTTAAAGGTGAAGCGAGCGAGCGAACTTGGCTCATTTCAATCTTGAAGCGAAAAATTATCGATTATTATCGTAAAATTAATTCTAACAAAGGAAAGGCCGAAGTTAGAATGAGTTATAGTGGTGACGAAAGTGAGGGTGATTGGCTTGAAGAACGAGTTGCCGATCCATTTGATAAAACAGCCGAAGATACTATAGAAAACACCGAATTAGGTATGGCTATACATGATTGTCTAGGTAAGTTACCAGAAAAGCAAGCCAAAGTTTTTAAAATGAAAACTTTATTAAATTTTGAAACGGAAGCAATTTGTAATGAATTAGATATTACTGCGTCTAACCTATGGGTAATCATCCATAGAGCTAGAACTGCTATGGCTGCTTGCATGGAAAAAAATTGGTTTTAAAATTATGACTAAAATAAAATTAGAGTGTCACGAAGCAAATCATATCTGTGACAAAAATCAGTACAAAGAAGCAAGCTTTTGGGAAAAAGTGAAGCTAACTGTACACTTAATTTATTGTCGCGCTTGTCGAAAATATACAAGCCGAAATACAAAATTAACAAAGTTGGTGAACAACCCAAAAGTGGATGCTATGGATAGATCTGCTAAAGAAGAATTAAATGCTGCCTTTGAAAAGGAATTAGCAAAACAACAGTAATAATACTAACCAACCTATGGGTATACTCTCTACCCAAAAAGAACTATAATATTCATTTTGATTTTTATTAGCAAACACTAAAAACAATAGTGTAATTGCAGTTATCACACCATTGATCATTAGTCTACAAGTATCAATATCATCTTTAAAATAATTCAAAAAATAAAATACAAAGAGCAATAAAACACCCACAATTTTAGTTTGTTTTACACCTATTTTTTGCGGTATGGTCGCTAACTTCAAGCTATCATAATGTAAATCTCTTATTTCAAAAGGAAGCATTAGTACCAAAACCAATAAAAAACGTTGGATTCCAGTAAAAATGACATCTTCTGAAATAGAATAACCATTGTTGATTAGAGGTAAAAAAACGGTAACTCCTGTCCAGACCAAAGCAATAATATAAATTTTCAAACCGCTTATACTCCTTAAATTTTGCTGGTTGTCTAAAAAGATTTTTTTGGGAATTAAAGGAATGGCATATAGAAAGGTCATCGCACCAAAAACACTCACATATATCAAGCTCTGCTTTTCTAATTTTAAAACGTAATAACACAATGCAAGAAAGCAAAGTAGCGAAAAAACCTGAATAGCTTTTAACCAACCCGCTAAACTACGATGATGAAATTTTGCTAGTCCAAAATACTTTACAAAATTATATCCTGTTATCGTCGAAAAAAAAACAAAGTAAAGCACATTTTCATCATATGGAATATTAAATTCCAACAAGGTTAACCACGACAGTGCATATACAGCCAAAGCCACATGAACACTACTATTGATATAAAAATCAAATATCGTTTTTAAAACACGCATATTACAAAAATAGGCAAACTGTTAATAACCGATTCAAATGGTTGAAAAGTTTCATTTTCGTTAACAATTAAAGGCTAATATTTGCTTAATTTTGCGACAACTAAACACAACTTAAATATCTTAATGAATACAACAGATTTTTCACTACGTCACATTGGTCCTAGAGATGAGGATCAACAACAAATGTTACAAACCATTGGTGTAGATTCTATAGAACAATTAGTCTACGAAACTATTCCTGATGACATTCGTTTAAAGTCAAATTTAAATCTTGATGCGCCAATGAGCGAACAAGAGTATTTGTTACATATATACGATCTGTCTAAAAAAAATAAGGTATTCAAAACATATATAGGTTTGGGATATCATCCAACTATTCTACCTGCAGTTATTCAACGTAACATCTTAGAAAATCCAGGTTGGTACACAGCGTATACACCTTATCAAGCTGAAATAGCTCAAGGACGACTAGAAGCGCTTTTAAATTTCCAAACTATGGTCACAGATCTTACAGGAATGGAAATTGCAAACGCTTCTCTTCTTGATGAGAGTACGGCTGCAGCTGAAGCCATGAGCTTATTATTTGCCGTGCGCGAACGTGATCAGAAAAAAGCTAACATCAATAAGTTTTTTGTTTCTGAAAATATATTACCTCAAACTTTGTCTCTGTTACAAACAAGAGCAAATCCAATTGGTATTGAATTAGTTATTGGTGAGGAAGATCGTTTTGAGTTTTCTGAAGATTTCTTTGGAGCTATTTTACAGTATCCAGGAAAACACGGACAAATCACAGACATTAAGTCTTTTATTGAAAAAGCTAAAGTAGCCCGAATTAAAGTAGCTGTCGCTGCTGATATAATGAGTCTTATAAAACTTGAGGCTCCTGGTAAGTTTGGTGCAGATGTCGTTGTTGGTACTACACAACGCTTCGGAATCCCAATGGGATATGGAGGACCACATGCGGCTTACTTTGCAACTAAAGAAGCATATAAACGTGATATTCCAGGACGTATAATTGGTGTTACGAAAGATACTAATGGAAATAGAGCTCTTCGTATGGCGCTTCAAACACGTGAGCAACATATCAAACGTGCTAAAGCCACGTCTAATATTTGTACTGCTCAGGTACTTCTAGCTGTAATGGCTGGTATGTATAGCGTATATCATGGACCTAAAGGTTTAACATTTATCGCTAGTGATATACACAACAAAGCCGTTACATTATCAAATACACTTAAACGTTTAGGTTTCGAGCAAAACAATACATCCTTCTTTGACACCTTGCATATCAAGGCCGATGCCAAGGTCATAAAAACGGAAGCCGAAAACAATAATATTAATTTCTATTACCCAAATGAAAATGAGGTTGTAATATCTATAAACGAACCAACCACTATTGAGGAATTAAATGACATTATTGCAGTTTTCGCAAAAAGTATTAATAAGGAAACCATTGTAATTTCTAACATTTCTGAAGGAAATGAAATAGACGCCTCCATTGAACGTCAAACAGATTTTTTACAAGAGCCTGTTTTTAATAGTCATCATTCTGAAACCGAGTTGATGCGTTATATTAAACTATTAGAACGTAAAGATTTGGCCTTAAACCATTCTATGATATCACTAGGATCTTGTACTATGAAACTTAATGCTGCTGCCGAAATGCTACCTTTAAGCTGGTTTAAATGGGGTAAAATTCATCCGTTTGTACCTGCGGCGCAAGCACAAGGTTATCATACAGTTTTAAAGGCTCTTGAAGATCAATTAACCGAAATTACTGGTTTTGCAGGAACTTCACTTCAACCAAACTCCGGAGCTCAAGGTGAATTTGCCGGATTAATGGTTATAAAAGCCTATCACGAATCTCGAGATGATCATCATAGAAATATATGTATCATCCCATCATCTGCACATGGAACTAATCCAGCAAGTGCAGTCATGGCAGGAATGAAAGTTGTTGTTACTAAATCTACTGAAGAAGGAAATATAGATGTTGATGATTTACGCGAAAAAGCCGAATTACATAAGGACAATCTTGCGGCATTAATGGTAACTTATCCTTCAACACATGGTGTATATGAATCTGCAATTAAAGAGATTACTCAAATCATTCATGATAATGGCGGACAAGTTTACATGGATGGTGCTAATATGAACGCTCAAGTTGGATTAACAAATCCAGGACATATTGGAGCAGATGTTTGTCATCTTAACCTCCATAAAACATTTGCCATTCCACATGGTGGTGGTGGACCAGGCGTTGGGCCAATTTGCGTTGCCAAACAGCTCGTGCCTTTTCTCCCTGGAAATCCTTTAGTAAAAACTGGAGGAGATCAAGCTATTACAGCAATTTCAGCTGCGCCTTTTGGATCGTCTTTAGCTTGTATTATTTCTTATGGCTATATAAAAATGTTAGGAGCGTCAGGACTAAAAAAATCTACAGAAATGGCAATTCTTAATGCCAACTATATTAAAAAACGTCTTGAAGGTGCCTATGACACTTTATATTCTGGTGAACGCGGACGTGCTGCGCACGAAATGATTATTGATTGTAGACCATTTAAAGCACATGGTGTTGAAGTTGTAGATATTGCAAAACGATTGATGGATTATGGTTTTCATGCTCCTACCGTTTCTTTTCCTGTAGCAGGAACCATGATGATTGAACCTACAGAAAGTGAAAGTAAACAAGAAATGGATCGTTTCTGTGATGCCATGATTGCTATCAAAAATGAAATAGATAACGTTTCTAAAGAAGATGACAATAATGTTTTAAAGAATGCTCCGCATACCATGGATATGATTACGAGTGATGAGTGGTTGTTGCCATATACGCGTCAACAAGCAGCGTTTCCTTTAGATTATGTAAGAGATAATAAGTTCTGGCCAAGTGTTCGTCGTGTAGATGACGCTTATGGAGATCGTAACTTAATTTGTACTTGTGCTCCTATTGAAGAATATATGGAGGCGTAGTAAAAAGGCAAATATGTAAAAGCGTACCAATAAAGGTGCGCTTTTTTTTAATTTTAGTTAATTAATATCCGTTTTTTTAAGAATTCCGAAAAAAAATTAACTTATTTCCTTAACATTAAATTAAGACATTATTAATTACTACATTAGTAAATCGTAATGTTCAAAAATTACTTAATATGTCGATAAAGATAACAGGAACAGGAAGTTTTATTCCTAGCTGTATTGAAAAGAACGAAAATTTCTATAATCACGAATTTTTAAATGCAGATGGGTCAACAATAAATAGCTCAAATGAGATTATTGTTGAAAAATTTAAAGCCATAACAGGAATTAAAGAAAGGCGTTATGTTAAAGACGATTTATTAAATTCTGATATTGCTTTTTTTGCTTCTGAAAAGGCTATTGCAGACGCAAACATCAATAAAGAAGAAATAGATTACATTATAGTTGCTCATAATTATGGTGACGTTAAACATGATTCGGGACAAAGTGATACCGTACCCAGTATCGCTTCAAGAGTGAAACACTTATTGCAGATTAAAAACCCAAAATGTGTGGCTTACGACGTTCTTTTTGGCTGCCCAGGCTGGATTGAAGGTATGATTCAAGCTAAAGCATTTATTGCATCTGGTCTTGCAAAACGTTGCTTAGTTGTAGGCTCAGAAACATTATCGCGCGTCATAGACAAGCATGATCGCGATTCTATGATTTATAGTGATGGTGCTGGAGCAGTTATTTTGGAAGATATTGACGAAGATGGCGGTTTTATAAATCATGAAACAGTAACATATACCTACGATGAAGCGCATTTTATTTATTTTGGAAAAAGTAACCATCCCGAAATAACGGATCAACGTAGATACATTAAAATGTATGGTCGGAAAATCTATGAATTTGCTCTAACTAATGTTCCGATAGCACTAAAATCTTGTTTGGAAAAAAGTGGTTACTCGATAAATGATGTCAAAAAAATATTGATTCATCAGGCTAATGAAAAAATGGACGAAGCTATTGTAAAACGTTTTTATAAACTTCATGGAATAGAAATGCCAGAAGGGGTTATGCCTATGACTATTAATACACTTGGAAACTCAAGTGTAGCTACTGTTCCAACGTTATATGATATGATTTTAAACGGGCAACTTGAAAATCAAGAAATCAATAAAGGCGATGTGATTATTTTTGCTAGCGTTGGTGCTGGTATGAATATTAATGCCATTGTTTACAAATATTAATAATGTACGAAAAAACGTTTCCTAATAAACGATTTAAACATACCATTCAGTTTTTAAAACAGCATATTGACACCTCTGCATCTCTCTTAGATTTAGGTGTAGAAAACCCTTTATCCGATATTTTAAAATCTGAGGGATTTACTGTTAAAAACACCTCTGGCATCGACTTAGATTTAGATACTTCTGAAATAGAAAATTCTCAAGCAGACGTCGTAACGGCTTTTGAAATTTTTGAACATCTTCTATCTCCTTTTACCGTTTTAAAATCAATTAAAGCAGATAAATTAGTTGCAAGCATCCCATTAAAACTGTGGTTTGCCTCGGCATACAGAAGCAAAACAGATATGAGAGATCGACATTTTCACGAATTTGAAGATTGGCAGTTTGATTGGTTATTAGAAAAATCTGGGTGGCGAATTATTGCAACAGATAAATGGACAAATCCAACAAAGAAAATTGGAATACGACCATTATTTCGTTGGTTCATACCGCGATACTATATTGTTTATGCTGAACGAATAAAATAATGAACTTCTATATTGTCATTCCTGCCCATAACGAAGAAAATTCTATTGCCAAGACTCTAGAATCTTTGGCAGCACAATCTCTAAAGCCAAAAACAGTTGTCGTAGTTAATGATCATTCAACTGATAGTACACAAAGCATTGTACAAAATTTTGTGTCTCAGTATGATTTTATTTCACTTGTTAATGCAAGTTCTTCCGATGAGCATTTACCCGGTTCTAAAATTATTAACGCATTTTACAAAGGTTACGAGAGACTAGATGACCAATATGATGTTATATGTAAGTTTGATGCCGATCTCATTTTTCCGAAGAATTATTTAGAACAATTAGCAATTCATTTTAATAAAAATCCGCAGTTAGGTATGGCTGCAGGGTTTTGCTATATAGAAAAAAACAATGCTTGGGTCCTTGAAAATCTTACTCGCAAAGATCACATTCGTGGCGCCCTCAAAGCCTACCGAAAAGCCTGTTTTTTAGATATTGGCAAGCTCAAACCTTCCATGGGTTGGGACACTGTTGACGAATTATTGGCAGCATATTACAACTGGGAACTACTAACCGACGAATCTCTTCACGTTAAACATCTTAAACCTACAGGAATAAGTTATAACAAAGCATCTAAATATTTGCAAGGAGAAGCCATGTACAAAATGAGATATGGGTTTGTAATCACTTTAATTTCGGCATTAAAATTGGCTTTTAAAAAGAACAGTTTTAGACTATTTAGAAACTATATGTCTGGTTACTTTAGAGGAAAACGTCATAATCTAAATCACTTGGTGACTAAAGAACAAGGCCGATTTATACGACGTCTACGCTGGAAAGGCATGCTCAACAAATTAAAGTGAATTAATTGAAACTCCAGTCTTTATAGCTACTTGACGCCTCTAACCTATCTTCAATAGCATCGTCTAATTCTGGGAAAAAGTCTATCCCAGTTAGTTTTTCTACAGTATCTACAGATACAACATACTCATATAAGGGTTTGTTAGAATCTTCGTGAGGCATCAAAAATGCAATAACTTTCGTTTTTCCCGTATTATTATCAATAAGTAACTTATAGAATTGATTAGGTACACTTACATCCTCATCTCCAATAGTTTTCATATTTCCGTTCAAAACACCACCAGTGACTACAAAAACACCATCATATTTACGCGCCCAATAGCGCACTTTTTGTTCGAGCTTATTCCATATTCCAGAATTAAATTGATGGTTTTGTGGACTAATATTACTCGTTAAAAAGGTTTCATCATGAGCTTCTTGGCTAAACCTCCTATCACCTGCAGGGCACAAATGACCTCGATCATATCCCGATTTTTTATAATTCCTCCAATGTGCTGCTCCAGTTTTTACGGCTTTGTCTATTTCAAAATAAGGACGTTTAAAATTTGTTGTAGATAAATGCGACTTTTTTAGCTCGTAGGCCACCCACTCTGCTTGTTCATGAGGTTCACTATAAGATAGTGAATAGCCTTCATGATGCACAATTTGTCCGGTTGTGCTCGTAGGTAAAAAATACTCGTTAGTATCAGTTTTTACAGCTCCTCCCTTTTCAATAACTGCATTAGATGCTTCCTCCTTTAAAAAATGTTCGTAGCTATAAATCCCAACAACTATTAAAATAGCAACAAGGGAATAAATGGTTTTTCTATTCATTATTTAATTCAGATAGTAGTGCTTCGGCTTTTTCATGATTGTCGAGCGATTTTGAAACAATCATACTTAAAATGAATTTTGCTTCGTCTACTCTATCTTGTTTTAGAAGAAGTAACGCTTTATACCAGTGCCCAGCGTTTCCATCAATAGCATTATTAGTTATTAGGGTATCAAACGTAGTCGCTGCTTCATCAAATAACTTTAGTTCAGTTTGCGCTATTCCTATGTAAAGGTATAATGTAATATTGTTTTTTTCACTTTCTAATAGAGGCTCAAAAATAGTGAGTGATTCCTCGTAATTTCCTTTTTCAAAAAGTTGTTGCGCTGTGATTAATTTTTGTTCAACTTCATTTCCAGAACTTCTCGTTGCAAACGACGGTAAGTCACCATAGTTTATATAATCATTGTATAAATCTTGGTTCGCTATATTTTGATTAAAAAAGAGCTGGAACGCTAATAAAACAACTATGGATGCCGCGGCCAGGTAATAGAATGTTGTCTTATTGAATGTATTAGAAGTTTTCTCTTGATTAGCACTAACTTTATCTATGGTATGCTTTAACGCTTGCATATCCTGACCATCCAATAATTGTCGATGCTCCTGCACTTCTTGTGACATATTATCAACAAAACTCCAATGACCCTTTCCCAAGGTTTCAAAAATTTGTTGCTCAAATTCAAACCCTTCCTTCAAAGCATCATCAGACTGCAATTGTTTTAAAAACGCAGATTCCTCGTCTTTTGATAACAATCCTTTTAAATACTTCTCAATTAAAATATGATCTTCTTCTGTCATAATTTACTTAGTAAAGAAAAACGTTTATCTTTTTTTATGAACGTCTTCAATCTATTTTTACACTTAAAAACACTTTGTCTGGCAACAGTTTCCGAACTATAACTAAATTTTATCACCATGTCCTCATAGGATACTTTGGAAAAGTAGTGTTTTAATATTTGTTTGCATTTTTCAGAAATTAACTCTAAACTTTCAGTGTATAATTCCCAACGCTTTTGTTCCAAAACGGCCATAGCAATGTCTTCATTATCATCCCTCAGTTCTACAATTTCATGTTTTGTTACCCAAATTTTTGACTTATTTAATTCTCTACGCCATAAATTCTTACAAACTGTAAAGAAATATGCTTCAAACGTAGATTGAATGACAAATTTTTCTTTCTTATACCTAACTGCTAATTGCAATAGGGCTTTTTGAAAAACATCTTCGGCATCTGTTCGTTGCCCTTTGTTACTAGAAACAAAGCTTAATACTTGAGAAAACATTTTTTGATAGATTTGAGCAACAACAGCTTCGTTGTTGTTTATTAATCCATTCAAGTAATAATCAGGGGTTTTCATTAAATTTATTAATAAATTAAAAAAAAATGCTTTTTTTGGGGTAACAAATATATATATTTATCACAGATGGGTAAAACAATTAATATTATGAAAACACAAACGTTTAAATTATTTACCATTTTAGCTTTAATGCTAACAACAAGTTGTTCTGTTGACAACCTTCAAGATGATTTTGAAAATAACACTCTAGAAAGACAAGTTGACACAGAATTTAATTCAGAAACCCAAAAGGATGCGAATTCAAAAAAAGAAGATGCAACCGCATATGAAAGAGGGGCAAATCCAAATATAGAAATCTTAAATGAGATCCCTCCTTTAGTTGAAACAGGAGAGATTTATTTGGATATGGACAAACTTCAGTTTGAACACTATAATACTCCTGGAAATGAGCCTGTAACAATAGCCTTTAACTTATTTTACAGAAATTCTATGATGGAGCATTTCACTATATATTCTGTTGAAACCAGTACTATTTGCGCAAACGTTGAACGATGGGTTGTTAATCTGGCCGAATATAGTTTATATGGTATTTCTGTTAATGATAATGGTGATGATGATGGCACTAGTTCTACCCATGGTAACGGTTCAGATTCTACAGGAGGCAATACTAGTAATACTGGACCTGGCTTAGGTGACATTAATGGTAACAGCAAACCACCTCCACCAAATGAAGACAGTGATGAAGACCCAAGAGACAATTATCTCTTATGTTTTCCGCCTGTAGTATTTATTCCCTAAATAAAAAAGGGTAGCTGTATACAGCTACCCTTTTGTTAATTTAATACCCTTATATAAATTTGACAACAACTAGTTTTAAAAGAATATTAATTAGCATTTGCTTTACATTAAATCTACTGGCTTTTGCACAAGAGCCCTCACAAAGGTATTTAAACATCTCTGAAGATGACCAACTAACCATAGCTGAAAAAGAGAAGAAATTTGACTCCCTTCTTAATGTTCACAAAAAAAACAATGCACTCGATTTTTTAATAGAAGACACCTTCGAGGTCTTTAGATGGCAATACAAAAGAGGTAATAATATAGATAAGGCAATAACTCTAAACAAAAGAAACTTGTTGTTAATGGATTCTATAAACTATGAAAACCATGAATTCTATAGAAAAAACATTTACAGCTTAGGGTTTTATCAGCGAAAAAAAATTGAACTTGAAGATGCCTTAAGTACTTTTAAACAATTGTTACGTTATACAGAGCCAGACGAAACTGTAATAAAAGGTGTATTCCAAATGGCCGAAATCTACTTTGATATTGAACAATACGATCTGTCTTTAAAATATTATCAACTTGGTCTAACGATTTCAGAACGATTACAAAACAACAACTACATTGCTAAAAATGCCATCGGCATTGGACAATCCAACAAACTTATAAATACTAATAAAAGTCTTAGAAATGGTATAAAAACACTTTCCAAAACTATTGAATTTGCCACTATTGTGAACGCAGATGATAGACCTGATAACAATATTCGTGAAAAATATATGCATGCGTTATATAATCAACTTGGGAATCTATATATAGATAGAGCTGATCATAATTTTTCAATGGGTAAACTCAATTTAGAAAAAGCACTTAGCATTGCCATTGAATTAGATAAAAATGACCTTATAGGAAAAACTAACAATGATATTGGTGTCTTGTATTTAAAAGAACAAAGTGAAGAGGCAGAAAATTATTTCAAAAAGGCTTTAAGTTATCAAACTAGTGGGCTGATGCAATCTATCATAAACAGAAACTTAAGTATTCATTATTTGTTTTTTAAAGATTATGATAAAGCACTTGAACATGTACAAACAGCATTGTCAATATTAGTAGAATTAGACCTTTCTGCTATAGAAAACCTTCCCTCTAAATCAAATTTGAGCAAGTCTAAAGTAAAATTTCAATTGATTTCTGGTCTTATTGATAAGGCCTTTATCTGGATGGAATTAGCTAAAAAATCACCAGATAATAAAAACTATATCAACCAAGCTATTAAAACCTTTGAATTAGCCGATTTTTTAACAGAAAAAGCAAGATTAGAAAGCAAAGAATTTAAATCGAAATTGTTTTGGAGAAAGACCGCAACTGAAATTTATGTAAATGCAGCGAAAGCGAGTTTTTTATCAAACAACCCTGAAAAGGCTTTTTATTTTATTGAAAAAAACAAAGCACTTCTTTTACTTGAGGATGTATCTCTTAAGATGTCGAGGAACAATACTAAAATCCCTGAAAGTATTGTAAGGCAAGAATCTCAACTTAGAACTGATATTGCAGAACTAGACGAGCACATAATTACGTCCAAAAACAAAGACGCTATTCAAAGTCAGTTACTTTTAGCTAACGACGATTATGATCAATTTATCAACTCATTAGATCCCAGTTATCGATTTTATTACAAAACTCAAAAACCAGCCGAAATAATAAACCTCAAATCATTTAAATCTACATTACTAGATAATACTAATGCCTATATCGAATATATTTTAGACGATAAAGAAGGTTTTGGTATTCTCATTACCAAAGATGAAACGCAGTTGTTTGAAATAAAAGATTTGGATCGACTAAAACAAAACGCACGAATCTACCGTCAACTTATAGAACAACCTTTCCTAGATAAAACATCAACATCACAATTCAGCACGGTTTCAAATGCACTTTATGAAGCTCTGTTTCCTAATCAAATAAAACCACTAATAAAAAACAAAAAACTAACAATTTTAGCGGATTATTATTTGCAAAATATTCCATTTGAATCCCTTCAAACATCTAAGGAGGATAGGAGTTATCTTATTTTTCAAAATGAAATAAGTTATGCCTATTCGTTATCCTTTCTTAGCGAGAATAATAAAATTGAAAGATCAAATAGGACTAATTTAATAGGGTTCGCTCCTGTTGAATTTTCAGATAAATTAACGTCCCTACCAAATACAGAAGAAGAGCTCAACTTAATTGATAAATTATTTCCATCAAAAGTCTATTTAAATGAGGGCGCAACTAAAGAGCGTTTCTTTAGCGATGGTAAAAATGCAAAAATCATACACATCGCTTCTCACGCAGATGCCAATGATAGTATTAGTCCTTGGATTGCATTTCGTAATTCAAGAGTAGATTTAAAAGAGCTTTATAATTTTAATAATACGGCAGACTTGGTTGTTTTAAGCGCCTGTAACACATCGTTAGGTGAGCTTAATAAAGGAGAAGGTGTGATGAGTTTATCAAGAAGTTTTTTTAACACAGGATCTCATAGTGTATTGCCTACACTTTGGGAGGTTAATGATAAAACAACCGTAAAGCTATTAGAATCATTTTATAAAAATATTCAATTAGGTCAAAATAAATCTTTAGCGCTTCACAATGCAAAATTAGATTATCTTAAAACGAGTACTTCCAATCAATCATTACCATACTATTGGGCATCATTTATTTTAATTGGTGATTCCGGAGCTATTGATATCAACAATGGAATTCCGTCAATATACTACTACATATCTATTGCTATCTTATTGTTAATCATTGGATTAATAATACAACGAAAAAAAACCAAAAATTAAGGGGTAACAAAACTACAAGTCTTGCACAGTAAGGAAACATTAAATATCCAATACTGTGAAAGACACGTTAAGTTACCTCGTATGGCACTTGTTAAAAACGCACAAGATAAGAGTTGATTTTGAAGAATTAACCTTCCAAATAAAAAGTCATCCAACCTACCCTAGCTTGCATGCCGTAACCGGAGTTTTAGACCATTTTAATATTGAGAATCTAGCTTTAGACATTCCTAAATCTGTAGAAACTCTTAAGCAGCTACCTACAACATTTTTGGCTCAAATAGAAGAAGACAACGAAAAAGCGTTTGTCGTTGTGTCAAAAACTAAGAACACTTACAAGTTAGTTTCATCTAAAAAAGAGGTAAAAACAGAGTCTGCATCTAACTTCCTAAACCAATTTACAGGCATCGTATTAGCCGTTGAGAAAGATAAAATTGAGGTTAAGTCAGATTCACATCGCACTAAAACGCTTATAATTCAAATGCTTGCCATAAGCACTCTAATTTTATGTAGTATTTTATTATTTATTTCTACCAATAGCATCATTAGCACACTGTTTTTATGTCTTTCACTTGTAGGTGCATACCTTACTAAGACCATTTTAAAGCAGGAACAAGGCGAAGCTACAATACTTGGCAATGCTTTTTGTTCTAACACTTCAGAAAAGAAAAATTGCGATGCTGTCTTGTCATCAAAAGGAGCGACAGTAGTACAAGGAATCAAGTTAAGCGATCTAAGTTTTATGTACTTTACTGGTTTAACCCTAGCCAATGTATTGTTAATCATAAACAACTCTGCCTTATCCATTCTAATGCTAGTAAGTCTGATAGCATTACCAATAACCGTCTATTCTATATACTACCAAGCGCTTGTCATAAAAAAATGGTGCTTCTTATGCCTAAGCGTTGTAGCATTAATGTGGATGCAGTCTTCAATCTCAGCAATATTCTTTGAACCTGTTTTTGAATTAAAAAGTCTTATAACAGTTTTACTTTCGTTTACAGTTGTTAGCTCACTTTGGCTGGTTCAGTCAAAGTTCCAAAAAGATAATAAGTCACTAATTTATACAAAACTTGAATTCTTTAAATTTAAAAGAAACTTTCAGCTTTTTAATAATCAATTAAGCAAATCTAAAACAATAAATACACGAGTTAAAAATACTGAAGAAATCACATTTGGCAATCCAAACAGCGACCTTCAAATAACGATTATTACAAATCCATTATGTGGACATTGCAAACCAGTTCATAAATTAGTTGAACAAATAATACGCCTCTATTCTCAAACTATTAAACTCACACTAAGATTTAATGTAAGTACAAAGAACCCTGAGAATAGATCAGTTCAAATTGCCACACGTCTTTTAGAAATATATTACACTGAAGGTCCAGAAACCTGTATGAATGCGCTGCATGAAATATATGGTAATTCCTTGCCTGATGATTGGTTTAAAGAATGGCAATACTGTTCAGAACCATCAACATATTTATCAACCTTAGAAAGAACATATAATTGGTGCACTGATAATGCGATAAACTTTACCCCTGAAATTCTAATCAACGGCAAAGCTTATCCCACAATTTTTAACAGAAGTGACCTTGAGTTCTTTATTGAAGACTTAATAGAACAATCTGCAACCGATAACAAAAACGTCGAGTTTTTACCAATTCAAGAAGCATAATATCATTAAAAGTTTTGAATTAAATGACATACCTGATGTTGCATTTTAAATGTTCATCGCTAAATGATTTATTAAAAATTGAGAAATAAATTCCCTACATATCAACAAACAGAAGCTAAAGATTGCGGTCCTACGTGTATAAAAATTATTGCAAAACACTATGGCAAAACAATCAACACTCAAGAACTCAGGCAGCTTAGTAGCACCACGCGTCAAGGTAGCAGTTTAATGGGCTTGAGCGATGCTTCAGAATCGATTGGATTTCGTTCTTTAGGTATTAAATTAGCTTTCAAAAAATTAATTGAAGCTCCTTTACCTTGTATAGTACATTGGAATAATGACCATTATGTTGTATTGTATAAAATTAAAAACGATACTGTTTATATTTCCGACCCAGCTCACGGGCTCATTACATATACTAAAAAAGAATTTATAAAATCTTGGATTGGTGAAAATGCAAATGAGAATACTGAAGAAGGTATTGCATTAATGATTGAACCTACCCCAACTTTCTACCAAACCGAATTTAATGATGATGAGACGTTTGGTTTCAGTTTTATTTTCAAATATTTATTTAAGTATAAGAAATTCATAATTCAGCTAATCATCGGGTTAGTTGCAGGAAGTTTATTGCAATTAGTTTTACCATTTCTAACACAAAGTATTGTTGATATTGGGATTCAAAATCAAGATCTCAATTTTATTTACCTCATCCTTTTTGCTCAACTAGCTTTATTTGTTGGGAAAGCATCTTTAGAAATAATTAGAAGTTGGATTTTACTTCATTTAAGTACTAGAATCAACATCTCATTAATTTCAGATTTCTTCATCAAATTAATGAAGCTACCTATCTCCTATTTTGATGTGAGAATGACTGGAGATTTATTACAACGTATCAATGACCATAAACGTATTGAACGTATTCTTACGACATCGTCCCTAACAATTCTATTTTCATTTTTCAACCTCATTATCTTCAGTTTCGTTCTTGCCTACTATAGTCTTCAAATATTTGGAGTATTTATCATTGGAAGCGCATTGTATATAGGATGGGTACTTTTCTTCTTCAAAAAACGAAAAGAACTAGACTATAAACGTTTTTCTAAAGTTAGTGAAGAACAAAGTAAAGTGATCGAACTCATTAACGGCATGCAAGAAATTAAACTGCATAATGCCGAACGACGAATGCGTTGGAACTGGGAATATGTTCAAGCAAAATTATTCAAAATTGCCTCAAAAAACCTTGCTTTAGAACAAACACAAAGTGTAGGCTCTAATTTGATTAATGAACTAAAAAACATGTTCATAACCATTTTATCTGCGACATTAGTTGTTGAAGGAAATATTACGTTGGGTATGATGATGGCTATTAGTTATATGGTTGGTCAACTCAATGGACCAATTGTACAACTCATTAATTTCATGAGAGAAGTACAGGATGCCAAAATATCTATCGAGCGTTTAGGTGAAATTCACAACATGGAAGATGAAGAAAAACCTGAAGATCGTAAAATCACTACAATTCCGAAGCAAACCGATTTAAAACTCAGCAACATTTCATTTAAATATACAGGAGGTTTAGATTCTGTAATAAAAGATTTGTCATTAACTATTCCAGCAAATAAAACAACTGCAATTGTAGGCACCAGCGGTAGCGGAAAAACCACATTAATGAAACTACTGTTGCGCTTTTATGACATTGACAAAGGTGACATTCACGTTGGAAATTTTAATTTGAACAGTATCTCACAACGCACATGGAGAGCCAATTGTGGTGTGGTTATGCAAGAGGGATATATTTTCAATGACACTATAGCAAATAATATTGCTGTAGGAGAAGACTACATCGATATTAATCGCTTAAAACATGCTATAGATGTGGCTAATATTTCAGACTATATAGATCAATTACCATTAAGCTATAATACCAAAATCGGAAGTGAAGGTAACGGATTAAGTACTGGTCAAAAGCAACGCTTACTCATTGCTAGATCTGTCTATAAAAACCCAAAGTTTTTATTTTTTGACGAAGCAACCTCAGCGCTAGATGCTAATAACGAAAAAGTAATTATGGAAAAACTCAATGCTTTTTTTAAGGACAAAACTGCTATAGTCATAGCACACCGATTAAGTACTGTAAAACACGCACATCAAATTGTAGTATTAGAACAAGGGAAAATTGTAGAAATAGGCAATCACAAACAATTGATCCAAAATAAAAGTAACTATTATAATCTAGTTAAAAATCAATTAGAACTAGGTAATTAAAAACATTCTCTCGCGAGGAATAGACACAACCCTTGGGTGTCTTTAAATGACCGAGGTTAATTTAATTTATTAAAACATTTTATTATGAAAAATTTAAAAAACTTAGGAAAAACATTAAACAAAATTGAACAAAAAGAAATTTTTGGAGGTATGCTTACGCATTATGATCCAAATTGTGATGATACTGAAACTTATGTAAGTCCAGGTTGTCCATGTTTTGCAAATTCTCAATGTGCAAACATGCAAAATCCAGATCATAATCAAGGATCTTATGATCCACTAGGAGGACCAAATCAAAATGGATCTGTTTTTGTGCAAGGGACTTGTGTAAATGGTGGATGTGTTGCCTAATCCAAAAAGCAATAAACAGGAGGTTGTTTACCAACCTCTTGTTTATTAACCCTTACAACGGTAATTAATCTTTTATTAGACTTATAAAATCCATGGAGATAGAAAACAAACCATTAGAACTTAGAAACGAACAAATCCAGGAGCTCCTTAGTGCAGTGCCAAATTGGATGATTCGTTATGGAAACATATTGATATTAGGACTTATTATAATGCTTCTCATGCTCTCATGGTTTATAAAATATCCAGATGTTATTTCATCTGAAGCGCAAATAACAACAAAGCTTCCACCTCAAAAAAAATATGCCTTAGTCACAGGAAAACTGGATTCTATATTAGTTAATGATAGTGCTTCAGTTAAAAAAGGAATGATCTTATCTGTTATTGAAAACACAGCAAATTTTGAACACATTCAGCTCTTAAAATCTACGATTGATACTATCAGACCTAATCATAAGTCTTTTACTTTCCCAATAGACAAATTACCAGTTCTATTTTTAGGTGATATCGATTCTCAATATGCCTTATTCGAAAATAGCTATATAGAATATCAGCTAAACAAAAAACTCAAACCTTTTTCCAATGAGCAAAACGGAAATCGGTTCTCCAAGGCCCAGTTATACTCGAGACTAAAAATACTAGAATCCCAAAAAAACATTAATACCACCGAATTGGCATTTCAGAAAAAAGACTTGGAGCGTCAACAACATCTCTTTGACAAAGGTGTTATTGCAAAACAAACATTAGAAAATCAAGAATTAGCCTATCTTCAAGCCGAACGAAGCTATGCCAGCATGGACGCATCTATAGCCCAAATTAAAGAAGCTATAAGCAATGCAAACACAAATCAGGTATCAACGTTAATAAAGAAAACTAAGGAAGAAATTAGTCTACTTAAAAATGTCATTCAATCCTTCAATCAACTAAAAAGAGCCCTTAAAACTTGGGAAATGACCTACACAGTTACTTCTGACATCAATGGAAAAGTGGCTTTTTCTAAACTTTGGGTCAAAAATCAAACTATCAATCAAGGTGAGTTATTATTTACAGTTATTCCCGAAGAAAACTCCTCATACATAGCTAAGTTAAAAACGCCCGCTCAAAATTCAGGGAAAATAAAAGTTGGACAAACCGTGAATATTAAACTAGAAAACTTTCCAGATACAGAGTTTGGGACCATAAAAGGTCATGTAGAAGCCATTTCCTTGCTTACTGATGATCATGGCTATTATTTAATTACAGTAGCACTCCCATCTCAACTTATCACATCCTATAATAAAGAAATTATGTTTAAACATGAAATGCGTGGATCTGCAGAAATTGTTACTGAAGACCTACGATTAATTGAACGCTTTTTTTACCGCTTAAAAAATGTGTTCAAAAACTAAAAATATTCTCTCGCGAGGAATAGACACAAGCCTTGGGTGTCTTTAAATGACTACGGCTAATTTAATTTTAAATATGAAAAATTTATTGAATTTAGGAAAAGGTTTAAACAAAGCCGAACAAAAGACCATACTAGGTGGAGGGTTAATTCACGTACCAGAAGAAGGACAAGAATGTATTGAAGGAATGTGTGCTAATATGCCAAACCCAGACTATGATTTAGGTCCTACAGGACATAATCCAGGTAATCCTGCCTTCGTACAAGGTGTTTGTAGAAATGGTGAGTGTTTTTACGCTTAATCTAAAAACAATAATCAAGAGGTTGTTTACCAACCTCTTGATTATTAACTTTCTTACAACAGTATTTAATTTTTTACTTCAAATCACTTAACAGTGCTTCCGCCTTAATATGATTATAGTATGATTTTTCAACAATCTCAGTAAGAAGGGCTTTGGCCTCATTAATCTTATCTTGTTTTAAACATAACAGGGCACTATACCAATACCCTTTTGGTGCATCAAGGAGGTCGCTTTTTATAAGTGTATTAAATGTTTGCTCGGCAGCATCATATTGTTCTAATTCAATTTGAGATAGACCTTGGTAAATATAAACTGCACCATTGTCTTTTGACGCTTTCAAGTACGATGTAAATATTTCCGATGCTTCTTCATATTGTTTGTTTTCAAAAAAGGTCTCAGCCTTAAATAAACCGTCCTTATCTTCTTCGCCTCGACTTACGAACGAAGGCAAATTTGAATAGTCTGAATAACTGCTATACAATTCGTCATTAGAGGTACCAAAATCAACAAACCATGACACTGCTAATAGAATAACCAACGAAGCGGCTATAGCATAAAAATAATAATTCTTCTTAGGTGCTACAGATAACTTCTGATTAGATTTGCCAACTTTTTCTATAAGATCTCTAGATTGCTGGCCTTCTTTACTTTTGATAAAATCTATCATGGCCTTTAGGTCTGCAGAATCTTCATTACTATTAAATTGCCAGTCTGTTTCACCTAAATTAGCATCCAGTTGTTTACTCAACTCTATATAAGATTTCAATTCTGAATTCAGCTCCATTTCACGCTCAAAAGCTATATTTTGCTCTTTTGTGAGTAAGCCTCTAAGATAATCTTCAGCACGGTTTATGTCCTTTTCAGATAGATTCATAATAATTTCAATTGCATGTATTTACCATCAGTTTTAATTAACTGTACCAGTTTGTTTTTACATTTAAAAACGCGTTGTCTCGCAACGTTTTCAGAGTTATAACCAAAATTTTGAGCAATATCTTTATAAGGTATTTTTTTAAAATAGCTCTTTAATATATTTTGGCAATTTTCTGATATCAGTTTAAGCTTTTCCTGAAAAAATTCCCATCGCTCCTGTTCAAGAACACTCAACGCAATATCTCTTTCTTCACTAACTTGTTCTTCAATAGAATAATTTGTTACCTCTTTTCTTTTCTTATTTAATTCTCGTCTCCATAGATTTCTACATGACACGAACAAAAATGCCTCAAAAGATGATGTAATTTGAAAAGGTCGTGTTTTAGCTCTTACTATAATTTGCATCAAAGCTTTTTGAAATATATCGTCGGCATCTGCGCGTTGACCATTATTTTTACCAATAAAAACGAGCACTTTATTAAAGGATTTTTGATAAATTTCTTGAACAATATGCTCTTCATTATGGATTAGCCCTTCTAAGTAATAGTTTGGGTCTTTCATAGAATACTACGTTATTTCAGTGTTTCTTAAAGTCACAAATATATAGATTTATCCGTTAGCGCTTTTTATACTTACCTGAATGACGCAAAACTTAATCTACTCCAATTTCAGTTATTTTAAATCAATACATTCCTGCATAAATAAAATATAATAATTTGACTATTATTCATCGCATCATCAAATTGGAATTAATATTTTCAATCTAGTTCAAATAAACTTTTATCTTTGATTGGGTAACAAAATATTCTTTCTAGAAACTATACTAAGAATCAAAAATATTTTATTATGAAAAAAATTAATTTAATGAAGAGTGTTAGTTCTGTATTAATCTTACTACTTGTATGTGCATGTACAAGCGATAATATTAACGAGGACCCCAATAACACCGAAGTTTCAGACACCGTTTTATTGAGAGGCGGAGGCAATTGTTTAGTAGATGATACCATTGAGGTTATTGTGGAGTATGGCTTTCCTTACCATGTGTTACCTAATGGGCAAATTTTGACTATTGCTCCTGAACAACAACAGGAAATTAAAGACGATTATTTTGATGAAATGTCTAGGCTTTTCACAATTTGTCGTGTTCTTAGAAGTAGTTGTGATAATGTAGAAAAGTGGATTGTACTTGAAGATGAGTATAACGCCGCTGGTGGTCCATCTTTGGAAACCAACAATAATTCAACAACTGAAGGAGAATCTGTTCTAAAAAATCCAGAAGATTATACAGGAGATTGTACCTTTAATTCTAAATCTTAAATAAACAAAATGGGAAAGAGAACAATCACTTCATATATTCAATATATACTTGTAATTCTCTTTTCCTTTTTTATTCACTTCTCCAGTGCTGCTCAAGATGCTTCTGAAAGCTACACTAGCATAAAAAATCTAAATCTTCCTTCTAAAGACACTGAACAAAAACTAGATAGTTTGTTTCAATCTTATGAGGATAAACAAAATTACAAAGCGCTATTCAACGATGCTTATCATTATGCCAGATGGTTATATTCTCAAAAGCCGAAGCAAATAGATAAAGCCATAAGTATTAGTCATAAGGCCATAAATTCTACAACAAAAGATTCATCCTATAATGACAGTCGCTTAGGCAGTTTAATGCATAATCTAGCCTATTTTTATAAGTATCAAAATAACATTCCAGATGCGTTAGCTACGTATCAATCGATTACTGAAAAAGTAAAATCTTTGAACCAAGTTTCAGATGCCTATTTAAGACTGGGTGAACTCTCTAGGCTTTCTGGTGATTTGTACAAGTCTGCCGAATATTACGAGGCTTCAATTGCCTACGCAAAAAAAGACACCTTAGTCGATCCAAAAATTTCGAGGTCAATAGATGCCAGTATTATATATAAACTTATTGCAACGCCCAAAAGCTACGAACGCGGTATTGATCTATTGGAAGAAGCTGAAAAAGCTATCGTAAATAACACCATAGATGTATCAAAATTAAAAGCTAAAACATCTTTCTTTTTATACAATCATTTAGGCAACATTTACAATGAAAGCGGAAAGCACAATTACGAAAAGGTCAAAACATATTATGATAAAGCATTAGCTATTGCTATTGCCTCTAAAAACACCAGAGATATTGCTTCCATAAATAACGATTTAGGCTTTTTATTAATTCAAAATGAAGACCCGAATGCTATAACTTATTTAGATAATGCTTTGTCCTACCAACCAAATACAGAAACTACAGCCATTATTTATAGAAATAGAACTCGGCATTTTTTGCTTTTAAATGATGAGCAACGTGTTTTTGAGAATCTTCAAAAGTCATTTGAAACGCTTATCCCTAACATAGATAGCGCACAATTAAATAATGAAACCCTATCTCTATGTACATACAAATCAGGTCTATTAACTACGCTCATAATGCAAGGGCAAGCATGGTTGAAATTTTATGATCCTTCAAAACCCGAAACTCATGACTATCTTTCTAATGCGCTACGTGATTTTAAACAAGCAGATGATTGGGTTGATTTAATTCGCTTTAATAGTAATGAACAAAAAACGAAGTTGTTTTGGAGAACCATAGCTTCTGATATTTATACTAATGCAACTAAGGTTTGTTTTTTATTAAATAAACCAGAGGAAGCGTTTTACTTTATGGAAAAAAACAAGTCGTTACTTCTTTTGGAAGATATAACGCTTCAGCAACTTAAAGAAAAAGCCAATATTCCGTTAGATATTCAACAAGAAGAACTTCGCTTAAAACGTAATATAGTTGCTTTTACCGAGGACTTCGCAAAGGAAAAAAGTGCAGATCGAAGAGACACTTTACGATTACAAATGCTCCAGTCAAAAGCCTTATATGAGCGTTTTCTAGATTCAATTAATACAGATTACAAACAGTTTTATATAGGTCAACAACCTGCAAAAATTTTAACATTAAACGAGGCTCAAAAAACCCTTAGTGATGCTGATACAGTATATCTAAATTATATTTTGAATGACCAACATGGTTATGGCTTACTTATTACAAAAGACTCAAGTACTTTTTTTGAAATTGATAAGGTTTCAGAATTACTAAAAGATGCCACTCAATATCGTAAACTATTGGAAACACCTTTTGTTAATCAAGGCAATATCGACCTATACAATGAAGTATCCAAGGCTATGTATATTAAGTTATTTCCTAAATCAATTCATGCCAGTATTGAAGGAAAAAAACTAATTATAATTCCAGATTACTATCTTCAAAACATACCTTTTGAAGCCCTAAAAACCCTGGATAATAACAACTACCTCATTCAAAGTAATGATATTACTTATGCATATTCTATTTCTTTTTTAACCGAAAACAGCAAAAGACAACGTATTAATGACACACAGTTTTTTGGATTGGCACCAATTAATTTCACACAGAATTTGGTGAGTTTACCAAAAAGCAAAGAGGAAATAGAAAACATTTCGAAGTTGTTTTCTTCAAACATTTATATTAATGACAGTGCCTCTTCAAAAAACTTCTTTGATAACATAAACAACCATAGCATTATTCATTTAGCATCGCATGCCAACGCAAATGACAGTTTAAATCCTTGGATTGCTTATTCAGATAAAAAAATATCATTAAATGAACTTTACCTTAGTGAGAACTCTGCAGATTTAGTTGTATTAAGTGCTTGTCAAACGTCACTAGGCACTTTGAATAAAGGCGAAGGCGTTATGAGTTTAGCTCGAGGTTTTTTCAACACTGGTTCAAACTCAGTGTTATCATCGCTTTGGAATGTGAATGATAAATCCAGTTCAGAAATTATGATTGGTTTTTATAAAAACCTAAAACAAGGAAAAACCAAATCTGAGGCTCTGCGTTTATCAAAGTTAGATTATATTAATTCTCATGAGCTTAGTGATGCTTCCCCCTACTATTGGGCATCTTTTGTACTCATTGGAGATTCAGAAGCAGTGCCTTCTCTAGAAGGAAATTCTAAGCATTTGTTACTAATTATTGGTGTCATTTTAACACTTCTACTTTTAGTGTTTTTATATTTTAAGTTAAAAAAATAATTTTTTGGGTAACAGAATTTAAGTTGTTGAAACATTACACAAACAACTTCTATTTTTTATGCAAAATAGCCTAGCATTTTTAACTCAAGAATTACTAAAACGTCATGCTATTTCTATTGACAAGAAAGAGCTTTATTTTCAAATTGAAAGCCATCCATCATATCCAAGTTTACATGCTATTACTGGAGTTTTAGATCATTTTAATATTGATAATATTGCTCTCGATATTCCTAAAACAGAAGAAACATTAGCACAACTACCTAAAACGTTTTTAGCTCAAATTAATACAAACGATGGGCTCGAGTTCGTAATTGCCGTTAATGAGGGTCTCCATTATCAACTTATCAAATCTTCAAAGCAAAAAATAACGGTATCAATAAAAGATTTTTTACAGTTATTTACAGGAATTATTGTTGGTGTTGAAAAATCTGAATTTATAGTTGAAGACACCCAAGCAAATTTAATGTTTAATCAAATCTTAATTGTATTAAGCATCATCACGGTTATAGGCATATTCTTTATGATAAAGCCTCCTATTCTAACGCTTTCTTTTTTAGTAATAAGTTTAGTTGGACTGGTATTAAGTATTGCCATAAAAAAACAAGAACACGGACAAGAGACAGTTTTAGGACAGGCATTTTGCTCTAATGAATCTGAAACCAAAAATTGTAATGCCGTCTTAACATCTAAAGGTGCTTTTCTGTCAAAGAACTATAAATTAAGTGACCTCAGTATTATTTATTTTATCGGACTTTCATTAACCACGTTTAGTCTTATTTTATTGAACCAAACATTAACAGTGCCTTACCTTATAAGTGTGGCAACTCTTCCTATTACCATCTATTCCATTTATTATCAGTCTTTTGTCTTAAAAACATGGTGTTTTCTGTGTTTGAGCATTGTTGGTATCTTATGGATACTATCTGTTTTTATATTTGTTGATAGTACAAGCGTAGCGATCGATTCTAGTTTAAAAATCCCTGTGGTCTTAGGAGCTTTCAACTTCATAATAACTCTTATAATATATAACATTATATCACCAAAACTTAACGAATTAAAAGCCTTAAATAGAACAAAGGTTGACTTTCATAAGTTTAAAAGAAATTTCACCCTTTTTAATACGCTACTGGAGAAATCAAAACCAATTAATACGACAATAACTCATGATTTTTCAGGCATAATAATGGGCAACCCTGAAGCTAAACTCGAAATAATTATCGTCACTAATCCTTTTTGTGGCTACTGTAAATCTGTTCATGCTTCAATTGAAAACATTTACAGAAAATATGGCAAGAATGTTATGCTCCAAATTAGGTTTAATGCTAACCCGAGTGAACAGGATCATAAAAGTACAAAAGTGGTTATAAGATTATTGGAGCTATATCATGTTAACGGTCTAGAATCTTGCATGATTGCCATGAATAGTATTTATAATAATCCAAATGAAATCTCGTGGTTAAAAGAATTCGGTGCATGTAGCAACGCTGAGTACTATAGTGCTATACTAGAAAAACAATATAAGTGGTGTGTAGACAACCAAATCAATTTCACACCAGCAATTTTAATAAATGGTAAGAGCTACCCTAACGATTACAGTAGAGACGATCTTATTTTATTTATTGAAGAATTGCATGAAAACTGTTGTATTGAGCATGCAGATTTACAACTAACAACATAAACAACAAAGCCCTTATAAATAAGGGCTTTGAGCGTTGAACAATATTCTCTCGCGAAGAATAGACACACACTGTGAGTGTCTCTAAATGTTCACAGCAAATATAATTTATTAAAACTTTTTAATTATGAAAAATTTGCAAAACATGAAAGGTGCAAAAGCACTGAGTAAAACACAGCAACAATCAATTAATGGTGGTGGCTTACAAAAAGCAGGAAACGTTTGTAGTCAAGTATGCCCAAATGGAGCCTATGGTCACAGGTGTGATCTTCATGCCGGTTGCCCTGGCTCTAATGATGGCATGTGTGATGGAAATGGTGGTTACTACTTACTGTAACACTTTTTCAGATTTTTTAAATACAAATATTAAAATTTAAACAAAATGAAAAATTTGAAAGGAGCAAAAATGCTAAGTAAGCAAGAGCTCCAAACTGTTAAAGGAGCAGGACCATGTCCTGTACCACAAACTCAAGCGCAATGTCAGGCTATAGGTGGTTATTGGCTACCTAACAATATGTGCTTGCACTGGGTTAACTACTGCTTATAAAGCAGAAGAGTTGCATTATTCAGTAGGACGCAAGCTGTGAGCGTCTTTAAATGTTCACAGATTTAAATATTTAAAATTCATATAAAATGAAAAAATTAAAAAATATAAAAGGTGCTAAAGCACTTGATAAAAAGGAACAACAATCTATCAATGGAGGAATGCCAACACCCGTACCAGTCAACAGACCATGTGGTGACACAGGTGGAGCACCAGTATCTTCTCACTGGTGTATTATTGGAACTGGAGGATTCATTTGGTATAACGGCGTTTGCTACGTTTGTTACTAATCATAGAATTTAACAAAGTAACTAGCTCTTTTAATTAAGGGCTAGTTTCTAAAAAAATATAAATATCAAAATTTAAACAAAATGAAAAAGTTAAAAAATTTAAAAGGTGCTAAAGCACTTAGTAGAGAACAACTACAATCTATTAATGGTGGAGATGCCAAGGCTGATTGCGAAAGTGGTGGAGGCACATTTACTTGTGAAGGAGGGCCTTGGTTCTATGTTTGCACTTGTAGTTGTCCAAATCATCACGGTCAACAAAACAAATAAACTTTAGTAGTCGATTCAATTATGAATCGGCTACTATTTAAAAAAATTCAGACTTATTAGAACCTTTTTTAGCATAAAGCATTGAGAAAATTCCCTTCATATAAACAAATAGAATCCAAAGATTGCGGACCAACCTGTATCAAGATTATTGCTAAACACTACGGCAAAGTCATTAATGCAGAGCAACTACGAAAACTAAGTGAAACTACAAGAGAAGGTAGCAGTTTACTTGGTTTAAGTGATGCCGTAGAAAGCATAGGGTTTCATTCTATAGGTGTGAAAATTTCATACGACAAACTAAACGAAGTTCCTTTACCTTGCATTTTACATTGGAATAAGAACCACTATGTGGTTATCTATAAAATAAAGAAAGATATTGTATACATTTCAGATCCCGGTCATGGTCTAATTACATATACCAAAGAAGACTTTATAAAGCATTGGATTGGCAATAACGCCAACGAAAACACAGAAGAGGGTATCGCCTTATTATTAGAACCCACACCCCTATTTTACGAAGAAGAGTTTGATAAAGATGAAAACAGTTTTGGCTTTGGTTTCATTTCAAAATATTTATTTAAATACAAAAAATTTATTATCCAACTCATCATTGGACTCTTAGCTGGTAGTCTGCTACAACTTATTTTACCTTTTTTAACCCAAAGCATTGTTGATGTTGGTATCAAAAATCAAGATCTTAATTTCATATACCTCATATTAGTTGCTCAACTGTTTTTATTTATTGGAAAAGCGGCACTTGAAATTATAAGAAGTTGGATTCTTCTTCATCTCAGTACTCGAATTAATATTTCACTAATCTCAGATTTCTTTATCAAATTAATGAAATTACCTATTTCATTTTTTGATGTAAAGATGACTGGAGACCTCCTTCAGCGTATTAACGATCACAGTAGAATTGAACGTGTATTAACGACCTCATCATTATCGATGTTATTTTCATTTTTCAATCTTATTGTTTTCAGCTTTGTTTTAGGTTTTTATAGCCTTCAAATCTTTGGAGTTTTTCTTTTAGGTAGCCTACTCTATATAGGTTGGGTTCTTTTCTTCTTCAAAAAACGAAAAAAATTAGACTACAAACGCTTTTCACAACTTGGTCAAGAGCAAAGTAAGGTTATTGAACTTATCAATGGTATGCAAGAAATCAAATTGCACAATGCCGAAAAACGCATGCGCTGGAATTGGGAATTTACACAAGTTAGATTATTTAAAATTGCAACAAAAAATTTAGCACTGGAACAAACACAAAGTGTTGGGTCTAATTTTATCAATGAACTAAAAAATATGTTCATCACCATTTTGTCTGCAAAATTAGTTATAGATGGTGAAATCACTTTAGGTATGATGCTCGCCATTACTTATATCGTAGGTCAATTAAATGCTCCTATTACTCAATTAATAAGTTTTATGAGAGACATTCAGGACGCCAAAATATCTCTTGAACGTCTGGGAGAAATTCATAATAAAGAAGATGAAGAACATATTAATGATGATAAAATAACCGATATCCCAGAAAATGCATCCATCATTCTCAATAATGTTACTTTTCGATATACGGGTGGTTTAGAACCTGTTATAAAAGACCTTTCTCTTACGATTCCAGCAAATAAAACAACCGCCATTGTTGGTGTTAGTGGTAGCGGAAAAACGACTTTAATGAAGTTGTTACTGCGGTTTTATCATGTCGATAAAGGAGATATTCAAATCAATAATTTTAATCTAAATAATATTTCACAAAAAGTTTGGAGAGACCATTGCGGTGTTGTCATGCAAGAAGGTTACATTTTTAATGACACTATTGCCAATAACATAGCTGTTGGTCACGACCATATAGATAAAGATAAACTGATACATGCTATAGATGTTGCCAACATTTCCGACTTCATTAATGGCTTACCGTTAGGGTTAAACACAAAAATTGGTGCTGAAGGCTCTGGGTTAAGTACTGGTCAAAAGCAACGCCTTTTAATTGCTCGTTCTGTATATAAAAATCCTAAATTTTTATTTTTTGATGAAGCCACATCAGCTTTGGATGCCAATAATGAAAAAGTCATTATGGAAAAACTAAATACATTTTTTGCAAATAAAACTGCCATTGTAATAGCACACAGATTAAGTACAGTAAAAAACGCACATCAAATTGTTGTTCTAGACAATGGAAAGGTTGTAGAAATAGGTAATCATGAATCTTTAATAAAACAAAAAGGAAACTATTATAATCTCGTTAAAAATCAACTCGAATTAGGAAAATAATTATGCCAATCAATACAACAGATATAGAATTACGAAGTGAAGAAGTTCAAGATGTACTTGAATCTGTACCTCATTGGATGATACGCTATGGTAACATGGTTCTTTTGGCACTCATAATAATGTTGCTATTTATATCGTGGTTTGTTAAATACCCAGATATTATTACCTCTGAAGCTGCTGTAACCACAAAACTTCCTCCTCAAAAAAAATATGTACGGCTATCAGGTAGATTAGACTCGCTGTTTGTAAAAGACAATCAAATGGTAAACAAAGGTGATATCTTAGCACTTATTGAAAATCCAGCTAACTATAATCATATAAAACGTCTTAAATCTACTATAGATACTATAAAACTCAATGACAAAAAATTCTCTTTTCCTTTGGAAGAACTTCCAATTCTATTTTTAGGTGAAATTGATTCTGAATATGCGCTTTTCGAAAACAGCTATTTACAATATCAGCTCAATAAAGAACTTCAACCTTTCTCTAATGAACAAAACGGAAATAGGATTTCAAAGGCACAACTATACGCCCGACTTAACACACTTAAAAATCAAAAAACAATTCAGAAGCAGGAACTAGATTTTCAGAAAAAAGAATTAGAAAGACATCAAAAACTCTTTAATAAAGGTGTGATTTCAAAACAAGAAATTGAATCTAAAGAACTGGTATATCTGCAATCCGAGCGTAATTACGCCAATATGGATGCTTCTATATCTCAAATCCGTGAGGCTATTGGAAATGCAAACACCAATACCATTAACACCACAATAAATCAAACCAAGGAAGACATAGGTCTCCTAAAAAACGTTATCCAATCTTTTAACCAGCTTAAAAGGGCTTTAATTAGTTGGGAAATGAAATATGCCGTGGTATCAGATATGGATGGAAAAGTTGCTTTTTCAAAATTATGGGTTACTAATCAACGTGTTAATCAGGGCGATTTATTATTTACAATTATTCCAGAAGAAAATTCTGCTTATATCGCAAAACTAAAAACACCAGCACAAAACTCTGGTAAAATTAAAACTGGACAAACAGTAAACATTAAACTGGAAAATTATCCCGACACAGAATTTGGAACAATCCAAGGTCATATCAAATCCATATCTCTTTTACCAGATGAAAATGGATTTTACCTTATCACCGTATCGCTTCCAGACAAACTAATAACCTCGTATAAAAAAGAGATTCCTTTCCGATATGAAATGCGTGGTTCGGCAGAAATAATAACAGAAGATTTGAGATTAATAGAACGCTTCTTTTATCAGCTAAAGAACGTATTTAAATAACAATAACATTCTCGCGAAGAACAGACGAGAGCTATGCACGTCTCTAATGAACCATAGCACATTTTAATTTAAACTTTTAATTATGAAATATTTAAAACGCTTAAAAGGTGCAAAAAACACTAAACAAGAAAGAGCAAAAAAGAAATTAATGGAGGTATGACACCAATACAATTATGGGTTGGGACAGGTACTGCCAGTGCTAGTATTGTTAGTCACTCTAGCGCACGTATTAGTTATAAAGGTAAATGTACAATTAACGCTTACTTAGTGGCTTGTACTGGAATTGGAGATCAATTTTGGTTCTATTAATTTTTTTCTGATCTCTATTATTGGGAAAGCGAAAGCTTTCCCTTTAATAATAAATACTTCTTTCACTTTAAAGTCGTTAAAAACTCCTGCCCTCACTTCTCTATTCTACAACATGCTTCCCAAATGTTAAAAATACTTCAAGAGGGTAACAAAGCAAATAAGCCAAGAACTCTTAACAAACAATTTCAATTGAAAAGTTGATTATTAAATGACACTTCAATGTCATATTCATTCATAGTGATATGCGCTAGGTTAAGCCTAAAAAAAATAGGTTTCTAATAGTAACAACTGTTTAACAAGATTTTGTTTAAGATATCAATGCATTATATCCTGTGTCTATCTACAAACACATAATTGTGGGTCGCGGAAACTGAAAAGCGTAAGAGTAAGTATCATAAAATAATGAAAATAATGAAAACTATTACAAAACTGTCATTCTCAGTATTGGTTTTACTTTTAAGTTTAAACCTGAGTTACGGTCAAAAAGGAATTAGACCGATAGATGATTGCAACTTAATTGATATTCATCAACCCTTAAATAATCCTAGTTTATTCAACTGCACATTTAGTTGGCATGTAAAAGAAGATTCTGGTAATACACTTAACTATCAATTTACAGTAAAGAATTTATCCAACAATCAAACCGAAATATTAGCATTTGGTTCTGGCAATAATATCTTTAGTACGTCATTCGACTATAGTAATTATGCTGGAGGAACATATCAAGTATGTCTAACACTTTCTGTCCCAAATGGGTCTAGAACGCCTTGTCAAGAAACTGTTTGTACAACATTTACACTACAAGATGATGATGGTGATAATATACCAAATGAATGCGACAATTGCCCAGATGACTACAATCCTAGTCAAACAGATAGCGATAATGATGGTATAGGAGATGCATGTGAAGATATAACTGTTGAAGGTTGCGAAGCCTCAGTTGATGACATTTGGTGTAATGTCAATAACGGACCAAATTCTGCAACTTACCCAACACTAATAAATAGTGAAGTATTACTCACAAATCCATTTTCAAATCCAGCTTCTGGTTATGTGCGCTGGAATGACGCCTATCTAAATGGACAACAGGCTGCTGGTGGTGTTTTTGGAAACTTGGCTGTTGGTGCCCAAAATCTTCTATTCCCATCTCAATTTTATGTGAATATTTCTACTCAAACAACAAACTGGCCATCTGGATTCTATGTACCAATGGAAGTTAAATATGTAGATAATGTAACTGGAGCTGAATGTTATGTAACGTTAAATCCACTTATTACTGATCCTTGTGATTCCATTGGACAGCAAAGAGATCATTCGGAAGATGGAATTAAGGTTTACCCTAATCCAACAAATTCAAAGTCTGATATTAAATTTGAAGGTATTGATCTTAACGACATAAATTCTATAGAGGTTTTAGATTTACGCGGAAATTCTAAATCGAAAACGAATCCGTCGACTAATACATTACGTTTAAAAAACTTAGCACCAGGCATGTATGTCATAAAATTTGACACTAAAGATGGTGTCAAACTTAAGAAAATCATTGTTGAATAATTTTCTCAGTTGCTAAACAAAAAGCCTTAAATACATCAATATTTAAGGCTTTTTTATTTTATCATTTTTAATCAATAACGAATTCAAGTGGTTGACCAGTAGCGGCATTTGGAAAGCTAATTCCCAAAAGAGCTGATAGCGTAGGCGCAATATCTGGAATTATTGTTTTCTGGTAAGTACTTCCTTGCTTAATTCCTTTTCCGAAGAACAACAAAGGCACATGCGTATCATAATTTAATCCGCTTCCATGAGTAGACCCTGTTCTGCTGTATGAAATAAAGGCTACATCATTAACAACAATAACATCGCCAGAGCGCTTTTGATTATATCCATTTTGTAACAAAGATTCAATCCCTTCTGTAAAATTAGCAGCATTCATTGTTGTTGCCGAATATGCTTTAGCTACATTATCGTATGTTATTTGTTCATTAACAATAGCCTGTTGTACATCGCTCAAATCTAAACCTAGTTCCATTATTTTAGCTCTATTGAGAAAAATTTGATTGTTACTAATATTCTCTAAAATATCTGCAGTTCCATAAGTCGCTTTTAAAAAGGCTTGGAATTTTTCTTTTCTGTCACTATTGCTAACGTAACCAGCAGGAATATTAACCGAACTTAAATATGAAGGTACGTTTACAGCTCCATGATCAGCAGTTAAAAAAACGGTATACTCCCCAGCACCAACTTGTGTGTCTAAATAATTAAATAATCGTTCTAAATCCTTATCTAATCTAATATAGGTATCCTCTACCTCTTTAGAATTTACACCAAAGTTATGACCAACATAATCGGTACTTGAAAAACTTAGTGCTAATACATCTGTAAATTGATCTTTACCTAACCCCTCTCCTTCAATAGCTGCTATGGCGAAGTCTGTTGTTAGACTATTTCCGTAGGGGGTTTCTTTTAAAATATCGAAGCCACTATTATCCACTTTTAATGCAGCCAAATCATATGGAAACACGGCTTTATCTTTTCCTTTAAATCCTCTTTCGAAGGTGTTTTCATCGCTTCCGCTTTCAACATATGTCGATATATCATATAAAGTATTCCATTCTTTAAAATAAGATTCGGCTTTATTAGATGTATTAAAATCTGTTACCCATTGCGGCAAAGCATTCATATAAAATGTACTCGTAATCCAAGCACCTTCATCTTTTCCGTGAAACCAATATGCGGCATTAGCAGTATGACCTGCTGGTAAAATTGCACCTCTATCTTTTAACGATACACCTATGGTCTTTCCTCTCATCTGACTAAATAATCTATTTTCGTCTGCAAATGTTGTCGTTTGCATTCTATGAGGAGACATTTTACCTGCATTATTTGTTGTTCCCACTGGTGCCACATTATCATCTCCTGCACAATAAACAGATGTCTTTAATTCTTTATCATACCAATAGTTGCTAATAACACCATGGTACTTAGGGGTTGTTCCTGTATGGACTGAAGCATGACCTGGCCCTGTATATGTTGGTATATAATTAAAATGATTATTCTTGCAGTTAAATCCTTCATTAATCATACGTTTAAATCCGCCCTGTCCAAACTTATCATAAAATCGTGTTAGATAGTCATATCTCATTTGATCAACGACAATACCTACAACCAATTTAGGTCTACTATTATTGTCAATAACATCTTGGGTTTCGTTACTATCATTAGAATCTTCCTTCGGCATTTGAGCTGCACAGGACATCATAAAAAGTAATCCGAAAAACAAAAGAAAAATGCGTTTTATCATGGTCATAGAGTTTTGAACTTCAAAAATACAGATTTTAGTTTATCATCTTTTAAACTTAAGGTTAAATAAGTCTATGTAATTTTTTACTTTAGCGGTAACAAATTTCACTATGCAATACCTTCACAATATTGGCGCTTATTTTTTAATGATTGCCGAAATGTTTCGCAAACCCACAAAATGGTCGGTTATGCGTACACTTATCTTAAAAGATATTGATGATTTAATCATTGGCTCTTTAGGAATTGTGGCTTTTATTTCGTTTTTCGTAGGAGGCGTAGTTACGATTCAAACAGCTTTAAATATTAGTAACCCTTTAATTCCGAAGTATTTGGTTGGATTTGCCACAAGACAATCGGTAATTCTAGAGTTTGCTCCCACATTCATTTCTATAATTATGGCTGGTAAAGTAGGCTCTTTTATTACATCAAGCATTGGTACAATGCGGGTTACGGAACAAATTGATGCCTTGGAGGTTATGGGAATTAATTCTTTAAATTATTTAGTATTTCCAAAGTTTATCGCTTTAATGTTATATCCTTTTGTCATTTCTATTGCAATGTTTTTAGGTGTTTTAGGAGGACTGGTAGCTGCGGTTTATGGCGGATTTGGAACATTAGAAGATTTCGTTTTAGGAGTTCAAACAGACTTTATTCCATTTCATATTATCTACGCTTTTATTAAAACATTTGTATTTGCTTTCATTTTAGCAACAATTCCATCATTTTATGGCTATTATATGAAAGGTGGTGCTTTAGAAGTTGGTAAGGCTAGTACAACTTCATTTGTATGGACTAGTGTTGTTATTATTCTGTTGAATTATGTACTAACCCAATTACTCTTAAGCTGATGATAGAAGTTAAAAACATACAGAAATCGTTTGGTGATGCTCATATATTAAAAGGTATTTCAGCAACTTTTGAAAAAGGAAAGACAAGTTTAGTCATTGGACAAAGTGGATCTGGTAAAACCGTATTTTTAAAATGCTTATTAGGTTTATTCTCTCCGGAACAAGGAAGCATAGCCTATGACGAAAAAATATATTCGGAACTTTCTGATGATGAAAAACGAAATTTAAGAGCAAAAATGGGTATGGTGTTTCAAGGTAGTGCACTTTTTGATTCCATGACCATTCAAGAAAATGTTATGTTTCCTCTACGTATGTTTACTAAACAAAGTAAAAGTGAAATGGAGGATCGAGCAGATTTTGTATTAAAACGCGTGAATCTAGAAGGTGCACACCACAAAATGCCAAGCGAGGCCTCTGGAGGTATGCAAAAACGTGTTGCTATTGCAAGAGCAATTGTTAATAATCCAAAATATCTATTTTGTGACGAACCTAACTCTGGTCTTGATCCAAAAACTGCTATCGTTATCGATAATCTTATTCAGGAAATTACAGATGAGTATAATATTACAACCGTTATTAACTCACATGATATGAACTCTGTTATGGAAATTGGAGAAAAAATAGTGTTCTTAAAAGACGGACTTAAAGCATGGGAAGGCTCAAAAGAGACTATTTTTAAGACCGACAATGAGGTTGTGACAGATTTTGTATACTCGTCCAATTTATTTAAAAAAGTACGTCGTATGTACTTAGACGAAAACGATTAGGTTAGTTTCTTTTAATCACAACAGTATCCGTTTTCAGTTCTTTTTGCAACCACTCCTGTAGCGCTTTTTCCTGAACCAGTACTAAACTATCATTTAGAGAAACCTTCCATCTCACATTGGCCATTGTTACTGTATCAATATTGATAAAATCTTTAGACTCTAACATCTTAGAATATCCAAAATACTCCAAATCATTAAATCGAACCTTAGCATCTCTAGATAAATCGGTAAATGATACTGACGTCTGAGAGTTGCTTGACTCCACTTGCCTATTTAAGTTAGTAATACTCTCTTCCAAATTTTTGATTTTTTCATTAAGACCATCGATAATGATTTTCTTCTCATCAAGCTCATCAATAGCCCTATCATAAGCATCAACGATTTTATCAAAACTTCTATTCTTATTTCCTTCAATGTTTAATTTAAAGTCCTTTATCTTATCATAGTTTTTTATTTTATTTTCTAAATTTCTAACCATTTGATCAGAAACTTCTCCATTAAAATAAAGTGTAATTTCTTTATCCTTCCAAACAGGCATATCATCTTGATTTTGCAACCAAAGTTCATTGTTGGAAGTCACTTCTTCTTTTAAAAATTTCTTATAATCACTTTCTAATCCGCTTTGTTTTATAAAATTCACAAAGGTCCAAATAGCTGGGGCCATAACTAGTAAAGCAACCAAAGAGGCTAATTGGGCAATACGTTTACGTTTTTTTGAATTGGCATATTTGAGCATCGGAAAACGCAAAATTTTCAACACTAAAAACGTTGCTAATGCGATAAAGATGGTGTTAATTGTAAATAAATACATCGCCCCAACGAAAAAGTCCCAGTTATGTGCTAAACCATAACCTGCCGTACATAATGGCGGCATTAAGGCTGTGGCAATTGCAACACCAAAAATCACAGAGGCAATCGTTCCTTTTTTGGTTCGTGCAATTATTAAAGCCGCTCCACCAAAAAAGGCTATAAGTACATCTCTCACATCTGGTTTTGTTCGACCAAAAATCTCATTTGTTTCAATTTCAGCAGTGGGGAAAAATTTAAAAAACAAATAGGCCGTTAATAAACTCAGTACGATCATCGTTGCCAAATTTATAAGCGACTTTTTTAAGGTATCAATATCATTTACTGCAATAGAAAAACCTATTCCTAAAATAGGTCCCATAAGCGGAGAAATTAACATGGCTCCAATCACTACAGCTGTAGAATCTGCATTCAATCCAACCGAAGCCACCATAATCGAACATACTAAAATCCATGCTGTAGCTCCCTTAAAAGGAATATCATTCTTTATCGCTTCAATTGTAGCATCACGATCTGTATCATCTCTAAAATCCAGTAACTCATTTAAAAATCGCTTAGTGCTTTGCCATAGTCCTTCGGCATCTTTTATAACGGCTTCTTTAGACTCTTCTACGGCCTGTTCTTTATTGGCTTTTGAATCTTCCTCAGAAAAATTAAATTTATTTTCGTCACTCATAATTATCCGTAATGTTCTCCAAATTTATCCTTAACTTTTTGGAGTACTTTTTTAATATCTTGTTCTTTAGTCTTAGGAAAGATAAGCAAAACTTCATCTTTATCTACAATAATATAATCTTTCAATCCGTCTACTACAACCACTTTGTCGGTTTTAGTACGTATCATATTTCCCGAAGCATCCTCTGTTAATGTTTGGGCATTAACCACGGCATTTTCATTTTCATCTTTATCTAATTTATCGTATAGACTACCCCAAGTACCTAGATCGTTCCAATCAAAAGTTGCTGGTATAACAAATACGTTTTTTGAATGCTCCATAATGGCATAATCTACCGAAATATTTTCGGCCTTACCATAATTATCTCGTACGAAATCATCTTCAAAATCGGTATTATAAACATCATAGCCCGATTCAAATAACGCGTAAAGTGTTGGCTGATTATTTTTAAACGCTTCAACAACACTTTTTACGCTCCACATAAAAATTCCTGCATTCCAAAGAAAATTTCCTTGAGTAATGAACGCTTTTGCCGTTTCATAATTTGGCTTCTCTCTAAATTGATTAACGGCCTTGATATTTGCAACGTTAGATTTATCGAATTCGATATAACCATAACCTGTATTTGGAAATGTTGGCTCAATACCTAAAGTCATCAAAGCATTGTTTTGAGAACAAAAATCAAACGCCTCCTTTACATTCTCAGTAAATGCCTGCTCGTCCTCAATCCAATGGTCGCTTGGTGCTACAATCATTACGGCATCTTCGTTTTCTTTTTGAATCTTCAATGCTGCATATAAAATACAAGGTGCTGTATTTCGCATTGCAGGTTCTAAAACCACTTGGCGCTTCGTTACTTCAGGAAGCTGCTCAAGTACCAAATCATTGTAACGTTCGTTAGTAAGAATGAATATATTCTCCTTCGGAATTAACTTCGACAGCCTATTAAACGTTTTTTGAATTAAGGTATCTCCCGTTCCTAACATATCATGAAATTGCTTTGGAAAACCTTGTGTACTCACTGGCCAAAATCTCGAACCTACTCCTCCAGCCATTAAAATGGCATAATAATTTTTATTCATTTACTTCTTTTAATAATTCTACCTCAGCATTAGGGTTGAACAAATACGTACGTCCTGTGTTTAACTCAACACTTTCAAACCGCTTAACCCGTTTATGTCCCATTTTAAACACTCTGCCATTATATAACTTAAAAGTGCTTCCAAAAGGTACTTCAAAAATATAAGTTTTATCGTTAGGTTCATCAAATTGTTTTAAAGCTAAGGCCATTTTTACATCTGTATCGCTACTTGCTTTTGGGTTTTTAAAGTGATTTGCTAGCAAAGGTAACAGGTCTAGCGGAAAAACCTCAGGGTTTAAAAATGGTAACATTAAATGCTGAAATGTTCGTTTCCATTCTATTCCATGCGGTTTTATAGACTTTCCGTAAGTTTTATATGCTTCAAAATGAGCAATCTCATGAATTAAAGTAATTAAAAACCGATAACAATTTAAGTTAGAATTTACAGAAATTTGATGCTTTCCGTTAGGTAACCGTTGATAGTCACCATGCTTTGTTTTCCGTTCTGATTTAACTTTAACAGTTAAATTATCATGATCTAAAAGGGCAATGATTTTAGGAATAGCTTGCTCCGGAATATACGTTTTAAGTGTATGCTGCATAACCAAATTAACGCTTAATAATCAACATTTTAGACTCATCATTAATATTTAGAAAATATAAGCCCGCAGATGTTCCTTTAGGAATCGTAAGTTTTGTAACACTACCAAACTCGTTAAATTCTGTTTTAAGAATATTAACTTGTCTTCCTCTTATGTCGAATATAGTTATCACATCCTCAACCGCAGTGTTGGTTATAAAAATCTCACCATTTGTTACTGGGTTAGGATATATAATTTGCTCGGTAGGTTCAATTACTACGTCTTCTCCACTAAAATAAGGTACGGCGAAAGCAAAAGCATCATTACCAACTTTCTCTCCAATTAATCGTCCAGGGATGTCATCGGCTGGAGGGTGAATACCTCCCCAAATTCTTGACAAACTCGTTTGGTCCGACGCATCTCTATAAGTGGCCCATTGTAATTTTATATCAACAGAAGGCCCTTGTTCAAATACTAAAAAATCATTTTGCCTCGCTACAAATTCTCCAAGTCCTCCTGGAAAAAATGGACTTCCAGTTACCTTCGTTAGTACTTCAGAAGCTGCTCTAGAATACGTAGAATGACCAGATACATAACCTGCAAAAGGAGGTGTTACAAAAGTAGGACGCTGATAAGGCCACCAATTTTCGGCAAGAATCCAATCAACTCCTGCTATATCTGTCGTTTCGTCATCAATAAAATCTGGTCCTTTCCAAGTAAATAACTTTATCTTACCAACATGCTCGTTATCTTCTCCTCTCAAAGGATCTGATGGTCCGACCACCTCAATATAGCCTTCCATCAATGGCAATCCAGCAACATTATAATTATCCTGAGTCTCGTCCGAGCTTTGACCAAGCAACGCCATATTTCGTATTGCTGAAATCGGCCTAACATAATCATACCATCCTTTTATACTCCAAGCTGAAATAGCAGAATCATGCATAGCTCCTCCCAATATAAAATAGGTTTTTACATCCCATTCTAAATCGGAAAGCACATCCCCTTCCCCTTCAAATTTTTTCTCAAGAAGTGGATGTTCGCTCACATAATTTAAAATAGTAAACCAATGTCCTGGCGGTGTCTCAGAATCTGGTCCGTCTGCCCAAAATTCTGCTAATACTCTTGCGTAATCACCTCTTGGAACCAATTGTGGGTCATAAGGCTCTCCAGTTACCGGATTTATATTATGGCCTGTACCTATATCACCACCTTCTAGAATATTGTAAAAGTTGGGATAATTAGCATAGTTTGTTGGAAACGTTGAAATATCAGTGTTTCCAATAGCACCAGGAGAAATATCCCAAAGAACGCCATCTCCTGGATCAAGGTGAGCCCCCCAAATAGATACCATAGAAAACCCAAGTTTATAAGCATCACTAGATGCGTCGTTTGTTGTTAGATTAAGATATGGCGGATCACTAGGATCATTATAAACACGATAAGAATCACCCTCGCGCTGAAAAATTGTACTATCATCTTGAGGCATGGCAAAAGGGTGTACATTTCCCCATTCCGGGCTTAAAAATTCGACGGTTGAACCCTCTATTAAATTTCCACTCTGATCTATAAACGTATTCAAACTTAAAGGCTGCCAACGATTTGGATCAAACATGAACTCTGTTGTTGGAACATTTGGCGCCAAAGGCTGGTTAACTGAAAAATAGTACTGATTATTAAAAAAATTCAACTCTTGAGAGCCATCTCCATTTCCGTAGTTAATTATCACTTCCGCCACATAATTTCCTAAAGCCGCTGCATTTCCAAACTCATAAAGCGTAGACACTGCAAAGGTCGTTTCATATCCCAACTGTTCCATAACTAAATCAAACAATTCCTGTAGTCGTGACGAATTTGGTGCATTTTGAAACCTATAACTCAATAAACGATACATGGCATAACTTATGGCCTTTTTACGGGATTCTTCAATAGATTCTAACGGAATAAAATCTAGCAATTCTGTCGTAAAGTTATTTACAGTATTTCCTATAAGATATGGTCGCGCTTCATCATCATAAATTGCCCATATATCATACATGGCAACGCTAGAGTGAAACAAATTACGCGCATGAATAGTTGGTCTTGCAAAGTCATTCCTAATTGCTTCTAGTAAAACTTCATTCCATAGTCTAGCAATAGAAACATCCTCAGGAAGATCATTTGCATTTAGCGTAACTTCTAAATGTTGTTCTTCACTAAAACAGTTACCATCATTCTCTCTAACACTTAAACTTCCTGTTTCATTTAGATTCCATTTTACAATTACTGTGTCAGTATTCTGTCCATCTAAAAGCTCTCCTCCAATAACTGTCCAACTAGCCGTAGAATTAGGTTCTATAGGATATGTATAAATCTCCTCTGCTAAAAAACCAGCGGTTGTATTTCCTGAAATTGCGTTTGGACTCAAATAAGTACAAGTACCATCATCTAATGTAGCTTCTGGATTATATGTACAGGAAAATGGATCTGTACACCCATAAATTTTCTGACTTGGAGCAATATCTAGAACCTCTAAACCTTCACCTTCTATGACTCTAACTGTAGTATCTACATCCAAGTCTTGAAAAACCTCTATCAGGCCAGATGGCCATTTAATTTCTAATTCTACGATTTGAGTCTCTTCTGCTAAGCCAAAATGAACTGCTTGTAAACTTTGAGATAAAAACCCAACACCTGTATAATATCTGCTATAAATACCAGAGTTTGTGGTAAGTTTTAGAATTGTACCAATGGCATCACGGTTGGATACTGTCCCTTGCAACATGACCTTAAACCAATGTAAGGAACTTTCTTCATCAAAGCTAAGAAGTTTGTTTTCGTATAAAATAGATTGCTGATCGGCATTAGTAACATAAATATCTAAATCACCGTCATTATCATAATCAAAATCGATAGCTTCCACGCTAACTGTGGCGGCATTAAAATTGACGTTATCTGAAGCGTCTTCAAAACCAGACATTCCTTCTGAAGCCAAATTTGTATAATAGACATTAGCCTCTGTGGTTCGTTCTTCAAATTCGTAACCATTAACAATAATTAAATCTTCATCACCATCTAAATCAAAATCTGCAAATCTTGTTCCCCAAGCCCATCCTGTTCCTGTAATATTATTAATAGCTGTAACATCTGTAAAATTATTAGCTCCGTCATTTTGCAACAAACTATTCTCATCTATTCCAGTAATAAACACATCAAAAGCACCATCGAGATTAAAATCTCCAAAAGCAACTCCCATGTCATCAATAGTATTATCAAGTCCGTAACTTTGAGCATCTTCAACGAATGTCGTTCCATTTTGATTCATAAATAAGCTATTAGGCTCGTTAAAATCATTAGAAACATACAAATCCATCCAGCCATCTTTATCAATATCAAAAGGAACAGCTGTATAACTTGCGTAAACGCCATTATCTTCCATATTAGTCTCAACCGTAACATTGGTAAATGTACCATTGCCGTTATTTCGGTATAATGAATTGGTTCCACAAGCATCCCAGTCGTTCACATAAATATCTAAAAATCCGTCATTATCATAATCAAACCAGGTTGCACCTGTATGTCTACATTCACTAACAGCATCCAACCCCGCACCTTCAGTTACCTCGGTGAAATCGCCTTCCTGATTAATAAGAAGTTGTAATCGTTCAGAATGCGTAAGTAGTAAATCTGGATAACCATCATTATTATAATCTCCCCAAGATGCCCCATGCTTAAACCCTTTCAAACCAAAAAACGGTTCAATATCTTCATCTAAAGATAATAGATTGCTTAAACCAGCCTGACCAGTAACATCTGTAAAAGTACCATCGTTATTATTTCTAAATAATTTAGAAATAGTCGTTTCATCTCCCAATATATCTTTGGTAAGGGTCACAACATAGATATCAAGGTCGAGATCATTATCATAATCGGCTACAGCAACGCCATTATTATTAGCCAAGCTGCCTAATCCCGAAATAACTTGTGCCTGCTCAAACTGTTGAGCATTGAGCAATGCAGTACATACTAAAATAAAAAAAGCAAAGCTCCTTTTAAGAAAGAAAAAAGGTATTGTTTTATTCACGAGTTGGATTTTTTATAAATATAAGGATTCAAAAAAATATACGAAGAACTACGTATTGATTTTATATATAAAACAACCGATTGCGTTTAAATCCTGACTGGTTTAACGTTTTCAACTAAAATTGTACCCTCAACTAAAGATTTCCAACAGAGCTGGTTCTAGATGATGGTAAGTGAATAAGAAACCTGCATTTTCAATTTTAGAAGCACTAACGCGCTGACTTTCAAATAAGAGTATATGCATATCACCTAAGGCTAATTTCATCGCAAACTTTGGAATATTTGGTAGCACCAAAGGTTTGTGCAATATTTTTGCGACCGCCTTGGTTAATTCTGTGTTTGATACTGGGTTTGGGGCTACGGCGTTATAAATACCTTCTAAGTTATTGGTAACGGTGAAAACAAATAATTGAGCGAGATCTTCAATATGAATCCACGATTGCCACTGGTCGCCACTACCAAAAGCTGCTCCAGCACCAAAACGTATTGGTTTTGCAATTTCGGGCAAAGCTCCACCTTTTTTAGAAAGAACTAAACCAATTCTAATCTTAGCCACACTAATTCCTAGGGCAGAAAACTCATCTAAAGATGTTTCCCATTTTTGAACTACTTCTCCTAAAAACGATTTGGATAGATCTGATTCATCTTCTTCGTAATAATTGGTTATGGAATCAGGATATATTCCAATTGCACTAGCTGAGACAATGTGTTTAACAGGAAACTGATGTTCTATAATGGTCTGCTTTAGTAATCTAGCCGCCATGATCCTACTGGAAATAATTTCAGCCTTATAGCTATCTGTCCATCGTTTTGATATGGTTGCTCCAGCTAAATTAATTATGACATCAATCCCATCAAAACAACGTTCATCAATTTCATTTTTAACAGGATTCCAATAGAATCCTTTATAGTTTTCTTGTGTGCTAAGTTTAGTTTTGGAGGTTGTTAAATAATGAACGACAAGATTTTGGTCGTGGCAAACTTTAACAATTTCCCTACCAATTAAACCTGTTGCTCCTGTAATTAAGACCTTTCTCATAGCTAAGCAAATTTACAGAAATCCAGAACCATGCCCAGCTATTTTAGTAAGGGTTTAACGTTTCACTGCTCTGAGCATATGTCGCTTACCAGGTGGTCCTTGAAGTTTTTCTACCTCAAATCCCAATGACTCCATTGTTCGTCTTACATGACCAATAGCAGCATATGTAGTTAGTACGCCATTAGGTTTTAAAGCGCGATACATAAGTTTAAAAATGGACTCTGTCCAAAGTTCTGGTTGTACACGGGCTCCAAAGGCATCGAAATAAATCACATCAAATGCGTTTTCTTCTGAAATATCTTTAAAGAACATTTGCTGTTTTGTCAAAGTAAATACTTCCGAAATTCTATGTGGAGATTCCCATGAACAGTTATGTAAGATTTCAAAGTTATGCTTATCGGTTTGTAATTCTGAAGCATAATTAAGTTGTTTCAATTCATCCAACGTCACTGGATAGGCTTCAATACCAACATAATTAATACTTTGTTTTAATTCATTCGCCTTAAGCAATGTTAACAGTGCATTTAAACCAGTACCAAAACCAATTTCTAATACTGAAATATTGGTTTTAGGAAATGATTTATTTTTAGAATATAAAAAAAGCAAACCATGTTTAATATACACATGATTTGCTTCCTGTATCGCACCATGAACAGAATGGTACTGCTCATTCCAATCTTCTATTTGAATGGTTTTCGAGCCATCTGCGGTGGTAATTATTTTACGTTGCAAACTACTTAGTTTTCAATAAAACACCGTCTGCTAAAAATGAATACGTTTTTTTTGGTTCGGTAATTTTTGCTATCTCTTCTGGGGTAGCACCTCCATCCTCAGCATAATGACGTTGTTCATCAACAGGAACTTCATTTACAAAGGCTTTTCCATTAATAACCACTTCTTTACCTGAAATATCCTTAGGCATAAAAAAGCCATAGTCCTTAAACTTAACCATAACTTGTTCTCCATTAGGTAAATCTAATTTCATCCAACACCCTTTTGCCTGACAAACCTCATCCACCTTAGCAATCATCTTTGCATCAATCGAATCACCTACAGTCATATTTTCATAATGTACCGCCATACGTTTTGCTGGAAGAGCATCTGACGCTGTAATTTCTTTGCCAAAAGAAGTATAGGCAATATCTTGAAGCTCTGCTTTTTCTTCTGCATGAGCCACATTCTCAGCTTGTTTAGCCTCTTCTTTACAAGACACAAGAACTAAAACCACTAATACTATTGAAAAAATATGTTTCATTTTTATTGTATTTACTTAAAATTTATAAGCACCAAAGTTACGCTTTTTTTGTGAAAATATTATGTTTTATAACCCATCAAAAATGACTATTTTTGCAAAACACAAAACAACCAAAAATGTCAAATATATATACTAGTAATTTACACGTAGAAAAAGCAATTTCTTCAAAGCTTAAAGATGTTAATTTTGAAAATTTAGCCTTTGGAAAGACCTTCACAGATCATATGTTTATGTGTGATTTCATTGATGGAGAGTGGCAACAACCAAAGATAGTTCCTTATGGTCCAATGCCTATGGAACCTTCTGCTCGTGTATTTCATTATGGACAGGCTGTTTTTGAAGGTATGAAGGCATATAAAGATGATAATGGTGATGTCTTTTTATTTAGGCCTGAAGAAAATTTTGAACGTATTAACAAGTCTTGTTCTCGTTTGGCAATGCCAGAATTCCCTAGAGAGTTTTTCTTTGAAGGACTAGAAACACTTATCAATTTAGATAAAGATTGGATTCAGACAGGCGTTGGTAACTCATTATATATTAGACCTTTTGCCATTGCCATAGAACCTGTTATTGCGGCAGCACCTTCTCAAAGTTATCGTTTTATGGTTATCTGCTCACCTGTTTCTCCTTATTACAAAGGGAAAGTTAGAGTTTTAATAGCAGAACATTTTAGTAGATCTGCAGATGGTGGTGTTGGTTATGCTAAAGCAGCCGGAAATTATGCCGCACAGTTTTACCCAACAAAATTAGCACAAGACAAAGGTTATCAGCAAGTTATATGGACAGACTCTAATACGCATACATTATTAGAAGAGGCTGGTACAATGAATGTATTCTTTAGAATTAATGATACGCTTATCACAGCACCTACAAGTGACCGTATCCTAGATGGTGTCACAAGAAAAAGTGTCATTCAGTTGGCTAAGGATAGTGGCATTGATGTTGAAGTACGACCAATTAAGGTGCATGAAATTGTTGAGGCTTCTGAAAATGGCTCATTAAAAGAAATTTTTGGTGCTGGAACTGCTGCAGTTATAAGTGAAATTTCTGCATTTGAATTCCGAGAAAAAGTTCATGAAATTGAAGATTTGGGTGATCAGGGTTTTGCTGCTAAACTTAAAAAGCAAATGTTACATATCCAGCATAATCTGTCTGAGGACAAACATAACTGGAGATATCAAATAAAATAAAAAAAAAGAGCCTAACGGCTCTTTTTTTATGCTTCTAAAATTTCTTTTATATGAGGTTTAAAATAGTTTGGTCCCTTTAACACTTTTCCGTCGTCTCTATAAATAGGCTCTCCATCTTCGCCGAGCTTACTCATATTACTACGTTGGATTTCGTTAAACACTTCTTCAATTTTATATTGGAGCCCGTGTTCTATAATTGTACCACAAAGAATATACAACATATCCCCAAGCGCATCAGCCACTTCAACCAAATCATTAGCATCAGCCGCTTCTAGGTATTCTTCATTTTCTTCACGCATTAATTTATAGCGTAACTTATTCTTATCGGCACCTAAATTTGCTTTTGGTGTTTCTCTATGACCTATTTTAAATGCGGTATGAAATGCTTTAACAGCTTCTATTTTATCTTTCATTTTAATTGTCTTAATTTTGCCATAAAAATAGCTATATGTTTACTAATGGTCAATTGATTTTTGGAATTTTATTCGCAGTAGTTTTTGCTATCATCATTTTTGCTGCTTATCGAAAAGATGTAAAACTCCATAGAAAATACTACAAAGGAAGTGTTTGGGTGTTGATTGCCTTTATTGCGTTTATCCTATTAATTGCAGCCATTAAATTTGTGTTTGTTTAAGGCATAACGTTCTCGATTTGATGCTAGCGTCGGAAATTTCTTCCTAAATCTTGTTTTTTTTGTAACTTAATGGATTAAAATACCCATCATCAGGTATGTTTTAATATGCTACTGCGTTGCATATTTGTGGTGTTAACTAATTAATCCAACTATTATGAAGACTATTCCCTCTTGTTTTTTGCCACCCTACTCTCAAATTAAACATGATTATTCTTCAATACGAGCACACATTAATGTAACAGCATTTTTCTTTAACTCGTTAGTATAAAGTTATGACTAAACAAGAAGGCGAAATTTTACTAAACTTCATTAATGGTAATCCAGCCAGTAACGAAGAGATTATTGCGAATAGTTTGTTGATTTCAATCCAAGATGCTTTCATAGAAACTTTTGGAAATGTAAGTTGTTTTAAATATCTCGCTGTAATAAAAAAACCAAATGATCTTTTTGGGTTAGAATTATCTTATTATGATGACGAACCAAATTGTAAAGAAAACATAGCTCAAATGGTTGCGTTTATTAAAGCTAATTTACTAAATCAATTAAGCATATTTGTAACTCCAAAAATAATGGACTTTAAAAGGTTTGAAAAAGTCATTGATACATTACCTATAAAAATAGAGAAGTCCGCCTCAAGATTCGAATATCATCATAAAAATACAACAGTCAATTCTGAAGATGTAAATATTCGAAACCATGTGGTAGGTTCAAGAATTAATATTAAGGGAGAAAAACCTGGTGCACTTGGGGCTTTGTTGAAAATAAAAAAAAATAACAATCTATACTTATTAACCAATTACCATGTGATAATTAAAGGGAAGCAACCTTTAAATGAATGTGTTTATTCAAATGACACCTGTATAGCTCAAACATATTGGGGACTATATAATGAAAGTTATGATATAGCTATTGCAAAATTACACCATTCTAATTTTAAAAGTGGTGCTCCCGACTTTTTTTTCGGAGAAATCAAAGAAGTGAAAATAAATGATTCTGTTTCAAAATATGGACCAGAAGGCCCTGGGAGTGGTATAATCTATTCTTCTAAAGCTATTATTAAAGTAAAAAACAAAGTGTATAAAAACCAGATCTTAATTAAGGATTTACACCTAGTTCCAGGCGAATCTGGCACCCTAATAACAAGTACGGGAGAGCGCACGAAAGATGTCGTTGGATTACACTTCGCAGGAGATTATGAACTAGACATCTCAAATAATCTTTATGATCTATTTAATGGCGAAATAAAAGGCTATGTCGACAATGAAGGTAGAAACCATCCAACAATACATTTTGATTCATTTTACTAACAAAAACAAATTTTATGGAATTTATTAAACTAGACACAACAAAAACAGGAACTCAAAACTTACGTATTTTTAATTCTAACCCCTATGATTTAAATTGTAGTTTTGATTTAGACTCGAATAAAAACATAACGAGTTTGACCATAAGCATGGACGATTTGAATAGGCATAAACATGAAATAAAGAGTGCCTTGATTTGCCAAAACACCATTGATGGAAATAATACTTTTTATTATTTACTTGTGAATATGGAACGAGGGACTCATAAAAGAAATATAACCTTAAAACCAGGTGATCAAGGATATCCAAGTAGTATAAAAATGGTTAAAGGTGATATTATTTTTGTAGATTCATACGAATATGACAGTCAGAGCGATGAGATTGATTTATGTTCTAAAATAAACATATTTGATTATGACATCAATCCAAAGCACAAAAAAGGAAATATAATTGTAGGCAATCCATAAATGAAAGAACATTTTAGAAAATATATTTTTATTTTTTGCATGTCAGTAAGTACGTTTCTTACTGGCATTTGCTATTCTCAAGACACTCTTTTTGATGATTTATATATGGCCATTGAAAATGGCAATAGCGATAAAATTCAACAAGAGCTACAATCTATTGATACCAGTTTAATCAAACCTTATGATAAAGCAACATGGCTTTATCATTATGCTGATTTTGAATTTTCCAGAGACAATCATCATTTAGCTTACGAAGCAATAATGAAATCCAATAGTATATTCAATACATTAAAAGAGTTTGATGATCTTATTGATTGTTACATACTAGAACTTGCGATTCTGAGTCATCAAAATAACCTAAAATATGATCCCCGAGAAACAATTAAAAAACTGGAAGATTTAGCATTACAAAAGAAAGACACGAATGCCATAAGAGCAACATTTACAAACATTGCTATTAGTTTTATGGATATAGACAGAGCGGAGGAGGCTATTTCTTATTTTAGAAAAACCATCCCTCTAGCTTTAAGTTTAAAAGATTCGGTAAGAGAAGGACATGCCTATGCCAATATTGCTATAGTACACAATACTATTAACAATAACCTAGACTCTGCCCTATATTACAATGAAAAAGCAAAATCTATTTTGGAGCACTTTAACGATCATCAAAGTTTAGCTTACAACTACAACAACCTAGCAGATATACACAAGCAATTGAACGATTGCGATTTGGCCAGCAAGTATTTCCTAAAAGCAGACTCCATTTCTTTTAAAGATAATATTGCAAAAAGTAAAATTATCTTTTATGAAAACATGTCGAGTTTATATCTGGAGTGCAATGATTACAAAAATGCCTCCTTATATTTTGATAAGTTGATTAAACTGAAAGATAGCATTAACGAATTTGATCAGAATGTTGCCATAGAGCAATTAAATAACGAAAAGTTAAGAGCCAATAATTTAGAAAGCGAAGCCAATGCAAAGAAAAAACAGAACCTCGTTTATGGTCTATTGGGCATACTAGCCCTAGGTAGCATCATCGCCTTCCTCCTCTTTAAAAACACCAAACGCAAACAAAAACTTGCCGAGCAAGACAAAGAATTAGAAACCCAAAAATTAACTACGGTTTTAAAAGAGCAAGAGTTAAAATCTATTGATGCCATGATTGAAGGTCAAGAAAAAGAACGTCAACGCATTGCTAATGACTTGCATGACGATTTAGGTGGACTCATGGCCACAGTTAAACTCCATTTTAATGCACTTAAAGACAAACAAACGCCAGAACTTTACGATAAAACGAACCAGCTTATTGATGAAGCGTATGACAAGGTAAGAACTGTGGCTCATGCGAAAAACTCTGGTGTTATAGCCAAACAAGGACTATTAAAAGCCATAAATGATATGGCTGAGAACATTTCTGCATCAAATAAAATAAAAATAGATGTAATTGATCATGGATTGGAAAACCGTCTAGAGAATAGTCTCGAATTGACTATTTTTAGGATTATACAAGAACTCATCACCAATATTATCAAACATGCCAGTGCTACTGAAGCCACCATACATATTACGAATCATGAGGACAGTTTAAACATCATGGTCGAAGATAATGGTATTGGTTTTAACCCTAGTCAGGTCACAAAAACCAATAAAGGCATGGGGATTAGTAGTATTGATAAACGCATAGAGCATTTAGAAGGCTCGATGACTATAGAATCTGAAAAAAAACAAGGTACTACTATAATTATTGATATTCCATTATGATACGATTAGCCATAGCCGAAGATCATCAATCGCTTATTGATGGCATACAATTACTTCTTGAATATGAGGATGACATTTCTATTGTTGGCACTGCCAATGATGGTGAAGCGCTTTTGAAAATCGTCGAAAAGAAACGGCCTAATGTTGTATTAACAGACATAAGAATGCCCAAATTAGATGGTATTGAAGCCACTAAACGTATTAAAAAAACGAACCCAGAGATAAAGGTGTTATCGTTTTCAATGTTTGATCAAACTGATGCCATACAACAAATGTTAGATGCTGGAGCAACTGGTTATATTTTAAAAAACTCGTCGCTTAATGAGGTCTTAAATGCTATTCGCACAGTTGCTAAAGGCGAAACATATTTCGATGCAAATATTAACACTAATATTCTGTCTTCAGAAAACAAAACAAAAACTAAGGGCTTACTAACCAAACGGCAAATAGAAATTCTAGAATTAATTGCCTTAGGTAAAACGTCTCGGGAAATTGCGGATGAGCTTTTTATTGGTGTCCATACTGTTGATACGCATCGCAAAAACATGGTACGTATTCTAGGTTTACAAGGTAAAGGTGAACTTATGCGTTATGCTTTAGAAAAAAAATATAAGTTTTAGGTTGACCCTGTTCAATACACCTTGAAATAAAAAAAGGATGCCATTAATTAGGCATCCTTTAAATTTTTCAAAATATAGTATTTAGTTTTCTTCAGGAAGGAAACCGTATGTTTTACTATACTCTAACATCTGTCCTTCAAATGTATCCGGTTGTGTCACTTTAATTGATGTAATGTCTCCATCGTCATTCTTTTCAGCAACTAGAACAGGGTTTACAAAACCACTATAAGGTGCAGATGTAAATTGCTTATTACGCTCTAAAACTTCAGCATGAATATCTTGATCTACTTTTACACCATAGCCTTCTACCAAAGCCTCAACTGCTTCAAAATCACCTTCAGATTTAATACGTTGTGTTTCTCTTAAAAGCTGACCAAATAACTCATGTAGTTTTTCATAATCGTTAATATTGAAATAGGTTTTACCATCTCGTGTCACTTTTTCTATAACATTATCCTCAAGACCTTTCTCAAATACCCATGCAGATACCCATTGTCTATTTCGCATATGCGCTTCTTCTACGTCATCTCCAAGATTCAATCTAATTAACTGAGTCATAAGTCCGTTTCTTATGTAGCCATCGTATGCAGCTTTACCTACGGCCTTCCAATCTTCAACTAAACCTAGCTCTTGAAGTTTTGGATTGTATAAATAGTATAGTCCAACTAAATCGGCACGCCCTTCTTCTAATGTAGAGGCATAGTTTTTTAATGTTTCTTTAGTCTCACCAACACCCTTGTTTAATTGTCCAGATGCATGTCCAATTACTTCATGTAATGCAGTGTGTAATTTATCTGCCAATTGTCCGTATGCTTTCTCAAGTTCATACTCTTCTTCGTCATGAACAAATTCCTTTAATCTTCCGGTACTACCAGCATTATTGTAAGCATGGATAATATTACCCAATGATACAGATTTACTTCCAACTTCCTTTCTTATCCAGTTGGCATTAGGTAAATTCACACCAATAGGTGTGCTTGGAGATGCATCTCCAGCTTCACCAGCCACTGTTACAACTTTATACGTTACTCCAACCACGCTATCCTTTTTATGTTCGTCCATCAATGGAGAGTTATCCTCAAACCATTGTGCATTGTCAGAAAGTACAGCCATCTTCTTAGACATATCAAAGTCATTAATTTGAACGATATTCTCATAAGAACCTCTATATCCTAATGGGTCATTATAAACTTCAATAAAACTGTTAATATAATCTACATTACCAGCAGTAGCTGCTGTCCAAGCAACATTATAGTCATCCCATGTTTGTAAATCACCTGTTTTGTAATATTCAATTAGTAATCCTATGGCATCACCTTGAGCTTTATTTTCGGCAACTCCTTGAGCAAATTCTAACCATTTCACAATTTCATCAATTGCTGCTCCATATAAGCCTCCCGATTTATATACACGCTCTTTCAGAACACCGTCTTCTTTTACCAATTGAGAATTTAAACCATAAGACAAAGGTCTTTCTGAGTTTGGAGACACTTTATTTTTATAAAAACTCTCTACATCGGCGTTGGTTACATCTGGACCATAAAAATTAACCGCTGATAGTAATACATTGTCAACATCTTTTGCCTGATTTACTTTTTTAGAGTCTTTATCATTAAAAATGACATCAAAAGCCTCACCTTCAAGTGTGGTGTTCGTATCTGCTAATAGACTTTGCAGATAATCAGAAGAAAATTCTGGTTTTATTTTATCATTAGAATAATGATGATGTATCCCATTTGAAAACCACAAGCGCTTCAAATAAGTCTCAAAGGCTTTCCAATCATTAGATGTTTTATCACCTCCGTAATTAGCGTATACATTTTCTAGAGCATGTCTTATTTTCAAGTTATGTCTGTAGTTTTGATCCCACATAATATCCCGACCTGCTAAACCAGCTTGCGTTAAATAATATACTAATTTCTGCTCTTTTAAGGTCAGGTTTTCCCAACCAGGGATTTGGTAACGTAAGATTTTAATATCCGCAAATTGCTCAACATTAAAGCTAAATTCTTTTGTTTTTTCTACATCAGTCGTGTCTGTGTTTTCGCCTTTTTTATCTTCTCCACATGAGAACATAATACCAGCCATAACAGCACACACTAGTATAAATTTTAATTTCATTGTTAAATATTTAATTGTTGTCTCGCAAATGTAAACATTTATTAACATCTCCTAAAATTGATTATCTTTGAGTACCTAATTAATGTCACATCAAAAATCAAAAAATGAAAGCACTTAAGTATATTCTCTTTTTATTGCTCATCCTTTTTATTGGCTTGTCAATTTATGTAGCCGTTCAGCCAAATTCATTTGAGGTCACACGTACAAAAACGATTAACGCGCCAAGCAGTGTGGTTTACAATAACATTATAGACTTTAAAAATTGGGAATCTTGGTCCTCTTGGGTCGAAGCAGATCCAGACATGGTACTTACACTTCCTGAAAAAACTAGAGGAATTGATGGGTCTTATAAATGGGAAGATGCTGATGGCATCGGAACGATGAAAACCATAGACACAAAGGCCAATGAAGTAATTGTTCAAGAAATGCAATTTGCCGACTTCCCAAAATCTGCTATCACATGGAATTTAAAAGACAATACCAATGGTACTACGGATGTGACATGGTCTATTTCAGGTAAAGATTTACCATTTGGTTTTAAAGCGTTTTCAGCATTTATGGGTGGAATGGAAAAACAAATAGGACCACATTATGAAAGAAGTCTTGAAAAACTAGATAGTGTTTTAGTTGCAGATATGTCAAAATACAGTGTTAATGTAGAAGGAATCACCCAACATGGTGGTGGTTTTTATCTGTATAATACGACCTCTTGTAAAATGGAAGATTTTAAACAAAAAATGCAAGACATGTTACCAAAAGTTGGAGGTTATGCTATAGCCAATAATATTACAATGGCAGGAAAACCATTTGTTATTTATCATAAATGGGATGTAGAAAATAATGCAGTAATGTTTTCTTGTTGTGTACCAACAACCTCAAAAATTGTAACTAACGATCCAGACATACTCACAGGTCAAATAGAGCCTTTTAAAGCTGTTAAAACGGTACTACATGGAGATTATGATAATCTGAAAGAGGCTTGGGAAAAAGCGATGGCTTATATTGCCGAAAACAACTTAGTTCAACCTGAAAATGGGATGGCTATTGAAACCTACACAACAGACCCAATATCTACGCCTAATCCAGCTGAATGGACAACCGAAATTTATTTAGAAGTTGAATAACCTATGAAGCAACTTCTATTGGTATTTATTGGTGGTGGATTTGGGAGTGTTCTTCGATATCTTATTGGAAAATTTCTCAATGATTCTGAAAACGGTATCCCTTATGGAACATTTGCTGCCAACATTCTAGGGAGTCTACTTATTGGAATCATACTAGGATTGGCTGCAAAAAATGATGCCCTAAGTTCAAATCAAACTTTATTTTTAGCTACAGGTTTCTGTGGTGGTTTTACAACTTTTTCTACATTCGCTTATGAAAATCACCTTATGTTAAAATCTGGAGATTTCACTTCCTTTGCTATCTATACTATTGCAAGTTTTGCTATAGGTTTTCTAGCCGTATTCTTTGGAATGTTTTTAGTTAAATCTTAATGTTTGTCGAAGGTCTTAACACCTGCCTTTATTTCTAAATCTAAATAATTTTCTCTTGGCACTATAGGGCAAGAATAGCGTTCGTTATAAGCACAATATGGGTTATAAGCCTTATTGAAGTCTATAAGTATGCTATTGCCATCTGGAATCTTCAAATCTATATAACGTCCACCTCCATAGCTTTCACCTCCATTGGTATTATCTAAAAACGGTAGAAACAAGTAATCCTCGTAACCTTCTTCTTTAATTAAATCTTGGTTCTGGTAAATGTTCAGCTGATAGCTTTTATCATGAAGCTCAAAAGAAACCACACCATATTTTACATATTCTGGTAAACGACTTGTTGTCGTTTTCATTTTAAACACGTTTTCATTAGGCGTTCTTTTAAAATTAGCTTTGACCACAAACGTAGAGTCGAACTTAAAAAAATCTAAGCCCTTAAAGTTCTTTCTATCCTTTTCCTTTAGAGGCGACGTTGTAGCATCTTTGTACTCTGCGTTTATTTCTTTCTGAAATTCGGTTTCACCTTTAATGGGTCTCTTATCCTGTGAGCAACCTAATGTTGATACAAACATCACTAAGAGTAGTAAATTATGTTTCATAATTATATTTTTCATATCAAAAATACAACTTAAACAATTTTTTCATAGCTTTGGTGCACAATAATTAATAAAAATGCGAAACTATATCGTAACATATTCTCAGAGACAAAAGACCTCTTTTATAAAGAGTCGGGCCTCCTATATGCTATGATAATATAATTATATAACTAATCAATCATAAAAAGTCCGACGATATCGTCGGACTTTTTACATTTATACAACAACCAAAATGAAAACGCTTTTTAACAATTATATAAATACTTTTAGAGGACTCTCTAAAGAAGTCTGGTGGCTAGCACTCATGACATTTATCAATAGATCTGGAACAATGGTAATTCCGTTTCTATCTATATATCTCACCGTCGATTTAGAGTTTTCTCTTACAGATGTGAGCTGGGTTATGAGTTGTTTTGGTCTAGGCTCTGTAGTTGGAACATGGATTGGTGGTAAACTCACTGATCAAATAGGCTATTATAAAGTTATGGTCCGAAGCTTATTAAGTACTGGAATTCTATTTATAGCACTTCAGTTTCTTACTACATTTTCTCAAGTTTGCCTTGGAATCTTTTTAGTCATGGTAGTCGCAGACACCTTTAGACCAGCTATGTTTGTAGCCATGAGTGTTTATAGCAAACCTGAAAACAAAACACGATCAGTTACATTGATTCGTCTTGCTATTAATTTAGGCTTTTCTGCAGGACCAGTTCTTGGAGGTCTAATTATTGCGACCATAGGTTATAGTGGATTATTTTGGGTAGACGGTATTACTTGTATTCTAGCAACTTTATTACTAATAAGAGTACTCAACCCGAGAGTTGCAAAACCTATTGATGATAAAATTACAGAAAACCCAGTTTCAGTTTTTAAAGACGGACCGTTTTGGATATTTTTTGTTGCTATGCTTATTTTCGGAATTATATTTTTACAGTATTTCTCTACCATGCCCTTATATTACAAAGACATTCACCGTTTAACAGAACCTGAAATTGGTTTGCTTTTAGGGCTTAACGGATTCTTTATTTTCGTATTAGAAATGCCGCTCATTAAATGGTTAGAAGATAGCCGCTATACAAAAGTAGGCTTAATGTTATTTGGCTTATTGCTTACTGCACTAAGTTTTTATGTTCTGAATTTAACGAGTTGGATTGGCATACTTGTTATAGGCATGTTATTTATGACAGTTGGAGAAATGATTGCATTCCCTTTCTCAAATGCTTTTGCAATGAATAGAGCAAAAAAAGGAAAGCAGGGTCAGTATTTATCCATGTATATTATGGCGTTTTCAATTGCTCATGTTTTTGGTCATACTCTTGGCCTTAGATTGGTTGATAGCTTAGGGTACGATAACACTTGGTATGTCATGGTAGGTCTTGGAATTTTGGGTGTTTTACTTCTATTATACTTAAGAAAAATTCTTTCAACTAAAAAAGAGCTGACATGAATTTAAACCAAATCACAATACCGTCTTTAGATGTAGAAAAAGCCTCAGAGTTTTATAAAATTCTGGGGCTAAACCTCATCGTTGATGCTTTGCCTCACTATGTACGATTTGAATGCCCTGACGGAAATGCAACCTTCTCAATTCATAAGGTAGATGTATTACCATCTGGAAATCGTATTAGCATTTACTTTGAAGAAGACAATCTCGATGACATAGCAAGTCATCTTCAACAAAAAGGAATTATATTTACCTCTGAACCTGAAGATAAAGATTGGCTATGGCGTGAAGCCCATTTGTACGATTTAGATGGAAATCATATTATTCTATTCAAGGCAGGCGACAATAGAAAAAATCCGCCGTGGCGTATTAACTAGTTATATTTTGACAAGTACAAATTCTAAATTATGAAACACACTATTTATATTTTGATATTGCTCTTTTTTGTGAGTTGTAATATTTCCGAAGACAAGAAAAACGTAAAAAATGAGCAAACAAAAGTCAAAGATTTAGATTCGGAAAAGTACGTTCCTGTGCTAGAACCCAACCGATACAATGTTGCTTTTTTAATAATGGATGGTGTTTATAATACCGAATTAACCGCGCCTTTTGATATTTTTCAACACACTATTTTTAGAGATCGTATTAAACCTATGAATGTATTCACAGTAGCAAATACAAATGCGCCTATTGTAACTTTTGAAGGCATGCGTATTTTACCCGATTTCAACTATACCAAGGATGATTTACCAAAAATAGATATTCTTGTAGTGCCAAGCGCTGAGCATCATTTAGATAGTGATTTAGAGGATACTGTAATGATTGATTTTGTGAAACGTATTGACAAAGATGCACAGTTTATCACGTCGCATTGCGATGGTGCTTTTGTTTTGGCTCAGGCCGGACTATTAGATAATGCTGTATCAACAACATTCCCTAGCGATATAGATACAATGCGCGAACGTTTTCCTGAATTAGATATAAGAAAAGATGTACTATTTGTTCATGATGGCAAATACATCACATCGGCAGGAGGTGCGAAATCTTTCGAAGCTGCACTATATTTATGCGAACACCTCTATGGAAAAGACATTGCTAAAAGTCTAGCAGGAGGTCTTGTAATTGATTGGGAACTTGATAAAGTTCCGCACTTGATAATTAAAAACTGAATTTAGTTTTTATAATTATTATCTTTTTCAAGGCGCTTTAGTTTTTTACCTCGGTTTCGTTTTCTTTCAAGAGTGGCTAAACCATCTTTAATGATTAATTTAAACTTCTCTTGATCTGTTTTCAATTCTTCTTCTGTAAACACTTTAGGCTCTTTTTTTGCCATTAATTTTTGGATACGTTTAAACTGTCTTTTATGACTGTAATCTACCAATTTATACTTAACACCAACAGTCATTAATCCAGGAACTCCATTTGCTTCAACAAAGTAAATTTTTCCAGCTTCAAGATTTGCTTCTAGATAATCTGTGTTTTCTGCTTTCACCCAAAACATATGTTCTCCTGGCTCACACTCATAACGCATATAATTTACGCCTTTAAACTTTCCTAAATACGTCGTATTATCAAAAAATCTAAAATTTAATAGTCCTCCAACACCGCTTGTCCTCATGAAATAAATGACGCTCTTTCCTTCAGTAGGTGGTTCTATAGTAACTTGAGCATTAATAGAAAAAGTAAATAAAAACAAACAAAATAATGTGCTGCATATTAATTTCATAAAAGGGCTTTTTTTTTAAGATGATTACAAATATATATTTTTATTTTAATGGTTTTACCTCATTGTGTTTTACCACATGAGACAGTACAATTTGAGTTTTGGTTTCACCATAAACGATGAGTTGATCAATAAAGGATTCGAGATGCTTTTGGTTTTTTAAAACAACTTCCATTACGATATTTTCATTACCAGTTATGCGATAACAATTAATCACTTCTTGATATGTTTTAACCTTCTCTAAAAACGGCTTTAGCATACCCATAAATGCTCGTAATGTAATCAAAGCCTTAAGTTGATAACCTACTTCAAAAGGAGAAACTAAGGCGTTGTAATTTTCAATAATCCCGGCATCTTCCATTTTTTTTATACGCTCGGACACTGCAGGAGAGCTAATCCCAACTTGCCTCCCAATTTGAGTGTTCGATTGCCTCGCATTTTGTTGAAGGCATTTTAAAATCTTCCAATTTAAGGAGTCTATATACATTTAAAGTAATTAAAAAATATACGTTAATAATTAAATCAAATATACGATTTTACTTTAAATATTAAAGTGAATTGTCATGACTTGTTACTAATTTTGTTACCATTGCTATTGAAAAAATGAATTATAACCTACCATCGAACTTATCAGAACTGCCTATATATCAAAAGGCTATGGATATTCTTGTATTATCAAGAAACATTTCCACGTACATTAATCAAGATTTATCATATTTGAGACCAGATGGTTCAGAAGATACCGATATCTATTTCTCAGGAGACATCATTCAGCAGTCTGAATCTTTAGCTCCTGAAATAGAAAAGGCACAAGCAGAGCGCTTCTCAGATAAAAAACATAAGCATCTAGCTTCTATAGAGCGGCTAACACACCGTTTACATCTCAACTGTAATCGTCTACAGCACTGTAATAGTAATGGTAGGGACTATTTACCAATACTTCAAAGTGAACTTAAAAAGTTTAAACGTTTGCAGCGCAGTTGGATGATGACACTTTAAGCGCTTTTCTTTAATTTGTCTTGTATTAGTGATTTATATTTTGATAATTCTGCTGCAACCTTTTTGCGAAGTAAAAATAGACCTATCATATTTGGCACTAGCATGGCAAATACCATTGCATCGCTAAAATCTATGACAGCGGTTAATGTTGCTGCTGCACCAATTACGGTAAATACGCAAAACAACAACTTATATGTATATTCTGTTTTTTTTCCTCTTCCAAAGAGAAAGCTCCACGATTGATACCCATAATAAGACCAAGATATCATAGACGAAAAAGCAAATAAAATAACTGCAACAGTTAGCACGTAGGGAAACCAAGAAATACCACTTTCTAAAGCAGTTGCTGTTAAAATAACACCTTGCTCAAAACTTATTTCTGCACTGGTATCGACCTGTCCTGTAATTATCAAAACAAGAGCGGTCATTGTGCATACCAAAACCGTATCAATAAAAGGTTCTAGTAAAGCCACTAATCCTTCGCTAGCCGGATGTTTAGTCTTTACAGCACTATGAGCAATAGAGCTACTACCAATACCAGCTTCATTACTAAACGCTGCACGTTTAAACCCTTGAATAAGTACACCTACAAAGCCGCCTCCAATACCTTGTGGACTAAATGCTCCATCCCAAATTGCGACAAATGCGTCTGGGATCTTAGAAAAATTTATACCTAGAATTACTAAAACGGCTAGTATATAAACCACAACCATTACTGGTACAACCTTATCTGTAACCTTCGCAATTTTTTTAATACCTCCAATAATAACTATACCAACAAATATGGCCATTACGAGTCCGAAAACCCAACCATTCCCAGATAAAAAACTGGTTTCTCCTCCTGTTACATATTCAAATAATTTAAAAGCCTGATTCACTTGAAACATATTTCCTCCGCCGAAGGAACCACCAATACACATAATGGCAAAAACAACCGCAAGGAATTTACCCAATTTCGCAAGTCCTTTTTCAGATAGTCCTTTTTTAAGATAATACATAGGGCCGCCATAAACAGTTCCGTTGCTATCGACTTCTCTGTATTTGACACCAAGTGTGCACTCTACAAATTTAGACGACATGCCCAACAAGCCTGCTAAAACCATCCATAACGTCGCTCCAGCTCCACCAATTGATAATGCAATGGCTACTCCTGCGATATTCCCTAAACCTACAGTTGCAGATACTGCGGCAGTTAAAGCCTGAAAATGACTTACTTCTCCTTCTCCATGCCCTTCAACCCTAATTGTATCTGGTTGATCGCCATCTGCTGTTCGTACTGAGTCTGAAACCGAAATGATCCCAGACTCCTCTAAATCATCATAATTACCTCTTACAACTTTAATGGCCGTAAAGAAGGCTCTAAAATTTATAAACCTATAGTACAATGTAAAATAGCCTGCTCCTAAAATGAGTATGATGAGCACCCACGGAATACCAACGGTTTCAGTAATTGGTATTTCGGCAAGAATAGCATCAACGAACCATTGTGTTCCGTTGCTAAATTGAGTATTAATCTGTTCGTCTAATGATTGATTTTGAACTAGAAGTATCATGAATGAAGTTTTTGGCAAATTGCATTGAAACTTCAAAAAGTGAATGGTTACGTAGTGCTGAAATTTTAGTCTAGCACTAGTTAACCATGTACTTACTCATTAAACTTTATGGTAGCAAACTGAAGAAAATTATGCTCTTTTGCATAAGCTATTAATTGCTCTTTACCCTCACTGCCCTTTATATTGAGCATCTTTTTTATTTGATGAATGTGCGTTTGAAACCCATCTGCACTAATATGCATCTCTTCAGCAATCTCTGTATAAGATTTATGATGACCTACAAGAGCCAAATTAGCTAAGACCTCCTTTTGTCTATCAGAAAGCTCAATTTTATGCAATTCCCTCAGACCAATCAACTCTTTTTTCATGCTTTTAATGGTATCTAAATGGCTTTCATTTGCTAATGTGATCTTTTCTATGTCAAGTTGTAACGACTTATTGTGTTCTGTTAATTCGTTAACTATCGATTGCTGCTGTTCTTTTTCAGAAAGAAATTTCCAACTATAAAGTAAAATTGAAAACAATAAAATAAAGAGAAATTTAAACGAAATGGCTGTAATACTCCCAACAACGCTCCAAAACTGTTGATCGATTACTTGTACAACTTGATCTTGAGGGATAATACGATGTGATACTGCAACTATAATAAGAAGAAACAATGCGAATGTTGGTAAATACATAAACTTCATCTGCCTACTCTTAAACGCTTTATTCAATTCATAGAGCAATGACAATGCTACAAAAATTGAAATCGGTATATCTATGAGCCAAATAAAATTATTACTTATGGTTTCATTATTATAAGATGTCGCAACAAAGACAAAGGTAATCATACCTAGAACACCAGAATAAAGTAAGATGAATTCTTTAGTTGAAAAACGCTCAATCAATCTCACAATAATCCCTCTTTTAGCATTGTGTTCAATAGATGGTAAAGACAGTAAGATAAACAGTGAATTAGCTAACGAGATAACAACTCCAAAATAAATAATTAATTTATGACTAGCAGACCAACCTAAAACACTAGTAAAGACGCTATTAAATACTGCGCCTAAACCCCATACAAAAATCGCTAGTCCAAACCACTTAATACCATTAATAGCTTCTTTGCTGGTGCCTCGTTTCTGTTCTTTTATAAATATTCTCTGAATAATTATTGCCGTAATAATACAAACAATCGATGTTACAGTATATTCTATTATTGAAAGCATTAATCTTTATTTGGAATACTAAATATATTAAAACTTAATCGGCCTTTAATAATTTAATGAACTTTCTCTTTGCCTTAAATTTTTGAAACTCTTGAATGTTATGATATCAACTTCTAGAATTTTGCAGTAAAGATTTTAGAACGACATGAGGTTCAACACGAAAATATAGCTCTGATTTCACTATTTAAAATCAATTATTTATATAAAAAAATCCCGAAATAACTTCGAGACTTTTTTAATATTTGATAGATTTCTAATTACATATTTCTTCTATATTGTCCTCCTACTTCAAACAAAGAAGCAGTAATTTCCCCTAATGAACACACCTTACACACGTCCATTAAAGCTTCAAAAATATTTTCGTTATTAATAGCTTTATGCTGTAAGTCTTTTAACAACGTCTTGGTATCGTTAGCACTATGAAGATGTTCTAATGTATTAATTTGAAATTGCTTTTCTTCCTCAGTTGCCCTAATTACCTCAGCAGGAATAACCGTTGGAGAACCTTTAGAACTCAAGAAAGTATTAACACCAATAATTGGGAACTGTCCATTGTGTTTCAATGTTTCATAATACAAACTCTCTTCTTGAATTTTGCTTCGTTGATACATTGTTTCCATGGCACCAAGCACGCCTCCTCGTTCTGTAATACGATCAAATTCAAGAAGCACTGCTTCTTCAACAAGATCTGTCAACTCTTCAATAATAAATGACCCTTGAATTGGATTTTCATTTTTAGCCAAACCTAACTCCTTATTTATAATCAATTGAATTGCCATCGCTCGTCTAACCGATTCTTCTGTAGGTGTTGTAATCGCCTCATCATAAGCATTGGTATGTAATGAATTACAATTATCATAAATGGCATATAAGGCTTGAAGCGTTGTACGAATATCGTTAAAATCAATTTCTTGAGCATGCAAACTTCGTCCAGATGTTTGAATATGATATTTCAGCATTTGCGCTCTTGCGTTAGCGCCATACTTATGTTTCATGGCTTTAGACCATATTTTTCTAGCCACGCGACCAATAACGGCATATTCTGGATCAATACCGTTTGAGAAGAAAAAGGACAAATTGGGTCCGAATTTATTGATATCCATTCCTCTCGATAAATAATACTCAACATAGGTAAATCCGTTAGCCAATGTAAATGCCAATTGCGATATTGGATTAGCACCAGCTTCAGCAATATGATATCCTGAAATAGACACCGAATAGAAATTACGCACATTGTTCTCAATAAAATACTCTTGAACATCACCCATTAAACGCAAGGCAAATTCAGTAGAAAAAATACAAGTATTTTGTGCTTGATCTTCTTTTAAAATATCGGCTTGAACAGTCCCTCTTACTTGGGCAATAGTTTTTGTCTTGATATCCTGATAAATATCAACTGGCAACACCTGATCTCCTGTAACGCCAAGAAGCATTAATCCAAGACCATCATTCCCTTCTGGCAACTCACCATTGTACTTTGGGCGTTCTTTGTCTTTATAAAGTTTAGCTATTTTCCCTTGAACTTCTTTTTCTAAACCATTTTCTTTAATATAAATTTCGCACTGTTGATCGATAGCTGCGTTCATAAAGAATCCAAGCAACATAGGCGCTGGCCCATTAATTGTCATACTAACCGATGTCATAACATCAGCTAGATTAAAACCAGAATATAATTTCTTAGCATCATCCAAACAGCAAATAGACACACCTGCATTCCCTATTTTCCCATAGATATCTGGTCTGTGATCTGGGTCATTTCCATATAATGTTACACTATCAAAGGCGGTAGATAAACGTTTAGCAGGTAATCCCATACTTACGTAATGAAAACGACGGTTTGTTCGTTCTGGTCCACCTTCTCCTGCAAACATACGTGCAGGGTCTTCGCCAGTTCTTTTAAAAGGATATAATCCAGATGTATATGGAAACTCACCAGGAACATTTTCTTGCAATGTCCATCGCAAAATATCGCCCCAAGCCTGATATTTAGGCAAAGCCACTTTAGGAATTTGCGTATGCGACAAAGACTCTGTATGCGTTTCAATTTTTATTTCCTTATCACGAACTTTAAATGAATATATTGGGTTTTTGTACTTATTAACTTTCTCATCCCAACCTGTAATTACTTCCCAATTATAAGGATCTAAATTAAGTTTTACTCTATCAAATTCTCCAACAAGCAACTTTATAAAATCTTTATTCTCGTTAGACGTTAAAGACGCTGAATCAATACCTGCCTTGTCTAATTCTGGTTTCTCTCCAATAACCGACTCTAAGGTTTTATAGATTCCATAGAGCTTTTGAGCCACTTCCACCTGTTCGTTAGCTGTTTTATCATAAGCACGATTATTTTCGGCTATTTCAGACAAGTAGCGTGTTCGAGACGGAGGGATCACAAAAATCTTTTCACTCATTTCGTTTGAAATATGAAAAGTTGATTTTAAGTCGGTATCTGTTTTTTCTACAATTTTATCCATTATCGCTTTGTAAAGCGTATTCATTCCTGGATCGTTAAATTGTGATGCAATAGTTCCAAACACAGGCAATTCATCTTGCGGCGTATCCCAAAGATTGTTATTACGCATGTATTGTTTTTTAACATCTCGCAAAGCATCCAAAGAGCCTCGCTTGTCAAATTTATTGATAGCAACCAAATCGGCAAAATCTAGCATATCAATTTTCTCTAGCTGTGTAGCCGCTCCAAATTCGGGTGTCATCACATATAAAGAAACGTCACTATGTTCGATAATTTCGGTATCAGATTGTCCAATACCAGATGTTTCTAAAATAATTAAGTCAAATTCTGCTGCCTTTAATACTTCAACAGCCTCATTAACATATTTGGATAGTGCCAAATTAGATTGGCGTGTCGCTAAACTACGCATATATACTCTAGGAGAGTTAATGGCATTCATTCGAATTCTATCACCTAAAAGTGCACCTCCTGTCTTACGTTTTGAAGGATCTACAGAAACGATACCAATCGTTTTTTTAGGAAAATCTATTAGAAAACGTCTTACAAGTTCATCAACCAAACTTGATTTTCCTGCACCTCCTGTTCCTGTAATACCTAGTACAGGTGTTTTTGAATTTTTATTTTTTGTATGAATTTCATCCAAAGTCGTTTTGGCAACGTCTGGGAAATTCTCTGCCGACGAAATAACGCGAGCAATAGCTTTAGGGTTTTTGTTTGGAAGGCTTTCCAATTCCCCATTAAGCGCATCTCCAATGGCAAAATCAGATTGCTCTACTAAGTCGTTAATCATTCCTTGTAAGCCCATCTCACGGCCATCATCAGGAGAATAAATTCTCGCAATACCATAGTCCATAAGATCTTTAATTTCAGAAGGCAAAATAACGCCGCCACCGCCGCCGAAGATTTTAATATGACCAGCACCTTTTTCCTTTAATAGGTCATACATGTATTTGAAGTACTCATTATGACCACCTTGATATGACGTTAAGCATATAGCATTAACATCTTCTTGTATTGCCGTATTTACAACCTCTTCAACGCTTCGGTCATGTCCTAAGTGAATAACCTCAACACCTGTTGACTGGATAATTCGACGCATGATATTAATAGATGCATCATGACCATCAAAAAGAGAGGCTGCAGTTACAATTCTTACTTTATACTTTGGATTATATGGTGCGACTTGCTTCATTCGTAAAATTATGATGTTTTAAAGACACAAATTTACGGAATTTTCAAAAGAAGCGCCTTATTAATTAGAATTCTTTAATAGAAAAAAAAGCAACTCCTTAGTATCACTATTAAAAATATTTGTAAGATTTTTTATATTAAAAAATTATGATATTTTTTAATATAATGTTAAATTTTTATTAATTTTACAATTAACTATCTTAAAATCAATATGTATTCGCAAAATTTTAAGAAAACCTCATGTTCACTAAAAACTACTACAAAGTGACCTATCGAAAAATTAGGTGTCTAACAAATGGTCAAACAAACTGTATTGATTCAAAATATTATCTATAACCATTAACTAATTTTAATTTTATGAAACAAAAATTATTTTTATTCCTATGCTTGATTGCAAGTGTAGGTTATGTGCAAGCTCAAGGGCTTCCGTCAAATCCAGAACCTGGTAAATGTTATGTTAAATGTATTACTAAAGATACATTCAAAGAAGTTACTGAAACTTTACAAGTTTATCCTGCATACACAACTTTAGAAGTTGTTCCTGCAACATATAAAACTGTAGAAGAAACAGTATTAGTTAAAGAAGCTACAGAAAAATATGTTTACACTCCGGCAACATATGAAACCGTAGATGTTTCTTACGTAAGAAAAGAAGGACGTACAGATTTAAAAGTTGTACCTGCTTCATTTGGTAGAGATTCTAGAACTTTTGAAACTTATCCTGCAACTTCAGGATGGGAGTACAAAATTCTTGAAGATTGTCCTTCAGTAAACAAAGATGACTGTGTGGCTGCATGTTTTGTAGAGTATCCTGCAACTAACAGAGATGTTCCATTCACAACATTGGCAACAGATGCAAGCACTAATGCTGTACCAGTATCTGAGCAAATGACGTCTTACAAAAAACGTGTTATCAAAACGCCAGCAAGAATGGACAAAATAGAAATTCCTGCTGAGTACAAAACTATTACACGTCAAGTTGTTGATGTTCCTGCTAGCACTAGAAGTAACACTATTCCTGCAAGAACAGAAACTGTAACAAGAACTATTCTTGATCAAAAAGGAGGAATTACTACATGGGAAGAAGTTGAATGTGAATTATTAAACCCAACTGTTATTCCTATTTTTTATGAAACAGCGAGTGCTCGTTTAACACCTGCATCTAAAAGAACTATTGATGAAACTTTATTACCTATCTTAAATGATAAGCCAGTAAGTATTGAAATTATGGCTCATACAGATGCTAGAGGTAATGATGATTACAATATGTCTTTATCGCAACAACGTGCTAACTCTGTTGTAAACTATTTAGTATCTAAAGGCATCTCTAGAAGCCGTTTATCTGCAAAGGGATATGGTGAATCTAGATTAACAAACCGTTGTTCTAATGATGTTGATTGTTCTGATTCTGAACACCAGAGAAACAGACGTACAGAATTTAGAGTTCTAAATAACTAATCGTTATTTTATAATATTGGATAATATAAAAAAAAGACACCTTTAAGGTGTCTTTTTTCTTATGGTATAAACTTTATAATTACCTTTCTCTTTATTGACTTTAATACCATAGGTATCTTCCATATCACTCTGCATAAGATTATAAAACCTATGATGTATTTGCCAATCATGGTTCAACTCGTCTGCATTTGCTCCTTTGGTTACAATAGGCAGATCGAGCACTGAAGCCAACTGAAACATCACATCATTAAACGTTACATTATCGGCCTGGATTTGCGTATCGTCTATTAAGTACTTCGCTGTATGTTTCCCCCAATCAATTTGATGAACATCCCAATATTTAATATTAGACAAATCTAGCATTAGTACATCTCCTGTAGCCTCCGTATGAAATAAATCTAATTTCAATTCTTCCAAAATTTGGAATGTAGCATTTGTTCCTTTTTTAATATAAACCTCATAGGTTCTATTCAATTCTGGAGTCAAGTTAATCTGGCTATTTAAGATTTTATATTCTCTAGCTATGATGCTTTTCAAATCTCCTTTGTAATGAACGTACTCCCCTTTAACACGTCTAACCAGAGTTTCGTAGGTTTCGTTTTTAAGTGATTTAATTTCAAAATCAGATGTTGGGATATAATCTGCTTTTGCTGTCTGCTCTTTTATTTCTTGTACTTTAAAAACCTTATCTATTGATTTTTGCTTTACATTTTGTCTTAAAAAACGTTCTAAATCGGATTTTTTAAAATCGGTAGGACTTCCTTTCCACAAGATTTTTCCATTAGCATCAATAAGAAGCCCATATGGCAATATTCTAATGTTATTATCTCTAAAAGTTTCTCCTTTATAATCTATTGATATAGCCAGATCTGTTGGCTTTCTTTTTAAAAATCGCTTAACAACCTCTGGGTTTTCTTCGCTTAGTGAGATGACATAAAAGCGATCCGGATACTGTTTCTGCAATACTCCCAAATATTCAGACGCATAGACACAGGGACCACACCATGTTGCCCAAAAGTCTATAAAAAAAAGTGATGCCTTTGTATCTGTTGCAGATTTAGATACTTGTATTGTTTCAGAAAAACGAATTTGACTATAACCAGAAAACGACAATCCGACACAAAATAATAGTAAAAGAAATTTATTAAAATTCATTCATTTGCTTTTATAACTCCCTTTATATTAACAACTATTGTGCTAAAATAGTATTTTATACGAATTATTCGAACTTTTCTAATTACAATTCGAATTCCGCTCCCTCTTTAGCAAAATTAAATCCTAAATTTTGAATACTGTCTTTTAGTGGATGCGTATCTTTTAGCGTAGGATTTGTGTGATTAAAATGAATAAAATAGATTTTTCGCTTGGTTTCTAAAGATTCGTTCTGAAACAAGGTGGTAGTTTCTGTCGTAAACGGATGTGGAATTTTACTCATATCTCGTTTCAACTCTCCATCTCGAAAGAAAGAGGCATCAATAAAAGCATAATCGACGCGCTTAACCTCTTCAATAATATCTCTTTCCCAAAGATGCCATTTATCAATATCTGGAATAAACAATGCCGATTTATGAGGTCCTTTAACCTTGTATCCAACTGTTTCAGAAAATTCATCACGATGTGGCACTTGCAATGGTGTAATCTTTAACGAACTACTAATATTAACTGTAGAGTCTTTTTGAAGCCCATTCAATTTGATATTATTAAAACTAACTAATTGACTCCAAGGGCCATTTGTTTCTAAAAATGTTTTCATCCTAGGCATAGCATAAATAGGAATATCATCTCCACCTAAAGCCTCAAAACCAAAATGCATTAACCCTGTATAATGTCCTATATGAGCATGTGTTAAAAAAACACCATCAATAACATTATTATTATCAAGGTGTTTTGTTTTTAAAATTTGAATTTGCTCTGGCATATCTGGAGTGGCATCGAATAACCACTTCTTTTTAGCTTCTAAATCAACTAGACCCAAGCAAGACACCATTTTCTTAGATTCTTTCTCCTCATAAAAGGACATGCAACACGCCTTTTCACAATCAATTTGTGGAAAACCTGCATCTTGCGCAATTCCCAAAACCGTAATATATTGCTTAAAATCTCTGGCGCCTATAGTTTCAACCTCTTTCTTTTTACAATTAAAAAACAAAAACGTTGTTATTAGGCATAAAATTTGAAAGCTTCTCATAAGTAAAATATCTATATTTGTTAAATATATAAAATCCCAAACCCATGATTCGTAAATTTTTAGCTTTTGTTTTAGTGTTTAATCTTACAGCTTGTGCTGAACTTCAAGATGTTGTTAATAGTCTTCCTCAAGGTGGAGGTGTGTTAAGTAATGCTGATATTGCTTCAGGATTACGGCAAGCACTTGACTTAGGTATTGACAAGCAAGTGAGCAAACTAACTCAAAAGGATGGTTTCTTTAGAAATGAATTAGTAAAGATTTTATTACCTGAAGAATTGCAAAAAGTCGACAAAGGTTTACGCGATATTGGCTTAGGAAATTTAGCCGACGAGGGCTTAAAAGTTCTCAACAGAGCAGCAGAAGATGCGGTAAGTGAAGCTACACCAATATTTATAGATGCTGTAAAAGGCATTACATTTAATGATGCGAAAAATATTTTGCTAGGAAACGATGATGCTGCAACACAATATTTAACTTCAAAAACTCAAACAGCACTTTACAACAAATTCAAACCTGTTATCAACAACTCATTTTCTAAGGTTGGAGCAGATCAAATTTGGGAGAACCTCATCAACAAATACAACGCTATACCGTTTACAAATAACGTTAACCCCGACCTTACAGATTATGTAACAGGAGAAGCTTTAAAAGGTGTATATACTATGATTGCTGTAGAGGAAAAAGAGATTAGAAACAAGGTATCCTCTCGAACTACAGACCTATTGAAAAAAGTATTTGCACTTCAAGATTAAGCGATACATTACTTTTTACTTTTCATTTTATAGAGCCCGTCAAAGGCAATAGTAACAGTTTTACCTTCGGTGTATGTTTCCCATAGTTGTCGAACGGATCCATCATCATTTTTTGTCCAGGTAATCTGATGGTAGAAGGATTTACCTTCTTTATTGATCTGGTCATCTGTACGCATGATCATTTGATTTCCTTTTCTGTTACCTTTCAGTTTTAGGTGACCGCCCTGATTATCTATCCACAACTGTTCCCATTGTTTGGTTTTAAGGTTGTAAAAATTCTGGCTTGTTCCTGTATAGCCTCCTTTGGCGCTAGTCCATCGTTCTAACAAAATACAATTGTCTTGAATTTTCTGAATAGAATTTTCGCCGGCAGGACTACCATCTGGATTAGTAACCGTCCACTCTCCTATCCAAAAGTCGAAAGCCTCATGATTTTCAGTACAACAATTACAGGTGTCTTTTTGAGCAAAAACTAAAGAAGAAAAAAGCAACGCAAACGAAAGTAGAATATGTCTCATTATGATGTGTTTATTATAAATCTATTAAATCAGTTTTAATATAAAGCTAATATTAACATAACATAAAAATAAAAAATATGGACCATATTTGTATCAGTTAGTAAGATTACATTTCCTTATTCATTACGAATTAGAATATTAGTTAAAAATCGACCATTAAACTTCAGGTCGATTTTTTTTATTAACATTTTCAAAAATTATAGTGTTGAATTACAATATTTTATCTAAATTTAATTACAAATTCCCTCGTGATGGAGTACACGCAAAAAATTATAGACAACCATAACTTGCTGCTAGCTCGTTACAAGTCGCTTATTGAGCAAGCCTATAATTTTCGTCAAACAGATTCTGCCTTGAGTGATATTTCAGAATTTAAAGCAATCAAACTCCTACACAAGATAAACAAACTCAAGTATTTGAATAGAGATTTATCATTAGCGCTTCAAAATTAATTTCACATTTTCTTAACGCTCAACTTTCATCTAAATGCAGTTTTTTACTCGTATATAGATTAAAAACACGTTATCATGAATTCACAATTTTGCAAAGTTGGAAAAATAAGACCAGAGATAAATAAGGTATTTAGCTTAAAAGAATTAGAGGAGAAATATGTTCGTTTTATGGAAGAAGCCTACAACTTAGAATATACTGATATGAGCCTAAGTGATATCTTATTATACGAAGCACATAAATTAAAACAACGCATTCTCAATTTGAAAAAAGCAAACACTAAAGATCTTGATGTAGCTTTTTAAAATAGTCAAATGCATTTTGCAACCTTGAACCATACCAAGAAAAATATTCTCCATCAACTACTATAATTTTGGTATTCTTAAGCTTTTGAGCCAATGATGCCACATGACTTTCATTGAAAGGAAAAGGCTCACTAGACAATAAAACGGCGTCTAAGCTATCATCAAGAGCTTCTATATCGATCTCAGGATAACGTTTTAAATTTTCAAAATAATTTTCGAAACCATTTAGAGAAATCATCTCATCAATAAAGGTCTCTTGCGCCGCAACCATCCACGGATCTTTCCAAATAAAATAGGCTACTTTTAACTTAGGTCTGTTTTCAGTATATTTTGAAAAATCATTTTTAGCGCTTACAATGTTTTGAGTTATAATCGCCGATTTCTCCTCTACTGAGAACAATTTGCCATACATATTAATAAGTTCTAATGCATCTTCTATATTATATATATCGCTAATATGAACTGGTGCAATACTTTTGAGTTCTGATATCATATCTTTCGTATTTTCTTCTTTATTACAAAGAATGATATCGGGATGTAATGCTATGATTTTATCGTAATTCACTTTTTTTGTACCTCCAACGACATTTGTTTTTTGTCTCAGATCGGAAGGATGTACACAAAATTTAGTTACACCCACAATAAAAGATTCCAAACCTAAATCTACCAATAATTCGGTTTGAGAAGGCACTAAAGAGACTATACGCTTAGGCGTCTTTTTAAGCTCTATAGTACGTTGTAGTTGGTCGAGGTATTTCATATTACAATAACAACTTCAATACTTACTACGAGAGATGATTAATGGTTAATTATGACCTCCATTTGCAGCTGTAACGCTTTCGCTTTTTGAGCAGCAGCTTGAGCAAAATCATCACTTTGTGATGCATATATAATACCGCGTGACGAATTGATCAGTAAACCTACAGAGTCATTCATCCCGTATTTACATACCTCTTGCAAATTTCCGCCTTGAGCCCCAACACCTGGAACCAACAAGAAGTTATTAGGGATAATCTGTCGAATATCTGCCAAAAACTCTGCCTTAGTAGCACCAACAACATACATTAGATTTTCCGAATTACTCCAAGTTTTAGATGTCTCCAGAACCTCTTTATAGAGTTCTTTCCCTTCAATGGTTTTCGTTTGAAAATCAAATGCTCCTTTATTAGAGGTTAATGCTAAAAGAATGGTGTGCTTATTATCAAATGCCAAAAAAGGTTCTACAGAATCCTTTCCCATATAAGGTGCCACAGTAACACTATCGAACGCTAAATCCTCAAAAAATGCTTTAGCGTACATTGTACTAGTATTCCCTATATCGCCTCGTTTAGCATCGGCTATTGTGAAAATTTCAGAATAATTCTCATTGAGATATTCTATTGTTTTTTCAAGAGCCCTCCATCCTTTAAGTCCGTAAGCCTCATAAAACGCAGTATTTGGTTTGTAGGCTACACACAAGTGATGTGTTGCATCTATAATGGCTTTATTAAATGCAAAAATAGGGTCATCTTCTGCCAACAAATGTTTCGGAATTTTATCTAAGTCTACATCTAATCCAATACATAGAAAAGAGTTCTTTTTTTTGATTTGGTTTGTAAGTTGTTCTGTTGTCAATTTTTATTAATTTATTAAACTAGACTTTATATTATTCGTAATAGACGCTATTGTCCCTAAACCATCAAATGTATCAACACTCATTAAAGTGGCCAGATAGTTTATTGCAGGTTTGGTTTCGTTTTCAAAAACTTCAATTCGCTTCACATGTGTATGCTCATCTTTGTCATCTTTACGATTAGAAGTAGCTGCCCTTTTTTTTGCTCTAACAAGCAACTCTTCCTTAGGAACTTCAATATGAAGCACCTTTTCAACATTTAGATTTCTTTCTTTTATTAGCTCTAAAAGGTCATCTACTTGAGGAATTGTTCTTGGATATCCATCCAAAATAATACCTTTTTCATTCAAATTTTCATCAAGCGTCATACCAAATAATGTTTTCATTGTACTATCCGGAACTAAATCGCCATTTTCTTCGTACTTAGACAACAAGAGACCTATTTCGGTTTTATTTGATGTTTCTTTTCTACAAACATCTCCAGTAGAAATATGCTTGTAATTTAAAATGTCTTTTAAAAATTCACACTGGGTCCCTTTTCCCGAATAAGGAGGCCCCATAATAATTAATATGTTCATTTACTCATTAAAAAAGCCTCCAAAATAGAGGCTTAAAGTTTATATATGTTCATCACTAGCTTTTAACTTTTCTGTATTATCCGCCAGCATTAATTCATCAATTAATTTCTGAATATCGCCATTAATTATATTCTGTAGGTCATATAGCGTTAATCCAATTCTGTGATCGGTAACTCGTCCTTGCGGGTAATTGTATGTTCTAATCTTTGCACTTCTATCACCAGAGCTTACCATACTTTTACGTTTTTCAGAATCGGCTGCTTGTTTCTTAGCCAATTCTTTCTCATATAAGCGTGAACGTAGTACTTTTAAAGCCTTTTCCAAGTTTTTGTGAGATGACTTTTGATCTTGACAACTTACAATCATTCCTGTAGGTTCATGGTGCAACTTAATTGCCGAATATGTTGTATTTACAGATTGACCTCCTGGTCCAGTTGAAGTTGTACGTTCAATTCTAACTTCAGTCATATCGAGTTCTACATCGAATTCTTCAGCCTCAGGCAACACCATTACAGTGGCAGCACTAGTATGCACACGCCCTTGCGTTTCAGTTTGCGGAACCCGCTGCACACGATGTACACCAGCTTCAAATTTCAAAGTTCCATAAACATCTTCACCAGAAACTTCAAAAATAATTTCTTTATAACCTCCAGCAGTACCTTCATTTAAGTCTACAACACTAACATTCCACCCCTTACCTTCACAGTACTTGGTATACATTCTAAATAAATCTCCTGCAAAGATACTCGCCTCATCTCCTCCAGTTCCTGCCCTTACCTCAACAACAACATTTTTCATGTCATCTGGATCTTTTGGTATAAGCAAAAATCGAATATCTTCTTCGAGCTTAGGAATACCTTCCTTAGCTTCATCGTATTGCATTTTAGCCATTTCAACCATTTCGGCATCACTACCATCCGCAATAATTTCTTCTGCTTCGTTTAAATTATTGGTCAATTCTATATACAACTCGCGCTTATCCATAAGAACGCGCAAATCTTTATACTCCTTATTAAGCTGAACATAACGCTTTTGATCTGTAATTATATCGGGCTGAATGATTAAATCACTCACCTCATCAAAACGCTGTTTTACTATTTGTAATTTCTCTAACATTTATCTTCTAAAATTGTGTTTCAAAAATACGATAATTTATGAATTCATCATAGTGAAAAACTTGTTACTCAAATGAAAAATAATCTCATATGTTTTGACGTTATATCAACATGCAAAAGCAAGTCAAATCTATATTAAACTATTACAAATCAATGGCATTATGGTCATTTATCGTAACGCTTGGAATTACTATAATTAACCCTGAGCTTATCTTAGCGCTATCAACAAAACTATTTTTGGTTTTCGTGCTATGGTTTCTAATTAGCGATAGAAAGGTAAGACAACGTTTACGTTTTTATAGAATACGTGGTGTTTCTAATATGAAATTTTTTACTGTTATCTTTTTGTTTGACGGCTTCTTAACGGTTTCTTTTCTACTTTTAATAAAGGGCTTTATTTAGTATTCAAAAACACCATAAGAGCTTTTTATTGTAAGTTTCTTTTCTGCAGAAGATTCCACGTGACCGATAATTTGAGCATTAACATTAAACGATTTTGAAATAGCAATTATATCTTCTGCTATTTCCGGTGTAACGTATAACTCCATGCGATGACCACAATTAAACACTTGATACATCTCCTTCCAATCTGTTTTGGATTGTTCTTGAATAAGTTTAAACAATGGAGGTATCTCGAACATATTATCCTTAATGATATGCAAATTCTCAACAAAATGGAGAATCTTAGTTTGCGCTCCTCCAGAGCAGTGCACCATACCATGTAACGTTTCCGAAGAAAACTTTGAAAGTATAGCTTTTATAATTGGAGCATATGTACGTGTTGGTGACAGCACTAACTTACCTGCATCTAATGGCGAATTTTCAACAGAATCAGTTAGCTTTGTTTGTCCCGAATACACTAGATCTTCAGGAACAGACGCATCAAAACTTTCGGGGTATTTTTCTGCCAAATACTTATGAAACACATCATGTCGCGCAGAAGTTAATCCATTACTTCCCATACCTCCATTATATTCACTTTCATAAGTAGCTTGACCGAAACTTTCTAAACCAACAATAACATCACCTTCCTTTATGTTTGCATTGTCGATAACCTCGCTTCGTTTCATTCGGGCCGTAACAGTCGAGTCGACGATAATAGTTCTTACGAGATCACCAACATCGGCAGTCTCACCTCCCGTAGAATGTATAGTTACACCAAAGGTCTTTAAATCTTTAATAAGCTCTTCTGTGCCATTAATAATTGCCGAAATAACATCTCCAGGGATACGGTTTTTATTACGACCAATGGTAGAAGAGAGCATTATATTATCTGTAGCTCCAACACATAACAAATCATCTATGTTCATAATAAGTGCATCTTGAGCAATACCTTTCCAAACCGATAAATCTCCTGTTTCTTTCCAGTACATATAAGCTAAAGAACTTTTAGTTCCTGCTCCATCTGCATGCATGATTAGACAATAGTCATTGTCATTCGTCAAATAATCTGGTACAATTTTGCAAAATGCCTTAGGAAACAATCCTTTATCTATATTCTTGATTGCATTATGCACATCCTCTTTAGAGGCAGAAACACCTCTTTGCGCGTAACGTTTACTAATATCTTGGCTCATCTAATTATTTTGAGCCACAAAAATAAGAATTGTTAATTACAATTTGGGTCTATTTTTATCATCAGTTATTGAATTTGATTCAATTTCGGTTGAATAATCTTCCAAGATTTTAGCTTTCTTTTCCGCACCACCAAAATAGAAGTTCATACCAAAGGCAATTCTAAAGTACGTATCATCAGATGCTCCAGCTTCTAAACCATCGAGTGTATCGCTAGACACATAATTATAATCTGTGTATAATTTAAGTGCAAATTGATTAGATACAATGCACTCCAAGCCTATTCCTCCTTGAACTTTTGGAGCTGTTTGCTTAAAATGATTGGACGCATTATAACCTGCACCTGCGAAAATAAATGGTGAAAATCGCTCATGTGGTATTAACAATAGTTCTAGATTAAGATCAAAAGACATAAAACCTTCATTAAAAAGATCGATATATGCCAAATTAAACTTATGATACCCAAAATCTATTGCTAAATGTGGGGTTAGATGTCGCTTGTAACCAAAATGACTATAAATCTCGAACATAGGATCAATGAAATCTCCATTGATTACAGAAGTTCCTAAAGCCACATCGAAGGCATTAGTTCCTCTTATTTCGTAAAATTTGGTTTTGGGTTCCTTTGGTGTTTCGGATAACTCCTGAGCTACCGACTGACATCCAATTAAACAAACTACTAAGATTAGTAAATTGAAACGAATTTGTTGTGCTATCATCAAATTTTGTTTTGGTTAAACTAAACCAATAACAAAGTGATTTTAGGTTCAAAAGATTTGGTAAGGCGGCTGGCAATATAAAAAATTAATTATCAATGACTTACATTTTTAAGAAAATTAACTGTCCTATATAAAAAAAGACAAATGGATTTATAAAATTCATTTGTCTTTTTAACTGGCAATGAAAACTATGCCAACTAATTTTTGTAAGCATCAGAAATCATTTACGATTCTGCTTGAAATCTCGCTTCGGTCTTTACAACGCTGTCCTGAGTTAGGTCATCTTTAACGTCGTTAGAGTCGTCCTGAGAAAACAACAAGGTAGCAAACATGAGTGCAGCTACGCTTAGTAGTAACTTTTTCATTTTTACAAAAAATTGATTAATAGCATTACAAACTTAACCAATTATGTTAGTGTTTATATAGCTTTAACTATATTTTCGACTAGTTGATAAAATTATGGGGTGAAATACATTAATTAGGGATTGTATATACGTAAGACTACGTACAGATAAGCCTAAATTTCATCCATTTAGCGCTAAAAACCTCAATAAACAGGGCTTTTAGAAACACTTTTATTTTGTAAATAACAACTCTCTATACTTCGTCAACGGCCAAAGTTCGTCATCAACAAGCAATTCTAACTTATCGCAATGATATCTAATATCATCAAAAAGAGGTTTCACTTTATTGCAATAAGCATGAGCCTTATTTTCTAAGTTTTCGATAGCATTGGCTTTCCTCCTTTCCTCTGTCATTTTTGTGACTTTAGAGTTAATACCTTCTATATGACTAGATATATCTTCAATTAAATTCAGTTGTTCTTTTGCCAACTTTTTAAAAGACGCACCATAAATCTCCTTAAGTCCTTTTACATTATCAATCAAAATGTTTTGGTAACGAACGGCTGTTGGCACCACATGATTTCTGGCAATATCGCCCAATATCCTTCCTTCAATTTGAATTCGAAGCACATATTCTTCCATTTCAATTTCATAGCGTGCTTCCGTCTCTACACTATTCATTACGCCTAATTCTTCAAAAAGGCGAATGGCCTTTTGCGATACTTTCGCCTTTAAAGCTTCTGGAGTCGTTTTGTTATTGCTAAGTCCTCGTTTTTTAGCCTCTTTCTCCCATGCCTCACCATAGCCATTGCCTTCAAATAGAATTGGTTTCGATGTTTTAATATACTCTCTCAGCACATTAAAAATAGCGTCATCTTTCTTCATGTCCTTCTTAGAAATAAGTGCATCGACCTCATCTTTAAAATTAATTAACTGTCTGGCAACAATAGTATTTAAAACGGTCATCGGATTAGCACAGTTAGCTGTAGAACCTACAGCTCTAAATTCGAATTTATTACCAGTAAATGCAAAAGGAGAGGTTCGGTTCCTATCTGTATTGTCTAGCAACACATCTGGAATCTTTCCAACAACATTTAATTTTAAATCGGTCTTTTCTTCAGGAGAAAGTTTCCCATTGGTTACATTTTCTAACTCGTCAAGCACCTTTGTTAACTGTGCTCCAATAAATACAGACATAATCGCTGGCGGTGCCTCATTAGCCCCTAAACGATGATCGTTACTTGCCGAAGCAATTGCCGCTCTTAATAATTCTTCATTGTCGTGAACCGCTTTAATTGTATTAATAAAAAATGTCAAAAATTGAAGATTACTCATTGGGGTCTTTCCTGGACTTAGCAAGTTCACACCTGTATTTGTTCCTAAACTCCAATTATTATGTTTACCAGAGCCATTAACTCCAGCAAATGGTTTTTCATGAAAAAGCACTTTAAAATTATGTCGTTCAGCAATCTTCTCCATAACATCCATTAATAAAGAATTATGATCAACAGCCAAGTTAGCTTCATCGTAAATTGGTGCTAATTCAAACTGGTTAGGAGCCACTTCGTTATGCCTTGTCTTTACAGGAATACCAAGTAACATACATTCGGTTTCTAAATCACGCATATAGGCCATCGCTCTATTTGGTATTGTACCAAAGTAGTGATCATCTAGTTGCTGTCCCTTAGCTGGAGAGTGTCCTAATAAGGTTCTACCAGTGAGCACAATATCAGGTCGAGACATAGCTAAACCACTATCTATCAAGAAATACTCCTGTTCCCATCCTAAAGAAGCATTTACTTTTTTTACATTTTTATCAAAATATTTACAAACAGCAACCGCAGCCGAATCTACTGCCTGCAATGCTCTTAATAATGGTGTTTTATAATCCAGAGCCTCTCCTGTATAGGACACAAAAACGGTTGGTATACATAATGTCGTTCCATAAATAAATGCCGGAGACGTAGGATCCCAAGCCGTATAACCTCGAGCTTCGAATGTATTCCTAATACCTCCATTAGGAAAACTCGAAGCATCTGGTTCTTGCTGTACAAGTTGCCCGCCCTCAAATTTCTCGATTGAAAGGCCATTACCAATTGTTTCAAAAAATGCATCATGCTTTTCTGCAGTGGCACCAGTTAAGGGCTGAAACCAATGTGTATAATGTGTAGCACCTTTGGAAATCGCCCATTCTTTCATACCTGTTGAAATATGATCGGCAATTCTTCTATCGATTTTAGAACCGTTACTAACAGCATCCATAACACTTTCAAATGCTTCTCTAGTTAAATATTGACGCATCGTAGACTCGTTAAACACATTAGACCCAAAAATTTCAGATCGTCTTGCCTGTTCCTTAATTTGAATTGGTCGATGATTAAATACTTCCTTTAATGCATGAAATCTTAAAGTAGACATATTATTACTGTTTATTAATTTTATTAGGGCAAAAATAACTAATATTTGAAAACATATACAATATACCCCTAAAAAAAATAGGGTATCAACAGTTGTTAATAACATTTTATCTAAAATAACCCTCTTTTTTTTGACCAAAACATAAAAATTACAATATTTGTGCTTTCAATTTTTAAAAAAATTAATAAGCATGAGCAAATCTAAGTTAGAATACATTTGGTTAGATGGCTATAAGCCAACTCAAAACATGAGAAGCAAAACTAAGGTTGAAGATAACTTTAGCGGAAAACTAGAAGACTGTCCAATCTGGTCTTTTGATGGCAGTTCTACCCGACAAGCTGAAGGAGGATCTTCAGATTGTTTATTAAAGCCTGTTGCTATTTATCCAGACCCAGCTAGAGAAAATGGTTACTTGGTAATGACAGAAGTTTTAAACGCAGACGGAACAGCACACGAATCTAATGCCAGAGCTACAATAGAAGATGAAGATAATGACTTTTGGTTTGGGTTTGAGCAAGAATACTTTATCATGGATACACATACGCAATTACCACTAGGTTTCCCTATTGGAGGATATCCTGGACCACAAGGTATGTATTATTGCTCTGTAGGTGGAAGAAACACACATGGACGTGATTTTGTTGAAGAGCATGCAGACTTATGCATTGCGGCAGGATTAAACTTCGAAGGTATTAACCAAGAAGTAGCATCTGGGCAGTGGGAATTTCAGTTGTTTGCAAAAGGAGCAAAAATAGCTGGTGACGAAATTTGGATTGCGCGTTATCTTTTAGATCGTTTAACAGAAAAATATGGTTATTATATTGAGTACCACCCAAAACCAGTAAAAGGTGATTGGAATGGTTCTGGAATGCACGCCAATTTTTCAAATACTACATTAAGAACTTGCGGAAGTAAAGAGGTTTATGAAAAAATTTGTGAAGCCTTTAGACCAGTAACAAAAGAACATATTGCGGTCTACGGAGAGTTTAATGACCAACGCCTTACTGGTTTGCATGAAACAGCTTCTATTGATGATTTTAGTTATGGTGTCTCAGATAGAGGAGCCTCTATTCGTATTCCTATTATTACAGTAGAAAAAGGATGGAAAGGCTGGTTAGAAGATAGGCGCCCTGCGTCAAATGGTGATCCATACAAAATTGCCGGTCGTATTATAAAAACAGTAAAATCTGCCAATATTGGTTAGATACCATTGATATATTGTTCATAAAGGCGCCTTCTTCTAAGAAGGCGTTTTTTATGATTGAGATTTAAATGCTAAAAATATAAAGGCGCCATAGGCCGCAACCAACAGGAGGCCTTTGTATCGCGAAATCTGAAACCTTTTAGGTATAAGAATCAATAGAATCAACACTCCAGCAAATCCTAACATCCAAAAAATATCATGATCCAAAATAGAAGCATTTGTTACAGGAATCGTCTTTACGATAGATGTTAAACCAAGTACAGAACCAATATTAAAAATATTTGAGCCTATTAAATTCCCCAAAGACAATGCTTTTTCTTTCTTAACAGCCGCAATAACAGAAGCCGCTAATTCTGGTACGCTAGTACCAATGGCGATTACTGTTGCCGCAATTACGGCTTCACTTACACCAACATCTGTTGCCAAATCTTTTGCTCCTTCTACTAACCATTCTGATCCATAATACAGTGCTGCCGCACCAATAAGTAACCAAATCCCAATTTTAAAATTAGATACTATCGCAAGATTATCATCAACAACTTCGGTTGTCTCATCTTTTTTTGCAGATCGTATAAGGACGACTAAAAAAACAATTAGACCTGAAAATAAAATAAGACCTTCCACAGAGGTTAGTTGATTGTCATTAGACAGGAAATAATAAAGCGCCATTGAAAATAACATCATGACTGGCCAGTTAAGCCTGTAAAACGACTTGTCTACCGCAATAGAACTTACCAATGCCGTAATACCTAAGACCAGCCCAATATTAGCAATGTTTGAACCAATAACATTGTTTATAGCAATCGCAGGAGACTCATTTAATGCGGCATTTAAACTCACTAATAGCTCTGGAGCCGATGTTGCAAAACTAACAACGGTCATACCTATGACCATCTTAGAAATGCTCAATTTAAATGATAGCGCAACCGATGAACGCACTAAAAACTCACCACCAACAACCAACAACATTAATCCTAAGATTATCCAGACTAAACTCATGTATTCTAAATTTTTGCGAAGATAGCATAATTTGCATAGTGACAAATAGTTAAAATCCCCCTATTTCATAATTGCAAAAACTTAAATTTTAGTTAAATAACTAAATAAATAGTTGTATAACTATAAAAATAGTTATAGATTTGTCACACAATCAAAACCTATCAATCGTGCAAAAGTTAACTAATAAAGAAGAAGAAATTATGCACATCTTATGGAACCTTGAAAAAGGTTTTGTTAAAGATGTACTTGCAGAAATCACCGAAGACAAACCTCACTATAACACCTTATCAACCATCATAAGAAATTTGGAAGAAAAAGGATATGTAAGTTACAACGCATATGGTAAGACACATCAATACTTCCCTATTGTGAGTAAAGAGGCCTACAAAAAACGTTTTATGAATACTGCTATCGAAAATTATTTTAATAGTTCGTATAAAAACGTGGTGTCTTTCTTTGCTAAAGAAGAAAAAATTAGTGTTGACGAACTTAAAGAAATCATTGCTTTAATTGAAAAAAAGAAATAATTATGGACTATTTACTTAAGGCTTCTGCCATACTTTTAATATTCTATCTATGTTATCAGTTGTTTTTGCAACGAGAAACTTTCTTTCAAGCAAATAGGTGGTTTTTACTGTCGGGTCTGGTATTCGCCTGCTGTATTCCATTGATTGTTATTCCCACTTATATTGAATATACGCCAACTCAAACTACAGGTTTCACCTTTGCCACAGATACTTCTATATATGTTAATAATCAAGGGATTGAACAAGAGACACCTTTTAATTACTCTCAATTGATACTGTGGGCTTATTTAGCTGGACTCCTATTTTTCTTAGGAAAATTAGCCATAGAGTTCTTGTCTCTAAGGAAAATTTTAAAGACAAGTCAAGTGGTAGCGTCCCATTCACATAAACTCCTTGAAACTAAAGCAGAGGTTCCTCCTTTTTCATTTTTTAATCGTATTGTTTACAATCCAAATCAGTTCAAAGATGATGAACTAGCACACGTTATTAATCATGAAAAAGTTCACACCTCAGAATTACACTCTGTAGATACCATCCTTGCCCAGTTGTCATGTATTCTATTCTGGTTTAACCCGATTATCTGGTTGTACAAAAAAGCGTTACAACAAAATTTAGAATTTATTGCGGATCAAAAAGCTCAGTACATTTCAGAATGCGATAAAAGTTATCAAACGGTTTTATTAAAAGCGAGCGTGAAAAATCATAGGCTGATATTTACTAATAATTTTTATACATCATTAATTAAAAAACGAATTGTTATGTTACACAAATCAAAATCACACAAAATTAACCAACTTAAATTTGGACTAGTACTTCCGGTAATAGCCTTATTTATGATGAGTTTCAACACAGAAACTATATATATTGAAGCGCCTTCAGAAGACATTTCAACATCTAGTTCTCCTGCTCTTCAAACTGGAGATATTGAAGTAGTTATTTCCAAAGATACTACCGACAAACAACTTGAGAAACTTCAGGAGCGCCTCAAAGAAAAAGGAATAACTTTTACTTATACAGACCTTAAACGAAATGCAAAAGGAGAAATCACAAGTATTAAAACAGATTTTAAAAGTGCCGAACGTTCATCAAACTACAGTATAAATGATGAAGACGGTATTGCTGCATTTCGCTTTAAAAGCACTGAGAAGTCATTCAATATTGGAACTATAGATAAAGCATTTACAGTTTGGGAAAGTGACGATGATAAGAAAGTAAAAGTATATAACTCCTGGAAAAAAGATGATGGTGACAAAAAAGCCAAAGCCACTAAAATTAAGGTTCACACCTCTAATGGCGATGAATCTGAAATCCATGTCCAAGCTACAGGGCGAAATTTCTGGATTAGTGATGATGGCACAAAGACAAATATTAACGCCTCTCAAAATGGAAATAAGACCAATATTTTTATTTCGGAATCTGATAATCCCTTATTTATAATTGACGGGAAACAGGTAGACAAATCTGTTTTTGAAAATATTGATTCTGAAAAAATAAGCACTATTAATGTTTTAAAAGGCACCTCTGCCTATGAGCTTTATGGCGAAAAAGGAAAAAATGGTGTTATCATAATGACCAAAAAAGGATCAAAAAACATCTTTGTTAAATCTGACGAAAAGTACAAAACAGGAGTCTTATACGAATTTATTGAAACCGACGGTAAACAACCACTTTATATTGTTGATGGAAAAGTTATTGCTAACGGAAAAGTAAGTGATATAGACCCAAATAGTATAAACACTATAGATATAATAAAAGATAAAACAGCCGTTAAGGTATATGGAGAAAAAGCGAAAAATGGCGCAGTCGTTGTTAGAACGAAGTCCCCTAAAGTTGTGAGGGGTTATAGAACAGGAACAGTTGTTACTGGTAGTCAATATAGTCCAACAGTAGTAGAAGTTGTAGAAGGCAGCCCTAATGTATTTACAACTAACGCATCTTATGCTTTTGTAAGTGACGATCATAGCTTAGCGGAATTTATAATAACTAAAGACGCTAGTGATGACAACTTAAAAAGACAAAAAAGCCAATTAAAAAAACTTGGCATTGATGCAAAATTCACAAAAGTACGTCGCAATAAGGCAGGAGAGATTACGGGAATAAAAATTACCTTAAATGATAAAAACGGAAACAAATCAACATCGAGTTGGAAAGAAAAAGATCAGGCGATTCCAGATATCATCATGGGAAAATCTAAAGGCAACAATCTATTCATTCGAGCAATAGGTCATTAATTACAATCGTCTATAAAAAAAGCGTTTCAATATTTTTGAGACGCTTTTTTTATGGATTCAATACGAAGTTATCTAACTAATAACTTTTTGACAACTGTTTTTTCTTCTGAAATTATATGAAGTACATACATTCCGCTTGCCAAGTTAAAATCTATCACATTATTGGCACTCCCTTTTATGGCCTTAATCTGTCTGCCCTCTACAGACAATACATTAACCACTGCATCGGTGTTTAAACCTTGGATAGAAATCCTACCGTTAGAAGGGTTAGGATACACTTTAACCGTATTAACATCAAACTCGGTTACATTGAGTTCTTGATCCCAAGTATCTCCAACATTAGTTCCCCAAATATATTCTACCAAATCTGGCTGATCGATAAAAGGGTTTCGATTAAACTGCCAAGTATAAACGATATTATTCCTATTCATTTCGAAATCATCAGGAGGATCATTTCTATGCCAATCTAGTAAAGTTGCTAAATCTCCTAACTCTCCTGGTCCGTTTTCAGGAAAGCCATTAACGACTTGTAAGCCATTATATCTAATTTCCATATACAAAACGCTTCTCGCAACATCACCATAGAAACTACCTTGTGTTGCTACAGGCCCAGTATATTGTCCATAATGTTGACTACCTCTTGTGCTATTTTGCGGTCCGTCTGCAGCGCGAAGCGCATGAGCATCAGAATTTCCGTGACGTAAAGAATCTGCTTTTGTCGTCCAAAACACATCTACCCCATCTGCAATTTCATCTGCCTCAATATCATTAAAACCGCCTCTCGACCTCGGATACGTATGTTCCCTATTCCATTTCCCATTATTATCAGAACCTGTTTGTAAATCTAATTTAGCTCTTCCTTGTTCAGTATATAACAACCAGACTTGGTTACTATTTAAAGGGTTTTGATCGGCATCCATAAGAATGTCTAAAACATCAGCATAAGTTTGAGCTCTTACGACACTTGGATCTGCAATAATATTTTGTAACGCCTGACGTAAATCGTCATCAGCAAGCCCATCGAGTGTGTTGTAATAACCTGCAGGTTGTGCACTAGTTACATTTCCGAAGGTAGGATTTAACGGTGTTCCAAAATTAGCCACTGTAAAATCATTGTCTACAATTCTAATTTGTAGATTATTATTAAGGGCGAGGTAAGCAACTGGTAAACTCTCAAATCGAATTCGAGTAACCTCGTCGCCTTCATCATCAGAATCATCAATTAAGGTAATTGTTGTTGAAGCTGTACTCTGATTCATAGGAATTGTAATCGCTGTATTTCCAGTAAAATCTGATGAATCAAATCCAAAATTATCAAGTAGAATATTAAAATTTAAAGTTTCGGTCACAGGTGTTTCCGAAGTAAAGGTAATATCAAACGCTTCGTCTTCATTATATTGTGTTTGGGCAACACTCATACTAATTCCGTTAAGTACAACCCCACTACCATCATTAAGCTGCCTTGGTGTAGGATCTGTAGCGGTATAAGTTACATTATCATCCATATCAACAAATCTCTGAATGGAATTGGTATTGTTCCCAGGACCTTCATTAATTTGTTGAATATCAGCAAATCTAGGATCTTGATTAAAAATATTTATCATATCGACATCGTCAGCATCGGCTGTTCCATAAATTAAAACATCGACTAAATTATCAATAGTGGCAACAGTTTCTTCTGGGAAATCTGTAGCATTTGCCTGATAAATAGCAACGGCATCTGCTCCATTTTGAAATACATTTTCTGAAATTAGTACTTGAGGTACAGGGCTCACCGAATTACTACCAATAAGCAACAATCCATTTATATCGGTAACGTAACCGTCTAAATCTACTGTAAAATAGCTAGAGTTCATTCCCGAAGTGGACCCATTAAAAAATACGACAACATAACCATCTAAAGGAAAGTTTGGGGTGTCACTTAAAAGTTCTAGGAATTCCATATTATCAACTCCAGGTGTATCACAATCGAGTTCGTTAATAACCACTTGTGAAAATGAAAGCTGCATAAAACATATGGATATGAAAAATAATAGCGGTGTTTTCATTGTATGTTTTTTACAAATGTAATCATCTCCTAAGGCTATTTTGAATTATCCATTCAATAAATGATAAAATTTAACAAAAGATTACTTTTTCCTAAGTATTGATTGTAACTCATTTTTCAAAAAATTGAAAAACGAAAAAGACGAAATCTTTATTTTTTCGTGTTTTTATGACGAAATGCCCCTTGGTAAAAAAAAACAAGCTCAAAAACCCCCTTGAATTATTACAAATTAAAACAAAAACTATTATTTAATATTACAAAATGAAATATCATACAAGAGAGTCACATAAATACCGAAACAAATACCGTCTTTTTAGTTATAATTCTATATGCAATTTCATAGATTTAGCTATAAATGTTTGGAAAATGGATTGCCAAAATTATATATTGAAAACTCAATCAAGAAAATGAGATAATTATTAACCTTAAAACCAAAACATTATGATGACACTTGCAAAACTAATAATCGATATTCTTTTTTCGATTAGCTAAATCAACCACAAGATTGTAAAACTTAGTCTAGAATAAGTTTTACAACATTTAAAAATTAAAAAGAAGTTCTTTGGCATCCATTTCAAATCTCTTAAATTTACGGTTAGGTTTAATCTTTAAACCCAACGTATATGAAGCAGAATTTCTTTAAGGGACTTGCCAAACTTAATAGATTACTCTTACCAAGTTATTCCAAACAACAGTTAGACCTCAGCAAAGCAACAAAACTCCAGTTAGCCATTATTGGATGGCGAGTTTACGTGACCAAGCGAGCTTTGGGGTAAGAACATAAAAAAGCGCCACAACATTGTGACGCTTCGTTATTAACACCCTATCTGGTCTAATATACGTTCAGGTACTTTCCTATATTTTAATAGCTGTAAAGTAACAGAACCACGACCACTAGTTAAAGTTCTTAAAGCGGAAATATATCCGAAAGTCTCTATTAAAGGAACTTCAGCACTAACAATTCGTTTTATACCGTTTTCCTTAATTGCTGTAATCACACCTCGACGTTTGCTTACATCTGAAGTTACATTACCTAAATAATCCTCCGGGCAGCTAATTTCGGCATTCATAACAGGTTCTAACAATTCTGGTTTTGCCAAAACGGCGGCTTTTTTAAATCCGTTTCGAGCCACAGTTTCAAAATCCAAAGCGCTAGAATCCTCATCATGAATTTTTCCATCTATAAGAATGACTCGCATACTTTCTAAAGGATAACCTGCCAAAACACCAGAGGACATCGCTTCCAAAAATCCTTTTTTCACATTAGGAATAAATTCCTTTGGAATAACACCTCCCTTAATTTCACTAACAAACTCCAATCCTTTTTCTTGATCTCGTCTAGGGCCAAGAATAAATGAAATCTGAGCAAAGTGCCCAGTGCCTCCAGTTTGCTTTTTAAACACTTCTGTATGTTCTACATCTTGTGTTAAAAGTTCTCGATAAGACACTTTAGGGTTGCCTTTATTGAGTTGAATTCCAAAATCTGAACGCAAACGCTCTAGGCGAACTTCTAAATGCAATTCTCCCATCCCTTGAAGTAAGGTCTGGCCTGTTTGCTTATCAAAAGCCACTTGTAAAGAAGGGTCTTCTGCCAAAATTTTGGCTAAAGCTTCTCCAAAATGTTTTTCATCATTTTTAGATTTTGGTTCTATAGCCAAACTAATCACAGGATCTAAAACCTCTATATTCTCTAATGAAAAAGGCATATTAACCTGAGATAAGGCATCTCCTGTTTTTACATCTTTCAATCCTATGAGAGCTACGATATCTCCTGATTGTGCTTCATTTAATTCAGTATGCTTATCGGCATGAATCTTTAAAATCCGACTCACTCTATTTTTTAGATTTGTCCTAGAATTTAAGATTGTTGATCCAACATTAACATGACCAGAATACAACCGTACCATAGCTAATTTCCCAAAATACTTATCTGTTATTACCTTAAATACAAAAGCTGTAAGCTGTGCTTCTCTTGTACAACGTATGCGCACTTTTTCATTAGATAATCTATTTATTCCTTCAATATATGCGATATCTTCAGGTGAAGGCAAATAATTAATAACAGCATCCAATACGGGTTGTACACCAATATTCTTATAAGCCGAACCACATAATATAGGAACTGCTTTCTGCTGTGACGTAATCTCTCGAATAGCCTCATTAAGAATATCAGTACTTATGATGTCGTTACTTAAATATTTAAGCATTATAGTTTCATCAAAATTGGAAATCGTTTCAATTAAAATGGTTCGCCATTTGTCTGCTAAAGGTTTCAAATGATCAGGTATATCTTTAGTTTCCCAAGTATTTCCATGATTATCTGAATTCCAATACAGGGCTTTTTCTTTTAATAAATCAATAACACCTTCAAAATCATCCCCTTCACCAATAGGTATCTGCAAAGGTAAAGTTGACACATTAAATTCGACTTCAATGTCACTCACTACCTTAAAATAATCGGCTCCAATACGATCCATTTTATTAATAAAACAAATCTTAGGAATGTTATATTTATCAGACTGGCTCCAAACCGTTTCAGATTGAGGTTCTACTCCTGAAGACGCGCAAAATAATGCAACTGCTCCATCTAAAACACGTAATGAGCGCTCAACTTCAATTGAGAAATCAATGTGTCCAGGCGTATCAATAATATTAATTTGATAGGTCTTTTCATTATAATTCCAATTAGCAGAAACTGATGACGACGAAATTGTAATACCACGACTAGCTTCTTGATGATCGCTATCTGTAACTGTATTTCCATCATCAATATTTCCTAATGTATGGATGTTCCCTGTGTAATATAAAATACGCTCTGTGGTCGTTGTTTTTCCTGCATCTACGTGTGCTATAATTCCTATATTTCTTAATCTTCTATGCTTTTTCATTATTATAAATTTAATTGTTTAAATAAAAAAAGCCTCTCATTTCTGAGAAGCTCTACGTTTTTTTAGACAATAGGTTACCTCTCCCGAAAATTTCGGAATACATTTAATGATACTATGAATTTTAATGTCAACATGTTTAAGGTTTGTTATTATCTGTTTTGGATTCTAGAATAGGTAGAATAAAAAAAGGCTTTCTAAAAAGAAAGCCTTACTATATATAGAAGATTTAATTTTTAGAATGCAGAATTTATCCTACCAAAAAACACAGTTCTGATAGCACCGTTTAAAGCAATTATATGTACTCTAGTTGTTTTCATTTGTTTTTGAAATCTCTGCAAATATAGGTTTTAATTTTATTTAGACAAGTTTGATAGCGGTTTTGAAAAAATTGAAAACAACGTCTTACTTCGTATAACGTCACACTTCACAGGCGGATGAGACTTACTACGCCTTTCCTGACAAAGCTCCGCTCCATCTAACAGGATTGGCTACGCCCTTCCTGACAAAGCTCCGCTCCATCTAACAGGAT